>JAKJBX010000015.1 GCA_022706765.1 Bacillota bacterium
GCGACTATAATGGTCGTCCTTTTTCATATCTATAATTTTCTATTGGCAGATATATATAGTCCATATAAGTCTATTGTGGTCCATATTGCACCATAGAGGTCAAAAATATTTGTCGTAAAAATTGTCGTAAAAAAATTAAAATCTCTTTTTTACAAAACGGCAGAAAAATATTGTCGCCCAAAAATTAAGATTTTACGACAATTAAATAAATTTTTAGTCGTAAATTTTGAAAAAGTAAAAACCCCTGAAATCCAGTGATTTCAAGGGTTTGTTGGTTGCGGAGGCAGGATTTGAACCTACGACCTTTGGGTTATGAGCCCAACGAGCTACCGGACTGCTCCACTCCGCGATATTTAATTTTTCGGTATTTGCGAACCATAACCTTAATGTTATGAGCCCGACGAGCTACCAAACTGCTCCACCCCGCGATATGAAATTGTGCCGCCGCTTTTAAGGCGCTTAATTATAATATCATGTTCCGCATGAAATGTCAAGGCTTTTGACAAAAAGAATTGGGGGTTGCACATTAAAGAGGGTGCGATGCGTTTTAGAATATGATGGCGCTGCAAAAGCGCTATGCCAATTATCACCTTTACCTGACCGGCGAACGGCAGGACGATTCCGCACTGTACGCCAAAGCGGAGGTCGGCGGCCTCATCGTTAAGCAAAGCACGCCGTCCGCCGTGTTTGCTTTTGGCAGCCACAACATGACCAATGCGATGGTCGCCTATTTGGAAAATGAACGGCGAAAGGCAGACCTTGCCAAGGATTTAAGCGGGCTGATCTCTATGCTTTGAGGACATAGATTTTTCTTGACAAGCAACACGTTGTACCGTTATAATTAAATTGTACGGCTGTGTATTTTACATATCATATTTTGAATATTTTGCCGCCGCACGGCGACCACATTTTTTTGGAGGCGTTATACATGCAATTGAAAAATTTCAAAGCGCTCTGTATCATCCTCATCCTGTCCATGCTTTCGGTGGGGCTGGTCGTGAGCAGCGAAGTGACGGTCGTCGATGGCGTCACGCACTTTGGCACGCTTTCCGGCAACAGCCTGGAAATCGAAGCGGAGGAAGTCACCATCAACAGGGACACGACCATCGTAAACGGCACGCCAACCTCCATCAACATGATCGGCATGTGGGATACGATGCCGGCAGCCGGCGAAATGGGCGATGTTGAATTCAGCTTTAACACCGGCAGCGCCGGCGAATACGTCGTATGGATCTATGCCAACCCGACATCCGCCGCAAAATATGCCTGGTTTGAAAGGAATAACGGCGCATACGGCAAGGTGATGATCGGCAGCACTGTCAGCCAGTATCAATGGACGCCCGTATATTATTTCACGGCAGCCGGCGACGATTATAACAAAATGCGTGTGATTTCAGGACTAGGTTATTACAAAATCGACAAGTTTGTCGTTGCAAAAAGAGGCTATAACCCGGCAACAGGCGTCTATACAACGCCGACGACCACCATCCCGCCGGAGCCCACGCCCACCCCTGAGCCTCCGCCTACGCCCAAACCCGACCCGAAGGCGATTAAGATCATGCCGGTCGGTGACTCCATCACATCCGGCGCTTCAAGCGGCGGATACCGTCCCTCTCTTTGGAACAAATATGTGGCTGCCGGCAAGAATGTCAATTTCGTCGGCTCGGCACGCAGCGGTAATCTGACCGACCAGGATCACGAAGGGCATGCCGGTTGGCGAATACATCAGATCGACGCTAATATCGTTAATTGGGTGCAGCAGGCGCAGCCCGATATTGTTTTGCTGATGATTGGCACGAACGACATGGGTCAATCCGATGCCTCAACCGCACACATCAGATTGAGCGGACTCATTGATAACATTGCCGACACAAAGCCCGGCGTCAAAATTTTTGTGGCTTCTATCCCGCTAAGGACGGACACTACGTCCCTCACTGAAAGGATCGCAACATTTAATGCGGCAATTCCCCCCATGGTCGCCGCCAAGGTCAGCGAAGGCAAAGACGTCTACTTTGTGGACATACACAGCGTGCTTACTGCCGGCGACCTCTCGGACGGCATCCATCCCAACGGCGCAGGCTATGAAAAAGTGGCGACGGCGTGGTTTGACGCCTCCGTTGAATATGTGGTTGAAAAGGCGGAGGACTTTACAGTCGACACGCGCCTGACGCTTGGCGAGAACAGTGCGACCGCACGCCTGACCATTGAAAACACGCTGCCCGAAGGCAACGACAAGACGGTCACCGCCATTTTGGGCCGTTACAGCGGCAACAAGCTGATGGATGTCAGCATCAAAGAATACACCGTCAAAGCGGGAAACCCCGCAATACGGGATACGATCCAAATGCCATTTTACGAGGGCGAACGCGTCAAGCTGCTCGTGTGGGACAAAGTCACCATGCAGCCGCTGGCGACGCCGAAAATAGTAGAAAATACGCAGCAGAACGCCGTCTTTGCCGTACCGTATGAGGGCAAAGTCAAGGTATACGGCAGAACAATCGACGGCGCCTACACAACGCTTTTGGTGAGGAACGAAAACGATGACATCGTCTATCTCAACCAGACGACCTGCGATGCGGAAGGCAATTTTGAATTTATCTTCCCTGTCGGCGGTACGGGGCTCTACTTTGTCAGTGCATATTCGTCGGGTCTTGAAACGCAGATGACCACCGAAATCAACTTTACAGCCACAGAATAATACAAATCGCCGCGCGAGTGTAAGCAAAGGCGGATTCACTTCGTCGAAGCACGAAAATTACGCCGGTTTTGCGTAACCTATAAAATAATTAAGGCTGCCACAGAAGGGATCGACCCTTTTGTGACAGCCTTTTTTTCATTATGATAGAAAGTTTCGATTTCTTATCATAATGAAAACATGAATGATTCCTTGGCAAAGGCTTACGTCAGCGCACCTGAAAAGCGCTGCAAGCGCTTTTTTATTTTTCTTTGCATTTTCTTAAAAACACCATGACCTCATACTTTTCCTTGTCCCTGTCACAGTTTGCCCTGCCCAGCCTGTCGCACAGCCCAAGCAGGGCGATCTCGTGAACATCGACGCTCCTCAGCATCCTTGCCATATCAGCAAACGGCAGCCCCCGCACCACATACAGGATTTGCATATGGTACCTTACTAGATCGGCAACAGCATTGACAAACACCAGATCGCCGGTAAAATGCCGCAAAAAGACATATGCCTGCTCCGCCCCCAGTCTGTCGTGGTCATAGGCGGTAATTTTGCCGTTTTTGACCCGTGTTGTATCGGGCTTACCGATGTCGTGCAAGAGCGCCGCCCACATCAGCGCACGGGGGTGCTTGCTCCTTGTCCGCGCCGCCGCCGCCTCGTCGACGACCAGCATAGTGTGGTTCCACACATTCCCCTCGGGATGGTGGACGGGCGACTGCTCGGTCTGTGCCAGTCTTTTCAGCCGGTTAAAGGGCACTTCATCGAATACCGCTTGGCAAAAGACGTCATTTAAATATTCCGACGGCTTTTCGTCCGCCTGCAACCGGCGGTCAAGCTCGCCGAACAGCGCCTGTGCGGTCATCGCCTGCCGTCCGGTCCGGGCTTGTCCTTGCCAAACACGGCGCGGGCGCTCTCGGCGTTTGGGTCGTGCTTGATGTGCTTTGAGTGAAATGTGCCGTCCTGCTTTTTGCTGTTGTTGCTTTGCTTTCCGTTTTTACTCATATCTGTCGCTCCCGTCATTTTTATAGGGTTTAGTTTTTCAAAAACGACAGTAAATATTCAATCGTTGCCAAAAGTCCAGCCAAAGTCACCGTGGTAAATCATCTGTTTGGTCATGCCGCCGTCCACTGTGATGTTCTCGCCCGTGATAAAGCCGCTGTCATCGCTGCACAAAAACAGCACCGTCCTTGCGATATCCTCCGTCCTGCCGATCCTGCCCGACGGGTGCTGGCGGTGGTCGGCGTCACCGAATATGCTGTTTGCGGTGTCGATCCAACCGGGCGATACAGCGTTGACACGAACCCTGCCCGCAAGGCTGACCGCCAGCGCATGGGTCAGCGCCGCAATGCCGCCCTTTGCGGCGGAGTAGCTTTCGGTATTCGGCTGGCTCATAAACTGCCTTGTCGAGGAGATATTCACAATGCAGCCGCCAGCGTTAAAGCTGTCGGCAAAGAGCTTTGCCAGCATAAACGGCGCAGTCACGCCAATACGCAGCACATAGTTAAAGTCGTCATAGGAACAGGTTTCGATCCCGCCTTTTGACAAACAGGCGTTGTTGATCAGGTAATCGATCCTGCCGTGTTCCGCTTTCACCTTGGCGGCAAAGGCGGCAAGCGCCGCTTCCTCCGCTATGTCGCCGACAAAATAGCCGTTTTCGTCCTTGTCAATGACACACACCTTGGCGCCCGCCCGTTCAAACGCCTCGCAGACGGCTTTGCCGATCCCCCGAGCGCCGCCCGTGATGACCGCCACCTTATCCTTAAAGCGTAGGGGCTGTGTGTGTTCGACTCCCGTATGCTTAAAATCCATCACACTTCCTCCTTCATGATGTACCGCCACAGCTTGTTTCTGTATTCCTCCGTCGCATAGTCGATGCCCACCCGCTTTGTCGCGCTAAATGCCGCCGCAAAACCGTCGTCCTCCAACCAAAGCCTGTCGGAGGTCATCAGATCCTCACCGTTCAGGCTCCTGTCGATCTGCAAGAGCTTTGTCAGTCTGCCGGGTCCCGGCGCCCCTGCTATGCCCCTGATCAGCACCGCCTCGGGGAAATCCTTCCCGCCCGTCACAACATTGAGCAAATTGTGTATGCCATAGCAAAGGTAGACATACGCCCTGCCGCCCGTCTCATACAGGATTTTCGTCCGCTCCGTCCTGCCCTTGTGGGCGTGGCACGCCGTGTCCGACTCGCCGAAGTAACATTCTGTTTCGGTGATCCGATGCCGTTTCACGCCGTCCGCCGCCGCCCGGCAAAGCAGCTTGCCGAGCAGCATCGGCGCAAGCTCGGTCGCATGTTTTTGATAAAAATCCGCTGTCAGTCTTTTTGCCATATACAATAAAATCACTCCCTGCCCAATTATTTTACACCGCTTTTATGTCAAACGTCAAGGGTGTTAAAAAGTGCCGCTCATAACGGATAATATTTGCACATCTGCAAACAATATGTCTGTATATTTTTAAAAATCGGAGAGCCGCACTATGCAGAATAACGAAGGCTTGCTGCCTTGCAGCACGGAAGAAAACAAACAGCTTCTCAGGCATATTTTCAGCAACTGCTGTGACCTCGTCTTTCGCAACTTTGAAATCGACGGAGGGAAAACCAGCTGTTTTATCGCATACATCAATGGCGCAGTCCGCATCGAAAACATCAGCGAAAGTATTTTAAAGCCGCTGATGTCAACACACATGGTTAAATCGGACGCCTCTTGGCTTGCCAAGCACATCAAGCTGACGGTTTCGACAGTATGCGCCGCAGAGGAGATCAAGACGGCGGGCGATGTCACGGACAGGCTGCTGGGCGGCTATTGCCTGCTGTTTGCCGACGGCTGCCCGACGTGCCTTGCGCTGGACGTCGAGGGATGGGCGATGCGACAAACCGGCGAAGCAAACGTCGAGCCGACCCTCAGAGGTTCTGTGGAGAGCTTTGTTGAAGACATCACCATCAACACCTCACTGATTCGGCGGCGGATAAAAACGCCAAAGCTTAAAGTCGAGCGCATGGGTATCGGAACGATCAGCAAGACCGCCGTCATGATCGCCTATATCGAGGGCATTGCCGACGACATTGTGGTGGACAAAATACGAAGCCGCCTGAAAAGCATTGATGCCGATATGGTCTTAGAAAGCGGCACCATTGAAAACTTCATCAGGGACAACCCCTACTGCCCCTTCCCGACGATAGAATTTACCGAACGCCCCGATTTGAGTGCGCTTGCCCTATCCGAAGGCAGGGTGGTGGTACTGACGGACAATGCGCCGTTTGTGCTAATTGCTCCGGCTGTCTTTTCACACTTTTTCATGGCGGCGGAGGATGCGTTCGTATCGCCGTATTTTACCGTATTCATTACGATAGTCCGCGGTCTCGCGTTTTTTATTTCGTTGCTTGCGCCGTCGATATTCATTGCGATCACGCTGTTTCATCAGGAGATGATCCCCTACCAGCTGCTCGAAACACTAGTCGCCTCACGCTCGGACCTTCCGTTTCCTATTTTTTTCGAGGTGCTGCTGATGGAGCTTGCCTTTGACCTCATCAGCGAGGCGGGGGAGCGTCTGCCGAGGGCGATCGGCTCGTCTCTGAGCATTGTCGGCGCAATCGTTTTGGGTCAGGCGGCGATACAGTCGGGTCTGGTTTCACCCTCAACGGTCGTCGTGGTCGCCGCGACCGCAACCGCATCATTCGTCAACCCCAAGCTCAATATGTCCCGTGCGTCAAGGATACTGCGCTTTCCGTTTATGATACTGGGGGCAAGCATGGGTCTTTTCGGCATCGTAATGGGCGGGCTGACGCTGCTGATTTATATGGTGTCGATCAGGTCGTTCGGCGTGCCGTATATGTCGCCGTTTTCACCGTCCGGCAAGGGCGACTGGCAGGCGATGCTGCTTAGGCTGCCTTTGCGTTTTGCGCCGCAAAGACCGACCGCCATTCAAAAAAACAACGTGACACGGGTAAAAAACCGTTCGGGTGCGTAGCGCTTGCCCAAATGCACCCATACAGACCGCCAAACCGTTACCGAGGAATGAATGTCTATGAAATCAATTAAAGCGATTGCCAAGGTTGTATTAATCTGCCATATGCTATTGTTGACCGGCTGCTGGGGAAGCATGGAGCTTCGGGAAGTGAATCTTGTGACCGTTTTGGGCATTGATTCTGCCCCGGACGGCGAGGTGGAGGTCACCGTCCTGGTCAGCGTGCCGGTAGGAAACGCCATGTCACAGCAAACCAAATCCAGCGTATGGATCGGCAGGGCAAAAGGAAACAGCCTTGAACAGGCGCTGAACCATCTCAACGCCACGTCAAGCAAAGCGTTGATTTGGTATCACACGCAGGTCATCATCCTTGGCGCCGAAGCCGCAAAGACCCTGATCAAGGAGTTTTCGGACCTGAACGCCCGAAACAGGGAAATGCGCTTCTCACAAAGTGTTCTGATCACCGAGGGCAAGGCGTCGGAGCTTTTGGACTCCCCTGCCAATGTCCTGGACAGCCTGTCGCAGGAAATCGAGGGGATGATGCGTAATACCCGGGAATGGTCCAAAGCGTATGCGTCTACGGTCAGCGACTTTTTGTCCGCCGTATCCAACGAAAACGCAGACGCGCTGGCGGGCAGAATCAGCCGTGTGATGACCGCAAGCAACACCTCCTCCGTCAACAGGCAAAGTATGCAAAGCGCATATTGGCAGGACAGGGAATATGGTTTGGTATACACCGAAGGCAGCTCGGTCATCAAAAACGGTCGTTTCGTCGGCTTTTTGGATGCAGACCAGACAAGAGGATGCCTATGGATCATAAACAAGGTCAAAAAGGGAATTATTTCAGCACAGATCGACGAGGAGATGGTCTCACTGGAATACCGTGTCGCCAAGGCTGAAATGAAGCCCGAGGTGTCCGGTGACGGCAAAATCACAATGAACATCAAGCTCAGAATAAAGGGCAGCCTGTCAAGCTCATCCGACGACAAGAGTCCGCTGTCGCTTGCGGATACAAAGGATATGGAAGCCGCCTTTGAGGACGCCGTCAGGCATGAACTGGCACAGGCTGTCGAAAAGCTGCAAAAGGACTATGCCGCAGATGCGTTGGGCTTCGGCTGTGTGATCAAGGAAAAGCATCCGAAGCTGTGGAAAACCATTAAGGCGGACTGGGAAGACATCTTCCCGAACATCGAGGTACGTTATGACGTGAATGTGCTGCTGCGCAGGTTCGGGACAACGACCGAATCGATCATCAAGAACGATTCTTAGCGTTGAGCCCATACTAAGCACCGATAGAAAGGATAACCGCTATGCCACTGTTTATACCGGTCACCCTGCTGTTTATTGTCCTCGGCGGCGTGCATTTATATCTTTTGCTGAAAAGAAGGTTTTACGGCGAGGCGGCGATGAGCACTGCGTTGCTGGCGATTGCACTGTTTTACGCCTATGCCGAGCTGTTTTATTGGGATCCCCCAAAGCCCGGCGGGCTTATAGCCGCCGCCTTTTCGCCGCTGGCAAAGCTGATATTCGGCGCATCATTATAGCTAGGCATATGCCTTAGGCAAGGCAAGGACGACAACGATAAAATATGCAAAAATTACACGGCAGGGGCTGTGTGTGTTCGACTCCCCTATGCCTAAAATCGGAGGGTTAAATCTATGCCATGGGTCATCACTTTCATCGCTTCGTGGATATTGTTTCTGATACTGGTCGATTGGCGTGAATTAAAGACAAACGTCTGGGGCGGGGTGCTCGCCCTGATGCTGGCGACGCTGGTGGATTGGGGCGGACAAAAGCTGGAGCTTTACACCTTTAACAGCCTGATCATCCCATGGTTCGGCTGCTCGGCATTCTACAAATTAGGACCCGTATTTACGATGGGCATCCTGTTTTGTCAGGCTGTTCCAAAAAGCAAATGGCTGCAAATCATTCATGTACTGGCGTTTTCGGTCATATTTCTTGCCGTGGAGCGGCTGATCATAGGCATCGGTGTTGCCGAATACCTGCACTGGCATTCGCTGGCAAGTCTGTTTATCAACCTTCTTGCCCTGACAGGGCTGACATGGTTTAAGCTGGAATTTTTACAGAGCAAAGGAGAGAAAAACCAATGAGCCTTACGGTATTCACACTGCTCACTGTCCTGATGGGTATAGTGTTCTTTGTTTACTTTAAGCTTTTCACAAGATGCCGGTAAAAGAAATAGATCCACAGGTAGGACACGGCGTACAGCGCCACCGACCACGGGAACATCCGCCAGCCGGTAAACACAATCGTCCCCGCCCAAACGGAAAAGACCTCAAACAGTAAAAGTGCAGCCGACCAAAGGATGGTGTACAACGCATCCTTTTTTGCGCTGCCCGGCAAAAAAGAGACGTATAAAATGTTGAGCGGCGGATAGATCAACAGCGCTCCAAGCAGCATATAGACAACCGAAACGGACGAATCGATATAGCAAAACAGTCCGAATATTTCGCCCAGCACCGCATCATTTATCATGGAATAGCCGACCGTTGCGATGCCGATGACGACCTTGGGCAAAAGCGGCTTTTTGTATGCGTGCAAAAAAAGCGTTACCGCCCAAATAACCGCTGCCGACGACCAAAAAAACAGATATGGCATGCAAGTCCTCCTTAGGTTTTTTGTTTTCTGATGAGTGAAACGGTCAGCAAAAGCGCCGGCACGATCAAACACATCACGATAAAATAAAACGGCAGGATATACTTTAACGTAAAGATTATCTCCGGCATCACCCTGGCCGCAGCGGACGACATCACCACAATGACCGTACCTATGGGCAGCGCCAGCGTTTTGTAGCAGCGCGCGCCGACGACCTGCGCTAGCGCAAGCGTCCCTACATAGTACGACAGTGCGATCTTGACGAAAATCCCGGATATCCACACCACCATAATAAGGATGTCCAAATTTTGAATATAGTTGCCGATTTCGGCATAGCGGACAAATTCCAGTGCGGGAAACAGCAACTTCGACGTCAGCGCAACGCCGAACACCGCGATGATCATCACCCCGACCATCAGGCTTGCGCCGAGCGCCACGACGGCAATGTTGGCGATTTTGCGGATCTGCTCCTTTTGCTCAATATACGGCATCAGAAAAAGCAGCACAACAGTTTCGATCAGCCACGTCTGGACCATTATCCCGCCCTTTAAGGACGGAACGACGCCGTCATAAAAAATGGGCAGAAAATACGAAAAATTCATCTTGGGGGCATTTAAAAGCGCTATGGCAAGCAGTATCACGATACCGACCGGCAGCAAAATCTCGTTGATCCTTGCGATGACCTCGATGCCCTTGATGACGGCAAAATAAGCGACTGCAACCGTCATGATGCCGAACAGAAAAATCGGCGCTTCCGGGTTAAAGGATACGACAAAGATTTCTTCGAGCTCCCTGGTGACGGACCATGCGATAAAGAGAAACATATAGGCATATAAAAGTCCGACGGCTTTGCCTAAGGGTTTTCCGACAATATCCCCCGCATATTGCGTCAGTGTTTTTGTCGGATACCGCAGTCCGAGTGTGACGAAAACGTTGACGATGACCAGCGCGCCGGCGGTGCCGGCAATAACTGCGATCCACGAGTCCTCCCTTGCCTCCTGTGCGACAAAGGCAGGCAAAAGCACATCGGCGGTCGACAGCACATAGGTAATCAGCAGCAGCATCGCCTGCCTTGCCGAGATTCTGAGATTGTTACTGCTGACCGGCGTCCGGTTCACACAAAAACCCCCCGTTCAAAATATGCGTTTCCAGCGCCGCTTCAACAGCGGCCAAATCCACATCTGTGTTGCGGCACGGACCGTTCGGACATACATTGACGATTCCGACGACCGGCGTGCCCCTGGTGTCCGCAATGCCCGACGACAAATCCCGCTCGCAGGCGACGGCAATGATCAGAGCAGGATTTGCGTCAGCCGCCGCCTGCCTGGCGGAGGTGCCGCCCGACACGACCCTGACGCCGCCTACATCGTGTTTGTCGGCAAGCGCAAGCACGCCGCCGATCTTGCACCGCATACACCGCCGGCAATTAGCGGCGGCGCCCGTGACTCTTATGCCGCATTCTGAATATTGCAGGCAGTGCGGCAGGAGTATCAGGATGTCTTTCGGCGGATACCGCTTCGCTTCTGCGGCAACCATACGGTTATTCCGGTCGATGTAAAACCGCAGGATGCCGCCCGATGCTTTACGCATATGCGAGGCGGCAAGCACAAGCGGCGACACAAAACGCTGTCCCGCCCTTGCAAGCCTTATCATGCCTTTACCTTTTTGACGAATGCTCCTCATAACAAACAAACCGCTTTCCAAAGTATTCTTTGTATAGTATTGACAAAGACCGCTGTTTTTACACCGTGCATAGATATGCGGCGTTTGCACAAACTAATACCCAAACATCATATATGCTTAGGGTGATTTTTATTGAAGGTCGCTATCATCGGCGCAGGGCTTTCAGGGCTTGCATGCGCCTATACGCTTGAAAAAAATGGGATTTCCCCCGTGATATTTGAACGGCGGGACGCCATCGGTCAGCAGCCTGCGTTTGCGGCGCTGATGGCACGGGTGACGGTGCGCAGCAAGGGTGACCCGCTGAAATATATTCAGAAAAAATACGGCTTGCGGCTCATGCCGCTGTCGCATGTCGGGCACATCGTGATGCACTCAAAGAACAACCGGGCGGACGTTCGGGGCAGCCTCGGCTATGCTTTCAAGCGGGGGCGTGAAAATTTCTCCATCGAAAACCAGATCGCCGCAAGGCTGAAATCGCCGGTGATCTTCAACACCGGCGTCACGGCGGACAGCATAAAGGACGACTTCGACCACGTCGTAGTCGCCTGCGGCAACGCCTATGAGGCAAAAAAGCTCGGCGTCTGGACGGACACCTTTGTGAGCAAGACACGGGTGAGCGTCGTTTCGGGTCGCTTCGACCCGTATTCGGCGACGATTTGGTTCAACAACGACTGCTGCAAAAACGGCTTTGCCTTTTTAATTCCCATCAGCACGACCGAGGCGACGCTTGCGCTGATCACCGACGGGCTGGCGCCGGAGCCGCTTGACCGGAGCTGGCAAAGGTTCATCGAAGCGGAAAAAATCAAGCACCCCGTCGTCCGCCAGACAGATATTGACGGCTGCTGCGGTCTTGTCAGCGCCTTTCAAAAGGGCAACGTCTATCTGACCGGCGACTCGGCAGGACTGCTCGACGACGTATTGGGGGTCGGATGCTTCAACGCCGTCGAGAGCGGCGCCTTTGCCGCAGACGCCATTGCGCACAGTAAGAACTATGACCGCATGGTGCGCCCGCTTGCAAAGGACATTGCAAAGCTGCACGAGATCAAAAAATTGCTGAATAAATTCGGCGATGACGACTACGACAGGCTGCTGTCGGCCGTCACCGTCCCGGGCATCAAGCAATTGATCTACCGCAATCCGCTGATGAAGCTGTCCTCCGCATTTCCGGTCGCACGGTATTTCAACAGGCATTGAGGTGAATGATAAAATATGAGGGTTGCAATCATCGGCGCAGGCGTGGCGGGGCTTTCGTGCGCTCACGAGCTGGAGCGTCACAATATCTCGCCCGTGATCTATGAGCTGCGTGACTTCATCGGGGACAAAGAAGCGCATATCTCGGCAATACTGGGCGTTTTGGAGCGCCCGATTTCCGACGCGCTCGACTATCTGCATACGGTGTGCCATTTGGATATGCAGCCGCAAGGCTTTGTCAAGAGGCTGACACACTATTCGCCGACCAAAAAAACGGTCATCAAGGGCGGGAACTTCGGCTATTTCTTTAAAAGGGGCAAGCATTTCGATTCGGTCAAATGCCAGCTCTTTGAAAAGCTCAAAAACAGCACCGTCCGGTTCGGCGAGATGCCCGACTGCTTTGCGCTCGCAAAGGAATACGACTATGTGGTGGTGGCGACCGGTGACCCGCACATCACCAAGGTGCTGGGCTGCTGGAAGGGGCTGATCAGCGGCTGGATCAAGGGGGCGGTGGTCGAGGGTAAGTTCGACCCCTCCGAGCTGATTATGTGGATAAACACAGACTATTGCAAAAATGGCTACGCCTATCTGACGCCCTGTGACAGCAAGCGGGCATCGGTGCTGCTGTTCGTACCCTATGTGAATTTGGATGAGATAGAAAAACACTGGAAAAAATTCTGGCATATGGAGGGTTTAAAATTTAAAATCGTCGAGGAGTTTGCCATCGAGCATTTCAGCGGCTGCGCCTTGTCGCACAAGCTCGGCAACATCTACTTAGCAGGCGGCTGCGGCGGGGCGCTCAGCCCGTTTTTGGGATTCGGACAAATCAACAGCATCAGCATGGGCGTCTTTGCCGCACAGTCGATCGCCGAGGGCAAGGACTATGAAGCGATGCTGCAAGGCATTGTACAGAAAGAAAAGGACTATTACGAGCTGCGCAAGGCGTTTGACAAGCTGGACAACAACGGTCTTGACAAGCTGGTGAGCCTGATCGGGATGCCTGGTATCAAGCAAAGTATTTACAACACCAACATCAACGCCGTTAAATACATTGCAAAGGCAGTGACTGTGACCAACAGGCTGAGTCCGTAAGGGGCGGTCAGGACGAGCATTTGCCCCATCGCACGACGATCTTCAAGAGATCCAGTTTTTGCAGATAGTCCGTCAGGCAACCGGAATGCAGGCTTTCGCCCGTAAAGAGCAAATAGTTGTAGTCCGCACCGATCACACTCTTGCAATGGGCGCACAAACATTCCTCCCGGTCAGCCATAATGATCGCTTTCGGGAACCCACCCGGAAATTCTTTCATATGCTTCACCTCATGCTTTCAATAATAAACTTCCCGCAAGAAGTCCTCCCGAGAACAGGCGCCCGTTTAGCATCGGACGCCATGCCCCAGTTATCGAAAACACATCCAAAGCGTAAGGTATCCGAACACACATAGCCCGCCTCCCAAAACCTATGCGGGTTCGGATACCTCACGCCGAACATAAAAAAGCGTGCAGGACGTTGCCCCATGGCAATTTCCCTACACGCTTTGCGTTTATCTGAATGCCGACGTCCGTGCACCCTACCCCCCTTGAAAATACAAGAGGAATATGTTATAATAAACACGGTGCCGGTAATCCGGTTGCGTATAGGTGTGTGGTCACCCATATTGCAGGGGCAATGTGTTCGAGCACATTGTCCTGCCGCCTTTTTTTGTTTGTCTGTGCTTCCGTTAGAGGTATTTTATCATAACAAAACAGATTTTGCAACAGTTTTTTTGTTATACTAATCTTTGATGAAAATAGCGATAAGATTTCCGTGGATTTTTTTCGTCCCGCAAGGCGGAGGATACAGACAGGCTGACGCCTGTCAAGGATAACAACGCCGCAGGACGTAAAAAAGACCGGAAAACTCGCATCATTTTCATCAAAGATTAGTATGATATATTCCAGCAGTGGTCGAGCGGACCGCTGCCCCTTCCTAAATCCAGCCCCGCTTTCAACGCGCCCGTCACATACGCCTTGGCGTTTGCGGCGCTCTCCTCCATGCCGAAACCCAGCGCGAGGTTGCAGGCGATCGCCGACGAGAGCGTACAGCCCGTGCCATGGGTGTTGGGGTTGTCTATGCGGGCGCCCTGCAGCCATATTTCCTTGCCGCCGCAGCGCAGCAGGTCGTCCGCCGAGTCCTCTAAATGCCCGCCCTTTAACAGAACCGCACCCGAAGCAAACCCCGAAATTTTTTCGGCGGCGACGCGCATATCGGCGCGGCTCCGGATGGTCATGCCTGTCAGCGCCTGCGCCTCGTGGAGGTTGGGGGTGATGACGTCCGCCGCGGGGATCAGCTTTGTCACCACGGCGTCCATGGCTTCGTCCGACAAAAGCTTGCCGCCGCTGGTCGACACCATCACAGGGTCGACCACGATGCGCTTTGCGCCGTAGTGTTTCAGCTTTTCAACGATGACTTCAATGATGCGGCTGCCCGATACCATGCCGATTTTGACCGCATCGGGGAAGATATCGTCAAAGACCGCGTCAAGCTGGATCGCCACAAACTCCGGACTTGACTCGGTCACACCGAAAACGCCGGTGGTGTTTTGAGCGGTGAGCGCCGTGATCACGCTCATGCCGTACACCCTGTGGGCGGTCATGGTTTTTAAATCCGCCTGAATACCTGCGCCGCCGCTGCAATCCGATCCCGCTATGGTTAAAACTTTTTTCATATCTCTACCGTCCTTAAATCCGTAACATACTGATCCGCATATTGCCTGATTTCCTCCGCACTGTCCTCAAAGCACCGATCATAGACGCCGACGGTGTAAAAGCCCGCCGCCTTTGCGGTTTTGACGGCATGGAGCGCATCCTCAAAAACCACACATTCGTCCACCTGCGCACCCAGCCGCTCCGCGGCTTGCAGGAAGATATCGGGCTGCTGCTTGCTGCTGCCGACCTCGGTGGAGGTGATGATGAAGTCAAAATACCGCGCGATGCCGAGACGCTCCAACACAAGCTCCACCAAATGCCTGTCGGTCGCCGTGGCAACGCAGCATTTTTTGTCCCTGTGCCGCTCCAAAAACTCCGCTGCGCCCTCTTTGAGCGCAAACGTGTGCCTGTATTTTTGCGCGATCACCTCGTTGATTTCGTCGCAGACCTGCCCGACGCTCCCGCTGATGCCGAAGGTGTTGATAAAATACTCCGCCGACTCCGTGATGCTGATGGGCGTCAATATTTCCCGCAGGTTGTCCGGAACGTCCGTGATGCACTTTGACGCCAAATACTCGTGCCCGACAGTATCCCACGCGCCCATCGAATCGATCAGCGTGCCGTCGAGGTCGAAGATAAATGCTTTTTTCATAGGATGGGGAATTTTTGAATTCTCCATCCTATGAAAAGAATGAATTGATTCCTTGGCAAAGGCTTTCGGCTGCGCGCCCAAAGCGCCGAAGGCGCTTTGATAGGTCACCAGTTCCTTTGCCGATATTAATAAATTTTTTGTCGCCTTTGCAATGTCGGGTGCGGCGAATACCGCCGAAACCACCGCAACGCCGTCGATGCCGCTGCCTTTTAGCCGCGCGATATTGCCCTCGCCGATGCCGCCGATGGCGACGACGGGTATGGATACAGCATAACAGATTTCCTTTAATGTGTCAAAGGTCACCACTTCGGCGTCGGTTTTGGTCGCCGTCGAAAACATCGCGCCCACCCCGATGTAGTCCGCTCCGTTCTGCTCCGCAAGCACCGCCTGCGCCACCGTCTGCGCCGATACGCCAAGGATCTTATCCCTGCCGATCAGCGCACGCACGTCTCTTGCGTTCATATCGCTCTGACCGACGTGCACGCCATCTGCGTCCGCCGCAAGCGCCACCTCGACGCTGTCGTTGATGACAAACGGGACATGGCAGCGGTCGGTCACCGCCTTGATCTTCTTTGCCTCGGCGACAAAAGCGTCAAAATCCAAATCCTTTTCCCTGAGCTGGACAAACGTCGCCCCCGCCCTGACGCTTTGCTCGACCAGCGCCTCCAAGCGGTTTCCCCCCAGCCATGTGCGGTCAGTCACGATGTAGAGCAGCATATTGTCCTTAGTCGCTTTCAATTTTCGCACCCGCTTTCAAGGTATCGGCGTCCAGCCTGCTGAAAAAGTCGATGAGCAGCGTGCGGTAGGTGCCGGTGCCCGCGCCCAACTCACTGGCCCTTTGGTAGGCAAGCTCACCGCACAGCCCCATGGCGCACACCGCCGCAGCCGCCGCGTCCAAAACGCTGCCGGGGTTTGCGCCGGCATAGGCGCCGATGACGGCGGTCAGCATACAGCCCGTGCCCGTGACACGCCCCATCATGGGGTGTCCGTTTTTAATGATATACGCTTTGCTTGCATCTGCCACGATGTCGGTTGCGCCCGTGACGGCAATCACCGCACCCGTGCTTTTGGCAAACGCCTTGGCAAGGCTGATGACGCCCGCGAGGTTATCGGAAGTAATTTTGTCCGCCTCCGAGGCGTCGACTCCCTGCGTACTCCCGCCGCCCAGCGCCAAAAACTTGATTTCCGAAATATTGCCCCGAATGACAGCAAATCTGACCTCCCTCAACAGCATCAGCGCCGTTTCGTTACGCAGTGCCGAGGCGCCCGCGCCCACGGGGTCTAAGACGACGGGGTGACCTAGGTCGTTCGCCCGCTTGCCCGCCGCCACCATGGATTTGACGGTGCGCTCATTCAGCGTGCCGATATTGATGACCAGCGACGCGCAGATAGATGTAATATCGGCTGCCTCGCCGATATCGTCCGCCATAATGGGCGAGCCCCCGCACGCCAGTACGATATTGGCGCAGTCGTTGACCGTGACATAGTTGGTAATGGCATGTACCAACGGGGTTTTTGCATGGACATTTGAGAGGATCGTATTAAGCATGGTTATCAACCTTTCTTTTCAATATATTGGTGATGACGGATAACAGCATGGTGATGACCACTGCGGGAATCGTGCTGCCGAACACAGGGTCGATATACAGAAATATCCGGTATACCGCAAAGCCGACCGCCCACAGCACGGCGTTGGTCACATTCAGCGACCCTTGAAGTCCGGTATGCTTGTTGATGAAATAGTCGGCGACCATGATCGACGCCATCGGCACGAACACCGAGCCGATGAGCAGCAGGAAATTTTCATACTGCGTAATCGGCACAAACACCGCTATCAGCGTACCGATGACGCAGACCACTGCGCCCATCGTATTGGTGCGGAACCTTTTGAATATGTTCACAAAGCTCTCACCCGCCGAATAGACGTCCAAAAAGGTGGTGGTCACCGTTGACAGCACGACGATCAGCATAGCGGCAACGCCCAGTCCTGCCGACACCAAAATTTGCGCGACGTCCGACGTCCCCGAAAAGAGTGCAGCGCCCAGTCCGATGATGTACATCAGCGAGCTGCCGGCAAAATAGCTGACGGTGCTGACGAGATTGAACTTAAAGGGTTTTTTGACGTTTTTGATGTAATCCGAAACCAGCGGCAGCCATGAAATCGGCATGGCGATCGACAGCTCCAATGCCAGCGCAAAGCTCATCGTTTCACCCGATACGGCGGGCGCGCCGCCCCTGAACACCACGAACGCCAACACAATGCTGAGGACAAGCAATGCGCCTACGGCGACCACATTGAGCTTGCTGACGTTTTTAAGCCCCGCCGCCACCCAGATGACGACCAGCGCGCCGATAAGCAGGCTCCATATCCAGGTCTGTGATGAGCCGACGATTTGTCCCATCGCACCTGCGCCCATAATAATCATCACAGCAGTCCAGCCCACGAGCTGCAAGACGTTGAGCACCGAAAAGAATACTGAGCCGTACCGCCCGAAGGCGATGCCGACGCTCTCCATGGCGCCCGTATTGCTCCTTGCGCCGATCAGACCGACAAAGTAGAACAGCACGCAGCCGATAAAATGTCCGATCAGAATGGCGGCAATTCCCTTGCGCCATCCCAACGGCGCCAATCCTGCCCCCGTAAAGATTTCCGCAATAGACACCGCCGCACCAAACCACAGCATGGACGCCCCAAACAACGACAGCTTGTTTTCATTCATACATAAAACCTCCCAATAAAAAAGTAATGTGCGGCGAGCGCAGGCGAATTCACTTCGCCGGAGCGCAAAAATAAGTGAGATACGCCAAGCAGGCATATCTCACTGAAATTCAGAAGGCTATGTTCCCTACGTTGGCATTACCCAAATCAGGTTATACGGGTCTAAGCCTCACGACTTACTCTCAGCCGGCACACCGGCTCCCCTGTTGTTTGCTTATTATACCATAAAATTCGAAGAATTTATGGTATAATTGCCCACGTGCGTTTCGGCTCTGCCGAAAATTTCGCACGGGCGATAAATTCCGCGCGGAGCGTATAATATCCGCTTGCGGATATTATACCATATCCTTTAATCGTATCCGCCTTCGGCGCAAGGAAGGATATGGTGAAATTCGCTACGCTCATTATATCATATAATTTCCGCCGTTGCAAGAACTTTCCCGAAAAATACGTTTATCACGCTCCCACCACGCAATGCCCCGCCTCCCATAGGCGGCGGGATGCAAGCGTGGTCAGGTCGCCTGATAAGTGCGACCAACCATCAGCGGAGGGTCTAAAACCCCCGCCGATGGGGTCTTCTTTATGTACAGACGCTACTGCCACACGCTTGTCGCCATCCCGACGACCGCCGCCCATTTGCTCTTGACATTATACACCGTGCCGGCGCCGATTTCCTTGCCGTCCCTGGTGTAGTAGCCGTTTTCGTCCACCCTGCCCGCCACCTTAAAGGTCAGCGCCGCGTCCAGCCGTTCGGGCACGCCGGACATCACCACCCCGCCATCCGGCTGTTCAAAGGCCCTTGCCGCCGGCGTGGTCCGGATGTCGACCAGCTCGCCCATGTCGCTTGTTACCTTGTCATACAGCTCGAACGGCAAGCCGACGCTTTTTTCCAATCCCGCTGCGGCGGTTTCCCGAATATTCTTGACCTCGATGGTGTAGTAGAATATGTCGGACGTCCCGCCCCCCGTATTGTTCCTGCCGGCAAAGCCGGCGATCAATACGGCGGCCGCTACGGCGATCGCCGCAAGAAATGCGGCGTCGATGCTGTTGAATTTGTGCTTGGCTCCATGAACATTCATATAAAGAACGGTTCCTTTCAAAGGTCTTGGCGCCGCCGGCGCTATTTTTCCAGTATGCCCACGACCATCTTGACGGCAAACTCCTTGATCAGCGGCAGCTTCGCCAGCGGCGCAAGGGCTGCCCTCAGCGGATGCTCGGCGTAATAATGCACCTTAAACGGGCTGTCTTTGAGGATTTTGTTAAACCGCGATATGGTCATCTTGTTGATGTATGAAAAATATTCCGTATTATCAGGGCGCTTTGCGATGCGAAAGTCTATGCGCTGCTGTCCGTCGGGCAGCGGACTAACCAAATCTTTGTAAACCCGAATCAGCGTCTTTTCACTGAAAAAGCAGTGCACCCACGGGATGCCAACGGCGTCACTGAGGTGGGCGCCGAAAGGATGATGATAAGGCGGAAAATTGACATACAGCCTGCCGCCGGGTCTGAGCACCCGGTAACACTCCGCCAACACCCTGTCCGGCTCGTCCACATGCTCCATGGCGTCGTTCATAATGATCGTGTCAAAGGAATCATCCGCAAAATTCATGTGCGCTGCGTCCTCACAGACAAAAGCAAACCTGTCGCCAAAGCCTGTTTCGGCGGCAAACGCCTCCGCCTCGGCTTGATACTTCTCTAAAATTTCAAGCCCGACGATCCTGTCCGCCCCCAGCGAAGCGTAATAGACCGTCTTTCCGCCCGCGCCGCAGCCGATGTCCAGCACCGTCTTGCCCCGAAACATCTCATCGGCCGTTACCCTTTCGAGATAGAACCTGATGGTTTCGATGCCCTTTTCAAACTGCCATCGGGCATAGGTCTTGACCCCGTCGTTTCTTAAATTGAACGGATGAACGGGCAGCGGCGCCGCCTTATTCAGCGCTTTGCACAGCGAAACAGACAAATTCATGGCTTGATGACCTTTCATTTTCATTTGATATGAGCATTATACTATAATTCCGAAGAAACTTCAACCGTCTTAGCATATTTTGGCGTTTTCGGACGAAACAAAAATGCTCTTGCGGTCAAGCGCCAACCGGTCGGAAGTCAGATGAACGGCGCACTCCTCCAAAGCGGCAAGGACGGACAACACACAGACATACGCAATAACGTCCGCGCGGCGGGTCAGCACAAAAATCACGGGCGTCAAAAACACACAAAAGCCGGTGAGCTTGTTGCCCCAGGTGTGGAGCGACGCAAAGGTGCGGTATTTGTATTTGGCATAGAGGATATTCACCGCACGGACAGCCGCCACGGCAGCCACAAGCGGTAAAAGGCGCATGACCGTTTCAGTGGCATGGGTGAACATAAAGACGACGATCACCCCATACATCACCGCATCGGCGGCGGAATCCAGTCTTGCGCCGAATACGCTTTCGGTGCGGGTTTTGCGTGCGATATAGCCGTCAAGCACGTCGCTTGCGCCGCAAGCGGCATACACGGCGACAAACCATACCGTATGTCCGCCCAAAAACAGCAGCGCAGCCGAAAGCGCTATCCTTGCGGCGGACAGGATGTTTGCCGTATGCTTCATGCGTCATCATTCCCTGCGTCTTAAATATCCAGCGTGCTGCCGCCGACAAACTCCCGCACCAGCGACATCCCCGGCGTAGCGGAGGCGTCGATGGACTCAAATCTGTCTACCAGTGAAAGCAGCCCCGAAATCTCGGCATAATACGGGTCGGCGGCGGTGACGCCGTCGAAAATTTTGCTGATGTGTATCTTATAGACCGCCAGCTCGTAGAGCAGCGACGAATTAAAGATGATGTCCGCGCTGTCGGTGTAAGGGTAAATGTTCTTTTGCGCCCCCGCCTCGACGCCCGGCCACAGCTCAAAGGTCTTGTGATAGCCGGAATTTCTGAAATAATAGTCCCTGATCAGCCGCCTGATCATACGGTTGGTGCGTGATTTAATGCGCTGACCGTCATCCGTCGACAACGCCGACAGCGCTGAACAGTAGATTTTATACTTGTGGTCGCTTTGGATGCCGGCGGTCAGCTTTTCATTCAGCCCGTGAATGCCCTCGACGATGATGACCTCGTTTGTTTGCAGCCTGAGCTTACGCTCGCCGGTTTGGTTGTTGGCAAAATTAAAGAGGGGAATGGTCGCCTGCCCGCCCCTGATGAGCTCCTCGATGTTCCGGTTGAAGCGCAGGTAGTCGATGGATTCGAGCGCCTCCAAATCGGGGTTGCCCTCGTCGTTTTTGGGCATATCCGCAGGGTCAATATAGTAATTGTCCAGTGAAATGGACACCGCGTTGATGCCCAGCACTTTCAGGTGCAGCTGCAGCCGGTTGGCAAACGACGTCTTGCCCGACGAGGACGGACCGCTGATCAGGATGACCTTCTTGCGGGCAATGTTGTGGCGTATTTTTTGCGCAATGTCCGATATGTTCTGCTCGTGCCAGATCTCACTGATGTTGACCAGCCAGCCGACCCTACCCTCACGGATGAGCTTGTTGACGTCGGATATCGTGATGATGCCCAGCTTTTCACACCAGGCTTTATACTCGGCAAGGGCTTTTTCGATTCTGTCCATATGCATTCTCCTACTAAATTTTCGTTATTTATCATTATATGCTATTGTGCCAATTTATTCAACATTTTATTGCTAAAATGCCTCGGACCTCAAATTCTTATCAGACTTCTTGCAGGAATTCTATGCTCAGTCCTCGACGACCACCGCTGTACCGGAAGCCGTCACCATCAGCATGTTGTTTGTCTGTCCCAGCACCTCATAATCGACGTCCACACCGACCACCGCATTGGCGCCCGAAGCGGCGGCACGCCTTGCCATCTCGGAGATGGCGCTGTCACGCGCTTCTATCAGCTCATTCTCATACGAGCCCGACCTGCCGCCGAAGAAGTTTGTCAGCCCCGCCGCAAAATCCTTGATGAAGTTAACGCCCGCAATGACCTCGCCGAACACGACGCCTTTGTACGCCGTAATCCTTTTTCCCTCCAACGTAGGGGTGGTTGAAATAATCATCTCTATTCCTCCTTGATTTTCTAGTCTCTTCATTTTTTAAGCACCCACAGCTTCAATATCCCCGTAAACTCCCTTAAATAGCTGACAGGTACGGTATACCACGCGATTTTCGCATGAAGGTGCGCCGCATCAAGCCCTGCGATGTCCGCAAGCCGCGATGCCCTGAAAATATGAAACCCGTTGGTCACAAAAGCGGCTTTATAGGGTTTGCCAAAATGACTGTCAAGCATATCCTTTGCATAGGAAAAATTCTCAAATGTACTGGTCGCACGTTCTTCTTTTATGATTCTGTCACCCGAAACGCCCTTTTTAATCAGATACCGCTCCATTGCAAGGGCTTCCGTGATGCTCTCCTGAGGTCCCTGCCCGCCTGACACAACGATGATCGCATTGGGGTTTTTACCGGCATAGTCCGCCGCTTTGTCGAGGCGGTGCATGAGCGGATATGTCACAGCTTCGCCATGGATGCCCGCCCCAAGCACAATCAGAACATCTTCATCATAGGTCACCGTATCCACATAGCCGTAAACGGCGATAAACACGATGACGGATAACACAAAAACAACGGCAGCATATACGGCATACTTCATCCACCTTAAAACGCCGCAGCGTGTCAGTGCATTGATTTTATCAAAATTGACAGCAAACGTCAGGATAAATGCGCCCGTCACAAACGTCATTACAAACCCCACATTAAAATTTGAAACGCATGCCATGAATACGGCATTTACCATGAGCACGAGACCAAGTCCTGCCGAGACTGCCCTGACAACCCTTTTCAAGCCGATCCCCCGTCTTTATTGTCATTTCAAAAACAAATACGCTCCGAAAAGAGCATGGCGGTGTACAAAAGACGCACTGCAACCGAAAGCCCTATGATAGGCTTTTATCCGTCTGTCTCATTCCGACCCGTCCTTGCCGCCGGTCTGCCTGGTGTAGGCATATGCCGAAAACAGCGCCGTTACGGGAACGGCAAACAAGATGCCCATGCTGCCCACGACGGATTGCAGCACCTCGACTGTGATCATCTCTAAATTAAAAAGGAACAGCAAATCCTTGTTGTACACGATCAGCAGCAGCACTGTCGCAAGCGAGCTGCCCACATACGCCAAAATCAAGGTGTTGGTCATCGTACCGATGGCGTCCCGCCCGATGGTCATGCCGGATTTCAAGAGTCTGCCGAAGGTCTTTTCCGTCATGTTTTCGGCAAGCTCGTTCATGGCGGAGGCGATCGACATCGCCACGTCCATGATCGCGCCGAGCGCACCGATGACGATGCCGCTCCAAATGAGCGCCACCAGGTCGATCGGCTGTTCAAGTTGGGCGGACATCAAAAATACATAGTCCTCGTCCACGACCCCTGTCATGTGCAAAAGCTTGCTCGTGACAACCGCAATCACGCCGGCGATCGCCATGCCGCCGATGTTGCCGGCGATCGCACAGGCGGTCTTTTTGTTTGCGCCGTTTAGCAGCAGCAAGCTCATCAACACGATAAACACGCCGACGACCACCGTCGAAAGATAGACGTTATACCCCTTCAAAATCGAGGGGATGAACACCGCAAACACCGCAAGCACCGTCAGCACAAGCGACAGAATGGTGGAAAAGCCTTTTTTCCTGCCGATGACCAAAATCAGCAACAGGAAAATGACGCTAAGCCAAATGAGCGTGTCGCTCCTGTTATGTTCTATAAAGGTCCATTCTCTTTCCTCCGCACCGCCGAAATGGAGCTGTGAAACGATGACCCTGCCGCCGACCTCCACGGGCTTTGGCTGCACCGCATACATCGCATTGATGTTTTGCGTCGCCTCGACTGTTTCACTCTTGTGTGCGCCGCTCGTGATCCGTGCGGTGAAACGGACGGTTTTGTTCTCCGCGCTGTTTAGTTCGTCGAGTTGAATTTCCTCTATCTGTACTTCGCTGACCGCCGTCACCTCTGCCTTGAAGTATTCCTCGGCTTCCTGGTCCATAATCTCTGGTCGGCTCACCTTATTGCCGACCAGGATAAACAGCACGGACAACACCACCACCAGCAGGTAGACGACAACACTTTTACGATTGCTTTTCATAGAAACGGCTCCTTTGAAAATGAAATAGCGAACCTCCGATATCTGATTTTATTATACCAGATATTGGAGGTTTGTTCAACAGTTATTCTATCTCTTGGATGATTTCCTGTAAGGATTTTTGCGTGTCACGGGCGATTTTGGCGACGTCCTCGTATTCGGGCTTGGATTTTGTGACACCGAAACCATGGGCAGTCTTGACCCTGACGTCGCCGTACGCCGTACGCACGGAGGATTCCTCCCGCCGGAGCGTATGGCGGCGGCAAATATTCTCCCGCATACCGAGGGTGGTGGTGTGCTTGAATATCAGCGAGATAAATTTTTCGCTGTCCCTGCCGGCGCACATACAGGTGAGGCTGACGCCCATGCGCCCCTTCTTCATACCGATGGGCGTAGTATAGACGTCCAGCGCGCCCGCCTCGAACAAAAGCTGCTGCGCAAAGGCGACCGCCTCGGGGGTCATGTCGTCCAAATTGCAAATCAGCTCGGCGACCTCATCCTGTGCGTCTTCTGTGCGCCCGATAAATACCCTGACGCAGTTGGCCCTTTCAAAGTCCTTCTTGCCCATGCCGTAGCCGATTTTCTCGACCGTCATCACCGGCATCCCGCAAAAGCGCTCCGCAAAATGCCTGAGCAATGCAGCACCCGTGGGGGTGCAAAGCTCGCCCTTGATTTGGTCGTTATACATCGGTATGTTTTGCAAAAGATACGCCGTTGCGGGCGCAGGCACGGGCAGGACGCCGTGGGCGCACCGCACATGACCGCTGCCGACGTTAACAGGCGACGCCAGCACCGTCTCGGGCGCAAGCTCTTCCATCAGCATACACATGCCTACGATGTCCGCGACTGCATCCAGCGCCCCCACCTCGTGAAAGTGGATGTCGGTGACCGGCACGCCGTGCACATGGCTCTCCGCCTCGGCGATCAGCCGGTACACCGCCGCCGCATCCTGTTTGACCCTGTCCGAAACATTTAAATGCCCGATGATGTGCGTGACGCCGCAAAGGCTGCTATGGCTGTGGTCGTGGTCATGGTCGCCTTCCTCCAGTCCGCCGACAGTGACCTTGATATGTGTCCCTCGGACGCCGCATTTGACCGACGGCTCCGCCGTCACCGTGACGCCCGGAATACCTGCGCCGTTTAAACGGCGCAAAAAGCCCTGCGGGTCGCCGTGCAGTTCGAGCAGCGCCGCCGTCAGCATATCGCCCGCAGCCCCCATATGACATTCTATATACAGCGTTTTCATCCGTGGTCACCCCTTGATATGGTTGATCATACTCGCTAAATACCCTGCACCGAAACCGTTGTCGATGTTTACGACGCTGACGCCGCTGGCACAGGAATTAAGCATGGACAACAGTGCGGACACGCCGCCGAAGGATGCGCCGTAACCTACGCTGGTCGGCACGCCGATGACGGGACAGTCGGCAAGACCGCCGAGTACGCTGGTCAGCGCACCCTCCATACCGGCAATCGAGATAATGACTTTGGCGTCCATGATCACGTCCAGCTGTGACAGCAGCCGGTGCAGCCCCGCCACACCGACGTCGTAGAGGCGGACGACCTCGTTGCCAAGCGCTTCCGCCGTCAGGGCTGCCTCCTCCGACACCGGCATATCGCTGGTGCCACCCGTGGCGACGACAATCTTACCGTTGCCGTCCGGCACGGGCATGTCGCCGACCGTGCCGACCCGTGCAACCGGATGATACCGCAGCGGCAGGGCTTTGCCCACTGCCTCGGCAGCCGCCTCAGACATACGGGTAATCAAAATCAGCCGCTGACCCGCATCCAGCATGGCGTTTGCGATGTCAAGTATCTGGTCGGGCGTTTTGCCCGCACCGTAAATGACCTCCGCAATGCCCTGACGCAGCGCACGGTGGTGGTCGGGCTTGGCAAAACCCAAATCCTCAAACGGCGCCGTGCACAGCTTTTTGAGCGCCGTCTCCGGTGTGATTGTCCCGTCCTTTATCTTATTTAATATGTCCAGTGTTTCCGTCTTATTCATCCCGTTCACCCCGTCAATTGATTGCCTCTAACCCGCAGTCTGCCATCAGCGCCTTATCACGCAGCAGTATGAGCGACCCATCCGCTGCAACGCGTCCGTCCTTTAACACCACTGCCCGGTTGCAGACCTCATCGGCAAATACCAGATCGTGCGTGGCGATCACCTGCGTCTGTCCCAAGCTCCGCAGCGCCGTCACCAGCGTGCGTTTTGCCCGATGGTCCAAAAAGGCAGTCGGCTCGTCAAACAGGATGACCGACGGATCCATGGCAAGCACTGTTGCAATAGCTGCCATACGCTTTTCGCCGCCCGACAGCTTGAGCGACGAGCGGCTGCGCAGTCCGGCGATGCCAAGCCGCCCGAGCGTTTCATCCACACGCCTTTCAACCTCCGCACCGCTCATGCCGCCGTTTCGGCAGCCGAAAGCGACGTCGTCATAAATATACGGCATAAAAAGCTGGTCGTCAGGGTTTTGGAACACCATGCCAACCGCCTCCCTGACGGCGCCGAGCGTCTTTTTGCCAAGCGTAATCCCCGCCGCCTCAATGCTTCCGCCCGACAGCCCCAACACGCCGACCGCCGCCAGCAAAAGCGAGGTCTTGCCTGCGCCGTTTCCGCCGACGAGCGCCACACGCTCGCCCTCCCTGACCGTCAGGCTGATGCCGTCAACGGCTTTTGTTCCGTCGGGATAGACTACTGTAACATCTTGCAGTTTCAACATGACAATATCCCTCCGAAAATTTTCAAGAACAGTTCTACCGGTCCGATTATACGAAAAACAACGCACAGCACACAGACGGCGATCAGAAAGCCGATGTCCTTGAGCGTAATTTTGTCCGTCGCCCGCACCTGCGCTCCCGGCGCATAACCCCTGCATACCATGGCGTGATAGACACGCTCGGCGCGGTCGATGCTGCGAATCAGCAGCTGACCGGCAAAGCTGCCCATGTCCCTGATTTCGACTGCCTGCCTGCCCGCGCCGCGAAGCGCATAGGCGGTACGCATCGCCGCCGCCTCGCCCGCCAGCACGGCAAGGTAGCGGTAGGTCATTTCAAAAACCGTAATGAACATCTGCGGAATGCTCAGTCGGCGCAACGCCGCCGTCAGCCCCGAAAACGGCGTGGTCGCCACCAAAATCAGCACCGCCATCACGCACAGATAGGCTTTGAGCAGGATGGAAACCAGTGAAACCGTACCGAAGCTGACCGCAACGCCGCCGCCGACATAGGCGGTGTTCGTGTCAAGCAGGAGGTTGGACACACCTGCAAACAGGCAAAACGGCAACGTCAGTAAAAATCGTTTCATCAACATATGATACGGCGTTTCAGACACCGCCATCATCAGCGTCGGGTAAAACACATACACGGCGAGCCGGAGGGTGGCGTACCGGTCAAATGATATGACCAAAACGACAAAGACCGCCGTTGCCAGCAGCTTTGCTATCGGGTGGAGCCTGTGTATGGCGGTTTTGCCGCCTGACAGTTGTTCAAGTGCGTACAGGTTATGTATCGTCTGCTTCATTAACTTAGGCGGCCGCCGCCGCGCTGCCCCGCTTTCTTTTCTTAACGAGTGAAATCACAAATGCCGCCGAGAACGCCATGATGAAGGTCATCAAGCCGCCTGCAATCCCGGCGACGGACGTACCCGCGCCCTCCTCACCGGCGTCCTTATAGGCGTAGTCCGGCATAAAGGCGGTCGCAGCCTGAATGGATGCCGCCCCGTCAAACACGCCGCCCCCAGCTTCAAGCTCCGCCGTTCCCGCAGTCTTTTCCACCGACCATTCCAGACCGTCCGGGTACGCCGACGCAAACAGCGACAGCGCGCTGCCGGTTATCAGAGCGAGGACGACCAGCGCAGCCAGCACACCCCTCATCGGTATACCACTTTTGATTACGCCGCCTTCCAAGGTGCTTTCTAAAATTTCAGGGCGCATCTGATAGACAAAGCCCAATATCGCCGCCGTGACGACGCCCTCCGCCAGACCAATCGCCAAATGGATCGGCTGCATCAGCAGCAGGAAGGTGCCGAGCGGCAGCGCAGTGATGCCTGAAAGCTGCGTTTGTAATACCACGCCGAATGCGCCGAGCTGCAAGCCCGCAACCACCGCGGCGACAGAAGCGAGGGCGATGCGCCCCTGCGTCAGCCCCTTTTTGACCAGCGGCTTAAACAGCAGCGGATAAGTCACCAGGCACGGAATGACGCCCATGTTGAATATATTGCAGCCCAGGGCGAGCAGCCCGCCGTCGGCAAAGAACAGGCACTGGATAATCAGCACCACCGAGATGGTGACGAGCGCCGGGAAGCCGCCGAGCATGGCGGCAAGCAGTATGCCGCCGCCGATATGACCACTCGATCCGGTCATCGGAATAGTAAAGTTGATCATCTGGGCAGCAAAAACAAATGCGCCCATCACGCCCATCACGGGCACCTTCTTTTCGGAAAGGTCGTCCTGTTTGATTTTGGCGACCGAATAAGCCACCGCCGCGGTGCTGACCACATTCATGGTCATCCCGACTGCGGGCGACAGCAGTGCGTCTGCCATATGCATGAAAAATACCTCCTAAATTAATATCATTATTTTCTACCCTTTACCAAGAACTGAATTCATTTCTTTTTTATTCTATCCTTGATAAAATAAAAAAGATACCATATCCCCCCTTTGCGGCGCTTCTGCGGCGCAAAAAGCCTTCATGGCATCATGTCTGCTATAAGCAATGCGCATATCTTCATGATATGCATTGCCATTATTTTAATACATAAAGCCCGATTTGTCAATCCGGCCGCTTTATTTTTTCGATAACATCGCTGATATAGGACTGGATAGGCTTGTCCGCCACGCCCGCTACCGTGACGCTGCACTTGTCCATCGGAATGAGGAACTTATGCGCGGCGCAGGACGATACCGCCTCCGCCATACGGGGGCTGATTTCGCCGTGCATGGCGTTGGCAAAGCAGATGCCTATCACACCGATGACACAGTCCGCCCTGGCACAGTTATAGATCACCGCATTCTCGCCTGTGGCGCCAAAGTCCGCCCCCGCCTTGATCATCGCCGAGGTTGCCAGTGAGTTCGTCCCAACCGCCATGATCCTGACGTCGCCGCACGCCGACCTCAATTGCTCTATCACCGCTTTGCCGATGCCACCGCCCATGCCGTCAATGACCAAAATGTTCATAATCATCATCACTCCATTGCTTTTTATTATAGCACATGAAAAAGCGATTTGTCTATAAAAAAGTGCCTTGCGGCACTTTTCGGTGCGCAGCCGAAACCCTTTGCCAAGGAATGAATTAATTATGTTATTTCATAGGAGATTGGAGAAATTTCCTATGAAATAAATAAAAACGAAGCAGTTTAATATTCGCCCCGTTTTTCAGTATAGATTTTGACGGCATCCCTTAAAAACACCGCTGCGCCCGAACCTGCTTTGTTGTAATAAGCTCTGAACCGCTCATCGTCGACATACATCTGCGCAAGTCCCAGGTGCGCCTCCCCTGAGTAAGCGTCCCAGTAATACGACAGCCATCTGCGGTGCATATCCGCCGTTTCCTGCGCCAGCTTTCCCGACGGGTCGCCGCTTTTGAGCGCCCTGCCCAGCGTATTAATCAGGTCGTCACCAAGCTGCTGCGCTGCCGCATACTGCGCCTCCGACATACCTTTGAGCTTTTCATTGGACTTATCCACCCGTTCGTTGCCGTACTTCTCACGAACCTCTTTACCGTATTGTTTCTCGTTCTCATCAATTAAGTTTTGCTTAAAGCCTTCAAACCTCTCCGCATCGGTCATGGTTATCCCTCCCTCCTTCATCGCAATGGTCTTGTCAATATTGCCGATCAGGCGTCCGAGCCTGTCCCTGTTTTCACAGAGCTTACGACGATGCGCTTTCAGTGCCTCAACCGCATCGTACTGCGGGTCGGACAGGAGCTTTCCGATCTCGTCCAGCCCGACGTCCAGCTCACGGTAAAACAGGATTTGCTGCAATCTGTCCACCTCCGCCTGCCCGTAAACGCGATAGCCCGAGGTACTAACCCTGACCGGCTTTAAAAGCCCGATTTCGTCATAATACCTTAGCGTTCTGGCGCTCACCCCGGCAAGCCGCCCAAGCTTCATCACCGTGTACTCCATACATACCGCCTCCTGACAATTGTATGATACACCCTTACGCAGCGTCAATGTCAATGGGTTTTTTAAAAATTATGATTTGTCCTCTTTCTTTGCGGGGCAGTCAAGCCCGCATTTGGTGCAGTCCGAGCCGCAGGAGGCTTTGTTTTTGCGCCGCGCAAGATAGACCACGATCCCGATAAAGACTGCGGCGACGCCCAATATGATGACAATGTCGGTAATGCTCACAGGGGATGCCTCCCGTCATGCAAAGGATTTTGCGGCATAAAAGACCGCAAAGGACACAAGCCATGCGACCATGATCCAAAAGGCGACGGTGAACCACGTCCACCTTGCGCTGCGCATTTCGCTGACCAGTGCGGAGACCGCCGCCATGCACGGCACGGTCAGCAGATTGAACACCATAAACGCCAATGCGGCAGGCACGGAAAAAGCGGCGGCAATGGCGCCGGCAAACGCCTCTTCGTTCCCGCCGCCGTACAGCACGCCCAGCGTGGACACCACGGCTTCCTTCGCGATTAGCCCCGTGAGGATCGCCACGACTGCTTTCCATCCGTCGGCGCCGTTCGCAAATCCCAGCGGGACAAACACCGTCTTGACGGCGCTGCCCAGCACACCGAGGATGCTGCCGGCGCTGTTTGCCTCGACCATCCGAAGGCTTAAATCAAAGTTGGCGAGCAGCCAAATGACGATCGTGGACGCTAAGATGACCGTTCCCGCCCGGATGATGTAGCCTTTGAGCTTTTCCCACAGGTGCAAAAGCAGGTTTCTCAGCCTCGGCATACGGTATGCCGGCAACTCCAAAATAAACGGAGACGCCTTGTCCCTGAACACGGTTTTTGTCAGCAATATACCCGAAAGCACGGCGGACACGATACCGACGGTATAGATGCCCAACACCATCAGGTCCGATTTTTCTTTAAACAGCGCCGCCGCAAAGAGCGCATAAATCGGCATCTTTGCGCCGCAGGACATATAAGGGATCAAAATCATAGTCAGCCGCCTGTCCTTGTCGCTGTCGAGGGTGCGTGTGGCGAGGATCGACGGCACGCTGCACCCGAAGCCCATCAGCATGGGCATAAAGGAGCGTCCCGTCAGCCCAAAGCGCCTGAGCAGCCTGTCCATGAGAAACGCTGCCCTTGCCATATATCCGCTGTCTTCAAGTATCGAAAGGAACAAGAACACCAGCATAATCTGGGGCACGAACGACAGCACCGCACCCACCCCACCGATCATGCCGTCGACGACGAGACCAAACGCCCAGTCCGACGCCCCCGACGCCGTAAGCAGCGCCGAAACGCCCTCCGACAGCCACGTCATCAATTGTTCCGCACCCGCTTGAAGCAGCCCGCCAGGCGAGGGCAGCCCCTCGATACCGAACAGGTTTTCGCCGAAGGTCACATGGAAGATGAAATACATAAACAGGAAAAATATCGGGATACCGAGTATTTTATGTGTGAGTACGGCGTCGACCTTTTCAGAGTGAGTCATCTCGTCCGCACGCATTTCCCGCTTTAAGAAGGGTGAATAATGTTTGGTGATATATTGGTACCTCAAATCCGCAAAGGTCGCTTCAAGGTCTTCAAAGCGCTGCGCAAGTCCCGACCGGATACCGTCCAGCACGGCGTCGCCGCCGACCGGCAGGTCTCCCTCCAAGATCTTAACGGCGCTCAGCATGGGATGCCCGACGGACTTTGCGGCAAGATGCGCCGCCGCCTTGGATATGTCTGTCCCCACAGGCGAGGCGGCCAGCACCGACCTGCCCGTCCGTTTAGCGTCCGCCAGAGACAGCGCCGTTTCCATCAACTGCCGCATCCCCGTGGCGTGCAGCGCCGAAATAGGCACGACAGGCACGCCCAGTGCCTGCCCGAACCCTTGGTCGTCCAGAGAGGCGTTTTGCTTTGAGAGCTGGTCGGTCATATTCAGCGCAACGATCAGCGGACAGTCCGCCTCCAATAGCTGCGTGGTGAGGTACAGGTTGCGCTCCAAATTCGTAGCGTCCACGATATTGATGATCACATCGGGCGCTTCTTTGAGGATATAGTCCCTTGCGATGACCTCCTCCGGCGTATAGGGCGACAGCGAATAGATGCCGGGCAGGTCGATGATGTCCACCTCGGCGCCCTGTCCCCCGATAGCGTCCCTCCCTGCGGTCTATCGTGACCCCGGGCCAGTTGCCCACATGCGCCGTGCTGCCCGTCAGCTCGTTAAACAGCGTGGTTTTTCCGCTGTTCGGGTTGCCCGCCAATGCAAATCTTAATGTCATTATTGTGACCATTAGCCTTTCCGGCTCACAAAATTTTATGGAAGTTTGACCACGCGCTTATCATGAGCCGGATAAGGCGTATAAATGGTCACCGCGCCAAAATGCAGGCACTGAAAGTGTCTTCCTTTCGCATTTTGTGTGCAACCGCCGGGGCGAAAGTTTGAAACAAGTTTCAAACTTCCGCCACCCTGTCCACAACCACCGAGTCCGCCTCAACCTTTCGGATACTGAGCTGATAGCCCCGCACCGTGATTTCGATCGGGTCACCGAGCGGCGCCGTCTTGCGCATCGTGACCACTGCTCCGGGTGTGATCCCCATGTCGAAAAGCCTGCGCCTGACCGCACCCTCTCCGACCACGCGAATTACCCTGCCCCGCTCGCCTTTTTTGAGTTTTTTGACGGTCGTTTCCATAGAATGTTCCTCTTTCTCTTGCCCGCTGTTTTTGCCCAAAAGCCGCACGGCTGTTAGGCTGCACTAACATTATAGTGCAGCGTCTATTTTTTGTCAACAGAATTTTGGCCCGCATGCAGGTATTACGATATGATGACAACGCTTGATTAGGCGGCCTCAAAATGCTATAATAGAGTTGATATAGACTACGGTAAACAGGGGGGCAAAGACGTGAAAACAAAACTGACGTTTTTTTTAATGCTTGTTTTTATTATGCACAGTTTCAGCACATTTGCCGCAGAGCCCATGGCTGCGGAGGATGCCGCCGCTGTCGCTAAGGCGCGCCTTGAAATCCCCGATTACTACACAGACTTTTACGGACGTGTGTCCCAGACCGACTTCGGCACGACCTATGACTTGTCTTGGAGCGGCAACGGCGACGCCCAAAACCCGGGCGGCAACGCGTCCGCTACCCTTGACGAAAAGGGCAGGGTCATTTATTACAGCCATTTTCAGTACGGAAAATATGAGGGGGATTATAAGCTGTCGACCCTTGACCGGAACGGCGCCGCAGCTATCGCCGCAGCCAGTGTCGCAAGGATCTGCCCTGAGTTTGCGGGCAGTATGCGCATAGTCGACGAGCCGAACTATTACGAGCGCAACTCCGGCAGGTATTACATACGTTTTTACCGGTACGAAAACAACATTCCCTACTTTGGTAACTATATCACCGCCGTCATAGACGCGCACAGCAAAACCCTTTCGGAGCTTGATGTCCGCTGGGACGACCTCAGCGGCTTCCGTTCGGGCGAGGGGGTCATCGACCCGCAGACCGCCCGTGCAAAATATCTTGAAAACATCGGTGTTTCGCTGTTTTACAGCGACGACAGCAGCCGCAGCGTCATCCTGATGTACGGCGCAAACAGGACCGCCGCCGAGTATATCAGCGCTTTCACAGGCGAGGTCACCCGAACGGGCATTTCGGGCGGGAATTATGCCGTATATGCCCCGGATTACAGCACCGTCGCCGACAACGCCGTCAATTATGACGATATTGTCACATGGGACGACACGGCTTTTTCGGAAGCCTATGAAATCACGGCGAGAGAAAAGCCCGGCATCCCTGACGGCTATGCCGTTGCCGCCGCCTCCCTTGTCGGCACCGCAAGCGGCGACAGCTATTATAACATCCCGTTTATCTCATCGGGTCAAGAAACGATAAACGTCGCCATTGATGCAAAGACCAAAGAAATTCTGTCATACAACAAGACTTCCGAAAATGCCGCAGCGGGCAGGGAAGTCAGCGAGACTGAGGCATATGTCATCGCAAAGGCTTTTGCGCAGAACATGACGGTAAAATTCGCCGCCTGTGCCGACAGCCAAAAGACCGGCAGGCTCTCGTTCTATGGGTCAGGCGGCTATGAGTACACCTTTACGTTCCCGAGGCTGGTCAACGGGCTTACTTATGCCGGTGACGGCATCAAGGTGTCCGTCAGTGCGTCGGGCGGCGTCACATCATACAGATGCACCTGGTCGAAAAGGGTCTTCCCCTCCGCCGCGGAGGTCGTTCCTGCGGGCGACGCCGCCGATGAGCTTTTCCTGCGGGCGGGCTTTGCGGTGCAGTATGCCGCCGTGGCAAAGCCGGGCGTGAGGACGCCGCATAGCGCCAAGGACATTGAAATCAGGCTGGTTTACGGCTTTGCGCCGGGCAAGCCGGTTTTTGTAAACGCCCGAACGGGCAAGCTGTGCGACACCTCGGGCGAAAGCTATCGGGACGGTCGGGCAAGCGTATCCGCCGGCATTGCAGATCACCCGTCAGGGGTATCCATCGCAGTCCTGCAATCAAGCGGGATTTTGCCGGAGGAGGAAGCCTTTCGCCCCGACGAGAACATCACACAGTTGGAATATTTAAGCTGGATTTACCGCGCAACAAGCCAATACGCCCCCGATGATACCGAGAGCGTATACAATGCGATGATTTATCATTATAACGTCCTGACCGAAGCCGAGCGCAGCGACGCCGCCGAAATCACCTTTGAGCAAGCGGTGAGGTACCTCATCAGGCTGCTGGGCTATACCGACGTCGCCGAGCTTGCCGACACCTATGTGACCCGCTTTTTCGACGAAACGGCAATCGACCCCGAAAACATCGGCTATGCGGCAATCGCACAGGGGCTGGGCATCGTCAAGGGCAACGCCTTTACACCCAAGCGTATCGTCACAAGGGCGACCGCCGCAGAAATTATCTACAATTTAGCAACAAGTTAAGAGTTTATTCCAAATGAAACGCTGTGTTGATTTTTGCGATTTCCGCATCGTCGATCTTGGCGATTTCGCCGAGCTGACCAGTAGCAATGATCGCCTTTGCACTGAATTCGGCGACTTCGAGGCGGTCAAACGCATTGATGAGCGAGGTTCCCGCAACGATGACACAGTCGTTTTCGACCAGCACCACAGGGTTCTTCATACTAATGACGTCCGCCGTGAGCGACGGCTGCAAAAAGCTTGATCCGAACGGGAGCTTCGGTACGTCACGAAGCATGATATAGCTCTCGGGAATGATGCGGGAGTCGAATGCGCTGTCGCTGACCGCAAACGCCATGATGTTCGGCGGGTGCGCCACGATCACCGAATTGATCCCGGGATTTTTTTCGTAAATATATTGATGCAGCAACACCGAGCGGCTTGGGGTTTTCCCAAGCTCCTTTTTTTCGCCTTCGATGCGGACAAGATCCTCGGGGCTTAAATACTTCCTGTCCATGCCGTACGGCGTGATGATAAAGCCGCCGTCTGACAGGCGCTCCGAAAAAGTGCCCTGCGTACTGGTGAACAAGCGCTGGTCATATGAGCGTGAGATGAGGGCGCACATCTTTGCCCGTACGTCACACTCCTCGCTGGAATAGCACTGAACGGCAAAGTCGCCTAAATCGGCGTTGTTCTTCTCCCGTGAGATGCCGACCTTCCTTTCGTCGAGGGCGTTGATCTTTCCGAGACGCAGAGCGTTAATTTCCAGCCTTGCGCAAAAGTCGAGCGTTTCAAACGCCATAAATGCTTTGAAGATATCGCTGTGTCCGATGACGACACCGTGATTTTCGAGCATGACGATGTTTGCGCCCGTATCAAACATCTTAGCGATATTTTCGCCGAGCGCCTCGCTGCCCGGAACCTCATACTCCGCCATCCTGATGTCGCCGCAGATGATGTCGGCGTTGGGGATGAGCAGCGTATTAGGGATCTTGCGGACGATGCTAAACCCCAAAAGCGCGGGCGGATGGGCGTGCAGCACCGCCTTGATGTCAGGTCTTCTTTTATAGATCACGCTATGGAAGGGCCATTCGCTCGACGGTCTGTGCCGCCCGATAATCTCGCCCGAGGCGGTCACGCGGACAATATCCTCACGGGTTAGCGAACCCTTGTCCACGCCCGCCGGCGTGATCCAGATGTCTCCGTTTTCGTCAAGTATCGAGAGGTTGCCGCCCGACGTGGTGGTCATGCCGTAACCATAGATGCGCTCCATGATCTTAACGAGCCGGTCGGCAGGGTGCAGCAGTGTCCATTTCATTCATTGTCATCTCCTTGATTGGTATATAATACAATGCTATTACAACGCGAAAGAATTGTCAATGTGATTTTTCAACAAAATATTGCAATATATAACGGTTTATGATATAATTCCAAACCAATAGCATTTTTTATTTTAAGGGGGAAAACACATGAGCTCTAAGGTCAATCGGCTAAGCCCTGTTCTGGCGGCAATCCTTATCCAGCTTTGTCTTGGCACGGCGTATGTTTGGAGCATCTTCCAAACAGGCATCGCCAAAACCATCTTCGGCGGCGACAACGCCTCGGCGGCACTGACATTCTCGCTGCTGCTGGCAACGCTGACCATCGGCAGCACCATTGGCGGCAAACTGCAAGAAAAGCACGGACCCCGCAATATCGTCATCCTTGGCGGATTGATTTTGGCGCTCGGCTTCTTCCTGGCGTCCTTTTCGTCCGCATCGTACCCATGGTTCTTGTGGCTGACCTACGGCATCATGGGCGGCGTCGGCATGGGCTTTACATACTCGACCACCATTGCGGTCGCGCAAAAGTGGTTCCCCGAAAAGCGCGGCTTTATCTCCGGCATTATCGTTGCTGCGCTCGGATTTGGCGGCGTGGTGTTCTCACCGATCATCGAAAAGCTGATCAAAGTGTTCGGCGGTCCCGAGATCGGCGAGCTGAAAACCTTTATGGTGCTCAGCATCATCTTCGTCGTCGTCTGCACGCTCGGCGGTCTGTTCATCAAAAATCCGCCGGAGGGCTTTGCGCCTGAGGGCTACACACCGCCCGCCGCATCGTCTGCAAACGCTGTGGTGGATTTCTCCCCCGGCGAGGTGCTGAAACTGCCTCAGTTTTATCTCGTAGCGGCGACCCTGATGCTTGCCTGTATGGGCGGTCTGATGATGATCGGCTTCGCAAAGCCCATCGCCATCGCAAAGGGCATGACCGGCAATATTGCGGCAATCGGCGTTTTGATTATCTCGATCTGCAACGCCTTCGGCAGGTTCTTTTGGGGCGGCGCATCCGACAAGCTGGGCAGGAAAAAGACCATCATCCTGCTTTTGGCGGGGACCGCAGGGCTGTCGCTGCTGGTCAATCTGGCGACGGGCTATTGGATTTTTGTGCTGATCGGCTTCATCGGATTTTTCTACGGCGGCTTTTTGAGCAACTTCCCCGCCTTTACAGCCGATTTGTTCGGCGCCAAAAACATGGCGACCAACTACGGTATGGTACTGATCGGCTTCGGCATCGGTGCGGTGTCGTCGTCCTATATCGCGGGCTATTTCAAGAACATCGCAAAGGACGACATCAACCTGATGTTTCCCGCGTTTGTCGTGGCGGCAGTGGCGGCGGTCATCGGCGTGCTTTTGGTCAGCGTCATCAAAAAACCGCAAAAGGCATAAACCTCTTAAAACCACAAAGGGTGCGGAACATCAGTTCCGCACCCTTTTTTATTCTTATTCTGCTGCTTCAACATCTTTCGTGGACTTCCAAACGGTGAACATCCCTGCACGCTGCAAATAAATGATGATCGTCAAGGTGATGGGCATGAACACCAGCCCCGCAACGCCGAAGAACATCAGACCGACATACATACCGATCAGGGTGACGATGGGGTGCGTCCCGAAGGAGCTGCTCATGATCTTCGGCTCGATCAGCTGGCGGACGACCAGGATGATCAGATACAGCACCAGGATGGATATGCCCGTTTTATAATCGCCGCCGATGATTTCAATGAGCCCCCACGGGATCAGGATGGCGCCCGTGCCGACGGCGGGCAGCGCATCGAGCAGCGCGATCACCAGCGCAATCAGAAAGGCGTATTTGACGTCCAGTATCATAAACCCTGCGAAAAGCTCCGCAAACGTGATGCAAAGGATGATGGATATGCCTCTTAAATACCTGCCGAACGCCGTGAAAGCATGACCCTTGACCTGGATCATTCTTGCCAGCACGGTTTTGGGGAACTGCCGGGCAAGGCTTTTGGTCAAAAAGTCGAAGTCCTTGGTGAAGAATATGCAGGACAGCAAAAACACCACCGTGAACACCAAGATGTTCGGCAGTGAGGTCGCGAACCCTGTCACCAGATTAAACGCCTTTTGCGTGAGCGGAGAGATGAGGTTGGCAAGCGAGCTTAACAAATTCATGAGCGCATCGTTGATATAGCCGGACATCTCGGGCGACATCGCCTCTCTGAACGCCTGCCAGCGGTCTGTCATCGACGCGATGGCTTGGGGGATGTTTGACACGATGGACGGCAGCTGACCCGAAAGCATGGTGATTTCGCTGACCAGACGGTTGACGATCGCAAAGATGATGCCCGACACCACAAAAAGCACCACCGCCAGCGACAGCATGGACGCCAGGGCGTTGGGGAACTTGATTTTTCTGAGCAGCCGGACGAGCGGGCGTGTGATCAGCGCCACAACCGCCGCAAGCAGGAACGGCAGCAGCACAATGAGCGTCTTCGGCAAGATGGCTGTGACGAAAAAGTAACCGATAACAAGGTAGACCGTAACCAGCAAAAACCGCAAATGTTTGTTTTCGGGCATAATATGACCATTAGCCTTTCCGGCTCACCAAATTTGATAACAATTTGACCACGCACTTATCGTGAGCCGGATAAGGCGTTAAAATGGTCACTGCGCCAAAATGCGGGTGCCGTTAGGCACTTTCACTGCGCATTTTGTGTGCATCCGCCGGGGCAAAAGTTTGAAACTTGTTTCAAACTTTATCCTCCAATCAGATAGTCCATCAATTCAAAACCGTGTGGTATGTATTCGCCGCCGGCGGCGTTCTTTTCGGAATAGGGCTTGCCGCTGCCGTTGTCGCCCGAGCGGTACAGGACAAACGGCACAGGATCGTGCGTATGGGTGCCGAGCGAAAGCGGCGTGGGGTGGTCGGGCAGGATCAGCATCGAAAAGGCCTCCGCCTTTGCCGTCAGGGCTTCGTATATTGGACCGACGACTTTTTCGTCGATCAGCTCGATCGCCCGCACCTTATTTTCAAGCTCAAAGCGGTGTCCGCACTCGTCGGGCGCCTCGATGTGGACATAGACGAAGTCGTCCTGCGTCAGCGCGTCGACTGCCGCCCTTGCCTTGGCGTCGAAATCCGTATGGATGTTGCCCGTTGCGCCCTCGACGTCTATTGAGCGCATCCCCGCGCAGATACCGATGCCCTTCACGAGGTCGACCGCCGAAATGACCGCGCCCTTTTTGCCGTATTTTTCGGCAAACGGGGTGAGCTGCGGCTTTTTGCCCTGTCCCCAGATCCAGATGGTATTGGCGGGGTGCTTGCCCTGCGCAATCCTTTCTATATTGACGGGGTGATCCTTTAAGACGTCATGGCTTTGGCGCATCAGTTCCAGTATGATCGGGCTGCCGGGCAGGTACTCCTGCACCACCCTGCCGGAAATATCGTGCGGCGGGGTCAGGCGGTACTCCGTGTCGCAGCCGTGCCACAGCATCAGGTGGCGGTAGGATATGCCGCCGTGAAAGCTCAAAAATGCGTTGCCAAGCGCTTCCTCAACCGCCTGTATCAGGATGTGCGCCTCGTCCGTCGAAATTTCGTCCGAGCTGTAATCCACCATCTTCTTTTGCGCGAAGTCCGTCTCGTCCGACAAGGTGACGAGGTTTGTGCGAAAGGCCGTGTCGCCGTCGCCGAGCGCAACCCCCATGCTGACCGCCTCTAAGGGGGAGCGTCCCGTGTAATATTTGTGGGGGTCATAGCCGAACACCGACAGGTTTGCGACGTCGCTGCCGGGCGGCAGGTCGTCGGGCACCGTCTTGACCAGCCCCATCCTCCCCCTTGCGGCAAGCATATCCATATACGGCTTTTTCGCCGCTTCAAGCGGCGTCCTTCCGTCCAGCGCCGTAATCGGATAGTCCGCCATGCCGTCGCCGAGTATGATGATATATTTCAAAACAGGTCACTCCTTAAATGCCAAAACATGTTTACCGCTTATATTTTACCAAACTTGGCGCGCGGTTACAAGTCATTCTTGAAATATTGTAGGATTACAACAGAAATTTCCTGCCTGATAACAAAACGCCTTCGGCGTTTTAGGTACGCCGACATGACCCTTTGCCAAGGAATCAATTAATTCTTTTTTATCAGGTAGAAAACGGAGGTTTCCTGCCTGATAAAAAACGCTTGCAAAATTTATCATACTATGGTAAAATATCCTTAACGGAAACACGGACAGGCTAAAAAAGCGGCAGGACAATGTGCTACGAACACATTGCCCCTGCAATACGGGTGACCCACCACCTATACGCAACCGGATGACCGGCACCGCATTTATTATAACACATTCCTCCATGGTTTTCAAGGGGGGGCGGGCAGGGAATTCGGCATTTCAGACAAACGCAAAGCGTGTAGGCAATTGCCGTAAGGGGCAAAACCTGCGCGCTTTTTTATGTTTGGAAGTGGTTTCGGTAAGCAGGGTGCGGCGTCCGAGTGCAACGGGCGCCAAGCCTTGATATTATCGGAAGCATGAGGTGGGAAAAATGAAAACATTGCCGGGCTTATTCCCGAAGTCGGTCATTGTGGGGAGCAAAGGGAAATGCAGGTGCGTAAACTGCAAAAGTGTGATAAAAGCGGACGCCGCCTATCTGCTCTTTACGGGCGAGAGCCTGCACAGGCATTGCCTGACGGATTATCTGCAAAGGCTGGAGCTCTTAAAGGTCGTTGTGCGGCGCGGCGGGCGGATTAGGCTATAAACGTTAAAGAGGCTGACGTATAACGACGATATATCTCTATAAAAATTTAGTTGGTCGGGGGACGATACCTGCCCCCCGACGTTAAAAAAGATTGTTTATACTACTTTATCTGCTCCCCCCAGTGTCACTTTTGTCGCGACAAAAGTAACCAAAAACGCTTAACTCCCCCCTGCCCCCTCAATATTGAGGGGGAGCTTCAAGCTCGCGTCAGTCACAAAGCGACTGACAACCGCTCGCGGTT
>JAKJBX010000005.1 GCA_022706765.1 Bacillota bacterium
CGGCACTTTTTAGTGCGCTGACGCAAGCCTTTGCCAAGGAACGAATTAATTGTTTTATCTTATAGGAAATTTGAGAAATTTCCTATAAGATAAAAAAGTGCCTTGCGGCACTTTTTAGTGCGCTGACGCAAGCCTTTGCCAAGGAATGAATTAATTGTTTTATCTTATAGGAAATTTGAGAAATTTCCTATAAGATAAAAAAGTGCCTTGCGGCACTTTTTGGTGCGCAGCCGAAACCCCTTGCCAAGGAATGAATTGAATATTATATGGTAGTAAATAGAAATTTTCTACCATATATAAGCGGATGACGTGGCTGCCATCCGCCCTTATACATATATAGCTATATTATTGCACTGTATTCCAGTCGAGTATGCGCACACCCTTGTTAACGGTGTCCACGCTGCCCGCCGTCGGAGCCGTGACGGTTTGCGTTCCCCCGCCGCCCACACCGTCGTAGACCGAGGCGTAGAATTTTTCCGCACCCGGAGAGAATAGTATTTTTCCTTCCTCGGACAGGTTGACCGCAGCAATGGCTTTTGCAACCCCTGTACCCGCACTCTCGCCAAACTTCAAAGTATTTGAGCTGTTTTTCACATAGATGCCGTTTGTGGCAATGATCACACCTGTAAAATTCAAGTTACTGTCTTCGATACTGAGCTTTCCATTGACAAATATCAGTCCCTCGCTGGATGAGATATTATCATAGTCATCAGTGGTGCCACCAATTCTGTTGTTCCTAATTGTCACATCACCCATATAAATTTTGCATATCTGCATGGGGGAGGTGCTGCTCCCCTGCCGGGCAACAAATGATACACCGGCAGATTTCCAGGATTTTAACAAGTCCTTGTCGACATAAGCGAAAACATCGGGGATGACACTGCCTGAGCTGATCGTTTTCGTTATGAAAGAATTGGACCTGTTCTCCCAAACAATGCTGCCGTTCACTTTAAGCCCGCCCGGGTTTTGACCGGTATTGACATTAACCGTATTGCTTGACGCAACAAGACCTTTGGGGGTGCCTTCCAGCTGCAAAAAGGTGTCCTGCGTCTGGAAACTCGGATAGGTTTGCTTGACAGCAAGCCCATTGCTCTCCATCTGTTTGTTACTGATGACCAACGGTGATATGAAAAGCGGATTGCTTGTCACATTCGACACCACCTCGACCCGTTGTGTGTCGTAGGTGTTTTGTTTTAATGCGGGCATCTTAAACATTTGCTCCAACAAATCAGAGTTTGTCTTGCTTTTGTATAGGTTAAAAGCATCTTGAACCGATTTTTCATCATGCACCGCCGCGAAAGGCGACTGGAATTCCGTTGTTCCGCTCCCTAAAAACAGCACGACACCCTTAAAGGGATTATTTTGCGGGATTGTGCCGTTGATGCCAACAGAATAGGGTATGATGATCAAACCCCGCTTGCCTGCAACAGACGTCCAGGTAGAACCTTCAATCTTTTCAGTTCCTTTATATATACGCAATATCAAATCGCCTTCCGAGATCTGATAATATTTATTATTGCTGCCCGAGCTGTTCGAAGTAAAGCCGCTGAGCTTGCTTGAATCATAAAAGTTCGACAGCTTTATGCGGCTCGAAATATCGCACGCTACCGAACGCCGCATACTCTGTCCGTTTACCGTCAGATTGTAGTATCGGTACATACTGGGCGATGAGCCTTCTGTTTCAAGGACAGGAATGGTTGTGCCTTTGATGTCGAGCATGCTATCATTCTGGACAAGCTGCCCTGTTTTATCGGACGTCCATTGCATCGCAATACCCGTCGTTTTTTTATCCGCATTCGTGGCATCAAAATAACAGGCGCTGTTGAGCTTCAAATGACCGTTGGATGTCATTGCCGCCCGAAACAGCGGGTTGTAAAAACCGATCGGATTACCGCCGCTGCCGGAGCCGCTGCCGCCCGGGATTTCAATGGTCGTTTCCGTGCCTTTGATATAGTGATACGGCAGCGCAAAGGACGCCGCAAGGCTTTCGCTGCCGCCGGACTTCGACGTTTTGATCGTAAGCTTGATGCCCTCGTCGTCATAGGACGTGTCGCCCCAAAACGCGGCATCTACGGCAAACCGCTCGTCGCCCGCCATCCCCGCAAGCTCGCTGTTGATATAGCTTTTTCCCGCACCACTTATGATATAGGTCTTAAAGGCGCTGACGTAGACCGCTTCAAGTTCTGCCTCTGTGAGCGGTGCGCCGTCTTCAACGGCGTCCTCATAGGCATCCTCGACGGCGGCAATGGCGGACGCACGACCATACTTGCCGGCATTTTCCAAAACCGCCTGCACAAAGGTCATGGCGCCGTCGAGGTCGTAATAGTGGCGTTCCAGCTTTTGCACCGTTTGGCGGTTTTTGGTGTTCATCACCGTGGTCGCCGCAAGGGAAAGACCCATGGTGCCCAGTACCACCACCAGCAAAATCAGCACAATATAGGCAAAGCCGCTTTCGTTGACAAGACAGTGTTTTGCTTTTTTCACGTGTATCCGCCTCCCTTGTTATCGGTAAGTCGTCAGTTTGGAATTGAGTGTGGCGATCGGGATGTTCAGGCTGCGTGCCGTTTCAGTTTTTGACACCGTGCCGATCGTACCCAATGCCGTGCTGTCTTTTGTAAAATACACCTCAATAGTCACAATAAAGTTCACGGGATTGATCGGGCTTCCCGAACCGGCGGCGCCGGAAGGTTTAGGGACGGCAATTTCTGTCACCTTGTATATGACCGTAAAGCGGCTGAGGGTTTCGGCATCCGCCGTATAGCCGCCCAGCTGCCGGTAGCTTGCGCTTTCTGTAAGATCGCCGGGGTTATTCTTGATATACTCCATACTGCGCTGGGCGATGGAATAAAGCTCGTCTAAGTCGTTTGTGCGATGGTTCTGTTGGGACGAAAATGAGAACATCAGGAAAACAGACACGATCACGATCGCAAACATCGCCATCGCAATGATGATTTCGACCAGCGAAAAGCCGTTTCGGTTTTTAAGATGTGTCTTTTTCATCTTAACGCACAGCCTCTTTATCGGGCTGTGTGATGACACGTCCTTCCTTGACAACCACGCTCACCCTTTCGGAAACGTCGTTCGTAAAGATAACGACCCTTCTTTCCGTTGTGTTAAAGACATTCAGCCGCACCCTGACCAAATCGTCGCCGCCCGCAATCGCCGTCGCCGCAATGTTCATGGTGATGTCCGCTTCCTTGGGGAAGAACAGCACAGACCCTGTTTCGGCGGGATACGGCGCAACCGGCGTACGTGTCCTGAACGACACCTGACCGTTTTTCTCTTCGATATAGAAATTGATATCGATGGTATTGTTGCCGTCAAAATAGATCTCCGAGTTTGGCGACTCGTATTTCCCGATGCGCACGGCGGGCGCAACAGGATTGAATTTGCCGGCGACCAGATAAAAGTCCGCCCTCGGCTCTATCGTCTTATAGGATTTGTCCACCTCGGGTATCAGCGGCGGCTCGGGGTTTTCGATATAGCCTTCAAACGGCTTGAACAAATCGTCTGCCCCCTTTTCGAGCAAGAGCTCCCACGCACTCATCGGCTGCTTGCTGTTTTTGAGCGCACAGAAAGTCAGGCTGACGTTGCCCTCCAAAATGTCCGTAGTTTTTCCGTCACTTGCGATACTGATGCCGGTGATGATGACCCTGTTCTTCTCACGGGAGATTTCTTCCAGCATATTTTTGAGGTTGTCGTATTTTCCCACAAAGGCAACCTCGACCTTCATATCCATCCGGTCGCCGTCCGCAAAGGCGGAGCTGTCACGTGCGGTCAGCGTTTTTGCCGCAGCGCCTTCCGCCGCCTGCTCCTTTCCGGGAGCCTTAACCTTCTCGATTTCCGCAAACTTTATCGACGTCATCTTCACCCCTGTCGCATGTTCGATTCTTCTGAGCGACAGGATCAGGCTTTCCTGCAAAATATCAGGCGGCAAGAGCTTTAACAGCTTATCCGTTTGAAATTTGATGAACTTCAACTCATACGCATAGGCGTCGCTTTTGGCGTTCTTTTCCTTTAAAACGGTGAGCCTGCTTTCGAGGGAGGAAATATCGCCTTTGAGCGAGTGGACGTTTGAAATGGCTTTGACGTATGCAAAAGAAAGGATCGTCACAAAGACGACAACCAAAACCGCCAGTATTCCTATTTTAAGCTTTCTGCCGACGCCCTTCAAACCGCTCACTTCCATTCGTTCAGAATACATTCCATATCGAACTCAACCCGGATTTCCGCGATCTCCGCTACCACGACCTCCTGCATGACCATTTCGCCGAGCTCGTTGGGAACTTCCTTTAATTCGGTCTTTGTTTCGCGCTTATCTTTTTCTAAAATATCGGTCACATAGACGTTTTTATAGAGCTTTGTATCCTTTAAGCTCTTTTGAAAGTCGGCCACCGCCGCCTTGTCCCTTGCCATGCCCTTGATGATAATCGCCTTTTGGTACTGGGTCGGCGCACCGTTCTCACCCTTGATTTCCTGCGTCTGCTGGGCGACGGAGGTCAGATACATCGCATTGGGGATGACCTTTTCCATCGTCGTCAAAATCACGCCGATCACCGAATCGTTCCGGCTCAGGGTATCTATGAGGTTCCTGTATCCGCTGAGCTGCGCATTGGCGCTGTGCACCTGCGCTTCGACCTCCTCAATCTTGGCAAGACTGTCCACCTCCTGCCGGAGCACGTTTTTCTCACCGGTGAGCGTAAAGGTCTGGAACAGCGGTATGCAAAGCAACAGCCCCGCAAGCACCAAAATACGTATGGCGATAAAGCATACTTTGAGAAACGTCTTGTCAAAGCGGCGCTGCATCAATATTTCCTTCGGAAGAAGGTTGATTTCTTTTTTCAGTACGTTATTCCTGACATCCGCTTTGCCGGTTTTTTTGCCCGGCGCCATATTCGGCTTGAACGGATTAAAGCTGGGTTTCCCTTGCAAATCCAAAGAAATTCACCGCCCCTAAGATAGAATGATGCAGTCGTGTATTATTCGCTCAAAAGTGCGCCGACACAGCAGCCGAAAAACATGGAAAACATCGTCATGTCCTCATCCGGGCTGACAAACTCCACAAGCCCCTCGCAGCGCAGATAGTCAACGTGCACATCAAAGACGCTGCTGAAATACCGAATCAGGCGAGGCATCATGCTTCCGCCGCCCGTCAGCAGTATCCGGTCGATCATATTGACGCTCTCACGGGAGGTGAAGAAGTCAAAGACCCTGGTGATCTCGTCAAGCAGCGGATCGCCGAAATTGCTCCACGCCTGCCTTGCCGCCCTGGCGTAATCGTCCGTGTCCTCCTCGCCGTCTAAGATGACGCCCTTTTCCTTTTTGATCCTTTCGGCTATCTCACCGGTGACGCCCGGGAATTCGAGCAGCTCGTCGCTGTACAGCTTGCTGCCGAAATTAAATACCCTGCTGAACTTCATATAGCCGTCCTTGCAGATGGTCACACTGGAATGTGCGTCCCCGATGTCGATGACCGCTGTCGAGCCCTCCTGGTAATAGCCCTGAATATCGTCAATTTGCCTGACGAGCTTGGTCAGGCTGTTGCCCTTATAGTCAATCTTTTCGAGGTAAAGTCCGCACTTTTCAAACACCGCGACATAGCTGTCGAGGATTTTGAGCGGCGTGACGATCAGCAGCACCTTGTACTGCTGCAAATTATCCTCCGACACCTCGCCCAGCACCTTGAAGTCCACCGAATACTCCGAAATGTCCACAGGGAAATGGTTGGGCGCATCCGCCTCCACCAGCAGCATCATATCCTTTAAACTGCTCTTTGGCAGGATGACCTCACGGGTCAGAATCTGGGAGCTGGTAATCGTGAGGACGACGGGCTTTGCCTTGTAGCCGCTTGCCGAAAGCTCCTGCGCTATGGCGTCGGCAATCTTTGCCGGAGAGGTCAGCACGCCGTCTGTAAAGGCGTTTTCCGGCAGCTTAATCAGCGAGGACCTCTGCACGGTCACAAAACCATGACGCTCCTCCGCCTCCATGATTTTAAGGTTACTTACGCCAATATCGAAAATCAGCTTGCCGCGCTTGTTTGCACCGGTTAAATTGAGCTTCATACAGACCTTCAACAGCCTTTCTGTGAGGAGCGCCGCCCTGTCCCGCAAAGAGCACGGGTGCGCTAAGTCCTCTTTATGTAGTCGTAGGTTTTTGTAAAGACATAGTCGTCACCCATCGGAACACGTGTGGACGTGGTGCAGGTCACGCTGATCCTGCCCGTTTCAGCCGCAGAGGCGGCAACGCTTTTAATTTCAACGTCCGTCACATTGGAAAGCAGGGTTTCCTCACTGCCGCCCTTTGTCAGTTTGAGCGCCTTAGCGGCGCTGTCGTACCGAATATGACAATTCTGCGTCCCGCCGCTGCCGACGATTTGAAAATTCACCCTGTGACTGCCGACAATTTCGATGGAATCCTGCTCCGCCATACGGAGGTTGTCCAGCACAGTATTCAGTGCAAGGCGCATGTCTGACGCCACGCTGATTTTGATATTGTCACGGTAATAGGCGACGTAATAATGCACGAACATCGTGGTGATCGGTACCGCAATAATGCCGATCAGCGCCACGACGATGATCAGTTCCACCAGCGTAATCCCTTTGTTGTTTCGCAGCCTCGCCGTCATATGTACCCACCTCATAACGCCTGACTTTCGTGCTGCCTGTGCCCCAAGCGGCGCACAGGGCGTCAGCCGAAACCCCTTGCCAAGGAATGAATCAAATGTTTTCATATGATATGAAATTGAAATTTCCTATCATATGAAAAAACTGAGATACCAGTCGACCGCATAGTTGCCGAAAAACATTGACAAAAGCACGCCCGCCGACAAAAACGGACCGAGCGGGATCACGTCCCCCCGTTTTTTGATCCCCGCCGCCAGCAGCAGCGCAGACAAAATGCCCGCCAAAACCGCACCGAAAAAGAATGCGGGGATGATCAGCCGGTAACCCAAAAACAACCCGCAAACCGCCATCAGCTTGATGTCGCCGCCGCCGATACCGCCGCCCGTAAGCATTGAAATGAGCAGCAGGGGAACGGAAATCACAAAAAAGCCGATAATCCCGCGGATGAGCATGGGAAAATCTAAGTCTATTATATTAAATATTACGGCAAAAAGCAATATAAATATTAAAATTTCGTCAGGAATTATCAAGTGTTGATAGTCGATGAACGCAATTGCCAGAAGGGCGGAGCAAAAAAGCAGGGACAGGACCAGCTCCGCAGGCGATAGGTGCTTGCCGATCGCAAAGGAGAGCAGTGTCCAAAGGATACCGTTCGCCAGCTCGACGACCGGGTACTGGGGCGAAATGCGCACGCCGCAGCCGCGGCATCTGCCTCGCAAAAATAGCCAGCTCAGTACAGGAATCAAATCGTACCACTTGATTTTCGCGCCGCACGCCATGCAGTGCGAGGCAGGCAGGACGACGCTTTCCTTTTTGGGCAGCCTGAAAATACAGACGTTTAAAAAGCTGCCGACCAAAAGTCCGAACAATCCAATAATATATGGCATGAAATATGACATTTTCTCACCCGCTAAAAATAAAGTTTAGGAAGAAAAATGCAGGCCCGCAGGGGACTGCATTTTATATGTAGTGTTTAATTTTGTCGAATCAATTAGGGAACAGGCGTAACAGTCGGTGATACAGTGACAACGCTGCCTGTAACGGATACTGTAATAGCATTAGGCGTCACTGATTTCAATGTAGGTAAAGTACCATTAAACTTGTCTGTTCCAACCTCAGTTGTGATGTCGGTTGCCGTTGCTGCATTGACTTCTTTCTCTGCTACGTAAGCTTGGGCAGCCCTTTTAACTGTTTCCAAGTTGGCAATGTCAGCCGAAACTCTTGTTTTGTGAACATACCCGATCAGGTTCGGCGCGGCTACGCCAACGAGTACGCCGAGGATTGCAATGACCACGATGAGTTCGATGAGTGAGAAACCTTTGTTGCTTGACAAAATCTTTTTCATTTGAACAACTCTCCTTAAAAAATTTTTTGTTTGCAGTTCTCAAACGCAGTGGCAGGTTCTTCACAAACCACCGTTTAGTGACATTATACAACTATTTTTCCAATTGTGCAATATATTTTTACGTATTTTTAGAACTTTAATAAAATTGTAACAATTGGTCGAAAATCCGCATTTTGCCTACATGTTGCTAACGCTTTGGTACATAGTGAACATCGGTTGGAGTATCGACAGCACGATGAAACAAATGGCGCCGCCCAAAATGATGATGATAAACGGTTCGAGCGCCGTCGTCAGCTGCTTGACAGCGAGGTCCACCTCGTCGTCATAAAGCACCGCCGCCTTTTTTAAAAGGGATTCCACCTCGCCGGTGTTCTCACCGACCGATACCATATGCGTGATCATCAGCGGAAAGACGCCGATGTTTTGCAGCGGTATCGCAAGCCCCGAGCCCCTGCTGACCTCGTCACGGACGGACGACAGCTTCTTTTCGATAAAGGCGTTGTCGATGACCTTAGCGGTGATGTCGATGGCGGAAAGCAGCGGCAGACCCGCTTCGAGCATGGTCGCCAGCGTCCTTGCAAAGCGTGAGGCGGCGACCTTTTCGCCCAACGGTCCGAACACGGGGATTTTAAGCTTGATCCTGTCGACGGCGACCCGCCCGTTGGGGGTTTTATAATACATCTTGTAACCGACAATGACGCCGATGACGCCGAGGATTGCCAAATACCAGTAGTTGCGCAAAAAATCGCTCAGCCCGATCAGGATTTTCGTGGTGATCGGCAGCTCCGTATCCAGCTCCTCAAAAACCTGTAAAAAGCCGGGGATGACGACGGCGATCAAAAAACCGATGGCGATGAACGCCACGACCGTAACCACCAGCGGGTACGTCATAGCGCCCTTGACCTTGCCCGAGATGGCGTTTTCCTTCTCAAAATGCTCCGCCGCACGCTCCAAGGACGTGTCCAGCTTACCGCTCAGCTCGCCCGCTTCTATCATGTTAACAAAGATGTCGGGAAATATATCCGGAAACTTCGTGAGACTTTCCGACAGCGCCGAGCCTTTGCGCACGTCCTCCGCCGCCGTTTCAAGCGCAGTCCGCAGCTTTTTGTTCTGCACCTGCGTTTTCATGATGTCGACCGCCGCCACAACGGTTAGTCCCGCATTGATCATCGCCGAAAACTGACGGGCGAAAATGGCAAGCTCCCTTAACTTGACCTTGCTCAGAAAACCGATTTCGATGTCCTTGTTCATCGTCGTTTCCTTTTTGTAGCTTAAAAGAAAGAGCTTCTTTTCACGAAGCAGCGATTTTAAATGCATCTCGTTGTTGGCTTCAAGCTTACCCTTTTCTTCTTTGCCAAAAGCGGATTTTGCACGGTACATATAAACTGCCACTTCATTTCAGTCCCTTCCGGTTCATCATAGGTTTTAAAAGTTCGTCTTATCAAAGGAATACAGCCTGGCGCTGTCGGCGCTGATCTTGCCTTCCTTTACCAGCATGGCAAGATAGGCGTCCATAGTGATCATACCGGCGTCCCTGCTGGTTTGAATGACGTTCATGATTTGGTTGGATTTATTCTCACGGATGAGGTTCGCAATCGCCGGATTGGCCACCATCACCTCAAATGCCGCCACACGACCCTTGCCGTCCATCGTCCTGATGAGCTGCTGGGACACGACGCCTTTGAGCGCCGTCGAAAGCTGCAATCTGATCTGGTTTTGCTGGTAGGACGGGAAAGCGTCGGTGATACGGTCGATGGTCTTTGCCGCTCCCATCGTATGCAGGGTCGAAAAGACCAAATGCCCTGTTTCCGCCGCCGTAAGGGCGATGGAGATGGTGTCGAGGTCACGCATCTCGCCCACCAAAATCACGTCGGGGTCCTGCCTTAAAACCGCTCGCAGCGCATTGGCATAGCTCTTGGTATCGTTGCCGATCTCACGCTGCGATACGATGCATTTTTCGCTCTTGTGCAGATACTCTATCGGGTCTTCGAGGGTGATGATGTTTTCCGCCCTGTGGTGGTTGATCCTTTTGACCAGCGACGCTAAGGTCGTCGACTTACCGCTGCCGGTCGGTCCTACGACCAGCACAAGCCCGCTGCGCAGTCCGGTGAAATCCACAATCGCCTGCGGCAGGTTCAGATCCGCGCAATCCGGCGGGTTGGAGTTGATGGAACGCAGGGCGGCGGCATAGGTAGAACGCTGCATAAACACATTCGCACGAAAACGCGCCACGCCCGGCAGGGAATAAGCAAAGTCTACCTCGCCGTTTTGCAGCAGCGTCGCAATCTGCCCGTCAGTCATAATGGCGTCCAAATATTTTTGGGCGTCCTCGGCGGTGAGGATATGCTCGTCCGCCTTGACAAGCTCGCCTTTGATACGGTAGCTGACCGGACGTGCGACATTGAAATGGACGTCCGATGCGCCCCGCTCTATGCCAAGCCGCAAATAATCATGTACTGTCATGGCTATGCAATCATCCTTTTAGGCATAGGGGAGTTGAACACACAGCCCCTGCCGTATAATTTTTGCGTATGCTATCGTTGGCCGTCCTTGCCACCCCTATGCCTACGAAGAATAGGCGACGCGGACAAGCTCGTTGACCGTCGTCGTGCCGTTGATGACCAAACGTGAGGCGCTCATATGAAGAGTGTGCATACCCTCCGAAATCGCCGTTTGGCGGATGTCGTCAGCATTAGCGCCCTCGTTGATCAGCTTGCGTATCTGCGGCGTGATGGTCAAAATCTCATAGACGCCCACACGCCCACTGTATCCCGTGCCGTTGCAGACGTTGCAGCCCTTGCCCCGGTACAGCTTCAAGTCTTCTTCGATCGATCTGCCGAGGATTTGGAGCTCGTTAGGGGTCGCGGCATATTCCTCCATGCACTTTTTGCAGATGCGGCGCACAAGCCGCTGCGCCAGCACGCCTACAAGCGAAGTGCTGATCAAAAACGGCTCGATATTCATATCCAAAAGCCTTGTGATGGTCGACGGCGCATCGTTGGTGTGCAGCGTGCTGACCACCAAGTGCCCCGTGACCGCCGCGCGTACGGCAATCTCCGCCGTTTCGCCGTCACGGATTTCGCCGATGACGATGATGTCGGGGTCCTGCCTGAGTATCGAACGCAGGGCGGAGCCGAAATCCATGCCCGCCCTGGGATTGACGTGCACCTGATTGACGCCGCCGATGACCGCCTCCACAGGGTCCTCGACCGAAATGATGTTGACGCCGCCGTGGTTCAGCTCATTGATCGTGGTATAGAGCGTCGTCGACTTACCGCTGCCCGTCGGTCCGGTAATCAAAATAACGCCGTTGGAGTTTTGCAAAATACTATTAAATTTTTCAAGGTCGTCCTTGAAAATCAGCAGCTTGTTCTTAGGCTGCAAGAGGTCGTTGGCATCAATAATACGAAAAACAATTTTTTCGCCGAATACCGTCGGCAGGCAGGACACACGCAGGTCAAACGAACGGTTATCTACCGTCGTGCTCATACGCCCGTCCTGGGGCTTTCTTTTTTCCGCAATATTCATGCCACTGATGATCTTGATCCTGGTGGCGATGGCGGGGAAGATACGCATATCCTGATGCATGATCTCCTCCATCTGACCGTCACGCCGAAAACGTACCCGGAACTGCCTGTCCTGCGGCTCAATATGGATGTCGCTCGCCTTTGTGCGCACCGCCTGCTCAATGATGGAGTCGAGCATCTTGACGATCGGCGCGCTGCCGACGGCGTCCTCGACGGCGTCCTTTTCACATTCCGCACGGTTGTCCAGACCGCACTCCTTGCGGTATTCCTCCGCTGCCTCCATTGCCTTTTGATTACCATAATATATCGAGATCGCCTTGCGGATCTCCTCCCCCGAGGCGATCGCGGGCGTGATGTCGCAGCCGGTGGTGATGGCTACATCGTCGAGCGCATAGATATTGAGCGGGTCGCTCATCGCAACCACGAGCGACCTGCCGTCCAGCCTGACCGGGACAAGCTCGTAACGCCTGGCAAGTGATTCGCTAACCAGCTTGATCGCTTCTAATTCAATGGTCGACGCGTCCGGGCGGACATAGGGGATACCCAGCTGGATTTCGAGCAGCCGAAGCATATCCTCGGTCGCAATATAGCCAAGCCCGACGAGCGTGTCGCCCAGCTTTTGGTTCGTCCTTTTCTGCGTTTTAATGGCAATATCCAGCTGCTCCTGCGTGATCAGCTTCGCGTCCATTAAAAGCTCGCCCAGTCGTTTTCTGTTTCCGCCCTCAGACATAACAACCCTCCATACTGCGAAATTTGCGCTGTTCATTTGATAGGGAACACCAGCTTCCTATCAAATGAACACATTCAATGCATTCCTTGGCAAAGGCTCACGGCTTTACACCTAAAAAGTGCCTTCGGCACTTTTTGATATCTTTAACACCATTATAACACCGATTTTTTCCTTTGTAAACAGGGATTATATGAACAGCAGCAGGCTGACCGCCATCACCATCATGCCGGCGACAAGCCCATAGATCGACAGGTGCGGTTCACCGTATTCCCTTGCGGTCGGCAGCAGCTCGTCAAGCGATATGAACACCATAATGCCGGCGACCATCGCAAACAAAACGCCGAAGGTGACACCGTTCAAATATCTGCCCAATACCGCAAACCCCAACACCGCCCCCAGCGGCTCGGATAAGCCCGACAGAAAGGACAGCCAAAAGGCTTTCTTCCTGCTGCCGGTCGCATAATACACCGGTACCGACACGGCAATACCCTCAGGGATATTGTGAATGGCGACCGCCACCGCTATCGCAATACCCAGCGATGGGTTGTGCAGCGCCGAAGCGAAGGTCGCAATGCCCTCGGGGAAATTATGTATGGCAATGGCAAGCGCACTCATAAGCCCCATGCGCATCAGCTTTTTTTCTTTGCCGTTCGCCGCTTCATCCATATTCTCAACCTTATAGATCTCATGCGGATTTTCGCCTGACGGGATGACCTTGTCAATCACGGCAATCAGAAAAATGCCCGCAAAAAAGCTGCCGACGGTCATCCAGCTTCCGCTTTTTACGCCGAGTTCAAGCGCCAGGCTGTCCTTTGCCTTCGCAAGGATCTCAACCATGGAAACATAAATCATCACGCCCGCCGAGAAGCCTAGTGTGACGGATAAAAACCTTGTGTTCGTCTTTTTGCCGAGCAGGGCGAACAGGCTGCCCACGCCCGTGGAAAGCCCTGCAAAAAGCGTCAGTAAAAACGCAAACAGCACTGCGTCAAATGTCATTGCCGTACCTCCTGTTGATTTTCAAGGTCTATAAAGCGCTTGGCAAGCTCGGCAAAATAGTAGTCGCCATAGATCAGGGAAACGCCGACATTCTGCTTCGAGGGCTTGTTGCCGACGCCGTTTGTGATCAGCCCTTCATGCCGAGTGTCATCCTTTGTGCTGTACTTTTCATACAGCACGGTCAGGATCTTATACGCCATGTCCTTATAGAAAGGGTCGCCCGTCGCCTCGTAAAGGTACAGCATGCCGCAGCCGGCCAGCCCCGAGGAAGAGGTGTCCTTAGGCTCACCCTCGTTGTTTTGCAGCGACAAATCCCATCTCGGGATGAAATCGTCATCGAGCATTTTCAGGTAGGTGTCCGCAAAGTTCTTGGTGTAATTTAAATAGCTGACGTTGTCCGTCGCCCTGTAAGCCTGTGCCATGCCTTCTATCGCCCAGCCCTGACCCCTTGACCAGCAGGAGCCGTCGCTGTAACCCTGATACACTCTCGGACCGTTCGGGGTGCCGTCGGGGTTAAAGACAAAGGTCTGCGCCGTTGTGTAGTCCTCACGCACATTATAGGTTTGTAGCAGCCTGATGAACGTTTCGGCGGTTTCCAAATACTTGATGTCGCCCGTCAGCTCGGTCGCGGTATACAAAATGGGGATGGTGGACAGGTTGTCAATAATCATCCTATAGGCATTTTCCTGAGCAAAGACGCTGTTCTTGCCCCCGACATTGAACGCTTGCAAATATCCCGGAGACTTAAAGCGTTCCAGCATGGCGTCGGCGCCCTCGATTATCATCTTCTTGGAGTCCTCGCTGCCCGTTCTTAAATAATCCTCATAAAAGGACAGCATAAACACCACGCCGATGTCCGCATGGAATGCGTTATTCGTACCGATGCGATAAAAAACCGCCTTGATCGCCGGGAAGTTTCTGGTCGCATAGGTGATAAATGCGGGGTTTCCGCTCATATCATAACAGATGTAATTGAGCCTTGTATAAAAACCTGCCACCCAGTTGGGGTTTAACGCAAGCTTATAGGCGCTGCCTGAGGTTGCTTCCGGAAATTTATCGCCGAAACGCTCACCGTTTGCGGCAGTCTTGGCGACCACCATTTTTTTGATATCATCCAGCATCCTTTTGTCGATGGGGAGCGGCTCGCCGGCATCCCTGACGACCGCACACACCTGATTTTTGACGTCGTCATAGATGATGTCCATGCCCAGCGCCTCTGAAACAAATCGCAGAGGCACCATCGTCGCGGCGTTTTGCAGCTGGGGCGCCGAAATCAAGGCGGCGGCTTTCCCATTGACGGTCGCCGCAGTGCTGCCGATCTGCATATCAATGGTCTTGCCGCCCTGTTTAATCGTGATGCCTTGGGTGGCTCCAATCCAGTCGACCTGTGCGCCGAACGCCTCGCCGATGGCACGCAGCGGCACAAAGGTGATGTCGTCATAAAGATACGGGGGGCGGATACCCACCTTTTTGCCGTCGACATCCATGGTGTCCTTGCCGATCGCGAAAATCACCCGGGTAATTTTCGGCAGGGCGATTTTGGACAGCACGCTTGGGTCGCCGTCCGCCAATACCAGCGGACAGCACGCGGCAAAAACAAAGCTCAGCGCAAGGAACAGTGCCAAAACCCTTTTCATATATAGCCTTCTTTCATTATTGATCCCGTTCTTTTTTGATGATGTCCTCGATCGGTACACCGTCGATATACAGCCCCGACACCACAAGGCTGCCGTTCTTGACCCGCACTGTGACATAGGCGTTCTCACTTGCTGACCCCGACCGTGTCAGCCGCTCCGCCCTGGGTGCAAAACGTTCGTCCATATAGTACCGGTCAAAAGGCATGGTGAAATGGGATTTATCCTTACTGACGACATAGGCACCCTCGCGGGGTTTAGCATTGGTGATTTTTGAAATCTCGGCAAAGCCGTCCTCCCCGACCGTAATTTCGCCGTACATGCCTTTCCAGTATATGTCCTGGGGCAGCCTGTAAGAAATCCAAACATATCTGCCACGGAAAGCGTCATAGGGGTCGACAGGAGCGACCTTAAACTTATATTCCTCGCCGTTTCTGAGAATATCATATTTATTCGCAATCATATAGACGGGGACGAAAAGCTGCAAAACAATCATGATAACCAATGCAGGCAAAAGATATTTTTTCATTTCGCCACCTCCTGCTTTTGCTTTTTGCGGATGTGCAAAATGCGCAGATTGATCAGCAAGAACCCAGCGCCTAATAGGACAAACACGATGCCCCGCCACAGAAAGTCCATACTGCTGTCAAAAAAGCGCATGACAATCAGCGTGCAAATCGCAGCCATACCGATATTGGTAGTCAGCAGGCTGATGTTTTTGGCGCCGTGCGCAATAAAACCGACGCCGGCCGCCAGCATAATGGCGTTGGACACCAGCATCAGGATGAATTCGTAAGGCCAATAGTCAAGCTCAAGCCCCATCCACAAAAAACGCAAAATACAGGCAAGCGCCAACGCCACAACATACGCAAAACGCAGCTTGTCACGCTTTGCATTCTTGGCGGCAAACCATATGGCGCCAATCAGCATCACCGCAATCATCGCCGAAAAACCGTAATCGGTGTCGGCGTAATGGTAATACCACATATCCCGGTATGTCAGAATAGACAGCGTGACCAATGAGCCGATAACGCCGGCGGCATTAAACGGCAGATCCAGCGGCTCGCGCAGACCGGGGACGGACAGCAGCAGCGTAAAATACGCCAGCGCCGCCAGCAGCATGCTGCCGTCTAAGATGGCGCTCACCGTCATTGTGACGGCAAAGCCCGCAATGACGGTGATCCACATCATATATGTCAGCCGGTGACCGGTTTTTTTGCTGTTTAGCATCACAAACAGCGCGCCTGCCAAAAACAAGACCAACAAAACAGCGGTGTTGGTTACATCATATGTGCTTGCCGCCCAGTGGACAATTGTCCAGTAGTAAACAAGCAGCGGCGACGCGGCGTTTAGAATATAGATCATCGGTGCGGACAGCAAACCGCAGATCAAAAGATAGGCGTCAAACTGTCCGGGCAGATGGAAGATCTGCCCCACCATGGCAACGACCGTAAAGACGGCTGCCGTCGACAGGATCGCGGCGCCCTCACGCCATGCTGCGCTATCATACCTTTTTTTCAGCACATACACCGCCAGCGCCTGTGACGCGACCAACGGCAAAAACGCTATGCCGGCCCGCACAAAAAGCGGCAGATTGTACCAGTTCTTCGCCCCGAGCATGATGACGCCCGTACCGATGAGCAATGTGCCGATAATCGAAAACACCAGTATCAAAAGATTGCTGTTTTTTTTAGCGGCGTACCTTTGCGTTAATATATTCGCGGTGTCCTTACCGATGATTTCTTCGCTTTCCCACTTTGCAATTTCGCTTTGCATCCATTGCGCTTTTCTCATGGTACAGCTCCTTTTGCATTTTCTTCAATTATATCAGATGATTGCTGACAATTCAAGAAAAATATGCGCTGCTTAACTCCCCAATGCTATATGCTGAAAAGCCCGTGGTTGGTGCAATAGTAATAAAGCCTTCCCCGGCTGATTTTAGGCAAACGCACTTCGCTGCCCTGCTCGGGATACAGCTTGACCATCAGTACCCTGTCATATCCCACGCTTGCGACAAACCCGATGTAGTGTAACTTTTTCATCTCGTGCGCAAACGTGATGTAAAGGTCGTTTTCCACCTCCTCGATTTTCAGTGTGTGCATATCGTCCGCCAGCTTTGGCACAAGCACCGTCAGCTTTCGTCCGCAGCATGACACCTCTGCTTCGCCTGTTGCCGTCAGGGTACCCCCGCAGCCCGGACATACATAAAACTTTATTCTCTTCATATTCCCTCCGTCTGTGTCGTTGGGCACCATGTCACCCAACAGGATTTTTTCGATGTTGACGCCCAAAATCTCCGACAGCCCGCCGAGCAGAGATACGTCAGGACAGCCATGGCCGCGCTCCCACTTGGATACCGTTTTGTCGCTGATGTTCATGGCGTCGGCAATCTGACGCTGCGTCATACGCTTTTCCCTGCGCAAAGCGCCGATTAAGGTGCCAACCTTTTTGCAGTCCATGCCATTCACCTCCAAAGAATAGTATATGGCAAAATCATCTTTTTTTCAATAAACGCTGCGTAGAGTTTGGCAAATACGCAAAACCCCCTCCGTCGCATATGCGGCGGAGGGGGTCGATTATGCGGTTTTACTGTTTAAACTGAACCTCGTTGATGGTGTTATGCTCGCCTATGGTGGTTCCGAAACCTGTGATGCGGACATATCTTGCCTGCGAACCTGCCGGCAGGTTGATTTCCTCAAAAGTGAACCTGACCGCATTGGTTCCCATGCCATCAAACACAGTCGTCCAATTGTCGCCGTCCTGTGAGATTTCCACCTTGAAGAGCTGCTGCCTTTGGTGGTTGTTATGCCACATCACGTGTACAGCGGAGATCGGAACAACCGAACCGAAGTCGTACATGATCCATTTGCCCTCTTTCCCAAGGTTCGCCCAGTAAGTGGTGTTGATGCCGTCAAGCGACAGCCCCGGTACGGACTCATCGTCGTAACCGCTTGCCGTGACTTTTTTCACAGTGATAAAGCCCTCGGGTGCAGGCGGAATCGGCATCGGGATATTGCTGTCGATGTCGACGACCTTTGCTTCCGGACACCATGTGACAACCGCGCCCATAGACTCGGACACAAACCTTACCGGAACGACAAACCTGCCGTCAACAATGGTTGCGGGTACGTCAAGTGTTTTTGCCTCGCCGTTGACATATGCCGTTGTGGAGTCCTCCGTGATCTTGATCGTGATGTCGTCGCGGACTGCCGTTGCAGACCTTGTCGCTTCATCCCAGGTGACCTCCGCCGTGAGCTTTTCAAAGATCGCACGCATCGGGAGCAGCGTTCTGCCGTCCTTTACGAAGGGCTTAACATCGGTGTAGGGATAGACCTTGTCGATACGGAGCAGGACAACGTCGTCTGACGGCGGAACATAGCTGGATTGTACAGGAGGTCTTGCCGCGTTGTCATTTTTGTAAGTCAGCTTGTATGAACCTGCTTTGCCGCTGAATACGCCAACGCCGCCCTCTACCGTTGCAATCGTTTCGCCAACCAGTGTGCCGTCTTTATAAATATCCCATGTGCCTGCCTGCAAGTCGGCTACCGTAATTTCAAAATCACCGCTATTGGCAAAGCTGAACTCTACGTCTGATTTTGTTCTGTTCTTATCCTTGCCGAACACAGCTACCCTGTCCGCCACAACCGCACCGGCAACTTTATCGGTTTCGATCATTGTAACGGGCAGTGCAGGCGTATCAGGCGTAGAATCACCGACCTGAATAACGTTTAAGAAGTAGTCCGTTTCGCTCGGGGCTTTCGGTGAAACCTCTATTCTGTAACCACTCGACTCGGCAGGCGTTGAAGGGGTGGCGTAAACATTGACATTGGCGCCGTTGACCCAAAATTCCTTGCCGGGACCGCCGATAACCTCGATATTGGTGTTTTCAGGCTTCGGCAGCAGGGTATCTACGGTCATTTTGCCGTTGTAGTTTTGAATGTTATTTCTGAAAACTGTCTGATTACCGTTTCTCTCCGGCTCCTGCAAGCCGTGTACGAGCCAGGACTTTTTAAACGACGGATTTGACGAGACCACTCTGTCAAATACGATCAGCGCGCCCGGGTTGGTGTTGTTCTTCAAGTCAAAGAACATGAAGCTGCGCTCAAAATCTTTGATCTTGTTGCTGTAAGCTTTCGTGAGGTCGCCCTTCAAGTAGGTGTAGTTGGGCGTCATCGGATCTAAACCAAACTCATGCCCAAGCACCTTGCTGATGTGATAATCGCTGTCCGGGGCGGCAACCGCCTCGTAGCTGTTTGCCTCTCTGCCGGTGTTCGGGAACCTCTGTCCGCCGTCGTTGATATAACCGCCCGCTCTCGGCTCCTCGCTGGGGTCAAAAATTAACATGGAGTTGTGCGCAACCGTTCTGATATGCCAGTTTTTCCAATGGTCAACACCATAGTCGGACAATGCGTCGACCTTATAATAGCCTGTGTCGATCGCCATCAGACCCTTATAGTAAATCTGGAATGCGCCGTTGTCCTTGTGCTGATGGCTGCCTATCCAAAGCTCGTTGACCTTTGCCTCAACAACCATAGTCGGCGCTTCAAGACCCATATCCCAGCCCGTTCTTGCAATGAATCCGCCCTTAGGCGACGGGAAGTATTTGCTCAGCGGCAAGTCGGTGAACGGTCTGCCAGGTACGGACGGGTCGTTGACGATCAGGTATTCAACCGGACTGATCGACTGATTGAATGCGGGGGCTTCCACCGGAAAACCAATGCTCTGACGCAGGAACTCGCCCTTCAATGCCTGATCCTTATAGAGGCTCGCCGCAAACATCATTGAACGCCTGTTATCCCTGTATATCCCCGTTGCGGGAGGCATCGATGCAGTGGAGTCACCGTCACGAATAAGCTCGCCGTCCGGTCTGCGGGCATAAAGCAACCAGTCAAGGCTGCGTTGCTGCTCCGGTCCGAATATGTCTTTATATCCGATAGCATCAAACAGGTAGACGCAGTAGAATTCCCACGGGCTGCGGTACTTGGTATACATTGTACCGTTAAGGTTGGAATGTCCTTTGTTCAGTATTTTTTTTGCCTCAACGATTTCGCTGAAAATTTTACCTGCTGCGTTCAGGTATATATCAGGATACTCATCATACATAGCGATGCCGGGAAGCAAAAGGTCATGAAAGACCGGTCCCTCAACACCATGGCTTGTGACGACGCTTGAAATCAGCTTCGGATATCCTGTCTTAGGCTTGGTATACTCGATCACCTTGTCGTAAAAAAGCTTCTTGTCGGCATCGGTTAAAAGCGGGTAGCACCAATCGTAGACCTCGCCGATGATACCCATAACATGCCCCGTCTGATTATAAAAGCTGCCGGGGCCGTAGTCGATAACCAGCGTATTGAGATAGTCGCGCAGCGCAGAAACAGCGATCTTGCCCGACGCCTCATTGCCCCTGATGGCGTAGTCAAACGCATGCGATTCGATGGCTACGAGTTTCAGATCGTTATAATTTGTCTTCTGAATATCATTTAGCGCCGGCAATTTGCCGTCAACCGGAGCCGCAAGATATTTTTCAAACGCCTGCCAGTTGGTGAGATTCTCACTTTTTTGTGCATTTTCTAAAATCTTCGGGATGTCGTCTTTGGTGAACATGACCCTCGGATGTGTGTTTGCCGGAGGAAGTACCGGCGGAGTCGGGTAGACAACATTTTCGACGGCTGACTGCCCAGATGTTGCTGTTGGTGTTGCTGTCGGTGTTGTTTCCGGGGTCGTTGCCGGTGTTCCACCACTTAATGTACCTGTAAAGTCAGCAGGAGTGCCTTTGCCTTCCATCACAACATAGACCTTGTCAATTACAAAATACCCTTGCCTAGGTTTCAGCTTGACATCAACGGTCGAGCCTGCGGCAATATTGGTGTACGTATAGGTTTTCAGCCATTCATAAGTATTAGCTGTGCCTTTGATGAAAATCGTCCCATATGTGCCGTCCTGCTTTGTGATCCAAAGAGATTTGTTCGGCGTCGACGGTTTCACCAACAGCCATACCGTATAACCGCCTGCCTGGTCAGCCTTGAAGCTAAACTCCAAATCACCCGCATCTGTGGACGCAGGCGGATTATCCGTATTAAACGGAAAGTTAACGGCTTTGCCGCCGCTTTCGCTGGAATCAGGTTCTTTAAGCCCAGTCTGCCCAGATAACGTCAAGCTCTCCGCCTCAACAAGCACCACACCGTCCTTGGTTTCGATCAACGCTGCCGCGCTGACGGATGATGGTACCGAAAAGCCTGCGATAAGTGTGAAAATCATCGCAAACACTAATACCGCACTCAAATAACGACTTTTTCTCGGATACACAATAACACACTCCTTTTTAACATCTTTTTATTTCAACTGAATATAACATGACCTTATTACTTCCTTAAAATCATTCGCCAAGCGTATAACCCGCCGTCATTGCCGGTCCCCAACCCAGCACTCTGACGGTGACGCTGTACTCTCCGTCCGCACCTGCCGGGAAAGCAAACTCGAAATTGCCGTCGTCGTCGCTAAATGCTTGATTAAGGTAAACAACTGTGCCGATGGAATTCTTGACAGCGACCGTAACAAAAGTATTCGATACGCTTGAACCAAAGACTGTGACGATGCCGTCAGCTTCCTTGGCAAACGCCATGTTCTTTTTGATATTGTCAACCCTCTTGGCCGAAGTCAGCGGACTTAGTTGGCTGAATGAATCCCAAACATAAAGCTTTGCATATTCACCCTCTTCAAAGGGAATCGAGAACGTGTCGCCCGAAGCAGGGTCGCCTGCGTTGATGATATATGTCCTTGTTTCCACATCAAGCAGTCTTGTGCCATCTGCACTGTATCTCGCAAGGATGGCCGTTGCCTTGCCCTCGCCCTCAGGCAGGGAATTATAGAAGGACAGTCCGGCAATTGCCACGTCATAGCCCAGGGTCAGCGTTGATTCGACATAGAAACCGGGCTCGTCTACGGCGGTGGCGTAGATCGCATAGGTCACATTGTCGGTACTTGCGGCGAACGATGTTCCGCTTGGGAAATTATTCAGGGACGGACGGTAATCGGCGGGGTCATAGCTTATATAACGCAAGTCACCCGGTCTGCCGGCGCCTATCGGTTTTGTGACCGCAATGGCGTTAGCCGTGAAGCGTACATTCGGTGAAGCTGCTGACAAGAATGTTGTATTTTCCCAACCGTCATTGTTTACCGCTGCATCGTTGGCAGGGACAATGGGGCTTTTTACGATCCATGTCGCAAACCAATAATCACTGTTTGCATCAATGGATACTGCATCCAATAAGGGCACGGTGTTCAGCCCGGGCTTAGCCATAAATACATCTGTAAGTCCTATGACCGTACCCGGACGTCCGCCGGCGTCGTCATAGATTGCCATACGCATGGTATTTCCGCTACGGCTTTCGTCAGCAAGACGGATATTCATATTGACAGCCGCAAAGCTTGATGTTGCCGTATATTTAAAGGCATCGACAATATCGCCCGACCTTACCGCAGTGCCCGAGCCGCTCAGCGTTCCAAGCATACGGGTCGCGTCAGGTGCGTTGTATTTGACATAGTCCTCGCTGGCAACCACGCTGTCGCCCAGCCCTAACTTAAAGGCGCGGGCTTTTAAGGTAGCCGTCGCTGTAATCATAACACCGGTTTCAGCATTATACTCCGGCGAAGCCGAGGTCGGCTCGCTGCCGTCAAGTGTGTAACGGATGACCGCATCCGGCGTCAAGCTTGTGATCGTCACTTTTTGGCTTCCGAAGAATTTGCCGCCGTGCGGGTAGAAGGACGGCGCAGCGGTGAGCACGACATCAACGGGCATATTTCCCTTGTTCAGGGTAATGAAAGCGTCACCCTGATGCCCTCTAATCGGACGGTTCTGCGGAATCCAGTCCTTGATTTCCTGCATCAGCGTCGGGTAATGGTTCTGTGCAATTTCGTAACAATTTTCACGTCCCTGAGTATTGTAAAGCGCCAGCGGCTCACCGCCCAGTTGAGGCGGGTAACCATTGGTATTGAACTGGGACGGAACGGGCTGCGGAACCAGCTGGGTTGTGTCGCCGTCCTCATACCTGCCATAGTAGAACGCAAAGAGCTGCTCGATGATCATCTGCACGGTAACAGGCGGCGTAGTCGGATAGTCCGAGGTAAAATGCCACAGGTTCACGCCTGCGCTGCGGGCGGTTTCCATTGACTGTACATAAGAGGTCAGCGCATATCCGGTATAGGAAAGACCGTTATAGGTCGGCGCATTGCTGCGCTTGATATCATCCGACATGACCGGATAGACGACATCATTAAAAACATACGTCCTGAATTTAAAGATTTTGTCCGTTTCTCCGTCTGTTCTCGTTCTTGCTTTGAAATTGTTTCTGATGAAATTGATGGCTTCTTCCCTGAGCGCATAGTCTTCAAAAACCGTTGCGGCGGTTATTACGGCGTTGCCTGCCGCATCGCCCCAGTTACTATAACGGTGTTCCCCGCGCATGACTTGAATCGAAAGCGGTAAAACACGTATGGACCAAAACTGTTTGAACAGCGCACGATTTTCAGCCGTCCAGCCCTCATAATCATACAGCAAATCAGCAGTATAAAGCATGCTGACAAGATGCGATGAAAGATGTAATCCGGCGTTTGACGTGTAAAAATGCGGCTGCTTTTCTGACCAGGCATTTAAAATCTCAACAGCCTTTTGGGCATACGGCTCTGCGAACACCGGATTGTCTTTGTTAAGTACATAAACAAGCGCACACGCATATGCCGAGTAACTGTTCTTGACAAACAGGCTGCGTGCCGGATCCGTATAATCAACAGTGTTCAGATATGCCGGAGGGTCAGGCACAAGCGACAATATGTTGTTTTCGTCGATAAAATTGAGCAGGAACTGATAGGCGCTGTACTGCGGGTCCTGCTGATTGACGATCCTGTTCCGGATGATCTCCAAATCCGCCTTATTGGTGATCGTCGACGGGTGCTCAAAAGGCACACTGGATGCGCTGACGATGCCTGCAAACGACGGCATGATCATCACGGTCGCCAATACGGTAATCAGGCAGATACTCCAAACAGCATGTTTAAACTTCCTCTTCATAAACATAACCTCCACTTTTTCATGTTCCGCCTTACGCCTAAAGCTGCGGTGCAAAGTAAAAATACAAAAACTTTTTACACACATCCACTATAACACAAAAAGACGCGAAACGGTATCTTCATTTTTTTTGTAGGATTAACATATTTTTGACTAAGCCGTCTAACAGCAGATCTTTTCTTTTTTGCCGAGCGCTTCGGCATTGTTCCAAAAGCCTTTTCTACAAATAAGTACGCTCTCAAAAGAATTTGAGAACATACTTTACTTTGTAAAACTTAATCCTTCAAATCATTCGCCGAGCGTATAACCTGCCGTCATGGCCGGTCCCCAGCCCATCACCCTGACAGTGACGCTATAATCCCCGTCCGCATCTGCCGGGAAAGCAAATGAGAAGTTGCCGTCGTCGTCGCTAAATGCTTGGTTAAGGTAAACGACTGTGCCGGCAGAATTCTTAACAACGACCGTAACAAAAGTATTCGATACACTTGAACCAAAGACTGTGACGATGCCGTCAGCTTCCTTGGCAAACGCCATGTTCTTCTTGATGTTATCTATCCGCTTGGACGAAGTCAGCGGTCTTATCTTGCTGAGTGAATCCCACACGTAAAGCCTTGCATACTCACCCTCTTCAAAAGGGATCGAGAAGATGTCGCCCGAAGCGGGTGCGCCCGCGCTTACAGTGTATGTCCTTGTCTCCACGTCAAGCAGCTTTGTGCCGTCCGCATTGTATCGCGCAAGGATCGCCGCCGCCGTTCTGTCATCGCCCTCAGGCAGGGAATTGTAGAAGGACAGTCCGGCAATCGCCACATCATAGCCCATGGTCAGCGTCGAGTCGACATAGAAACCGGGCTCCTCTTCGGCGGTAGCGTAAATCGCATAAGTCACGCTGCCATTTGCGCTGAATGATGCTCCGCTCGGGAAATTATTCAACATGGGCCTGTAATCAGACGGCAACCAGTCTATATAACGTGCATCGCCGGTTCTGCCGGCACCCGTCTGTTTGCTGATGGCGACAGCGTCAGCCGAATAACGGACGCCGCCGGAGGTATCGGCAATATAAGAAAGCTCTTCCCAGTCGACGTACCCATGCTGGTCACTTTTCTCTATGCTGGATTTAACAATCCATGTGGCAAACCAATAATCATTGCCCTCAGTAAGCTGCACCTCGTCAATAAGCGGTACAGTATTCAATCCGGGCATGACGCCGAACAGCTCCGTAACACCTATCAGACTGCCCGGGCGTCCGCTGGCGTCATCATATATCGCCATGCGCATGGAACTTCCGCCGCAGCTGTTGTCGGTGACGCGGATGTTCATGTTGACAGCCTTCAAATTTGATGTTGCCTTATATCTAACGGCATCGACAACATCACCCGGTCTTGTCACGGTATCCGGACCGCTGAGTGTACCAAGCATACGGGTTGCGTCCGGCTGGGTATATTTGATGTAATTCTCGCCGGCAACCAGGCTGTCGCCCAAACCTGACTTAAAGGCGCGGGCTTTTAAGGTAGCCGTCGAGGTAATCATAACACCGGTTTCGGCATTATACTCCGGCGAAGTAGAGGTCGGCTCACTGCCGTCTAATGTGTAACGGATGGTCGCACCCGGCGTCAGGCTCGTGACGATCACTTTTTGGGTGCCGAAGAATCTACCGCCGTGCGGGTAGAAGGACGGCGCCGCGGTCAGCACAACATCGACGGACATATCGCCCCTGTTCAAGGTAGTGAAGGCATCTCCCTGATGTCCTTTAAGCGGACGGTTTGCCGACATCCAATCCGTGATTTCCTTCATCAGCGTCGGGTAATGGTTCTTTGCGATTTCGTAATAGTTCTCACGCCCTTGCGAATTCACAAGAGCCAGCGGGTCGCCGCCCGCAGGCGTGATCACCGGATAATTTTTAAAATTGAATAAAGCGGGCACGGCATCCTTCACCAGCTGGGTTTCGTCGCCGTTCAAATATCTGCCTTTGTCAAACGCAAACACCTGCTCAATAATGCTCTGCAAGGTCACCGGCGGCGTTGGCGGCGTTGATGAATACTGAGAAGCATTATGCCACAGGTTCACGCCCGCATAACGCGCGGTTTCCATAGCCTGCACATAGCTCGTGAGCGAATAGGACGTATACGAAACACCGTCATATGTGCCGTCCGGCGGTCTGACATCCGGTCCGTAGTTGCGGAAAATCTCGTCCTCCTGAACCGGATAGACGATGTTGTTTATGGTGTAAGTCCTATACTTAAAGTTCTTAGTCGGCTCATCTGTTCTGTTTCTGGATTTAAAGTTGCTTTCTATGAATTTAATGGCTTCTTCTCTGAGGGTATAGTCTTCAAACACGATTGAAGCGGTCATCAAGCTGTTAAGCGCCGCGTCGCCCCAGTTGCCGTAATGCGAGTTCCCGCGAAACACTTGAATCGAAAGCGGCATGATGCGTACACGCCAAAACGCTTCAAACGCCTTGCGCTCTCCCGCCGTCCAGCCGTCATAGTCATGCAGCAGGTCGGCGGCATAGAGCATACCGACAAAATGCGACGAAAGATGCAGTCCGCCGTTTGAGCCGTAAAAATGCGGCTGCTTTTCCGCCCAGGCGTTTAAAATCTCAACGGCCTTTTGGGCATACGGCTCTGCGTCGAACATCGGATCGTCTTTGTGCAGCACGTATACAAGCGCACACGCATATGCCGAATAGCTGCTTTCGACAAAAATATCGCGTGCTTGCGCCTGAACCTGAGTGATGTTAATAAAGGCGGGCGGATTGGGCACAACCGCCATGCAGTTCTCATCGGTAAAGCTCATCAGGAACTGGTATGCGCTGTACTGCGGCTCCTCTTTCGCCGCGATCCTTGCTTTGATGATTTCCAGGTCCGCCGCGTTGATGACTGTCGACGGGTGCTCAAAAGGCACGCTCGACGCGCTGACGACGCCTGCAAACGACGGCATGATCATCACGGTCGCAAACACGGTAATCAGGCAGATGCTCCAAACAGCGTGTTTAAACTTTCTTTTCATAAACATAACCTCCACTTTCTCATGTTCCGCCCTATACCTAATCCGTCTAATAGCAAATCTTTTCTTTTTTTCCTGTCGCTGCGGATTTTATGCACGCCTCGACGGTCGCTATGGATTCATAGCCGTCCGCTGCCGTTGCAAAGGACGCTGACACATTCAACACAGCTTCCACAAATGCGTCGATGACGCCGGACGAAATCTGTTTTTCATTCGTTGAAATGCCGCCAAGGCTGTATGAGGCTGTTTCACCGTTATTCATAACAATAAAGATATCCTTGTCGGGCGTGGTGTTCACTTCGAGCCTGCCTTTTTCGCAATAGAGCACCAAATAGTTTTCATCCGAGCTGTAATTGGTCCAGCTGGTTTCGACCGTTCCGATGATGCCGCTCTCAGTCTTGCACATAATGTTGGCATTGTCTTCGAGCTCAATCAAGGCGCCGTCGTTGTACTTTTTGTCAAGCGTGACCATCTCGGCATAGACTTCCGTGAGGCGCTCGCCCAAAATCCAGCGTACAAGGTCCAGCTTATGGATACCTAAATCACCGAGCACGCCAAGGTTGGTCGCCGACTTTTTGAAAAACCACGTGTGTTTTCCCTTGTCAGCGCTCCAAGCTTCGGGTCCCCTGTGCTTGAAAGCGGCACGGAAGGTGATTACCCTGCCCATTTCACCGGAGTCCAAGATTTTCTTTGCCTTGACGTTGCTGTTGAAAAGTCTTTGGTTGTGCGCCGGAACCAACAGCCTGTCTGCCTTTTTTGCCGCTTCAAGCATTGCTGCGGCTTCCGCTGCTGTGGTCGCCATAGGCTTTTCGCAAAGAACGTGCTTGCCTGCATTCAGCGCCTCGATCGAAATGGAGGCGTGGCTGACGTTTGCTGTGCAGACACTGACCGCATCAATCTTGGGGTCGTTGATAATATCCTTATAGTCTGCATAGCCCTTGCAATCATATTCCTCCGCCATCGCACCGACGCGCTCGGCAATCGGGTCTGAAAAGGCGATAATTTTGCAATTCGGGTTTGCGGCGTATTCGGGCGCATGCCTTTTCTGAACGATCGAGCCGCAGCCGATAATACCGATATTTAATGTCTTGTCCATAATATCCCTTTCTACAATTAAAGTATCGAAATCTCAGCCGACTTATCGGTGTTCTTTAACGTATTTTAAGATGTCCGCAAAGATCAGCAGATCTTCCTTCGCATCCTCCGGGGTCGTTTTCGGTCTAATACCCGTAGTGATGACCTCATGAAAATGGGCAAGTTCAAAGTCGAACGGGTTAAGATAGGTGGGACGGATAATCCTTTCTTCGAATACATCGTCTTTTGTTTCCGTCACAACCAGCTTGACGGGCAGATTTGAAATGTATGGGGTGTCGTAATAAACGCTGACGGTTTTACCGTCGCCGAAAACTTCAATGGAGGCATCGAACCTTCCGTAGCCGGTCAGGGCGACCGTCTCGTAAGCGGCATAAAACTTGTCATACTTGAATACGACATTGATACTGGGCGCATCGCCCCAGGTAACAGCCGACTCAACCTTCTGCGGCCTGCCGATAATCTCTCTCATTGCTGAGATATCATGGGTGCTAAGACCGTTTAAGAAATTGTACATTCTCTTGATCTGCGGGTCAACATCGGTCGTACCGTGGACTTCAAGGCAAATCTCATTGTCCCTTTGCTTGTTGATTTCAGCAATGCTTTCGGGCATATCGTCAAACTTATAGACCTTGTTTGCCTGCCTGACGAAATAGTTGTTGCCGCCGATAATATCACGCAGCTTGACATAGCGGATATTTTCAATGCCGCCGACTTCCTTGACAGCCATCTCAAACGCAGGTGCGTAGCAGCGCATATAACCGACCACGACTTCGCCCTTGCTCTTTTTGTTGGCTTCGATGATCTTATCCGCATCCGACAGCGTCAGGCACATCGGCTTTTCAACCAGCACATATTTGTCATGCGCAAGTGCAGTCAGCACAACGTCCGTATGATCTTTGGTCAAGACCAATACTGCGTCGACGCCGGACTTTTCTATCAGTTCATGATAATCGGCGTACTGCTGAGGAATGTTATATTCCTCGCAGATTTTTTCCCTGAGCTTTTCTGAAACATCGCAGCCTGCGATGATCTCATACTTGTCATCCAACCTTTTCAGTGTGGGGATATGCGTCACCTGAGCGATTTCTCCCAAACCGATTACACCGATTTTTACCTTTTGCACGTTAAGACACCCCTTATGAAGTTTGATTTGCTTTTATTTTTGAAATAGGCGGATGGATAGTGTACACTGCCTTTGGGCACCGAACACATCCATCCGCATTATTTTTTTAACTTATTTAACTAGTTCTCTGACAACAATCGAAGAATAATAATCCTGCGATACGCCCGAGAAATTTCTAAACGCCATTTTGCCGCCCTTTAAAGGCGTTGTGTGCGGCGGATACTGACCATTATCGGTCGTATCATGAACTAAATGCTCATTGATCCAAAAACGAACGTGACCGTTTTCATACCTGAGCTTGTAATGCACCTCGTTTGCGCCTTCCGCCGCCGGAATGGTAGGCTCAGTGACGCTGCTGAGTGTCGTAACCTTATCTCTTTCGAGCCAATCAGGTGTGTTGTAAACTGAAAAATCCCAAGCCTTTGGCACATCGCCGCCAAGCTTTCTGAACACCGAAGGACCACCCGGACGGTTAAAGCCAAGCGTATAGCAGACTATCTTCTTCTGACCCGCCAAATCGTCATAGACAGCTTCGGTTCTCGGGTCGTCAAACAAATCCTTCAATTCGAACGGCTGTGCATTGAAAATGATCATGACATTGCCGACCTTCTCGCATCGGTATGACCACTCAACTTCATAGTTATCCGGAAGCTCCAAGTCTTTCAGCCAAACGTTCGACTGACGGACGGCAACGCCGGAGGCATTTTTAACATTATCGGTTTTTATCGACAATGCTCCGTCTGCCGCTACGCTGACGGTGCCAAGCCCCTCGACCCTAAAGTCATCAATCTTCTGCGATTTGCTCCAATCATAAACAACCTTGGCTTCGGCAGGGTCACGCATCAACCGGTATGCCAGCCTGTCGATCAAAACCTTGTCCTTTTCTTTATCCAGCGTATTGTCCGCATTGCTGACATAGATAAAGCCGCGGTCGTCCCAAAATACGGTTTTACCCAACGCTTCTACGATCGCCCGCATCGGAACAAGTGTCCTGTCGTTTTCAACGCTTGCGGGAACGTCAAGTGTTTGGGCAACGCCGTTGACTGTCATAATATTGTTGCCGACGGTCAGTCCGACCTCCTTGTCGCCCAGTTTAATGCTGATCTTCGATGTCGCTTCTTCCCAGCCGACAACGCCGCCGAAGCTCTCTGCAATAAACCGTGCGGGCAACAGCGTCCTGCCGTCTTTCACAACGGGAATAACGAGCGGATTTGCCGGATCTATCCTGTTCTGAACATCATTAACATAAGCCAGTGACTGCCCGACAAAAAGCATCACGGTGCCGTCCAAAGATTTTGCCGCAGACACCGGACCCGCAACAACGAGTGACAGCAAAAGTACACAAACAACTAAACACATAACTTTACGCATTTGAACATACTCCCCTTTTCATAATGATTTAAATGCTATAACATACTACAACAACCACATGTGAAGCACTGCTGATAAAGCGAGGTGAATTTTACAATATTGTATGAAAATGACGAGTATTGCCAAGGGAATGGCTTGAAAACCTTTCCCCTGGCAATATAATAATCATTTAAAACTTATTTGTTCTCAACACTTATTCGTTATCGTCGTCCGATCCTTGGTAGACAAGACGCGTAGTCATTAACTCAGTCATATTCTGTGAGCTGACTGTAATGAGATAGTCGCCAGCCACTTTGACCGGGAAATTGAACGAGAAGTTGCCCTCATGATCACAGACCGTTTGGTTAAGGTAAACAATTTCATCTTCAAGAACCACCTTGATGGTTGTATAAAGACCTGCCTCAAGGACACCGTAAGCACGAGCCATATTGCCGTCGATTTCCGTCAAAATCGCATTGCGTTTAAGATTATCAACACGTCTCGGCTGGATAAGCGGCTTCATGGTGAGCATCGAATCCCAAATCATCAGTTTGGCATACTCGCCCTGGCCAACCATTATTTTCAAAACGTCACCCGTCGCACCGCCGCCCGCTATGGACGTATAGTCCTTGGTGACAATATCCATGAGCTTGCCGTTTTCATCATATTTTCCGAGGACAGCCGTCGCCGTTTTGTCCTCTCCTTCCGGAAACGTATTCAATAAAGAAATATCCGCGACCGCTTCGTCGAACGCTATTTTCAGAGCGGTATTGACATAGAAACCGGGCTGGTCATCGCCTGTTGCATATATCGCATAAGTCGGTCCCGTAGACGCCGTAAACGACGCGCCGCTTGCGGGGAAAGCAGTGTATATAGAGTCGTTGCCACCTTTATCTATCGTTATATATGACCGCTTGAAGCTATAACGCGTCCCGTCGGTATTGGTCGTCGCGACGTAGTGTGCTTTTTCAAAGTCGCTAAGCACTGTTGAATGGTTCTCTGTTATGCTTCTTGCCAGCCATACCGCAAGCCAATAGGTTTCGCCTGCTTTGATCTCAACAGGGAATTCCAAATCCGCGGTGCATATGCCCGGAACAGCGGCAAACGGTTCTGTTGTCCCCAGCAACACGTCGGGCTTTCCGTTTTTGTCGGCGTATATCGCCATACGCGCGCCGCCGCCGCTATTGCTGTTGTCGGCATAACGCACGGTCATCTTCTTTGCCATGAAGCCCGATGAAGCCGTGAACGGGAAGGCGTCAATGAAATTGCCCAATCGGTCTGCGGAGCCGGTTGCTTCCGCCAAACCAACCATTTGACCTGCCACCGGCGGCATCGCCTTGATATAATCCTCGCTGGCGATCATGCTGGCGACCATGCCGTCGCCAAACGCCCGCGCCTTTAAGGTCGTGGTTGCCGCAATCTCTATGGGCGTACTGTAAACCGGCGAACTTGTAGTCGGCTCGCTGCCGTCGGTCGTATAATGGATCACCGCGCCCGGCGTCAGGCTGTTGATCGTCACATATTGCGTACCGAAGAACTTGCCTCCGTGGGGCCTGTAATTCGGTGCGCGGGTGACGTTTTTCACAACGGGCATATCGCCTTTGTTGAGCGTCACATGAGGATCCCCCGAAGCGTCTGCCGGACGGTTTGTATTAAGCCAGCTCACCATCGCAGCCTTAATTGCGGGCGTCAGTGTGTCCTGATAGTTGTTCAGCATGATCTCAATGCTATTCGGTGAGCTTTGCATCATATAGTCGGTTGTGCCCGACCAGTTGAACATTGTGTGGACAGGCACCTTCTCGCCGAGATATTGCCATTTAAAGTACTGCTCAAATACCTCCCGCATGGTGAGATTTCTTCCCAGTTTGTCGGCGGGAGTATAATGGGTCAGCTCGTCAAAAAAGTCAACGCCGACCGAGCGTGCCGCTTCTTTGAGCGGTGAATGCGACGAAAAGTTGAACCCATGATAGTTGATGCCCTGATATGTATAGTTAGGCGCAGTACCCTTCGTCCTTCGGGAATCCGCTACGAAACAGGGATATTCGACGTCGTTTATGGTGATTACCTGAAACTTCGGATATTTGTCCGCCGGATCATTCGCCCATAACGGGTGCCATGAATAATCGTCGTTGTAAGGATTATACTCATCATACAAGGCTTCCATTACCTCGTCGCGAAGGGCCATATCCTCAAACGCTATCGCGGCTGCCAATACAGCCTTCCAAGCATGGCTTCCCCAGTTGGAGAAATGCTGCGGTCCGCGCGCTACCTGCAAATTAAGAGGTAGGATACGGGTACGCCAATAGTTCTCGAAATCCTTACGATCCTGAGTGCTCCATCCCGCGTAGTCATGCAAAATATCCGCGGCGTAAAGCATGCCTGCAAAGGATGCACCAGTGTGAATACCGGCAGGTCCGCCGTAAAAAATGGTGCCCTTATCAGCCCATGCTTTCAGAATCGAAATGGACTTGTTGGCATATTTGATCTTATCGGCAGCATTATCGGTGTAAAGATAGGCAAGCGCAAGGGTATACGCCGGATTGGCGCTCCCTCTCATGTAATTACGGGCATTGTCAAGATCATTATACGCATCAAGCGCAGCAGGGGGGTCAGGCGTGAAGTTGAGCGCTGCATTCGCTTGGTTTATCAGCCTGGTGTAGTTCGCTTTTTGCGGATGCTCATTGTCATTGTCGGCGATTCTTTGCTTGGCAATCGCCAAATCCGTTTTGTTAAGGACAAACGACGGATGCTCGAACGGTACGCTCGACGCACTGGCTACCCCGCCGAACAGCGACAGGATGAGTACCGTCATGGCTGTACCAAGGGCGCAGACCCTCGAAGATAAACGATGGACTTTATGTACCAATTTAATCCCTCCAAAAGATAAAGTTGCCAAAATGAACGACATGTTTATTGCACTATGATCGTTGCTTCCTCGGAAGCATCCGTGTAAGGCTTATTGTCATTCAGGTTGTTCCAGCAGAACGCCTTTGCCTTGAACGTTTCCTCACTCAATTCTGTGATATCGCGTGTGACGGCAGACGTACCCTTTGACCGTAGAGCACACAGGGATCTTCATAGATGCCGTTTAGAAATGCTGGATATACCAAGCGGACATTCCCCGCCTCCTATTCTATTATAGCATATTTTCATAATAATGAAAGTCTTTTGGTGAAGATTGTTCAAAAATTTTTAACAAAATTTTAAGGCAATTTTCCACAAATTCGACAATCGGGCAATGAGCTGACGCAAAAATCTCTGACGCAACCCTTTGCCAAGGAATGCATTAATGTCCGTTTTGCTTGCCGTGCTGTGGCACGGTAAGCAAAACGGACAGGTCACCAACCTGTCCGTTGAAAAAGCTTATACTGTTTTAACTGAATATTACTCAATAACAAGCGTCTGTTCGACGGAAGGAGCGGTATAGGGCTTGATGTCGGTATGGTTATTCCAAACGAATGCTTTCGCCTTATAGCTGCCCGCGTCCAAAGCGCTCACGTCGACCGTTACGGTAGTGGTTGCTTTTGACGGTTGGAAGCCCCTCTGATTTCCGGTACCCCAGCTAGGAGGCGCCGGTCTCCCTGCAATCTCCTCGCTGCCGGTATCCAACGCCACAAGAGCGCCGGTAACAGCATCATAGATAGCCAGAAGCAACAGGGGCGTTTCCGACGCAGCCGCTGCGTCAAAGCTTTCGTTGTAGATGTCGATCGAAGCCGTGAAAGTCTTTGCCGAGTCGTCTTTGACCAGGAGCGGTTTTTCTTCCGGTCTGTTTGAGGTGACAAAATAGTCCGCCAAAGCGACGCCGGGGGTCGCACAATAGAACCGGTCACGCACCGTTTTGATGTTATCAAGATGGAAAATAGCCGCAGCATTTGATGTCGAAAATCTCAAGGCACCGATATGCGAACGCGGAATCCCCGCGGGCGTATATGCATTAGACCCTGTGTGCATCCGCAAAGGCGAATTGATGTTTGCGCCGCCCGTTATCACCGTGCTTTCTCCGCGGGGGTAAATCGAAAACTGATGCGCTCTTTTGGAATTGTTGATGTCGCCTTTGATGGTGTACCATGTGCCAGGCACTAAACCGCCTAACACCCGGGCAGCGGTAACTCTGGTGGCATCAACGGCACGCATCTCTATTTTTGTGTTATCAGTCGTATCAGCCGCAAAGGTATATATCACCGCAGACCTGTGGTCAGTGGGGACGTTTGTACTCGGCGCTATAAACCATCCCGTTCCATCGTCAGGACCCGCCGAATCGTACAGCTCGAACGCCACACCTTCAGTAGCCGCTACGGTTGGGATTTTGAAATCGAATTCATAATGCATCACACCGAACAACAGACCCGGCCACCGTTGGGCAACGGGACTGGCTGGGAAGCTTTGGTTACAGGCCAGAAAAAAACGCGCGCCGCCGCTGGCGCGGGTGAGTTGTAAAAACCAGTTATCCGTCGAGTCTTCCTGCATGGGCGTAATCGTGCCGCTGACTTGTTTTATCGCATTGTTGGTTCCAGCCGTGGCAGCTCCGCTTTGAAATTCGGCATCAGCCATGGCATACGGCGTAATGATATGGAAATCACCCGCAGCAGCAAATACGCTCACACTTGACAGGAGCATTGACATGACCAGTAAAAATACCACTCCGGAAAAGATACGTTTTTTCATTGTTTTTCCTCCTACTAAAAATAATTTTAATGTTGTAAGACGAGCCTAACGCATGACGGCAATCAGCGGAATTTTCCCGCCATGCGATAAAAAATTCCGCATACGTATCGCATATGTAAAAGTTTTGCTAAGCGGACATTCCCCACTTTCTATTTTATTATAGCATATTTTCATAATAATGAAAGCCTTTTGGTAAAGATTTTTTAAAAAATTTCAACAAAATTTAAAGACCATTTTCCACAAATTCAACAATCGGGCAATGGGCTGACGCAAGCCTTTGCCAAGCAAAACGGACAGGTCAATGACCTGTCCGTTGAAAAAGCTTATACGGTTTTAACCTGAATATTACTCAACAACAAGCGTCTGTTCGACGGAAGGCGCGGTATAGGGCTTGATGTCGTCAAGGCTGTTCCAAACGAACGCTTTCGCATCATAGCTGCCCGCATCCAAAGCGCTCACGTCGACCGTTACGGTAGTGGTTGCTTTTGACGGCGGGAAGCTCTTCCGGTTGTTGGCATTCCAGCTAAGAGGCACCGGTCTCCCGTCAATAGCCTCGCTGCCGGTATCCAACGCCACAAGAGCGCCATCAGCGTCATAGACAGCCAGGAGCAACAGAGGCGTTTCCGACGCAAGCGCCGCGTCAAAGCTTTCGTTGTAGACGTCGATCGAAGCCGTGAAAGTCTTTGCCGAGTCGTCTTTGACCAAGAGCGGTTTTTCTTCCGGTCTGTTTGTGGTGACAAAATATTCCACCAAAGCGACGCCGGGGGTCGCACAATAGAACCGGTCGCGCACCGTTTTGACGTTATCAATATCAATAATAGAGATATCAGTAGATGTCGCCATCCATTTCAAGGTACCGACATGCGAACGCGGAAGCCCCGCGGGCGTATATGCAGTAGACCCCGGATGTATCCGCAAGGGCGAATTGATGTTCGCGCCGCCCGTTATAGCCGTGCTTTCGCCACGGGGGTAAATCGAAAACTGATGCGCTCTTTTGGAATTGTTGATGTCGCCTTTGATGGTGTACCATGTGCCAGGCACTAAACCACCTACCACCCGGGTAGCGGTCGCGTAGTTTCTGTCAATGGCACGCATCTCCAGTTTTGTGGCGTCATTCACATCGGCTACGAAAGTATATTCCACCGTAGACCAGTGCTCAGTGAGGAAGTTTGTATTCGGACCTATCCACCATCCCGTTCCATCGTCAGGACCCGCCGAATCGTACAGCTCGAACTTCACATTTTGAGCAGCCGCTACGGTCGGGATACTGAAATCGAATTCATAATGCATCACGCCGAACAGTATACCCGGATACCGTTGGGCAACGGGAGTGGCCGCCACTGGCACGGGTGAGCCTTAAAAACCAATTATCCGTCGTGCCTTCCTGAGTGGGCGTAATCGTACCGCTGATGGTTTTTATCGCATGGTTGCTTCCAGTTCCGGCACTTCCGCTTTGAAATGGGGCGTCAGCCATGGCATACGGCGTGATGATGTTAAAATCATTCGCGGCAGCAAACGCGCTCATGCCTGACAGGAGCATTGACATGACCAGTAAAAATACCACTCCGGAAAAAATACGTTTTTTCATTGTTTTTTCCTCCTAAAAATAATTTTAATGTTGTAAGACGAGCTTAACGCATGACGGCAATCAGCGGAATTTTCCCGCCATGCGATAAAAAAATTCCGCATACGTATCGCATATGTAAAAGTTTTGCTAAGCGGACATTCCCCACTCTCCATTTTATTATAGCATATTTTCATAATAATGAAAGCCTTTTGGCAAAGATTTTTTAAAAAATTTCAACAAAATTTTAAGGCAATTTTCCACAAATTCAACAATCGGGCAATGGGCTGACGCAAGCCTTTGCCAAGGAATGAATGAACTTCCGTTTTGTTTTGCTGTGCTGTGCATATGCAGGGACATCCTCCTCCCCCGCTGCTTTCTGCTATGGGGGAGTCATAAACGCAACGCCGTTTCCCTTTGCCAGGGAATGAATTAATTGCCGTTTTGCTTGCCGTGCTGTGGCGCAGCAAGCAAAACGGACAGGTCATCGACCTGTCCGTTGAAAAAGCTTATACTGTTTTAACCTGAATATTACTCAACAACCAGCGTCTGTTCGACGGAAGGAACGGTATAGGGCTTGATGTCGTTAAGGTTATTCCAAACGAACGCTTTCGCCTTATAGGTACCTTCGCCCAAATCGCTCGCGTCGACCGTTACGACAGTGGTTGCTTTTGACGGCGGGAAGCTCTTCCGGTTGTTGGCATTCCAGTTAGTAGGCACCGTTCTCCCGACAATAGCCTCGCTGCCGGTATCCAACGCCACAAGAGCGCCATCAGCGTCATAGACAGCCAGGAGCAACAGGGGCGTTTCCAACGCAGTCGCCGCGTCAAAGCTTTCGTTGTAGACGTCGATCGAAGCCGTGAAGGTCTTTGCCGAGTCGTCTTTAACCAAGAGCGGTTTTTCTTCCGGTCTGTTTGTGGTGACAAAATAGTCCGCCAAAGCGACGCCGGGGGTTGCACAATAGAACCGGTCGCGCACCGTTTTGACGTTATCAATATCAATAATAGAGATACCAGTAGATGTCGCCATCCATTTCAAGGTACCGATATGCGCACGCGGTTCCTCTACGTAACCATATGAAGGCGTTGCTGTACGCATCCGCAAAGGCGAATTGATGTTCGCGCCGCCCGTTATAGCCGTACTTTCGCCACGGGGGTAAATCGAAAACTGATGCGCTCTTTTGGAATTGTTGATGTCACCTTTGAGGGTGTACCATGTGCCAGGCACTAAACCGCCTACCACCCGGGTAGCGGACGAGTTGTTTCTGTCAACGGCACGCATCTCCAGTTTTGTGCCGTCATTCACATCGGCTACGAAAGTATATTCCACCGCAGACCAGTGGTCAGCAGCAGTGGTATTGTCCGGCGCCATCCACCATCCGTTAGTATCAGCACTTGGAGCACCTACCGAATCGTACAGCTCGAACTTCACATTTTGAGCAGCCGCTACGGTCGGGATACTGAAATCGAATTCATAATGCATCACGCCGAACAGTATACCCGGATACCGTTGGGCAACGGGAGTGGCGGGGAAAAGCTCGGTAGAGGCTAAGTAGAAACGCGCGCCGCTACTGGCACGGGTGAGCCTTAAAAACCAATTATCCGTCGTGCCTTCCTGAGTGGGCGTAATCGTACCGCTGATGGTTTTTATCGCATGGTTGCTTCCAGTTCCGGCACTTCCGCTTTGAAATTCGGCGTCAGCCATGGCATACGGCGTGATGATGTTAAAATCATTCACGGCAGCAAACGCGCTCATGCCTGACAGGAGCATCATTAACGTAACGGCAAGCGCCATTGGGACAAGAGTTCTTTTTTTCATTATTATACCTCCTAAAAAATTATAAGTCATATGCGTTATATCATCAAGGGGCTGCGCCCCTTGCGTACAAAGTAAGACCGACCGACGGTTTTCACATAACATATAACTACCGAACGGACCTATTATACAACAAATGCATGATTTTGTAAATAGATTTTTTCTAAACGTATGTACAAAGGATTACAAGACACCGCTTATTCCAATCTGCGCCAAATAACTGCTTGTCACATTTTCAGCCATTATTGCCATGCCGTTGTAACAATTATCAAGTTTATGATTGTGTACTATTCTATTATAACACCATTTTTGTATTTTGGAAGTCTTTTTACAAACTTTGTGCGAAAAAAATCAACAAATATTTATAAGCGTTTTACTGCAAAATCAACAAATCGAACCGGTTCGGCAGGCATCGGGGAACCCAGCTCCCCAATGCCTGACCGACGCCAAGCGGATACGGCAGAAGCCGCATCCGCAAAGCAACCGGGGAAAATGCAGCGAATAAAGCATACTTCTTCAATTGCCGTAACAATTGTTATTCGTCAGATCCGCCTTCGGACAAGGTGATGTCGGTCAGCATTGCAGGTCCCTCGCCCGGCGTGCCGATCGCCACGTAGTACTCACCCGCCTTCGTCATCGGAACGAAGAATTCAAAATTGCCTTCTGTATCGCTTTTCGTCTGGTTAATATAGACGATTTCGTTGTCCTCGTCCGTAACCGCAACGGATGTGAACGTATCTGCCGCGATCGCACCGAGTACTTTGAACCCGCCGTCCTCGGGAATCGCATATATCTGATTGGATTTAAGGCTGTTCACACGCTTAGCCGGCAGCAGAGGTCGCATCTTGTTCATCTGATCCCACAGGAACAGCTTCGCATGTTCCCCGCCTTCAAGGGGCATTGTCAGCGTATCTCCGGAGGCGTTAGCCTTCGCCACGATGGTGTAGGATTTCACTATAACGTCTAACAGTCTGCCGTCCTCGCCGTACCGTCCGAGTACTGCCAAAGCGGTTCTGTCCTCGCCTTCCGGCAGGGTGTTCAAAAACGACAGCCCGGCTACCGCCTCTTTACCTTTACGGGTGATAGAAAGCTGAGTGTCCGCATAAAATTTCGGGTCGTTTTCGGATGTGGCATAGACCGCATAGGTGACGCTGCCGGATTCTGTAAACGCACTGCCGCCGGTCGGGAAACTCCTAAACGGCGTCAGGTTGTCTTGTGTGGTCGAATCGGTATAATACCTTGCGGACGCACTGTACCGGGTGCCCGCACTGCTTGAGATAAAGGTCGCCTTTTCATAACCCGTCGGAACCTCTGGAATGGTTTCAACAGAACTTCTTGCCAGCCATGTGGCGATCCAATAATCCTTGCCGCTTTCAAGCTGATACGGTACTTTCAAAGACGCAGAGCGTATCCCGGGACCCGCCGTAAAGGACCCCGTTTCGCCCAGGAGCGCACCCGGCTTGCCGTTGTCGTCGCCGTACAGCGCCATGCGTATTCCGCCGCCCGATGTGCTCGAATCGGCAAAACGCACGTTCAGCCTTGTCACCAAAAAGCCGCTCGGTGCGGTAAACTTGAAGGCGTCCACGATATTGCCGAGCCTTTCGGTCGTCTCATCCGCTTCGATTTGTCCCATGACGAGCATCGGATCGGGAAGCGCTTCTTTGATATAATCCTCGCTCGCCAGCAGGCTGGGCGTCATCCCCGTCTTAAATGCACGGGCTTTTAAGGTCACCGTCCCGTTGATGGTGATCGGCACCTCATAGCGCGTCGAGCTTGTCGTAGGCTCGCTGCCGTCCAAGGTGTAATAGATGTCGGCGCCCTTCGTATAGCTTGTAATGGTCACATAGCGCGAGCCGAAGAACTTACCGCCGTGCGGCGAATAGGAAGGCGCACGCACGATTTCTTGAGCCGGAACAGGTATATTGCCCTTGTTCAGTGTGGCGTGCCCGTCGCCCTTGTTGCCTACGGGACGGTTTGAATTCAGCCAGCTCGCCATTGCAGTTTTAATCTCGGGCGTCAGCGTGTCGTAGTAATTGTTATACATAATCTCCACCGAGTTGGGCGAGGCCTGATATTGAATGTCGGTTTTGTTCCCCCAGTTGAAACGAGAGCCGCCGGGAACGGGTTCTTTCAGGAAATTCCATCTGTAATACTGCTCGAAAACCTCCCGCATATTGGTGTTTCTGCCATGTGCTACGGTATCGGTATAACGGGTGTCCTCATCGTAAAGGTCGACGCCGGCATAGCGCGCAGTCTCCTTCATCCCCGAGTGCGAGGTGAAAGCGAAGCCGTGGTAGTTGATGCCCATATAGGTGTCGCCCGATGTTCGCGTCGCTTCGTGCGGCAGGCAGGCATAATATTTACCGTCATTTCCCTGGTTTACCTGGAATTTAGGACGATTGTCAGAATCGCCCCATCCATCCTTAGTAAGCGGCGCAGGATAGTCAAATTGATCATAGAGAATTTTAATCAGCTCGTCGCGCAGGTCGAGGTCCTCAAACACTACCGAAGCCACCAACAGCGCATTGCCCGAGTGGTCGCCCCAGTTACCCCTGCCTCTGGGTCCGCGCAGTACCTGAAGCTGAAGCGGCATAACACGGGTGCGCCAAAAGTCCTCAAACGCCTTGCGGTCCTCCTGACTCCAGCCACTGTAATCGTGCAGGATGTCGGCAGCCTGAATCATGCCGATAAACGACGATCCGGTATGCAGCCCCGGGTTGCTCCCGTAAATGTACGTCGATTTATCCGACCATGCCTTCATGATGGAAATCGCCTTGTTGGCATACTGGACGGCTTTCTCACGGTCGATAGAATACAGCCATGCAAGCGCAAGCGTGTATGCGGCGCTACCGTTAGCGGTCATCAGATTACGCGCAGGATTGAGGTCAGCACCGTCTCTTACCCGCATAGATATAGGAGGCTCGGGATTAAAGGTCAACTCCTTATTTGCCTCAGTGATCAGCGCATTATACGCCGCTCTCTGCGGCTGGATGCTGTTGGCAATCCTGTCCTTGACGATTGCCAAATCCGCCTTATTGATGACCGTCATCGGATGCTCGATCGGCACGCTTGTCGCACCGACTGTAAGTCCGCCCGCACTCACAAAAATCATTACCGCACAAACAAGAAGGGATATGCCACGGGCAACGGTCACACTTACTTTTTTACGCATTTTCCTCCACTCCTTTATTAATTTATTAAAATAAAATATAAACAGCCATGCGCAAAACTCCACAAATGCAGTATCCATACAGTTTCAGGGGTACGGCAAACGCCATACTCATACAAATCATACCTCTTCAATTGCCGCAGCCGTTATTATTCTTCAGCTCCGCTTTCGGACAAGGTGATGTCGGTCAGCATTACCGGTCCCGGGTTTGGCGTACCGATGCTCACATAGTATTCGCCCGGCGTTGTCATCGGGACGAAAAATTCAAAATTGCCTTCTGTATCGCTTTTCGTCTGGTTAATATAGACGATTTCGTTGTCCTCGTCCGTAACCGCAACGGATGTAAACGTATCTGCCGCGATCGCACCGAGTACTTTGAACCCGCCGTCTTCTTGAACGGTATATATCTGATCGGATTTAAGGCTGTCGACACGCTTAGCCGGCAGCAGCGGCCGCAAATTACTTATCCGATCCCACAGCATCAGCTTTGCGTATTCCCCGCCTTCAAGGGGCATGGTCAACGTATCCCCCGAGGCATTAGCGCCCGCCACGACGGTATAGGATTTCAGGATAACGTCTAACAGCTTGCCGTCCTCACTGTAACGTCCGAACACCGCCCAAACGCTCCTGTCGTCCCCTTCCGGCATCGTGTTCAAAAACGACAGTCCGGCTACCGCCGCTTTACGGCTGATGGAAAGCTGTGTGTCCACATAGAAGCCCGGCTCGGTTTCGGCTGTGGCATAGACTGCATAGGTGACAGTGCCGGACGCTGTAAACGCCGTGCCTGCCGGGAAGTTCATAAACGGCGTCAGGTTGTCTTGTGAGGTCGAATTCGTAAAGTACCTTGAAGATGCAGTGTACCGCTCGCCCGTGTTGCTGGCAATAAAGGTCGCCTTTTCAAGACCCGCCGGGGCTATTGCGGTCGCAAGCGGACTTGCCGCCATCCATGTGGCGATCCAATAGTCCTTGCCACCTTCGATCTGATACGGTACTTTCAAAGGCGCGGAGCGCATGCCTGGTCCTGCCAAAAAGGAACCCGTTTCGCCTAAGAGCGTGCCCGGTTTGCCGTCATTGTTGCTGTACAGCGCCATACGTATTCCGCCGCCCGATTGGCTCGAATCGGCAAAACGTACGTTCAGCCTTGTCACTACAAAGTCGGAGGGCGCCGTGAATTTGAATGCATCCACGTTATTCCCGGTTCTTTCGGCTGTCGAATCCGCTTCGAGCTGTCCCATGACCAGCAGCGGATCAGGAAGCGCCTCCTTGACATAATCCTCGCTCGCCAGCAGGCTGGGCGTCATTCCCGTCTTAAACGCACGGGCTTTTAAGGTCGCCGTCCCGTTAACGGCGATCGGACCCTCATAGCGCACCGAGCTTGTCGTAGGCTCGCTGCCGTCCAAGGTGTAATAGATTTCCGCCTGATCCGTAAAACTCGTTATCGTAACGGAGCGTGTGCCGAAGAACTTGCCGCCATGCGGTGAATAGGACGGCACCGCAACCTGGTTCCCTGCTACAGGCATATCCCCCTTGTTAAGCGTAGAATGATTGTCGCCCTTATTGCCGGCAGGTCGGTGGTTGTCTGTTTCAAGCCACACTTTGATATCCGGCAGGAGGTTCGGGTAATTGTTGACGGCAATCTCCAAGGTATTCTCAGAGCTCTGCCTGCGTACGCTGGTGAGATCAGACGACATAAATGTTAAAGGAATAAATGCGTCTTGGAAATTCCATTTGAAATACTGCTCCACGATCTTGTCAATCGTCGTGCCGTCATAATTGACCTTCTCCCAAAGGTTCAGACCCGTATAACGCACAGCCTCCAACACCTGCGAGTGTGACGTGAAGGCGAAGGCGTGGTAGTTGACGCCCATGTATTCCGTACCGGTTTTGCGGAACACCTCACCCGCAAGCACGGGATACTGAACATCATTAAGGTTATAGGTTTTGTACTTCGGATGAGGTTCATTCGGAACCACGGTATTGTACGGCGGCGTATTGATCGGATAGAACCTGCCCCATTGGAACCTGATGATCTCGTCGCGCAGGTCTATATCCTCAAACGCAATGGCCGCCGCCATTGCGGCATTCGACGCCGCATCGCCCCAGTTGTTATAGTGCATCGGTCCTCTTACCACTTGAAGGTGAAGCGGCAAAAGACGGGTGCGCCAAAAGTCCTCAAACGCCTTGCGGTCCGCCTGGCTCCACCCGCTGTACTCGTGCAGGATATCGGCAGCATAAATCATGCCGATAAACGACGAACCGGTATGCAGTCCCGGATTCCCCCCGTAAAAGTATGTCGACTTATCCGACCAGGCTCTCATGATGGAGATCGCCTTGTCAGCATACTCGACGGCTTTATCACGGTCGGTAGAATACAACCAGGCAAGCGCAAGCGTGTACGTAGCGCCGCCGTTATCGGTCATCAGACTACGCGCAGAGTTCAGGTTATCTCCGTCGCTCACCTGTAAGTGTATAGGCGGCACAGGTGTAAAGCTCAGCGCCTTATTTGCCTCAGATATCAGATAGTCATACGCCGCTTTCTGCGGCTGGATACTGTTGGCGATCCTGTCCTTGACAATTGCCAAATCCGCCTTATTGATGACCGTCATCGGATGCTCAATCGGCACACTCGAAGCACTGACGGTAAGACCGCCGGCAATCGCGAGAATCATTACCGCACAAACAAGAAAGGGTATACCACGGGCAACGGTCATGCTTGCTTTTTTACACAATTTACGCCACTCCTTTGATATAATGTAATGCTTGTATAATCAAAACGCCATAAAAAAACCGATCGGCTTGCGACCCGTCTTTACAAGAACTCTATTACCAGCATAATATTTTCAACCGTATAAGTCAATATACATTTCTTTTGATTTGTGGACAATATATTAAATTAATGTAGACTTAACAACCCGACAGGATTTTGCATATATAGGAAATTTTTGTTTCCTATGTATAAAAAACAAATCATACCCGCCGCAACGGGTATGATTTGTTTTTATTGCCGACACCCAAGCTTCGGGGTGCGAATTATTGATTCAAAAACCTTTGGTATGAGCTGTTGTATGCCGCGATGACATCTTCAATACCCATGCCTTTTAAGGTTTGCAGGTACTTGTCGAAGGTCTCCTCTACTTTTTCCGTGCCGAGGACCCACTTCTGCTCACTTTCCTTCATGTAGGTGTCGATTGCGCCCCACTTTTCGGTAATGATCTTTTGCTCGTCTGCGGTGAATACCAGTCTCGGGAGCTGGGGTCGGATGTATTTGTTCTCGCCATAGAGCTTAACCGCCTCTTTGCCGGACTCGTTGAGCCACTGTTCCTCAGCATTCCAGTCTCCGACAACGCCCGCTCTGAACCTCAGGCCCTTTGCCTGCAACGCCAGGAGGATATTGGTCTTGTTTTCCGTCAGCAAACTCTGGATATAAGTCGGCTTGCCCCCAACCATCGTATAGTGCACGCCCTCGATACCAAAGTTGTACAGCCTGTTGCCCGCCTCGGTAAACATAAAGTCAAAGAACTTGATGGTTTCAATCTGGTGCTGATTCTTTGACGAAATCGCCCACGCATTATTCGTCATGGTCTGTCTGCCGGTGCTTTCCTTTACTTCGCCGTTGATGTCGGCAGGCGGCGCAATCGCCTTAAACTCAAAGCCCGGAATCTTTTCGCCCAAAGCGTCGTTAAACGAAGAGGTCGATGCGATCCAGTCGTGCGTTGATCCGCCCGTATTGTTGCCGAGCAGTACCTCACGGGACTGTGAGCCCCTGGTAAAGATTTCGCTGTCGATCAAGCCTTCCTTATACCATTTGGCAATGTTGGAAACAGCAACCTTAAACTCCGGCTCGTAAAAACCGAGCTTTATCTTGCCGTCCTCGGCATACCAGGTTCTCGAAGCGCCGAAGAACTGGTACATATAGTATGCGCCGCCCTTGAATTTCGAGAAGAAGGGCACCTCGTCCGCCTTGCCGTTGCCGTTCGGATCTCTCTCCTTGAACGCTTTGAGCACCTGATAGTACTCGTCAATGGTTTTCGGCACTTCCAAATTCAGCTTTTTGAGCCAATCTGTCCTGATAAATACCACGCCGGCATATTCGCCTTCCAAAATTTCGGGTATATAATACATTTTGCCGTCCGCCGCCACGCACTGCTTTTTATATTCGGGATGTGCGTCCAAATATGCTTTGAGGTGCGGCGCATGCTGCGCGATCAGATCGTCGAGCGGCACATATACGCCTTCCGAGACATATTTGTTGATGTTATCGGGCGTGGAAAGGATAATGTCCGCAAGCTCGCGCGAGGTAATCATCAAATTGTAAGCCAGCACCGGGTCCGAATTGGACTGCGGAACCGTCGAGGTAAGCCTGACGTTCGTAATTTCCTGAAGCTTGACAAGCACCTCTGCCGAAGGATTCAAAGGCTTCTCGCCGGTGACATGGTGATGTATCGTCAGTTCAACCGGTGTTTCGCTGACCCAATAGGTCTTGTCACCGTCGCTGACAATTGCGTTATCCTTCGGTTTACACGACGTACCTGCCAAAACAAAGAATACCATCAATGCCGCAATAACCACTCTTGTACTTCTTTTCATAACAATCAATGACCTCCTGTTTCATATTAATAATCCGCCGAAACAAGCCGACGGTAAAACACACAATCATCATATGCTTTTTAAGCCGAAATGTAAATCTACATTTCTTTATACTCAGCTAACAAAACTTTTGCACCAAAAAATACCAGTCCTGTTAAAAATACCGGAAACGCCGTACAAACCTCGTGTTTTCTGACGCTATGCCGCCCATTGGTACGCGCGCTTTATTTTTCGGCGCTTTGCGCGGACGACGCATTCATTTTGCTGTACTGACCGGGCGACATCCCCTCGTAGCGGTTGAACATCCTGATGAACGAGTTGGCGTTATTATAGCCAAGGCTGCTTGCCAGGTCCTTGATTTTAATGTTTTTGTCCGCACCCATAATTTCCTTTGCCTTCTTGACACGGTAAAAATCCAAATACTCTTTATAGTTATAGCCTGTGGCATTCTTAAACTGTATGCTGAGATAGCACTGCGACAGATTAAAATGCTCCGCAATGTCGCTGAGTGAAATGTCGATGTTGTAGTGTCCGTGGATATAATCGAGCATATTGCTTGCAATGGAGGCGTCGGCATGTTCGCTTTCAAGCTTCGCCTTCTCCGTCAGTTCGTTGAACATATTCAAAATCAGCCTTTCAAGCTGGTCGCTGTCCTCGCACATTTTCAGCTCCAAATAAATCAGCTTACCGCTGTCGAAAAAGTCGTCCTCACTCTTGTCGATCTTCTGAATGATCCTGCGCGCCGTCGACGCAATCGCAAACTTAAAGGATGACAGCGCGTCGGGCGTGAGCTGCCTTTCTTTGAGGTTCTGATCCAGAATATTCTGTATCAGCGCCTTTGCCTCCGCAGCCTTTCCGACAATGATATAATTGATCAGCTCGCCTTCCAGCTCGTGGGGATAGTAGTACTTTTCGTCCTCCTGCTGCTTTAAGTCCTCCAACGTGACGGTCATATTCCGGCAGGTGCAAGGCACCTGCTCGATGATTTGGATCGCACTGTTGTAGGATCTTTGTATTTCCAAAAGCGTATGGCTTTGCTGACCGATCGCCGCGATCAGGCTGATGTCAAAGTTGGTTTCAATGTAGATGATGATGCCGGTGATGATCTTTTTGATCAGCGCTTGCTCGGTTTCGTTGATGATCAGCAAAAACCGCTTGTAGTCGATTTCAAAGACCTCGCATCTGAAATGCTGCGAAAGCTGCTCTCTGAATATGACCAGTATCTGCGCCTGGATGTTCTGTATGGCGCTTCTTGAAAAGTTTTCGTTCAAATCTTTGTAATTCGAAAATTCACAGATCACAACGCTGTTCGCATCATGCAGATAGCTGAGGTCGTACTGCTCCAACTGACTGGCGTCCTCCTCGGGCAGTATGCCGACCAGTATTTCACGCAGCAGCTTGATCTTAAAGGTAATCTTACTGTTTTGCAGGGCTTTACGCAGCTTTTCGTTTGCCTTGTTGATTTCTGTTGCGGTGTCCGTAATGAATTTCATTTCGTCCTGCTCCGCGTTGGTACTCATGTTGCTGAAAAGACGCACGATGTTGGCGATCGGGCGGTATGCCCTTTGGGTGATGTAATAGACGATCAGCGCACCCGTAAACGCCAAAAATGCCGCAAGCCACAGACAGTTGATGACCAGTGCACGGATTTTTTCGTCAAGCTCCTGCTGGGAGCCGGTGAGGTAAACATAACGCCAATCCATAGCGATGGAGTCGATGTATTCAAAGCTGTGCTTTTCTTCGCCGATCTTGATGTAATCCTTTTCGAGATTGGTGACGGAATAAAGGTTTGTCCCCGTCATAAAGGGCTTTTCGGCATCATCGTCTATACTCGACTGCATGGCGACGATGCTGTCTTTTTTCAAGATGATAAACGCCTCCTGCTGCTCGTCGCTAAGCTTTGGCAGCAGAATTTTTTCGTTAAACGTGAGGAAGATATAGATATCCTGGTTGCCGACCTTTTCCCTGCGCACAATGGTGAGGTACTCGATGCCGTCAGACGCATCCTCCACGACGCTTCGGAGGACGAAGTATGTGCCTGAATATCCGCTTTGCGAAAAGGCGCTTTTAATGGAAGCAATGCTTGTTTCCGGAAGATTGAGGTTTGAGAAATAGCCGCTGACGTCCGTGGTATGGGTCGCCGTGATGACCATATTGTCGCTGAGCTTGGTGACGGCGATGTCAAAACCGATCACCGAATAGGCGGACTGGTATTTGGACAGGCTTTGGTTTGCCTTGATGATGCTGTAATAATCCGTCTCTTCATCGGTGGCATAGCGAATAATGCTTTCCTCCGCCAGAATTGCCGACAGCGTATTGTTGGCGGTGCTGAGCACCGAATCAATACGGTCGCTGTTCTGCTTGATGAAAAGTTGGTGCCTGTTTGCAATTTCGAGTTGAATCATCTCCCGGTTCATGTAAAAAACATAACCTGCGACAATTGCCGTATACGACAGAATGATGGCTAAGTACATAACAAGCAGCTTCATGAAATACTTTTTCTTTCGCAAATGCCAAGCCCCCTTAAAGACCCCCGACCGCTAAATATGACAAAAAACGAGAATTTTCCATCATATAAACTACCGCACTTTATATTATATCAACAAATTATCTAAAACACAAGCAAAATTTTTATGCAAAAATGTCAATAAAGCGTATGTGCTTGCTCAACGGACCCGTTCGACGCCGTCGGGCAGCCTGACCTCCGTGACGCCTGAGCGGCAGTCCACCTCAATAATGCCGTAAGGCGTCGGGATTTTCCCCCTCGCCCATTCAAGGTCTCCCAAAACCGGCGATATCCTGACCTGCTTAAAGCCGTCGTCCACAGGCACAACACCGAGTATCCGTGCGGGCAGCTGATACGCCGGCGTGCCGCCCCAGGCGTGGCTATAATCACAGTCAAAGCCGCTCCACACCTCTTTGAGAGAGGTGTCGCATTCGGCAATCAGTTGGCTCCACCGTCTGATTTGGTCGTTGCCGTACTTCTCAAAAAACCCCGCTTTGTGCAATGCGCCGAACACGAAGTGCATAAAGTACGGCTGTGCCTGGAACAGCGAAGTATCCGTCATCACCTTTTCCATAATCACGCCGCATTGCTCATCAGGTGCAAGCCCGAACAGCACGGCAAGCGTATTGGTGTGCTGCCCGAAATACAGACCGTCGCCATACGGCAGCCACGGCTTTTCCTCATAAACAGTCGCACCGTTTTTGCCCTCGCAGTAAAGCCCCTTTTCCTCATCCCAAAGCAAGCGGTTAAAGGCGGCTTTGACCTGTTCGGCAGTTTTTTCATAAAACTCCGCCGCCTGAGCGTCTCCTAACCGGGTGCAAAAATATGCCCCGTTTTGCAGTGCACGATAGAAAAACGCACTGATGTAACCCTGCCCCAAAACCTTCGGCGGATGGTGCAGGCAATACTCGCCGACGTATACCCAGTCCATAAACATAAAGTTCGGCGGGTCATCCACAATGCCGCTGTCGCCGACGTAGGACATAAACCGTTTCAGCACCAGCTCCACCGCACTGCGCACCCTTGCCAGTATCCCGCTGTCGCCCGTGTACAGCACATAGTCCCGAATCATCTCGGTCCAAATCAGGCTATAACTCGGGTGGAACATATTCGCATCCTTCTCCTCTATCAGCCATGCGGTACGCAGGATGTCGAGCCTTGTCAGCCATTTGTCGCCGAAGCAGTAATAGTTCATCAGGCTTTCGATATAATAGTCGCCCGTGCAGCCGAGCGGCTCAAGGTGCATGGGTGAGTCTAAATGAAGCGACTGGCGGCACAGGACATTCGTCCACCGGCACACGTCGAAAATCTTATTGAGGGAAGCGTCGCTGCATTCAAATTCACCGGCAAACTCAAACGGATAGGCGGTGAAAATCAAATCGACCTTTAAGGTAAACGGCTTGGTGAAGTTGGAGGTTGAAATGTCCAAATACCTTGCGCTGTACATATTCAGGCTGTCAAAGGCAGTCTTGCCGGCACGCAGCGACAGGTACTCGGTTTTGTCGGTCCTGCCGATGATCTCTTGCGCGCCGATGCGCAGGGCGACATTTTCCTCGGCCGAAACCTCCAAGCTGATGTAGGCGGAATAAACCCTGCCGAAGTCAAGGACAAGGTGGGCAGGCGCCCCCGGCAAGAGCGTGATAACGCCTGACTTCGCCGATACCCTTTGCTGATTGGACGCATAAGGTACGATCAGCTCCCCAAACGCTATCCGACGCTGTATGAGGTTCGGGATTTCCTTCGGGATCAGATTCCAGACGCACGGCGTTACCCTTGCCGGCTTAAAGTCGACCGGCGGCGTGATGCTGACATTCCTGCACGCGATATAGGTATAAGGCTTTTGATAGCGCCGGTCGATACCGCAAAGCCAGGTTTCGTCAGTGGCGACGACCTCGGACGTGCCATCCGCATACGCAATGTGCGCCTCGAACATGAACCCGCCGTGCCCCATTGAGCAATCGCACGGCACCTCCGGCTGAAGCACGACGTTGGCGGTAACAAGGTTTTCACCCATCGAAAAATCAAGGTCGGTTTCGTCATAAAACCAATAGGGCATCGGCTGACGGTTGTCATAGTCGCCGCCGACTGCCGCAGGACCCCTGATGGTCAGCTTGCCGTTTATGTAGAGTGTGTATTTGGCGTCGCCGCTGACAAAGGCTTTAACGCTTTTCACCGGTTTGTTGATGCTGATGGTTTTTTTGAAGGTCACGACACTGTAACGAAGACCGCCGTCCTCGCAAAAATAGGTATATTTACTTTTTTGATATTCGGGATAGTGCGTATCGTCAAGCCATATCCAGTTTGCAGATGGTTTCATGCGTTTCATCCTTTCAAATGAAGATTTTTAGAGGTTGCCTGATATGCACTGAATGAGCTTTAAAGCATAGTGCATAAAGCCTTCGTCATTCGGATGCAGACCGTCGTTGAAAAGCGTCGGGATATGCGGCATCACAGTCTGTCCGTCGATGACGCCGATCTGCGGATACATCCGAAGCTCCTCACGCAGGATGTCGCTCACGACCGGAAAGCCGCCGATGGGACGCATGTCCGCACAGTCGCTGCGCCATACCGGCGTGATCACGAAAATCTGCGCCTCCGGGAAGACATCCGTCAGGGTCTTAAAATACCCCCGCACCTTTTCACGGTATTCCCCGGGGGTCTTGCAGACCGTCCAGTCATTGGTGCCGTAAGCGACGGTGACGATGTCGGGCTGATAGGCTATGCCCTTATCAAGGCTATTTTGCTCAAAAAAATAGCCCCCGACGCCCTGATTCAACAGGTTCATACCAAAATAGCGGGCAAGCTGTACGGGATAGGCGGAGGACGGACGCAGTGCGCTCATCCCCTGGGTGATGGAGTCTCCGAGGCACAAAAGGTTCTTTTCAAAGGGCGAGGTCGCCCTGACCGAGGCGTTGTCCGACAGCCCGACGCCCGTTAACACAAGCTCCACAAGATGCGGCAGATAGACGGTGACGCGCCTGCTTGCGCCCTTTTCATTGGGAAGGTCGCAGCGCATTTCGCCGGCGCCGCCGCCGACAGGCACCTGACCCGCCGAACAGCAGAGCACGCCGTCGACGTAGCAGTCAAAATACAGCCAGTTCCGCGCCTTTTCCCTAACCTGATAGCTTACCGCAATATAGTCCGAATCGGTACAAAGGTCTAAACATACGCCCGCCGGACAGTTGCTGCGCAACAGCAAAAACGCCTGCTTTCCGTACTCCTCATACTGCCCGGGGGTAAAGCGTTTGTACCGGACGCCGTCCGAAACATCAATGTCTAAGGTGTTTTTGCTGATTTGCCTGATCTCTTCTGCCGTAAGACTTTTCATTGTGCTTTTAACCTTTCTCATTGCCAGCCGTAATCCGCCGCAAACCGCTCGTAGACGTCCTGCGGCAGTGAAAGCAGGTCGCCCGTCCGCGCCATATGCGCGCGCAGGTCCGCCAGCATCCGCAAAACAAGGCTGCGGCAGCCGCCGTCGCATGCTAAGTTGTTTGTCTCGCCCGCATCGTCCTTATGATAAAGCTCCAAGAAGATCTCGTCCTTAAAAATATCAACAATCAGCTTATAATCGCCCCTCACGACGCACCTTTGAAAATTGGAGCGTCCCGCATTGCCGTCGTACTGTATGAAGATGCTGTCCCTGCCAAGTCTTTCGCCGTTTATGACAGGCATCAGCGACCTGCCCGACAGCCCCGCAGGCGTATCAATACCCGCATAATCGCACAGCGTCGGCAGCACATCCACCGCACTGACAACCTCATCCGACACGGTCGTCTTGGGGACAAAGTTTATGGGAAACTTGATATAGAGCGGGATTTTTGCCGACTCGTCATACATGCACATCTTTTGCCACAGGCTATGCGATCCGAGCATTTCGCCGTGGTCAGAGGTAAATACGATCAGCGTATCGTCATAGATGCCCTGCGCTTTCAGTCCATCCGTAATCTTGCCGACGCAGTCGTCCAGCAGCGCCGTCAGCCCCGCATAGACCCGCCAGACCTCCTGCCACTCCTCACGGGAATAGCGTGCGCCCAAGATGCCCGTTAAGTTATACATTTGAAGCGGCGACTGGTGCGCATACCACTGCCCGACGTTTTCGGGCATCGTCACTTCCCTGATTTTTGAATACCACGGCTCGGGAATGTCAAGCGGCGGGTGCGGCGCCAAAAACATGGCGTTCAGCAAAAAAGGCTTGCTCCTGTCCCGCTCCCGGAGAGCGGTCATAGCTCCTTTTAAAAAATAGCCGTCAAAAAAATAGTCAAAGCCCTCTTCATAGCAGCCGGTCGCCGGAATGGAATAGCGTTGCATTTGGGTGACCCTGCCGAGGTTCATCTCGGCGACCCTACCCGAAAACGCCGGACCGCCGGGTCTTCTTTTGCCGTGCTGCTTTAAATAAGGACCGTAATCGTCCTCCGTATTGATCCAATGGGTCCGTGTAGCGGCGGAGCGTTCCATTTGCCCCTCTTCGGTGAACAGATGCTGCTTGCCTGTATGCCAGCTATCCCAGCCGTTTTCCATCATCTGATATAAATTCGGCACGCCGCTGCGCACCAGCGCATACTTCCTGTCAACCGTCCCCCAGGCATTGATCAGACTTCCGTTTTCGTTGGGGTATCTGCCGGTAAAGAAGGCTCCCCGGGCAGGCACGCACAGCGGAGAAGCGCAGTACGCACGGTCAAAGCGCACACCCTCCTTCGCCAAACGGTCGATATTGGGCGTAAAGCCCTTGCCCAAAACGTCATAGCGGAGCTGGTCCGCCATAATGACCACCACATGTGGTTTTTTCATATTTCCCATACTATATTGTCCTTCCGCATGATTGCGTATTGCCCTGATATACTATAACCAAAATCGCTCTGTTTGTCAAGCGAAAACGACAGCCTTCGACGATGCGCTACGGCGTTGAAAACATGATGGTATAGACGAGGAAGTCGGTAGGATCGGACTTACTGACGACCTCGACGACCGCCGCTCCGGCTTTGCTCTCCGCCTGCCTTATGGTAACGGTATACCGCTCATCCACCGACGCCGTCACAACGGGTACGGGCAATGATGTGCCGAGGCTTACCCGATAGGTGGTTCTGTACGGATCAAAGCCGGAGACGGTCACGCCATCCAGTGCAATATCGCCGACCCTGGGCAGCGTCCTTTGGCTGTTTGGTCCTTCCCTGAGGGCTTTGAGCCAAATGTCTTTTATAAATATATAGCCATGAAAGTTGCCGCTGTTCAGCCAGTGGGAAATCTCGCTTTGGACGCCCAAATCCCTGCCCTTTGAATAGCCCCGGTAACCGCGTGCCGTCTTATAAAGAAAGTCCTCCGAGCCGATGTACATCAGGACTTCGAGCGCATCTGTCTCCGCACCCTGCCAATAGCCCATCACCTCCAAAAACACACGGGTATTGACAATATGCTTCCAGCCCGTCACGACATAGGCGCTGCTGGTGCGCACCCCGTCCGCATCGGAGGTCTTGTACTCATACATCATGCCCTGCTGCCCCTCAAATGGCGACACGGTGCCGTCGGCGATATACCCCGCCTTCTCGTTGCTGTTTTTGTGATAAATGACGCTTTGCGCCGTATGGTAACACTGGCGCCGCATGATCGCCGAAAACAGCGCAAGCGGCTCGTACGGCACACGCTCGCCCGTCAGTCCGCCGTATACCCGATTCATGGTAAAGGGGATCCTAACGCCCTTAACTTTTCCGCCACGGCTGTCCGTCCCGCCCGTTTCGAGCAAGGTCTTGCCCGCACCGGCAAACTGCGCCGCCGTGTCATTATAGCCATTGGCATTTAGCTGACCGATAAACGTGTCATAATCAAACGCCGCAAGATTGGCATTGACCCGTGCCGCGCCGCCGAAATAGACATAATTGGAAATCATTGCCGCCACATAGCCGTCGACAAGGTTGGGGTTATAGGTTTTCGTCCACGGATCGCTTTGGTTTATAAGAGACTTCGGTGAATTCTCATAGTTATTCAGGTAGTTGCCCGTTACCGCCATCGCCTCCATGATCAGGTCGCATTTGTCGACCTCCTCTTCCGTGAGCTGTCCCCACACATCAGGCATACTTTTGGCAAGTGCAAGCGCCAGCGCCGTAGGTCCGTCCACCCAGCTGCTCAGCCCTCCGTTACAGGACGGCGCTCGATTGGGTTTGATCACGTTTCTGATCTGTTCGAGCAGCCGTACCGTGACCGTCTTGCCTCCCGTCGAGCGCAAATCACGGTTATAATGCGCCATCAGGGCAAGCGTAAACATCGCCTGTGAGGGAAGGAGGGCGTTTGTCCAATCGTGTGATATGCCGCCAAAAAACAGATTGATGTCCTTAGCCGAAACCGCACTGTCGATCACATCCTGACCCCACCGGGGCGTAAAGGGCAGGGGGTTGTCGATGCGCTTCATACCCGTCAGCGGGCGCAGGTCGGCGCCATCCCACACAAATATCTTAGCGTGGGCGCCCTTTTCAAGCGGCAGCGTCAGGGTATCCTGCACAGCGTCGCCGCCGGGGACGCTGTATGTTCTGACGGCTGTATCCGTCAGTCTACCGCCGCTGTATATGCCGAGCACCGCAACAGCGGAGCAAAGCTGCTGCGAGTCGGCGGACGCATTGGTCAGCGACACGCTCGCACCGACGCTGTCGCCGACTCTGACGAGCGACGTTTGGACGACTAAGTCCGCCGCACCGGCAGCCGCAGGATATGCACTAGTCAAGAGCACCGCCGCACAGATCAGCACCGATGCCATGAAACGCTTTGCGATTGGACTATAACAGCTTATAACCAAACAAAACACCTCCGTCTATCTTTTTGGCGTGCACCGGATCTTCCGGTACAGCGAGGGCGAACACATCTTCAATTTTTTAAAGGTCCGGTTAAAGAAGGATACAGACGAGAATCCGCTTTCAAGCGAGATTTCCGTAATCGTTTTTGCGGTGGAAAAAAGCTGTGCTTCTGCCTTACAAATGCGTACATAATTCAAGTATTCGACAAAGGTTCTGTTGGTCGCCCGCTTGAAAAACCTGCAAAAATACTGTTGATTAAGGTTTAAGACCCGGCTGATGCTTCCCAGCGTGATTGGCTGGCTGTAATTTTCTTCGACATACGCCAAAACAGGCATGATCTTGCCGAGCATTTTGACGTCCAGACTGCCGGCGGCGTCGATCAAAAGATTGTGGCGGTATAAAAACGCCAACACCAAAAAGACGCGCGCTTTGATGTAGCGTTCATAGGCGCCATCCCTGCGCTGGTATTCGTCCTGTACGCCCTTTATGTTATCAAACAGCTCTTTCGTTTCCGGGTCATCCGCTTTCATTAGAGCCATCTGGATATCCTTGCTGTTGACAAAGTTCACAAAATATTTGCTGATGCTGTCGTCCGCAAAGGCATCCGTATTGATTTGCAGCAAAATGCAGTTCGTGTCTTTTTCGAGAATCTCCGTGTCGTGCGGGACGCAGGAGTTGATGAAAACCACATCACCCGCTGAAAACTCAACGGTTTCTTCGCCTGCCGAGCATGTCATCCGACCGCTTAGCAGCGCAAGCAGCTCGATCTCATCGTGAAAATGCAGCGAGCATTTCGTGCCGCTGTCACGGTTTTTTAAAAAGCCGATATGCACCGGCAGATCTGAAAGTGAAGAACAGACGATTTCATTTAACATAACAACCTCCATTCCGCCGCTCCGTATCGGCACAAACACAAATAAGATATTAAAGCTTTCCTTAAGCATTGAGGAGTCGAACACCTGAAAGTCAAAATAGTACAATAACCAGTCAAAATTATTGTTGCAAAATATTTTATTTAATATTATAATTTAGTTATACCATAGGTTACATAATAAATCAATATTTTTATAAAGGGGATATTTTTCATGTCGGACAAAACTTCTGCAATTTTGGATCAGTTCAAGGAAAACCAGGAAAAAACGACCATTGACACCAGCAAAACGCTAAGGGTCGGCATCATCGGCACAGGCTGGATCGCCGACGCGCATATCCAGGGCTACAAGAAGATGCCCGATGTGCAGATCGTGGCAGGCTCGGACATAATCGACGGCAAGGCGGAGGCGTTCTTCAAGAAGTGGGAGATAGAAGGCGCAGAATGCTACACCGACCACAAGGAGATGCTGAAAAACGCACAGCTTGACGCCGTCAGCATTTGTACATACAACCGCACCCACGCCGTTTGCGCCATTGACGCTTTGGAGAGCGGCGTCAGCGTGCTGGTCGAAAAACCGATGTCCGTCACATTAGATGAGGCGGTCGCGATGTGCAAAGCGGAAAAGAAAAGCGGCAAGCTGCTGTCGGTGGGCTTCCAGCCCCGGTTTGACCCGAATATGCAGATGATCAAAAAGATCGTGGAGTCAGGCGAGCTGGGCGAAATCTATTACATCCAGACCGGCGGCGGACGGCGCAGAGGCATCCCCACCCCGTTCGGCACGACATTTATTGAAGAAAAGACGGCAGGCATCGGCGCATTGGGCGACATTGGCTGTTATTCGCTCGATATGGTGTTAAACGCCATCGGCTACCCCAAACCACTGACCGTAACGGGCTATACCTCAAACTTTTTTGGCACCGACCCCGGCTATTACAAAACGCATCCCGAGTACGCCGAGCTCTTCGGCGTGGACGACTTTGCGGCGGCGTTTATCCGCTTGGAGGGTGGCATTATTGTTGATTTTCGCATCGCATGGGCAATGCATCTCGACACCTCGGGCGACACGATCATTATGGGCAAAAAGGGCTCTCTGCGCATCCCGTCGACGGAGTGCTGGAACGGCACGGTCGGCGGCGAAATGAAGATTTATCATAACGTGGCGGGCGAGCCCGTCGAAACAATCATCCCCATCATTGTTGACAAGTCCGAAGGAATGTTTTATAATAAAATCAGATCGTTTCTTGACTGTGTCAAAAACGGTTCGGCCTCTCCCGTTCCATCCAGTCAGATTTTGATCAATCAGGCAATTGTGGACGGCATCGTGCAGTCCGGTAAATTGGGACGTGAAATTGAGGTCAGCATTCCAAACATTGATTAAGATACGAGGGGATTTATGATGAAAAAATTCAAGGTTGCGCTTCAGCTGTTCGGTATCAGGGAGGATATGAAGCAGGACATGGCAGCCGCACTAAAACAGGTCAAGGCAATGGGTTATGACTATGTGGAGTTTGCGAACCTGCACGGCAAGACCGCCAAAGAGGTACGCAGTATCCTTGACGACGTCGGGCTCGAATGCGTCTCGGTGCATCAGGGACCTGCCGTCATCCTTGAAAAAGGGCAGGAGGCAATTGACGACCTGAAAACGCTTGGCGCAAAATTCTGCGCCGTGCCGGTTTATTCGCTCGACAAACAAAAGGGCAGCAGCGAATGGGACAACACCGTCAAAACCTTTACCGAGGTCGGTCAGCTTTTGAAGGCGAACGGCATCCAACTGCTTTACCACAACCACGATTTTGAGTTCGGCAAGTTCGAGGACAAATTCCTTTTGGACTGGATCTTTGAAACCGTACCCGAAATCACGCCGGAGATCGACACCTGCTGGGTACACTATGCCGGATACAATCCTGCGGACTATCTGCTGAAATATGCGGGTAAAATCGACATCGTACATTTAAAGGACTTTGTGTGCAAGCGTTTTGAAAAGGGGCCGTATTATAACCTCACTGCCGCGGACGGCTATGTCGGCACGCAGGAAATGCGTGCGGAAAACGGCTTGGAGTTCAGACCCGTCGGACACGGCGTTCAGGACTTCCCGGCGATCCTGGCGGCTTCCGAAAAAGCAGGCGCGGAATATGTGGTGGTCGAACAGGACCTGACGGTCGACATCACGCCTATGGAAGCCTCAAAAATAAGCAGGGAATACTTGAAATCACTGGGTATATAACAGGTGTTATAAAAGAGGCTGACGCATAACTGTGATATTGCACAAAACTTTGGATAAAAAACGTAGGGGACGGTCAAATGAATTGACCGTCCCCAGTTTTGTTCAAATGATGATATATCTCTATAAAACTTAGTTAGTCGGGGGGCGATACCTGCCCCCCCGACGTTAAAGAGATAGTTTACACTGCTCTATCCGCTCCCCCAGTGTCACTTTTGTCGCGACAAAAGTAACCAAAAACGCTTAACTCCCCCCCTGCCCCCTCAATATTGAGGGGGAGCTTCAAGCTCGCGTCAGTCACAAAGCGACTGACAACCGCTCGCGGTTGGTGGCACGTTTTGACCAACTTTGCGCTTAGAGATAGCAATGCGTATCGCGCCAAAGGTCGCTCATACCTATGGCTGCCGTCAGCAAACCGATAGTTGCCCATGAGTAAAACCGCCTTAAAAGTTTTCGTCTTGCCTGTTAACGCGGCGACTTAGGACCGCGAAGCTGTTTTGCGGGCAAAATCCGTTAAACGCCCGCAAAACAAGCGGATTTGAGCAAAAAACAAGTCGTGTTTTTTGTGAATATGCGCGTGCGAGCGGGCAAGGAGACGCGTGTTACAGACAAAGAAAACTTTTTCGGCGGCGGCAGGGGGTGCAGGGGACGTTGCTGTTGACGTCCCCTGCAAAAAAATCCAAATCATCATTATAAACAAAACTGAGGACGGTCAAGCGAGTTGACCGTCCCCTACGTTTTTTACTCAAAGTTTTGTGCAATATCATAATTATGCGTCAGCCTCTTTTTGTTTTATATGTCCTGTAATATACCGATAATGTGTTTGCAAGGTCTCTTTTGTGGCTTTTCAATCTATTTATTTTGATACAAAAATATAGTAGAATTGTATCTGAGGTGATTCCGTGAAACCGGCATACTCAGAACAATATAAAAACTTAGGACTTAATGTTGCATATTATCGTAAACTCAGAGGCTATACACAGGAGCAGTTATCAGAAAAGCTTGGTATTGACCGGACACATATCGGAAGAATAGAAAATGCCAATGTAGGTGCTTCGCTTGATATTATATTCGCTGTTTCTAAAATATTAGAAATCCCCGTCAATAAAATTTTTGAATTTAGAGATTATTGTAATGAGGTGATTTAAATGGAATTATTAAAAGGCATTATTATGAAAATCATTGACGAGGACGATAGTATTGTTGTGATTGATTCAAACATTGCGGATAAATTTTATTTCAGATGCTATACGGCGCTTAACAGCATAAGGAATATTATTGCGGATGATACGCTCAGCGACTTTGAATGCGTTGAAAAAATCGTGTACGTTTTTGAACGCTTTGGATCGGACGGCGGCGGCAGACATGCTCTTTAATGACGGCAAATCATTTTATCTGTATCCATTCGGTGAAAACACCGCTTTTTGATAGAGGATGAAATTCCACAACACGGCAACCGCCGATACGGCAACTTTAGCGATATATTTATCTGCTGCGAAAACCGATACCAAAACATACAAAAGGCTGTTTGTGATGAAAAAATTGAGCACATAAAGCACGGCGTAGCTTTCAAGCTGCTTGCCGAAGTGCGCTCTTTGCCCGAAGGTCCAGTATTTGTTGACCAGGAACACAAACCAGAACATGACCGTGTATACGGTCATATTGGCATAGATATAGCCCATCGACCGCAAAAGCCGGGCATACAGTATAAATTCTATAATAAATGCGCTCCCGCCGGTCATCGCATACTTAATCAGCTTCGTCAAGATGGTACATCACATGCCCTTCGCCAAAATCCGTCTTTTTAAAATGTGCGTTCAGATAAGCAAGATAGCTTCCCTCACCGTCGTCATAGATGTCCTGATGATGGACATAAAAATATTTTGCCCCGTTATTCCTGAAATAAGCGACTTCTTTGCCGGTCTCTTGCGGAATGAAGTCGTAATACCTGATATTGGCGCGCCAGCCGGCACGGCGCCCGAGCGACAGGATAGCCGGGTCAAAGGTCCCCACGACAATCAAATCGTCTTCGTCCGTATTCCGCTCTATGATGTTCACGGCGTCCTGTATCCACCGCGTTTCCTTTACGGAATACATTGGGAGGCACCGATACTGGTTAACGGCAAAAAACACCAGACAGAGCAGATAAATCAGCGGCTTGTTCATGTGCCTGAGGGTATAGGCGATGGTGACGGCGACGGCGGAGCTCAGCGGTATCACATAGTACGGAAATTGGATGATGCCAACGATCACAAAGCACTCCGCCAGCAACGCGACCGCAAACGCCGCCAGCTGGACAGGCATTTTGCGAAGACCCGCCAGGCACAATACAAAAAGACCAAACGCAAGGGGCGTGATGGCGGACGAAATACTGCCAAACAGCTTTAATATCCGCTCCGGCTGAAATATTTCCAAAAATTCCGGGCTGAAAATCCGTCTGAATCCGATCCGGTACACGATGGGCAGCTCCGACGCTTGTGCGGTGAATATAAAAAACAGCGTATAGGGAACAAGGGCAAGCCCGGCAAACAGCCAAAGCGCCTTTTGTTTCACAAAACGGACGCCATACTTTTTAATGCACAGGATCAGCATCGCCAGCCCGATAAATATGGCGACCGTCTTGCAGGCGACCGCCAGCGTGGTCAGAATGCCCGACAGGTATAAGTATTTTTTCTCCGAGCCGTCATACCATAGCAGAAAATAATAATAGGCGCTGAGCATGAAAAACATCAAGAGCGCCTCCGGCATAATGGCGCGTGAAATAAAGATACACATCGGAAAGGATGCGTATATTAGTGTGCCCGCAGCAGCCGCAAAATGCCCGCCGTCCTTTGCGTCCCTGCCGCCCGAATACCTCTTGATGATGGCGTATAAATACCCTGCCGAACCGATGAAAAAGAGCAGCGCGATAACTCTGGGGATGAAAAAATGCCTGCCGAATACGCTGTAAAGCATTGCCGTCAGAAATGTTAAAAGCTGAAGCTCCAGCTGTACATAGTTGGGCTTTTCCCCATCATAGTTGAGCTGCGGATAAAACAGGTTGAACCTGTCCTCCGTGAAATTAACGGCAATGGATTCCGTATCGCACTGCCGCCAATATTCCCCGACCTCCAAGGGAGAGTTCAGCATAAACGGAATACGCGTCACGGCAATGAATAAAAGCGGAAACAATATTTTATTTCGCATGCTTCACCTTTTTTCTCACGGCAAGGTATCCCCGGATGGTCTGACCGGCTTTGAGCTTTGACTTCCCCTCTTTCAGGGAATAATCCAATTTCAAAGGATATTCCCGTATGGCGGCGCCCGCCTGGCTGGATTTTATCAATAGTTCAAGCATACATTCAAATCCCGGCATCTCAATAACGGTATCATACTTTTGACACAATTTCTTCAAAAACCCTATTCTGTACGCCCTGTATCCGCAGGAGTAATCCTTCACGCCCTCCAAGTGAAACATGACGCGGCAAAAGGCTTTCGCGCCATGACTGTATAGCTTTCTGATAAGCGGGACGCCGGCTTCCTCTCCTCCCTCAGCAAAACGCGATGCAATGACGATGTCCAGGCGCCCGCTGACAAGCAGATCGGTGATATAGCCGATGATAGAGGGATCATGGGTATTGTCCGCATCAAAACTCACCAGGACGTCGTCATCGTCATACGTGCCGGCGGCGTGGCGGATAATGGTGTTCATTGCGCCGCCTAATCCGATATTTTCCCGGTGAGATAAGTAGTAAATATTGTCGCTTAGGCGACTGTAATCATAGAGTATATCCGCCGTTTTGTCGGTGCTTCCGTCGTTGACGACAAAAAGCTTCATGTTCGGTATGTTTTGCGCCATGATCCTGTCAATCAGCTTCGGAAGGCTGTTTTCTTCGTTATATGCGGGCAGCCCGATAATCGTGCGCATTGTCACCAATCCTTTGCGTCGTCGTGATACGCTTCGTCTATACCGCATGTCAAATCCTGACCGGTATAATATCAATATGTCCCTCACCATCTTATTTTATTCGACACGGTTCAGGCAGCCGAAACCTTTTGCCAGGAAATAAAAAAGTGCCTTGCGGCACTTTTTGGTACGCTGACTTAGACCCTTTGCTAAGGAATAAATCAATTGCTTTTATTTTATAGGAAATTTTTTAAATTTCCTATAAAATAAAAGAGCAGCAGGTTTTTAAACCTGCTGCGCATTTTTTAAGAAAAGCATTTTACCACGGGAATTCAAAGCCCTGCCAGGTGAAGAATTTGGCAGTGTCCTTAATAGCGATGGAATCGATCAGCGCAAAGATACTTTCCGCCGATTCCCCCCTTGTCTTCGGACCGCCGCCTGCGTCACCCCTGCCGCCCGGATGCAGGGAAACAACAGTCACGTTATCCGGCTGCAGCTCGAAGGCGATGGCTCTGGTCGCCATGTTCAGCGCCGCCTTGCTGGCGCAGTAGGGGATGTGCCCTGCGTTTGCGCCGTTTTTGTTGTCGGACTTAAACCAGATCGAGCCCCACGTCGACGACACATTCACAACCTTGGCTTCCCCGCTCTTGATGAGCAGGTCGCGCAGCGCCTTAATCATCATTACGGGCGCGGTCGCATTGACCGCAAAGACGTTCGTCATCAGCTCCGTCGTAACGGTGTCCAGCTTGGCGACGCCGCCCCAAAGGCAGGCATTGTTGATCAGTATGTCCAGCTTGCCGTGTTCCTTTTCAAGCATCTCGGCGACCTGCGCCATGTTCTCGTCGTTCGTCACATCCAGCTCCACCACATGGCACAGTTCCGGATATTCGCTTGCCAGCGCCATCAGCTCGTCGGTGTTCTCCACCGACCTTTTGCCTGCGTAAGTCACGTCGCCCCTTTGGAGCGACTCCCTTGCAAGCGCAAGACCGTAGCCCTGCGTACAGCCTGTAATCAATACAACCTTTTGACTCATCACTTAAAACCCCTTTATTAATTTATTCTTACATAGCTGCATAATACACTGCGCCGACTGCCTGTGCGAACTGCGCAACCGTATAGTCGGGGTGATTATCCAGCTGTTTCATAAGCGGTGTGTTTGCCATTGATGCGTCCGCCGCCTCAAAAACGACGTCGGGCTTTAACCGTTTTGCACCTTCGAGCATCAGCTCATAGCAGGCGCGGTTTTTGACCAGCCTGCCGAAAAGCGTCCTCGGCTTTGCCTTCGGGCTTAAAAGCCACTCGGTTTCAAACCATGTCACGGCGAGGTATTCGCCGATGGTCCTGAAAATCGCTTTGGCGTTTTCGTTATCCTCCGCAAGCGCCATCATATATTCCAAAAACGGCTTACGCATGTCCTGCGGCTCATAGGGACAGTAATACCTGCCGTTTTCCTCCTTCACAAAACCCTTGTCAAACAGGTCGGCAATCTCCTCCGTGTTCATGTACTGCATCGCCAGGCGAAAGACGCCGCTTTGGCTGGTATACTTTTGGAGCGTACCCGCAAGACCCGTATTGAAGTTGATGACGCTGCGAATGTCGTCTGCGTCGTAGGCTTTTTGTCCGTCGCTGCCCAAATCAATGATCAGATTATAGACTTCAAGCGGGATCTCAGGGATCATGCCCGCTGCGGTGACCCAGCCTGTGCCAAGCTCTGTTCCGAGCGTATAGGCGAATACGCCGTCCGGCATCCCCTTGCCCGCTGCCTCGGCTTCAAGCGCTGCGGTGAATGCCGCCATGGGACCGTCGTTGGTCATCTTAACGCTGCATCCAAACTGCTTTTGCAAAGTTTCGTTCAGATCGGTCAGCTGCTTGAAGTTTTGGTCATAGTCAATGCCGGGGTTTTGACGTATGCCCCGGGTCTTATAGACCTCGCCGCCGACGATTTTGTCCCTGATGACCACATCGGGAAAGCAAAGCCCGATGGCGTCGATTTTTCCGCCGCCCGCAAGCTCTTTGACAATGGCGCAAATCGGGTCGACCAGCTGCTTACAGTCGGTAAACAGCGCAGGAAACCAGTCATATTCCAAATACCGCACGATTTCACCGTTCCTGACACAGACCGCCTTGATGTCGGTGCCGCCGATATCCATACCCACAATGCTTTTTTGCGCTATGCACGGCACGTCAAACACGTCCTCCGCCGTATCAGCGTCGACGTCTGCGCTTTGCACGGCACGGTATTCCGTCATGGGTTTAGCGATAAAACGGAACGCTTCCAGCCCGAGCGCCTCCAAAATCCTGTCCGCAACGTTAACAGCACGCCCATAACCCCGGCGGTCTTTCTTTGACCTGCCGACGTCAAACGCCTTGCCAACGCCGCTTGCCAGCGGCAACAGGCAGTCGTCCGCAAAAAGCATCATCTCCCTGCCGCCCAACGATGAGATAATGTTGTAAACCTGCGCATGCAAATAGTCCTTTGCCATCACATCCGGTATTTTGGGAATTCTCAATGCATATTCCCTGAACCCGCCGCCGATCAGCGACAACCGCAAAACAATACCTGCGCAATCGGGCGACCGGTCATACTGCGCCCGCAGGTCTGTGATATACAGACTGTCATTCAATCAATATCACCCTCCGTTATCATTTTATGAAACGCTTTCATTTCTTCGCAGCCAAAGCGTTCGCCCGCCACGTATTGCCTGTGCATGCGCCGGTATTTTGACGCCGCAAGCGGGTTAAAGTTCAGCAGCTCGATTTTAATGTCCGGCTTTACAGCCCTGGCATACTTTGCGATGGCTTTAAGGTTTTGACTGTCCGCCGTATAGCCCGGCACAAGTGGAATGCGCAAAAGCATATCTCTGCCGCTTTTACACAGTGCCTCAAAGTTTTGCAAAATCAGGGCGTTACTGACGCCCGTCGCCTCAATATGCCGCTTTTCGTCCATGATTTTGATGTCGACGATGAACAAATCCACCTTATCGAAAAATTTTTCAAACACACCCGCCGGCGCATGCATAGCGGTTTCAATCGCGGTACGTATGCCTGCGTCTTTACACAGGCTCAGTATCTCCAGCGCAAAATCCGCCTGAAAAACCGGGTCGCCGCCGCTCAGAGTGACGCCGCCGCCCGACGTATCGAAAAACACCTTATCCTCCATCACCTTTTCAAATACCGCCTGAGCCGTCATCTCCCTGCCTACCTGCACAATCGCCTCCGCAGGACAGTCAACGCCCTGTATGCCGTCCCTGCATTTGCCGCAGCCGATGCACTTGTCCTCAAACCGCCACCACTCGGGCTCAAGCGCCTGACCCTCCGGGTTCTGGCACCATTTGCACAGCATCGGACAGCCCTTTAAAAATACGGTCGTGCGGATACCCTCGCCATCGTGGATGGCAAAACGCCGTATGTCGAATACGATGCCTGTCATCACAGGTCACCATAGCTGGTTCTGGCGATAATCTCCTCCTGCAAGTCGCCCGCAAGCTCGGTAAAATACGCCGTATATCCCGCCACACGGATAGTCAGACCCCGGTATTGCTCAGGATTTTGCCGTGCGGCGATTAAGTCCTCACGGCGCACGACGTTAAACTGTGCGTGGATAATTTTAAGCGCAACCAACGCATGCAGCAACGCCGCAAACTTTCTGACGCCTTCGTCGGTCTTGAACAAATCGGGCAGAAACTTCATGTTCAGCAGCGCACCGTTGCTGCCGTAAGCGCTGTTTATCCTGGACACGCTCTTCAAAAGGGCGGTCGGACCGTTCATATCCCTGCCGTAGACCGCACTCATCCCGCCGTCGGCAAGCGGCTCTTCCGCCTTGCGCCCGTCCGGCGTCGCACCCACGTTCTGCCCCATCGGCACGTGCGCCGACACGGTATAAAGACCTGTATGGTACCTGCCGCCCCGGTAGTTTTGATAGCTTTTCAGCCCGTTTGCAAAAAAGTCGACCCATTTGTTGCCGATATCGTCCACCCACGGTATGTCGTTGCCATATTTCGGCGCTTTGTTCAGCAGAATCTGCCGAATATCCTCGCCGCCCTCGTAGTTGTTTTTCAACAGATCGAGCAGCGCATTGCGGTCAATGCGCTTTTCGTCATAGACCAGCTTTTTCAGCGCCGCCAGTGAGTCGGCGATATTCGCCACCTGTATCGCCTGTATGCCCGACAGGTTATAATGCGCCCCGCCCGCCGTTACGTCCAGTCCCTTTGCCATGCAATCATCGATGACGCAGGACAAAAACGGCGAGGGCAACGTTTCGATATGCACCTGCTCGATGACCTCGCAGCAGGCAATCATCTTCTCGGTAAAATACGCAATATTCCTGGCAAAGGCGTCCTCAAGCTTTTCATAGGTGTCATAGTCGGTCAGGCTGCCGAAATCAGGGCCGATCCTATCGCCGGTCAAAAGGCATTTTCCGCCGCTGAGCGTCAGCTCCAGCGCCTTGACCAAATTGAACATGGCGGCGTCGCTCCAGCCCAAATTGTTGCCATGGGTCGTCAGCTCCACGCATCCGACAATGGCATAGTTGGCGGCATCCTCTCCGGAAATACCTTGACCCTCCAAGGCGGGGATGACCGCCTCGTCGTTGAAAATCTGCGGCATGCCGCTGCCCTTGCCGATGACCCTTGCGCACGCCTCGACAAACTCGGCGGGGCTGCCGCTGTGCAGTCTGGCAGAAAGGTTGGGCTGGGGAAGACCAACCTCCCCCTGCGCCTTTAAGAACAGGTACGACAGCGCATTGGACGCATCGCTGCCGTCGGCGTTCCTGCCGCCGACAGCGATGTTAAAGCCAATGGGGAAACCCGCAAAATACCGTGCGCTGTGCGAATTGCGCAGGTACACGATTTGGTTGAATTTCAGCCACAGGCATTCGATAATTTCAAGCGCATAGGCGTCGTTCAGGACGCCGCTTTGCACATCCTTCTGATAAAAGGGATAGAGGTACTGATCAGCGCGTCCGGGTGAAAAAGACGAGGCGTTCGACTCCATCTGTAAAATAACATATAAAAACCACAAGGACTGCACAGCCTCGTGAAAGGTTTCGGGCGGTCTTTGCGCAATGCTTTCGCAAATCGTCGCCGAAGTTTTCATCCCCTTTTGCCCGCACAGCCCGGCATAGCGCTTGATGAACCCGACGGCGCCGTCCAAAACAATAACAAGGCTGTTATAAAAGTCCTTTTTATCGCCGGTCGCTGCCGCCGCACGCTGCTGCGCCTCCGCCTTCAATCCCGAAGGTCCGATACGCAGCCACTTTTCCGTGTTGGGACAGATATGCCCCTGCGCATGGTCTTTTTGGTTCAGCTTGACGACCTTGGCGATCTCGTCCACCTCACCGCCAATGCGCCCGCGTATAGCGTCCTCTAAGGACCTGCCCTGCCAATAGGGCAGAATGTCCTTGCGGAATTTTTCGATATCTCCGTCATGGACATTAAATTTGTCCTGCGGGCGGCTATGCATGGTTTCCAGCTCACTGTCGATCCACGATATGCCGCTTTCGGGAAACACGACGCCCGCACGCACGCCTGCGGTGCGGTTGCCGACGATCAGCTCATCCTCCGAAACACGGATCTCCATACCGTAAAGGGCGGCGGCAAGCGCCTTCGCCCGTCTGACAATCGTGGACTGCCCCTCGGTTTGCTTATAGCTTTCGGTTATGATTTCTGCCTGCTCGATGCTGACATAACGCATCTCGCTGAGCATGTCATCTTTAAGTTTGACAATACGGTCGGTCATAATAACGCCCCTCCTTCGATACATAAATATTGTATCAGCACGGCGGTGGAATAGCAATAAACATTTGTGAACAAAATCTGTACTTTTTTGAACAGATATGTTATAATAGTACAGGGGTGACGAATGATGGATAACGCAAGATTTAAAATGATATTTTGTGAGCATTTTAACGAAAAAAGCGACAAGTGGAACCTTGCCGCTCACAGCCACGACTATTATGAATTCATATACTTTCTTGAAGGAAAAGCTGACATCAAAACCGGAGGCAATTCCCTGCATATTTCACTCTATGACGTGGTGGTATATCCGCCCGGCGCCATGCATAAAGAAAGCGTTAACCTGGGCGCAGCGCAGGACATCATCTGCATCGGCATAAAGGCGAACGAAAAGCTTTTTGAGGCTGATGCGCCGTTTATGCTGTCCGACGACGGGGAGCTGAAAGCATTCTTCGAGCGCATACACGGCGAGTATAAGCACTTTGGCAGCACCCCGCTGCTCTACCACTACATCGGCGTACTGACCGAGCTGATCGGGCGCAACGCAAAGCGTACGGTGAGGCACGGGTTTTCACAAACCGTGTCAGCTTATATCGAAAACCACTTTCACGAGCGCATCGACTTAAAGCATCTCGCAAAAATCGCCAACGTCAGCGTGTCGTATCTCATCAGGAAATTCAAGGAGGAAACAGGGTTCACACCGAACGCCTATAAAATCCACTTGCAGGTGGAATCGGCAAAGCGGTTTTTGAAAAGCGGTAAGTACAACATCGAAGAAATCGCACAGTTTACGGGGTTTTCTTCGCCGTCGTACTTTTGGCGTGTGTTTAAAAATAAAACGGGCAAAAGCCCTAAAACCCTCAAAAATACGGGTGAGCATTAGGCGGCGTTACGGTCGGAACGTACGAAACGCCGAGGGCAGCGCAATCTGCCTTTCCAGCTCCTGCCCGGTGACCCACAGGAATCCGTTCCCCGTATTTTTACAATCCACAACATAGCTTTGCATATCCCACTCAATGTGTGTGAAGATATGCTTTTTGCCGGCTCCGCACACAACATTGGCGGCGTCTATGCCCCACGAAGCCGTCAAGGCTTTGACTTCGTCCGGCGTCAGGTGCCCTTGCGCATTAGGGAATTCCCACAGTCCGCCCAAAAGACCGTTTGCCTCACGGCGGCGCACGGCGACCCTGTCGCCGCAGCGCAGCAGCAGCACGGTGATTTTCTCCTGCCTCCTCGGCTTTTTCCCTGATTTTACCGGCAACACTGCCTGCGTATCCGTCCGGTATGCCGTACAAAGCGTTTGCAGCGGACAGCGTCCGCAGTCGGGAGCCCTTTTCGGCAGGCACACCGTTGCGCCAAGCTCCATCAGGCTTTGGGTGAAGTCGCCGCTGCGCTCATCCGGATAGACGCTTTGCAAAAGTGCGGTGATTTTGTCCTTCACCCTTGCATCGGCGATGTCTTCTTCCAGACCCGTCAGCCTTGCCATGACCCTCAGCACATTGCCATCCACCGCAGGGACGGGCATGCCGAAAGAAATTGAGCAGATCGCCCCTGCCGTATAGCTGCCGATACCCGGCAGGGCAAGCAGGGCGTCATAGGATTTCGGAAAGACGCCGCCATACTTTTCCGCAAGGATTTTGGCGGCTTTATGCATATTGCGGACACGGGAATAATATCCCAAGCCCTCCCACAGCTTTAAAAGCTGTGCTTCGTCTGCGGACGCTAAATTAGGCACATCAGGGAGCGCTCGGATGAAGCGCTCAAAATATGGCAGCACGGTTGCCACCTGTGTCTGTTGAAGCATGATTTCCGACACCCACACCCGGTACGGGTGAGTATTTTCCCGCCACGGCAGTATTCTCGCATGGGCGTCATACCACTGCAAGAGCGGCGTGACGATGCCACCAATCTGCGGATAACAAATATTTTCAAGAGTTCTTTTTCTCATTAGCTTCACTCTGCTCTCTATCCTGTTCAATTCTCAAAAATATGACCGGTATTTTCATATTGAAGCTGCCCCGGGTGTCTATATCCATGTCTTTTATTATACAGAATTTTTTCATGTCCGGCAATGTTTTTTATATAAGCGGCGTGTTAAATTCAGCAATCGCCCGTTTGCCGGCAATCAAATACATAAACATAGAAAGCGTACGACCAAAGCTGTGTTGAAGACCGGCGACTGTCTTGTATGGATTTATCAGGTAAAATAAACTTTGTGCAATGAAGTGTGCAATGCTGTTTAAAAAACAGAATTTTTTTGACAGGCTGGGCAGGACTATTTAAGCTCTGCTTTTTTAGCGGATACCCAAGCGTTCTTTTAGTGCGTCCTGCAAAACAGCAGAAAAGTTAACACCTTCTCGTTCAGCAGCAGCATTAAGATAGTTGGGGATTGACAACGTTTGTGTAACAAACGCTATATTGAAATTCTCATCCCACTCTGCTTTGCAGCCTAAATTTTCAGACAAAAACCGCAGTGGTATCATTGTTTTGCCATCCTGAAAGTATGCGCAAACATCCATAGCTTTATAGACACTGCCAATCTGCGCCTCACGGTCACCGATTCGGAAAATTATGCTGTCTTCTCCCAGTTCTACTTTGATTTGCTGCGTTTCTTCCAGCCATGTGACTTTAGCGCCCAGCTTTTCAAAGAAAAATCTCAGTGGAACCATCGTCCTGTTCTCGACTATTGCCGGATTAACCGTAAACACCAGCATTTCCCCGTTTAGCACCACTTTGATATCGTCCTTTGGCGGCTCATAATCTAACACAAAGCTTTGATATCTGCCGTCCACATAAATTTTACCGTCAATGTATGTCACGTCAAGCAGTTCCAAGAAGACATCGGGAAAGTACAAATCCGTCCAGTGCACACCGTCTGTGGACACAGACAAAATATTGCCGCTGTAAGTGTCGGTAAAATACGCCTTCCACGACTTGCGGTAATAAAACAGCTCTCCGCTTTGCATCATCTCATGTGGAATATCGCCGCTCTCATAGCTGTATTTTATATCTTTGGCGCCGACATTTTTAATGGTCCAATCCTTGCCGCTTCGCGTAATCATATATGTGCCGTTATACATAGGAAATTCGGTAAAACCCGCAGCTATGCCAAAATTCTTCATATCCGATGAGCGGTAAACCTTATCCGCCGCAACATAGAGCGCATCGTCCGCATAAAGCATATCGTAAATGTAAGTTGCAAATTCTTTTTTGTGCGTATAGTTAAAGTTTTTGTCAAAAAAGTAAATTGTATTTCGCACATCAATGCCCACAATGTTCCAGCCACGGCCGTCCCAGCCGGCAAAACGCGCGGCATAACCGTCTTTGGTTTTTATCGTCTGATAGCTATTGATATTGTCGCTCAAAAGCTGCTTTGCACCGGCAGACATTTCAATCTTTTGCCACGTTTTGTCGAGCGTGAAAAACTCTCCGTTAATCATTCCGAAATACGCATTTCCGTTGGAGTAAACACCCTTAAAGGGATACTGCTTGTCAAACACGGGAAAGGGCGTAAACGGTTGCACAGCAATGTGCCTTTTGGTATCAATCACAACGGAATTCAGTATGCCGCCGTAACAATTGGTGGGCAAAATGACGTCCACTATATAACGCTTTGATGTTTTCGCCGGGATTTCCGCACTGAACATACAGTCTGTTTTTTTCGCCGAGTTAATACCCTTGCACAGGGCAAATGCGTCCTGCGTTGTCAGCGTATATGGATTAAGCAGGCGTCCGTCCTCGTCCCTCACCGCAACAATATTGCTGGAAAGAGAGGTTTCAAGCATATAATTTACCGTGCGCATTTCTGTGTCGTTGTTTACAATGTTGAAATAGTATCGGTTTGTTACGCCGAAGTTGCCCAAATTATATTCCCACTCAGGGTTTGGCAGGCTATTAACATTCAGTGTTTCGCTGGTAAAAGCGTTGGGGATATGATCCTCCCTTTTCCATGGCATACCGTCTTGGTAGGCCGTTGTGTCGTGATGATAGATGTCAAAATAATAGAGGTTATTCCTATCCTTTGCAGGCACGTTACTGCCATAAAAGCCAAGCTTTGTATCGTCTTTGAACGCAAACGAAAGCATATCGGAAGTAGATGCCACATTTTTGCTGTAAAGGTATGCGTCTCGGCTGGGATTAATGTTTGTCATCCAGTGTGGCGCCACATTGCCGTCGTTATGATACTGGTTAAAAATCTTCACAGGCAGACTGTCGCCATTTGGCGTATCCTCATCGATTTCGATGTTCAGCTCCGCCTCCACCACCGGCAGCGTTGTGGTATCGATGCCTTTTATAGACGTATCCCGCCGATACTTTCCGGGCAGTGCGTCGGTGCTGTGATAGCGCCTGTCCCCCACCGTTCCATAGCTTTTCAGCGCAGCAAAATTCACGTCCGCCTCGCCGGACAAAACGGTGAACTGTACCAACATATTAAATGTCAGCTTTGGCTCTATTATCCCATAGTTATAGATATATTTGCTTATCCATTCACTGTCGCCGTTTAGCGTAAACACAGCGGGAACGTCCGTATCCCCTGTAAACGACACGTACTGACCGTAACGGTTCAGGGTGCGTATCGGCATTTTCAAATAATCCGCCCACGCACCGATGCAGTCCCAGTATTCGTAGCCAATTGGCGAAATGTACGCCACCGAATCAATGCGGATTTCCGCATGGGTTTCGGAGAAAAACTCAATATCCGCCTCCAAATCGAAAGTGGTGTTGTTATAAAAGCAAAAGAAAACCGCATAGGTGTCCGGCTTTAACTTTTCGCATTTCATCATATATGTAGCATTTGGATTTTCCACCGTTGATAAGTCCCGAGGCTCCACAAACTCGGGATTATTGCAATAAATATACTGGCCTCCGCCCGCCTTTTGAAACAAAATCGGCATAGGCTCGCTGATTGCGGATACGGTAATTGGAATAAAAATCAAAGCCAAAATCAAAAAAATCAATATTTTATTCTTCATACGCCCTCCAAAATAAACAGCATGTGATATGTGTTTATTGTACCACATGCTGTTTACATGTTCAAATTACGATTGTGTTGCAAATTCCTCCGTGTCGGATTGCAAAGCGTATGTCCGGTATTGCAGAAAAACATAATCTTCCGGCGTGGGATACCAAAAGGTTATAGAAGTTCAATTGGCACGCCCGGAGACAAGACGATAAACAAAACAATCCTGTGAATTGTTTTGCTCGCCGAGAGTCCCTCTCAAGAACGCAAGCCATTGGCGATGCCTGATTGGTGTTATAATAACGTAAAAGCCTTTCGGCGAGAGGTACCGAAAGGCAATAATTTGTTTTGTCTTTGTTATACAAAAAAGATATGCTCCAGTTCCGTGCATAAAATTCGCCCATAGCAAAAGCTATGAGCGAAATAGGTCCAGCGTCACGCTGGTGGCACGCCCGGAGGGACTCGAACCCCCGACGAACAGATTCGAAGTCTGCCACTCTATCCGACTGAGCTACGGGCGCATGCAAGGATTATTTTAATACAACATCGGCAGTTTGTCAAGTTTTATCCGGCAGTTTTTTGCCGCATTTGTGCATCTGCGCGGGTTGACAAACCGGGCGGTATGTGATATATTTTTTCTAATTATTAAAAAACGGTAATCTGCCGATAATAACATACGTGAACTGCGATCGGCGGAAAGGCAAGGGCTTATTATGCAGAGCATACAGGAAAGAATTACAGCACTCAAAAAAAAGCGCAACGCTATTATTTTGGCGCATTTTTATCAGCAGGACGAAGTCCAGGAAATCGCAGACTTTGTCGGTGATTCGCTGGAACTGAGCCGGATCGCGAGGGACTGCGGCGAGCAGGTCATCGTCCTTTGCGGCGTGTGGTTCATGGCGGGCAGCGCAAAGCTGCTCAGTCCGCAAAAGACCGTGCTGATCCCCAATAAGAATGCCGGCTGCCCGATGGCAGACATGGTGACGCCCGAGGATGTTTCGGCGCTGCGCCAAAAGCACCCGAACGCCGCCGTGGTGACCTATGTCAATTCGAGCGTCGAGGTCAAGGCGATCAGCGACATCTGCTGCACCTCCTCGAACGCCTTAAAGGTCGTGGCTTCGCTGCCCAATGATGAAATCATTTTTGTACCGGACAAAAATCTCGGGGATTATGTGTCGCGCTTCACCGACAAAAAACTCATCCTGCACAGCGGCTATTGCCCCACGCACCAAAGGATCTTCACCGAGCACATCGACATCGCAAGGCGTGAGCACCCCGGTGCCAAAATCCTGGTACACCCCGAGTGCACCCGTGAGATCGTCGATGCGGCAGACTTTGTGGGCAGCACCTCGCAGATCATCAATTACGCCACCCAATCGGACGATACTGAATTCGTCATCGGCACTGAGCAGGGCATTTTATATCCGCTCAAAAAGAAAAATCCGAACAAGGTGTTCCATATGCTTTCGCCGCACTTTGTTTGCCCCAATATGAAGAAAACGACATTAGAATACGTTTTGCATTGCCTTGAAGAGATGGAGACCGAAATCCGTATCGACGACGGTCTTATGCAGGCGGCGTCGCAGAGCCTTTATAAAATGTTTGCGGTGAAATAGGGTGCATTGACACTATGCCAAACGCACCTTGGACTTGGGAGATGGTTTTTACGCAAAGACAATATATGTTCAGCCATGACCTTACGGACGCAGAAACGCCGGACTTTGACGTGGTAATTACAGGCTCGGGCGTTGCGGGGCTTTATACGGCGCTGTGCCTTGACAAGGGCATCAGATGTGCGGTGCTGAACAAGCTGGGCAAAGAGGAATCCAATTCGATATACGCACAGGGCGGCGTTGCCTCGGTGACACTGAGCAGCGACAGCTGGCAGAGCCATTTCAGCGACACCCTTACGGCGGGTGCGGGGCTTTGCGACGAGCAGGCGGTCAAGACGCTGGTGACCTCGGGACCCGACAATATCCGGCAGCTGATGGCGCTCGGCGTGCAGTTTGACCGTGAGAAAAACGGCGAGCTTGCCATTTCTACCGAGGGTGCGCACAGTATTAACAGGATACTGCACTGCGGCGGCGACGCTACGGGCTATTACATAGTCGAGGCGCTCATCGAGGCGGTCAGCGGCAGGGAAAACATCACCTGCTTTGACAACACTGCGCTCTTTGACGTGTTAACGGATGAAAACGGCAGCGTCAGCGGTGTAGTCGCCCAAGGCTCAGACGGCAAATACATCGTCCTGCGTGCGCCGAACGTGGTGATTGCGTCCGGCGGTATCGGCAGGGTATACCGCAACAGCACCAACGCCGGTAGCGCCACGGGCGACGGCATTGCGGCAGCCATGCGTGCGGGTGCGGCGGTCGGGCACATGGAGTTCGTGCAATTCCACCCCACGGCGCTCATCCACCCTGACAACAATATGCGCTATTTCCTGATTTCTGAAGCGCTGCGGGGCGAGGGCGCGATATTGCGCAACCGAAAGTGGGAGCCGTTTTTGCAGAATGTCCACCCGATGGCGGACCTTGCGCCGAGGGACATCGTATCCCGCGCCATCGTCAATGAAATGCGAAAAAACGATGTGCCGAACGTGTACCTCGACATCACGTCACGTTCGAGGGAATTTTTGAAAAACCGCTTCCCCGTCATATACAACGAGTGCATGAAGCGCGGCATCGACATTGCGGTCAACTGGATCCCGGTCGTGCCGGTGCAGCACTATTTCATGGGCGGCATCAAGACCGACATCAACGGCAGGACGAACATTGACGGGCTGTATGCCTGCGGCGAGTCCGCCTGCACGGGCGTCCACGGCGCGAACAGGCTGGCGAGCAACTCGCTGCTTGAATGTCTGGTGTTCGGCAGGCGCTGTGCGGAGGACATAGGCGGCAAGACGGCAAAGCAGGCGTCTGATCCGGCGCTTCTGTGTGACGCGTCTAAGACCGAGCGTGCGCTGGACTTTGAAACCTACCGCTCCCAAATACGCAACACGATGACCAAAAAGGGCGGCATCATCCGAAACGAAACGGAGCTGACCGAGGCAATCGCGCTGATCAAGGATTTTTATACGACGCTGAGTGAAACGGCCATCCACAGCCCAAGCGAAGCTGCCACGCTAAACATGGCGACGGTGGCGCTCGACATTTTGGAGGCGGCAAAAGCCCGGAAGAAAAGCGTCGGTGCGCACTACCGCAGCGACGACGCGGACAAGGAGCTAATCATATGATCAATGCGTTGTTACTTGACGACATCATTAAAAATGCACTGAAAGAGGACATCGGCACGGGCGACGTCACCACACAGGCGACCATTCCGTATGATAAGCAGTTCGGCGGGCGGTTCATCGCCAAGGAAAGCGGCGTCATCTGCGGCGCTTTTGTGGCGAAAAGGGTGTTTGAACTGCTCGACCCCGATGTGAAGATGACCATTTTCTTTGAGGACGGTGCGGCGGTCGAGAAGGGCGCGGTGCTTGCCGAAGTATCCGGCAGGGCGCAGTCGATTTTGACGGGTGAGCGGGTGGCGCTCAACTTCTTTCAGCGGCTTTCGGGCATTGCGACCTTTACATGCAGGTGTGTCCAGCAGGTCGCCGGCACCAAAGCGGTAATTACCGACACGCGCAAGACCACTCCGGGGCTGCGGGTGCTTGAAAAATATGCGGTCAAGGCGGGCGGCGGCAGCAACCACCGCCATAACCTGTCAGACGGCGTGCTTTTAAAGGACAACCACATCAAGGCGGCAGGCGGCATCAAGGCGGCGGTTGAGGCGGCGAGGGCAAGCATCCCCCATACGCTGAAAATCGAGGTCGAGACCGAAACCCACCAAATGGTTGAAGAGGCGGTTGCCTGCAAAGCGGACATCATCATGCTCGACAACATGACCAACGCGCAGATGGCTGAGGAAGTCGCTTTCATCGCCGGACGTGCACTGGTTGAAGCATCGGGCAATATGGGCGAGAAAAACCTGCGCGATGTGGCGGAAACAGGCGTCGACATCATCTCAATCGGCAGCCTGACCCACACCGTCAAGGCAATGGATATTAGTTTGAAGTTTTAAGCAAGAAAATTTAACGCAGTATGGCGCAAAATGCACCAAAAATGGGTGCGTTTGGCTTAGTGTCAACCGCCCTAAATGATGATTTAGCATTGCCTTGCCAATCAGACAAGACGAAAACTTTTAAGACGGTTTTACTCATGGGAAACTATCGGTTTGATGACGGCAGCCATAGGTATGAGCGACCTTTGGCGCGATACGCATTGTTATCTCTAAGCGCAAAGTTGGTCAAAACGTGCCACCAACCGCGAGCGGTTGTCAGTCGCTTTGTGACTGACGCGAGCTTGAAGCTCCCCCTCAATATTGAGGGGGCAGGGGGGAGTTAAGCGTTTTTGGTTACTTTTGTCGCGACAAAAGTGACACTGGGGGGCGTAGATAAAGTAGCATAAACAATCTTTTTTAGCGTCGGGGGGCAGGTATCGCCCCCCGACCAACTAAATTTTTGTAGAGATATATCATCATTATAAACAAAACTAGGGACGGTCAAATGAATTGACCGTCCCCTACGTTTTTTACCCAAAGTTTTGTGCAATATCACCATTATGCGTCATCCGCTATATCAAAAAGCGCCATTGCGGCGCTTTTTAGGTGCGAAGCCGAAAGCCTTTGCCAAGGAACGAATGAATTATTTTTGATAGGATAGGAAATAAAAATTTCCTATCCTATCAAAAAGCGCCATTGTGGCGCTTTTTAGGTGCGAAGCTGAAAGCCTTTGCCAAGGAACGAATGAATTGTTTTTGATAGGATTAGGAAATAAAAATTTCCTATCCTATCAAAAAACTGTTGCAAAATTTTTCTTCATATGATAAAATAGTGCTAACGGAAGCGCAGACAAGCAAAAAAAGCGGCAGGACAATGTGCGGCAACACATTGCCCCTGCAATACGGGTGAACCAACCACCTATACGCAACCGGATGACCGGCACCAGACCCATTATAGCACATTGCGCCCAACTTTTCAAGTGGCGGTTTCATTTAAACGGGGTCGTGCTGCTGTCGGGATTCGGCATTTCAGATAAATGCAAAGCGTGTAGGAACACTGCCATGGGGCATGACCTGCATGCTTTTTTATGTTTTAGAAGTGTTTCCGGTAAACCGGAGTGCGGCGTCCGGCGCGAAACGGGCACCGTAACCTCGGGATTATCGGAAGCATGAGGTGGGGTAAATGGAAAAGAGAGACGGGGAACTCCCTGTAATATAACAAAGGCACTGTGCATTTTTTGCACAGTGCCTTTTTTGAATGATGCTATGATATGACCCTGACTTTCAGCACGCCGGGAATGGATTTCAAGGTGTCCAGCGTAGCGCTGCCGGGGATTTCGGATGCGTCTAAAATGGTGTAGGCACAGTCCCCTCGGCTTTTATTGAGCATATTGTCGATGTTCAGGTTATGCTCGGCAAACATAGCGGAAAACTGTTGGAGCATACTCGGGATGTTGCGGTGCGTGATGCAAAGCCTGATGGGCGCCTCGCGCTCTAAGGTGCAGCACGGGAAGTTCACCGAATTGATGATGTTGCCGTTCTCCAAATACTCCCTCAGCTCCTGCGCCGCCATGACCGCGCAGTTGTCCTCGCTCTCGGGCGTGGATGCGCCGAGGTGCGGGATGGTGATGATGCCCGCCCTGCCCAGCAGCGCCTGGTTCGGGAAGTCGGTCACATAACAGGCGACCTTGCCGCTTTCGGTCGCGGCGATGACGGATGCGTCGTCGACCAGCTCGCCCCTTGAAAAATTCAGAAGCCTGACGCCGTCCTTCATCGAAGCGATGGCGTCGGCGTTGATTGAGCCTTTGGTTTCGCCGTTGAGCGGAACATGCAGGGTGATGTAGTCGCTGTTTTCAAAGATTTCCCTGGTGCTTGCCGCCTTTTTGACGCTGCGCGACAGTCCCCATGCCGCGTCGACCGAGATGTACGGGTCAAAGCCGATGACCTCCATGCCCAGCGCCGCCGCCGCATTGGCGACCATGACGCCGATAGCGCCAAGACCGATGACGCCAAGCGTCTTGCCCAAAATTTCGGGACCCGCAAAGGCGGACTTGCCTTTTTCGACCGCCTTGGGGACGTTGTCGCCCTCACCGGTCAGCGACTGCGCCCAGTTCACGCCGTCGGTAATCTTCCTCGACGACAGCAGCAGCGAGGCGATCACCAATTCCTTCACCGCATTGGCGTTGGCGCCCGGGGTGTTGAACACGACGATGCCCTTTTCACTGCATTTGTCGATGGGGATGTTGTTTACGCCCGCACCCGCCCTTGCGACCGCCTTTAAGCTGTCGGGCAGCGCCATGTCGTGCATCGAAAAGCTGCGCAGGATGATGGCGTCGGCATCCTGTATATCGTCGCCCCAAACGTAATCGTCACGGCTAAGCTGCTCCATGCCGCAGGCAGCGATTTTATTGAGCGTTAATATTTTATACAACTTAATTCACCCTCTCAAATTCCTTCATAAATTCAACCAGCGCCGCAACGCCCGCTACCGGCATGGCGTTATAGATACTCGCACGCATACCGCCCACGCTTCGGTGACCTTTGAGGTTGTCAAAGCCCAAAGCCTTGGCTTCCTTGATGAACTTGTCATTGAGCGCGTCGTCGCCCGTCACAAACGGGATGTTCATCAGCGAGCGGTCCTTCTTCACGACCGTGCCCTTAAACATCGCGCTGCTGTCAAGGTAGTCATAGAGGATTGCCGCCTTTTCCTCGTTGATTTTCTGCATGGCGGGAATGCCGCCGAGGTCTTTTAGCCACTCCAAGACCAGCTTTAATATGTATATCGCATAGGTCGGCGGCGTGTTGTACATCGAACCGTTGTCGGCATGGATGTCATATTTGAACATCGTGGGCGTGCAGTCCAGCGCATTGCCAATCAAGTCCTCACGGATGATGACGACCGTCACGCCCGCAGGACCCATATTCTTCTGCGCACCCGCATAAATCACGCCGAATTTCGACACGTCGACCGCCTCGGAAAGAATGCAGGACGACATATCAGATACCAGCGGCACATTGCCTGTGTCGGGCAGCATGGTAAAGCGTGTGCCGTAGATGGTATTGTTGGAGGTGATGTGGAAATAGGACGCGTCGGGGTCGAACTTGGATTTGTCAAGCTCGGGTATGTAGTTGAACACGGCGTCCTCGCTTGACGCCACCTTATTGACCTGACCGTACCTCGCCGCTTCCTGCGCCGCTTTCTTTGCCCACATGCCGGTGATGGCAAAGTCCGCCTTGCCCGTCTTGCCGATAAGGTTCAAGGGCACCATCGCAAACTGGCTCGACGCTCCGCCCTGTAAAAACAGCACTTTATAATTCGCAGGGATGCCCATCAGTTCACGCAAAAGCGCCTCTGCCCCCTGGATGATCGCCTCATACGCTTTCGAGCGGTGGCTCATTTCCATAACGCTCATGCCGCTTGTGCCGTAGCACAGCATTTCCTCCGCTGCTTTTTGAAGCGCCGGCTCCGGCAAAACAGACGGTCCGGCCGAAAAGTTATACACTCTTTGCATCTTACGCCCTCCACACTCAATTTATACTATTCCGTACCTAAAACAGGAATATCTGCCACGTCTTTTTTGCCCACAGCTTCGTTGTCGTCCTTGCCTTGCGTCAGCAGGGCTGCGTCCTCCGTCTTGCTGTGAACAAAAAAATCCAGCGACACCTAATCCCTATTTTAAATGCGAAACAGTATTAGTTTGTTAATTATTATACAATGTCGCGGTCTAAAAGTCAAGGTAAGACCGCATGTGGACATTATATCACTATTTATTTCGCGCGGCAATATAAAATTCGTAAAATCCGACGCCAATAATGACAACGGCGAACACACGCCGCAAAAGCGCCGATGGCATGACCCCCGCAAGGTACGCGCCGCCTATTGCCCCTGCGACGCCGATCGACGCCACGATCCAGGCGGTCTTGGTTTCAATACTTTTGTTTTTGCTGTGCACCCACAGGGCGACCAGACCTGTCGGGATGAAATAGAGCAGGTTTATCCCCTGTGCGACCTTTTGGTCAAAGCCCAGCAGCAGCGTGAGGACGGGGATCAAAATCATTCCGCCGCCAAAGCCCATGCCGCTGACTATGCCCGAACAAAAACCCGCAAGTGCGTGCAGTATCATACCCATAGCATCCTCACCCCCGCAATCACCATAGACACGGCAAAGGCAAGCCTAACCATCCTTGCCGGGATCCTGCCCAAAAGACGCGCGCCCAAAAAACCGCCCGCCGTGCCCGCCGCAGCGATCAGCAGCGTCGCCCGCCCGTCCAAAAGCCCCTGACGCAGATAGAAAAAAGACGATACCATGGATATCGGCAGGATAACCGCCACCGCCGTGGCGTGCGCCCTGTGCGGCGCGATCTTTAAAAGCCGCTCCAACAATATTACGACAACGGTGCCGCCGCCCGCACCCAGCACGCCGTTGAGCAGCCCGCCGACAAGCCCTGTCGCCAAATACACAAATAGCTTTTTCATAGGATATAGTCTGCATATAATCCGGTTAAATTATACTTTGGGCAGATTTTTATAGCATAGGAAATTCCTGTTTCCTATGCTATAAAAATAATGCATTATTCCTTGGCAAAGGCTTGCGGCTGCGCACCAAAAAGTGCCGAAAGGTACTTTTTCAAAAATAACATTTGTATTTTCCGTTAAAATATATTACAATATAGTATATATTATAATAGGTAATCGAAAGGAATGAGCCATATGAACGCAAAAATAGAAAACAGCAACGGCACGATTACGATTTCGCAGGATGTGATTGCAGCAATTGCGGGCGATGCGGCGATGCGCTGCTACGGCGTGGTCGGCATGGCGGTGCGCAGCGCTGCGGACGGCATAGTGAGCCTGCTCAAAAGGGACAATGCCGGTAAGGGTATCAGAATTTTAGTCGACGAGGGCGGACTGTCGATCGACATTCATGTGGTCGTCGAATACGGCGTGAACATCAAGGTCACCTCGGGCAGCATCATTGAGAGCGTCAAGTATCACCTCGAAAATGCCACAGGCTTTATTGTCAAGGTGGTCAATGTGCATGTCGAAAGCGTAAGAGTGGACTAAAAGGGAGGTCGGCAACGTTGCCAAACCAGTTAGACGGTGGGCTGCTGAAAGCGGCTGTGATCAGCGCGGCGAACCACCTTGCGAATAACAAAAAACCGTTGATGATATGAATGTTTTCCCCATACCCGACGGCGACACAGGCACCAACATGTCCCTGACGCTGTCCGCCGCCGCCCGTGAGGTTCTGACGAGCGACAGCACGTCTGTCGCGGACATTGCGGGCATCATTGCCTCCGCCTCACTGCGCGGGGCAAGGGGCAACAGCGGCGTCATTCTTTCTCAGCTGCTGCGGGGCTTTGCCAAAAGCGTTGCGGGCTGCAAAACCGTGGATGCCGCCGGCATCGCCGCCGCCGCCAAGTCGGCAAGCGACACCGCCTACAAAGCGGTGATGAAGCCCACGGAGGGCACCATCCTGACGGTCGCCCGCATGGCGGCGGAATACGCCGTGGAGGTTGCCGAAAATCACACCGATCTCGCCGAGTTTGCCGAGGCGGTGCTCGAAAAGGCAAAGGAAGCGCTTGCCAAAACGCCGGATATGCTGCCCGTTTTGAAGCAGGCGGGGGTCGTCGACGCAGGCGGAAAGGGGCTTGTTGTCATCATTGAGGGCGTTATCGCCGCCATCAAGGGCGAGGAAATCGCCGCCGCCGAGCCTGTCGCCGAAACCGTGACAAGGCGCAGCGGACCGATCGACACCGACAATATCAAATTTGTATACTGTACCGAGTTCATCATCACCAAAAAATCGCTCAATTACAGCTTGCAGGCGTTCCGTGCGTCCATTGAGCGTATGGGCGACAGTATGCTTGTCATCGAGGATGACGGCATCGTCAAGGTACACATACACACCAACCGCCCCGGCTATGTGCTTGAACAGGCGGTCAAGATCGGTGAGCTTTCGGCGCTGAAAATCGACAACATGAAGCTCCAGCACAGTGAAATTCTTGCCGGCGGCGAGCCGAAAAAGCCCTACGGCATCGTTACCGTCGCCGCAGGCGAGGGTCTTGAACAGATCTTCACCGACATCGGCGCGGACATCATCGTCAAGGGCGGTCAGAGCATGAACCCCAGCACCGAGGACATTTTGGAAGCGGTTTCCGCGGTGAACGCCGAGCACATCTTTGTGCTGCCGAACAATAAAAACATCGTGCTGGCGGCAAATCAAGCCGCGGAGCTGAGCGGAGACGGCGTCACCGTTATCCCCTCGACCACGATCCCTCAGGGTGTCAGCGCCGTGCTGGCATTTGACCCTGACGCCGGCGCCGAAGCGAACACCGCAGCCATGACCGAGGCGCTCACGCTGGTCAAGACGGGTCAGGTGACCTTTGCGGCAAGGGATTCCGATATGGACGGTATGCACATCAAGGAGGGCGACATCATGGGCATGTCGGAGGGCAAGATCGTCCTGCTCGGGACGGACGCCGCCGACGTTGCCGCAGAGGTCATTGAAAATTTAGCGGATGAACATTCGGCGGTCATCACGGTCTTTTACGGCAGCGACGTTTCCGAAGACGACGCAGAGACGCTTGCCGGGCGGCTGCGCACGCTGTACCCCCGCTGCGATATCCTCATCCACAGCGGAGGACAGCCGCTTTACTACTATATCATTTCTGTGGAGTAATGCCTATGCTTTCTCAGGAGATCGGCAGCATCGGCGGCGTCGGCAAGGCGAGGGAAAAGCTGTTTTTCCGCCTTGGTATACGGACTGCCGAGGATATGCTGAGCTATTATCCCAGGGGCTATGAGGACAGGTCGCACCTGAAAACCATCGCCGAGGCGGCGGACGGCGAGTCCGTCTGCATCAAGGCGACCGCCTGCACGGTGCTGAGCAGCAGGCGTGTGCGGCGTGGGCTGTCCTACCAAAAGGTGACGGTCACCGACGGCACGGGCGTGGTGTTCATCACATGGTTTAACCACGACTGGCTCGCCAAGGACTTTGACCTGTCCGCCGAGTACCTGTATTTCGGCAGAGTCGCCGTGAAAAACGGCAGGCTCGAAATGAGCAATCCCGCCATCATCAGGGAAAACAAAATCGAACCGATTTACCCCCTCACATACGGACTGACACAAAACATCTTCCGCAGGGTGATGGCGGCGTGTATGCGCTATGCCGGCGAGCTTCCCGAGGCGCTGCCCGACGCACTGCGTGAAAAGCATACGCTTTGCGGCATTGACTATGCCGTCAGGAACATCCACTTTCCCGAAACATTTGAAAAATTTGAATACGCCAGACGCCGCCTCGCCTTTGAGGAGCTTTTTATCCTCGGGCTTGGCATCCGCCTGCAAAAGCAAAGGCGTGCCGTGCTGTGCGGTACGCCGCTTTGCAATGATACGGCGGCGGCTGATTTCACCGGCTCGCTGGGCTTTGCGCTGACGGGCGCGCAGCAGCGTGTGATCGGCGAAATTCTTGCGGATCTCAAAGGCGTACGGGTGATGAACCGTCTGGTGCAGGGCGACGTCGGCAGCGGCAAGACAGTGGTCGCCGCCGCCGCCATGTACGTTGCGGTCAAAAGCGGCGCACAGGCGGCGATGATGGCGCCGACCGAGATCCTCGCCGCCCAGCACTACGACTATTTCTCACAAATCTTTGCGCCTTTTGGCGTCAGGACAGTCCTTTTGACGGGCAGCATGACGGCAAAGCAAAAGCGCGCGGTATGCAGTCAAATTGCAGACGGTGAGGCGGACGTCGTGGTCGGCACGCATGCGCTGATCCAGGACGGCGTGGCGTTTAAAAACCTCTGCCTTGCGGTGACGGACGAACAGCACCGCTTCGGCGTCAAGCAGCGCGCGGCGCTTGCGGCAAAGGGCTGCGCACCGCATCTTTTGGTCATGACCGCGACCCCCATCCCCAGGACACTGTCACTGGTGCTATACGGCGACCTCGACGTGTCAATCATCGACGAGCTGCCGCCCGGGCGTCAGCACATCGACACCTATGCGGTCGATGAGCCGATGCGGGAGCGCATCAACCTGTTCGCAAAAAAACAGATTGCCGAGGGTCGGCAGGTCTATATCATCTGCCCGCTGGTCGAGGAGGGCGAGACCTCCGAGTTAAAGGCGGCGACCGACTACGCCGAGCACCTGCGGGCGGGACCGTTCTCAGGGTACCGTGTCGGGTTGATCCACGGTAAGCTGCGCCCTAAGGAAAAGGACGACATCATGCTGCGCTTTTCACGGGGCGAGATCGACGTGCTGGTCAGCACCACCGTCGTGGAGGTCGGGGTCAATGTGCCGAACGCCTCGCTGATGATCATCGAAAACGCCGAGCGTTTCGGACTGTCACAGCTTCATCAGCTGCGGGGCAGGGTGGGCAGAGGCGCATGGAAATCATACTGCATCCTGTTTTGCCAAACAGACGGCGAGATCACGAAAAAACGTATGGACATCATCAGCGGCACAAATGACGGCTTCGTCATCGCAGAAAAAGACTTGGAGATTCGGGGACCAGGCGAATTCTTCGGCACACGCCAGCACGGGCTGCCCGAGCTGAAGGTCGCCAACCTGTATTCCGACATGCCCCTTGTCAAAGCCTCGGGCGAGGCGGCGGACGAACTGCTGCGGGGAGACCCGGCGTTAAACGACCCCGACCATGCTGAAATCCGCCGCAGGATCGAAAAAATGTTTGCCCAAACGGGTGCGTTTGAAATAAATTAGCCATTGGGTATTGCATATTTATACAATGTGTTGTATAATATTATCAGAGGTGTGAAGTTTGAAACTTGTTTCAAACTTCTGCCCCGGTGGTTGCACACAAAATGCGCAAGGAAAAAGGAGGCGCTATGCGCCCGCATTTTGGCGCGGTGACCATTTATACGCCTTATCCGGCTCATGATAAGTGCGTGTTCAAACTTTCATATGATTTTGTGAGCCGGAAAGGTTAATGGTCATTATTATGAAGCTTGAAAGCATTATTGAAATGGACAAAAAATACTATATGAACACATTCGGCGAAAGAAATCCCGTCAGCTTTGAAAGAGGCGAGGGGCTTTACCTATATGCAAACGACGGCAAAAAATATGCCGATTTGATGGGCGGCATCGCCGTCAACGCACTCGGGCACGCCCATCCCGCCGTGCTCGCAGCCATTCACGACCAGGTCGACAAGGTGCTGCACACGTCAAACCTTTACTACAATGCATCGCAGGCGCTGCTTGCCAAGCGGCTGGTGAAGCTGTCCTGTGCCGATAAGGTATTCTTTGCCAACAGTGGCGCCGAGGCGAATGAGGGCGCCATCAAGCTGGCAAGAATGTATTTTTATAAAAAAGGTGAGGGACACAAAAACGAGATCATCACGGCAAAGAACTCCTTCCACGGGCGCACGCTCGCAACCGTTGCGGCGACGGGGCAGGAAAAATACCAACAGCCGTACAGACCGTTGACCCCGACCTTCATCCACGTCGAACCAAACGACATTCAGCAGCTTGCGGACGCCGTGACTGAAAACACCTGTGCGATCATGCTCGAAGTGGTGCAGGGCGAAAGCGGCGTACATCCGCTGACCCATGAATACCTCAAAACGGCACGCAGGATTTGTGACGAAAAGGGCATCCTGCTGATATACGACGAGATCCAGACCGGCATGGGCAGGACGGGCGTGATGTTTGGCTATGAGCATTTCTGCATTGAGCCGGACATCTTCACGCTGGCAAAGGCGCTCGGCGGCGGCGTGCCGATCGGCGCGGTCTGCGCCAGGGAATTCTGTTGTGCGTTTGAACCCGGCGACCACGGCAGCACCTTCGGGGGCAACCACCTTGCCTGCCGTGCTGCGCTTGCCGTGCTGGACGTTTTCGAGAGCGAGGACCTTATCGAAAACAGCCGGGCAATGGGACAGTATTTTGTGAATAAAATCGACGACTTAAAGACCGGCAAAATCGTGCAGATACGGGGCAGAGGTCTGATGATCGGCATTGACCTTGCCGTCGACGTCAAAGAGGTCGTCAAAAAGCTGTTTGAAAAGGGCTGGCTTTGCGGTAGCGTCGGCTCGGCAACGCTGCGTCTCCTGCCGCCGCTCATCATCACCAAACAGGAGATCGATGCATTCATCAGCGCATTAGAGGAGGTTTTGTCATGAAGCACCTGCTTAAAATATCCGACCTGACGGTTGCGGAATTTGAACATCTGATGACCCTGACCGAAAAGCTCAAAGGCGAAACCAAGGCGGGCAAAATCCACCATCTGCTCTCGGGCAAGACGCTGGGGATGATTTTCACCAAGTCCTCCACACGCACCCGCGTGTCCTTCGAGGTCGGTATGCAGCAGCTGGGCGGCTATCCGTTGTTTTTGAGCTCGGCGGACATCCAGCTCGGCAGGGGCGAGACGATTTACGACACCGCGAACGTGTTGTCACGCTATTTAGACGGCATCATGATACGCACCTTTAAGCAAAGCGACGTCGACGACCTGGCGAAATACGGTAGCATCCCGATCATCAACGGGCTGACGGACGACCATCACCCGTGCCAGGCGCTTGCCGATTTGTTTACGATTTACGAGCACAAGGGCAAGCTGAGCGGCTTAAAGCTCGCCTATATCGGCGACGGCAACAACGTCGCCCACTCGCTGGCGGAGGCGTGCGCGATCGCGGGCATGCACTTTGCCGTGGCGGCACCCGAGGGATATACCTGCGACGCGCAAATCATTGAAGCGGCGTCAGAGCGCGCCAGACAGACGGGCGGCAGCGTCACCGTCACCCACGATCCCGTCGAAGCCATATCGGACGCAGACGCGGTCTACACCGATACCTGGGTCAGTATGGGACAGGAGCAGGAAAAGGAAGCACGCCTTAAAATCTTTATGCCTTATCAGGTCAACAAGGCGTTGTATGCCCACGCCAAGCCGGACGCAGTCTTCCTCCACTGCCTGCCGGCATACAGGGGCTTTGAGATGACTGAGGACATCATTGACGGACCGCTCTCGGTAGTATTTGACGAGGCAGAGAACCGGCTGCACGCCCAAAAGGCTGTCCTGGCGACTCTGATGGGCTGATTTTGTGCTACCATGAAAGGACTGTTCATATAATGAAGCAATCGGGTTTTTATGTCAGGCGGGCGGAAACGGCGGATGCCGAAGGCATCGCCGCAATCACACGGGAAGCCTTTATCAAATACGCCGAGCTGGCAAACCTTCCGACCGTCGACGCACTGGACGAAACCGTCGGCGCTGTAAAAGATGACATCAAAAACAAGTACGTCTATGCGGCGTTTTTGGACGATAAGGTGGTCGGCAGCCTTAGGATAGAGGTCAACCACACTGAAAAAACAGCATACCTCAGCCGTTTCGGCGTGTCGCTCGATCACCAAAACCTCGGCGTTGGCAAGTCGCTGATGAACTTAGTGGACGTGGACATGAGGTCACTGAGTGTAAAGCGGTTGTGTTTACATACTGCGTCTAAGGTCGGCTCACTGATTATTTTCTATTACCGCAGGGGCTTTTTCATTGAATCCACCTCTGCCGACAAGGGTTATGTCAGGGCATTTCTTGTAAAAGAATATGAAATATAAGGGGGAAATGAGTATGTGGACCAGAGCGGCACTGAAAGCAAAGGCAAAAACTGTGCTCAAAACTTCTTACTGGAAGGCATTTCTAATCAGCCTGCTGATCGGGGTGGCAGGCGGAAACAACGGCGGCATCAACTTCAATTTGGGGGGCGGAAACGGAAGCGGCAGCGGCAATTACTACTTTGGAAACGGGACGCAGTTCAGCGAATTCTTTACGTCCGCTGTCCTTATTATCATTGCCATCGTGGTTTTGGTGATCCTTGTTCTTGTCGCAGGCTTTCGTATTTTTGTCGGCTATCCGCTGGAAGTCGGCGGGCGGCGATTTTTCGTCGAGTCAGCGGAGGGACACACCGACCTCAACAACATTTCCTTTGCGTTTGGCAAGGAGAAATACGGGAATATCGTCAAGACCATGCTGCTGCGCAGCGTATACACTTTCCTTTGGACCCTGCTGCTGATCATTCCCGGCATCGTCAAGGGCTTTGCTTACAGCATGGTGCCCTATATCCTTGCGGATAACCCCGGCATTGGACAAAAACGCGCCATACAGCTGAGCAATCAGATGACCATGGGGCATAAGTTCAACATCTTTGTGCTGGGGCTGTCGTTTATCGGCTGGTATATCCTCGGCACTTTGGCGCTGCTGGTCGGCACGCTGTTTGTCCTGCCGTATGATAACGCCACCAGGGCGGAGCTTTACCGGGTGCTGAGAGAGAACGCCATCATCAGCGGGCTTTGCACACGTGAGGAGCTTAATTTACAGGAAATCGCACAGGATTTGCCGGATATGTCTTGACAACTTCATATAAATGGTGTATGATAGGTGTGACACAAAAGTGTCACACCTGTTTCATTCATTCCTTGGCAAAGGCTTCCGTCAGCGTACCCAAAACGCTTGCAGCGTTTTGCTTGATGACACATACTCTTTTTAGGATGTGGATCGTTTGGGCAACCATGTAAATATCGACGAAATCGTCAGCCATTCCGGTGTTTCCCGAAGCACGGTGTTCAGGTTTTTAAGGGGCAGCAACGTACGTGAGGGCGCAAAGACCGCCATCATCGGCGCTATGCAAAGCCTCGGCTATGCGGATGACCGGCTGGTGGGCAAAAGTACGGGGCTTGAGCTTGAAATCAGCACGGCGGAATACATGGAAAACTTTTTGGGCTTTACCCAGGCGATCAGCGGCGTCACCGATGCGGCGGACAGGTTCGGCATCCCCGTGCGTATTGTCAAGCGCAGCGGCACAGCGCTTCAAAGCGCCTATGACAAGGGTTTTGACCGGTCAAAGGGCGTTATCGTGATAGGCAAAAACCTCAGCGACGAAGAGGCGGAAGCAAAGCTGCTTGCCGGACATAACATCCCCCACGCCTTCATCAACAGAACCTTTTCTGACCCGGACGTCAGCTTCGTTTCAGTGGATTTGGTGCGGGCAGGTTACGACATCACACAGTATTTGATTGAAATGGGCTATAAAAACATTGCCATCATCGGCGACATCGGCAGCATGCGTCCCGACCGGGAAAAGATACAAGGCTATAAGATGGCAATGATACAAAATGACATTAAAGTGTCAGAAGAGCTTTGCGTCACCGGCGCCAAAAAAGAATCCATCGAGCAGTATCTGACGGGCTATTTCAAAAACGGCAAAAAGCCCGACGCTTTCGTGGGCATCTGCGACACCTATGCGATGAAGTTCATCGCCGTCGCCGAACAGCACGGCTACTCCGTGCCGGAGGATATTGCGGTCGTCGGCATGGACGACGTGGCGTCCGGCGAATTTTTCCGACCGGCGCTGACCACCGTGCATGTGCCGTTTTACGACTTGGGCTATTTAGCGGTCGACGCCATCGTCAAGCAGTTCCAGCGAGGTGTCAGGACCTCACGTATCCTCGTCCGGCATAAAATCATCAAAAGGCAGTCCAGTGAAAAAACGACTTAAAGGTAAAATCGTTCAGGGGCGTGAGCATAGACGGATTCACTTCTCAAAGCGGCGGTACTTGCGGTAAAGGAGTACAGTGCGTGGCTCGTAAGCGCAGGCGGATTCACTCCGCAGAAGCGTAAAAAAATAAATAAAAACCATAAGCGTTCGGGTGCGTAAGCATCTTCCCGAACGCCTCATCTCACCCCGTGAGGGTAAGCGCAGGCGGATTCATTCCGCCGGAGCGTAAAAAAATAAATTCAGGAGGATAAGGAAATGGAAATCAGAGACGCAATCAACAAAAAGGACTTTAAGCGCTACACAACGGAGAGAATCCGCGAAGAATGTTTGGTTGAAAACCTCTTCACAGACGACAACATCAAGATGGTTTACAGCCACATCGACAGGATCATCACCGCGGGCGCATGCCCCGTCAGCAAGGCGTTAAAGCTCGAAGCGGCAAAAGAGGTCATCGGCGCCGACTTCTTCCTCGAAAGGCGTGAGCTTGGCGTGATCAACGTCGGCGGTCCCGGAAAGATCACGGTGGACGGCGCTGAATATGCGATGGCGCCCAGAGACGGCATCTATGTCGGCATGGGCTCGAAGGACATCGTCTTTACCAGCGACAGCCCCGAGAACCCCGCACACTTCTACATCAATAGCGCACCCGCACATCAAACATACCCGATCGCTAAAATCGACATCAGCAAGGCGAACCCCGTCCCGAACGGTACAACTGAGCAGGCAAATAAGCGCACGATCTATCAGTACCTGCATCCCGCCGTCATGAAAACCTGCCAGCTCACGATGGGTCTGACGGTTTTGGAGCCGGGCAGCGTCTGGAACACTATGCCGACCCACACCCACGAACGCAGGATGGAAGTCTACTTCTACTTTGACATTCCGAAGGACGCCGTCGTGTTCCATATGATGGGCGAGCCGACTGAAACCAGGCATGTCGTGATAAGAAACGAGCAGGCGGTCATCAGCCCCAGCTGGTCTATCCACAGCGGCGTCGGCACGCAGAGCTATACCTTCATCTGGGGTATGGTCGGCGAAAACCAGACCTTCACCGATATGGATGCGGTGAGCTTTGACACACTGAAATAATTCCGGCAGCATGTCCAAAAAATTCAAGGAGGATACAAATCATGATACTCGATAAGTTTAAGCTGGACGGCAAGGTTGCCATCGTTACGGGATCCAGCACCGGTCTCGGTCAGGGCATCAGCATATCGCTGGCGCAGGCGGGCGCAAAGGTCGTCGGCGTGGACTATGTGGAATCGCCCGACACCGAAGCAGCGATCAAGGAATTCGGCGGCGAATTCATCGGTGTGGTCGCAAACCTGTTGTCCATTGAGCCGCTCCAAGGCATCGTCGACATGGCGGTCACAAAGTTCGGCAAGGTCGACATCCTCGTCAACAACGCCGGCATCATCAGGCGAGAGGACGCCATCGCATTTACCGAAAAGGACTGGGACGACGTGATGAACATCAACATCAAGACGGTGTTCTTTTTCAGCCAGGCGGTGGCTAAGCAGTTCATCGCACAGGGTACCGGCGGCAAAATCGTCAACATCGCATCCATGCTTTCTTTCCAGGGCGGTATCCGCGTACCGTCATACACCGCCTCAAAGAGCGGCGTAAAGGGCGTTACCATGGCGCTTGCCAACGAATGGGCAAAACACAATATCAACGTCAATGCCATCGCTCCCGGCTATATGGCAACCAACAACACCGCCCAAATCCGCGCGGATGCCCAAAGAAGCGAAGCAATTTTGGACAGGATCCCCGCGGCGCGCTGGGGAACGCCCGACGATTTGATGGGTACGGCTGTGTTCTTGGCATCGGCAGCGTCGGACTATATCAACGGCTACACCATTGCGGTTGACGGCGGCTGGCTCGCAAGATAAGCGTTCGAGCGCATATGCGCTTTCGAAAAACGCATCCGCCCGCACAGCGGGCGGATGCGGATTGATTTCGCATAAAGCTTGGGGATCATGCAAAGAAGGGACGGAATGTGACATTGGATAAGGAAAAAGTCATCACTAAAATAACGGACGTCGGTATCGTGGCGGTCGTCCGTGCAGAGAGCGCCGACATCGCCAAAAAAATCACCGACGCATGTATTGCGGGCGGCGTCGCCGCCATTGAAATGACCTTTACGGTGCCGCAGGCACACAAGGTCATCGAGGAAATCGCAAAATCCTATAAGCCCGAGGACATCATTCTCGGCGCAGGCACGGTCATGGACAGCGAAACGGCGCGGATCGCCATCCTTTCGGGTGCGCAGTATATCGTCAGCCCCTATTTCAATGCGGAGACGGTGAAAACCTGTAACCGTTACAGGGTCGCCTGTATGCCGGGCGCAATGACGATCAAGGAAGTGGTCGAGGCAATGGAAGCCGGCGCGGACATCATTAAAATCTTCCCAGGCGAGGCTTTTGGCCCCAAAATCATCAAAGCCGTTAAAGGACCTATCCCCTACGCCAAGATGATGCCGACGGGCGGCGTAGACGTCGGCAACGTCCACGAGTGGATCAAGGCGGGCGCGGTCGCCGTCGGCGCCGGCGGCGCACTCACCGCAGGCGCAAAAACGGGCGACTTCGCATCCATCACACGCATCGGCAGGGAATTCGTTGAGAAAATCAAGGAGGCAAGAGGCAAATGAAGAAAATAGTCACCTTCGGTGAAATCATGCTGAGACTCCAAACCCACGGGTTTCAGCGTTTCATTCAGGCGCAGAGCCTTGAAGCAACCTACGGCGGCGGCGAGGCGAATGTCGCCGTCAGCCTTGCAAACTACGGCTATGACGCATACTATGTGACCCGCCTGCCCAAAAACCCCATCGGCGACGCTTGCCTTGCGGAGCTGCGCAAGAACAACGTCAAGACCGAATACATCGCACGGGGCGGCGAAAGACTGGGCATCTACTTTGTGGAAAAGGGCGCATCGCAGCGTGCCTCCAACGTCGTTTACGACCGGGCGCACTCCTCCATCTCGACGGCGACTGCCGCCGATTTTGACTGGGACAGCATTTTTGAGGGCGCACAGTGGTTCCACTTCACCGGCATCACCCCCGCGCTTGGCGACGACGCGGCGGCGCTAACGCTGGCGGCGCTCAAAAAAGCCAAGGAAAAGGGTGTGCAGGTCAGCTGCGACCTCAACTTCCGCAAAAAGCTGTGGTCGAGCCAAAAGGCAAACGAAGTCATGTCGACCTTAATGCCGTATGTCGATGTGGTCATCGCCAACGAGGAGGACGCCGAAAAGGTGTTCGGCATCCAAGCGGACGACACCAACATCACCGGCGGTCACCTATCGGACGAGGGCTATAAGGACGTCTGCAAAAAGCTGGTCGCAAAATTCGGCTTCAAAAAGGTCGCCATCACGCTGCGCGAGAGCATCTCAGCTTCGGCAAACAATTGGTCGGCGCTTTTGTATGACGGCAGCGGATTCTATAAGTCCAAGCGGTATGAAATGAACGTCATCGACCGTGTGGGCGGCGGCGACAGCTTTGGCGGCGGACTGATTTACGGGCTGTTGGAGGGCTACGCCATGCAGGACGCCATTGAGTTTGCGGTTGCGGCTTCCTGCCTCAAACACACCATCGAAGGCGATTTCAATTTGGTCAGTGTCGACGAGGTCAAAAACCTTGCCAAGGGCGACGGCTCCGGCAGGGTGCAGAGATGACCATTCATTAGAATTGCATTAAATTAACGCCCCTTTTATTGACATTGCCGCACTATGTTATATAATAGTGTTAGCATCAATAAAAGGGGTGTTTTATCATGAAGTCAAAAATATTTTTCGGTTTGCTGCTCATGGTCATCGGCGTACTTTTGCTGCTTCAAAATTTAGGCTTTTTAGACGGCATATCGGTTTGGCAATATGTTCTGCCGGTGGCGCTGATCGGCATCGGCGCATCCAATGCCTCCTCCAAACGCCGTGCCAACACCGCTGACCTGTTGTTCATCCTTGTGGGTCTTGTGATGCTTGCTTCACGGCTCGGCTTCATCGCCGGCATCAGTGTTTGGAGATTCGTCCCGCCTGCGATTCTCATCATCCTCGGTCTTAAATTCCTGACACAAAAAAAAATACATCCGGACAGTGTTGAAATTAAATGCGGCAAGGTGGACGTCAACGCTTTCTTTTCAGGTGCGGAGGCAAGGTGCGACAGCGACAGCTTTGAGCACGGCGAAATCAACGTCGCTTTCGGCGGCGCATCGCTCGACCTCAGCCAGGCACAGTCGCAATTCCCCGCCTGTCATTTGGAAGCCAACGCCTTTTTCGGCGGGATCGAAATCATCGTGCCGAAAAGCTGGGCGGTCAGCACCGCCATCAACGGCATCCTCGGCGGCTATGAAAACAAAGCGTATAATCCCGCAAATCCCGTGACGGTTTTGACCGTCAGCGGCAATGCCTTTTGCGGTGGGATCGAAATCAAAAGCAGGTAGGATTATCCTGCGGCTGCGCATGTCATGTGCAGCCGCATTAATCGCCTTATCCGGCTCACGATAGGCGCGTAGTCAGATGTCCATAAAGTTTTGTGAGCCGGAAAGGCTAACGGTTATAATTTATGCCAATTGTCCGTATAAATGATAACAGCATTGCGTGTGATAAGGGTGAAAGCCTTTACACCGTTTTGCTGCGTGCGGGGATCCAGCTAAACGCCCCGTGCGGCGGCTACGGCACCTGCGGGAAGTGTATGGTGTGGATAGATGGCGTCGACAAGGTCAAGGCATGCCGCTATGCCATCGAGAAGGACATCACGGTCAGCATCAGCACACCGCAAGCCGCCATTGCCGAAAAGGGCTTGCTCCGTCCGGTCAAGGTCAGCCGTCCGCAGCCCTCAGCGGCAGTGGACATCGGCACGACCACTGTGGCGGCATACCTTGTGAGTAATGGCGGGATCGTCGACTTAGAAAGCGGCGTCAACGCTCAAAAATCTTATGGCGACGACGTCATCACCCGTATCAAATTTACGATGGATATTCCCGGCGGCACGGCGGTGCTGTCCGATCTCATAACCGGTCAGGTCGGCGATATGGTCGCCCGTCTTTGCGCCCGAAACGGACTGGAAGTCCAAAGCATTGCGGTCGTCGGAAACACCACAATGCTGCACTTGTATGCGGGCGTCCCGCCTGCGTCCATCGGTGTCGCGCCCTTTGCACCCGTTTTTACCGACCTGACGCTCGCCGGCAACGCTGCGCTTTTGCCCTCGGTTGCAGGCTATGTCGGCGCCGACGCCGTTGCGGCGATACTGGCAAGCGGTATGCACCTGTCGGATAAGACCTGCCTGCTGGTCGACATCGGCACGAACGGCGAAATTGCGCTCAGCAGCAAGGACGGTATTGCCGTCTGTGCGGCAGCGGCGGGTCCCGCTTTCGAGGGGGCGCAAATCTCCTGCGGCAGCGGCGGTGTTTCTGGGGCGATCAACAGCGTCGCCATCGGTGAGACGGTAACCTATACGACCATCGACAACATGCCGCCCGTCGGCATCTGCGGCAGCGGCGTGATTGACCTTGTCGCAGGATTGCTTTTGAGCGGACGGGTCGACGACACGGGTTATTTCGCCGACGAAATCATCACCGTTGCGGACGGCGTCACTTTCACCGCACAGGACGTGCGGCAGGTGCAGCTCGCCAAGGCGGCGATTGCGGCGGGCATAGACACCCTGCTTACCGAAACGAAAACCAATATTGACGACGTTGACGTGTGCTATCTGGCAGGCGGCTTCGGCACCTACATGAACCCTAAAAGCGCCTGTGACATCGGGCTGCTGCCCAAGGCGCTGCTTGATAAAACCGTGCCGATCGGCAATGCGGCGGGCATGGGCTGTGTGCTGTGGCAAATCTCGGACGATTGCAGGGCACAGACGGCGGACATCGTGAAAAAAGCCAAATACTTTGAGCTGTCGGACAGTCTTGTGTTCAGTGAAGCGTTTATTGAGCGTATGCGGCTCGGATAAATGATTGTCAACCGGAAAAATATGTGCTACAATGTGGGATATGAATGATTAAATAAGGGGTGCTCAGGCTTGAAAATAAAAAAACATCTTCCTCTGCTGCTGTCCATGGCAGCTGCGCTGCTGGTGCTTGTCTATGTCATCGCCGTGCCGATCGGGGTCGCCGATGCCGGAGGTCAGTTTAAAACCGTCGAAAAGCTCGGGCTCAGTTACATAGACCAGCAGACCCCTGATTATTTTTCCACACAATACGGAGTGGCCGGCAATGCGAAGGTATCGGATACCCATAGCTTGCTTTTGTCGCTGGTCACCGGCAGCAAAAGTATTTTTGACACCCGCACATCCGCCGCAGTCTTAGGTGTACTGTTTTTGCTCGGGCTTTTGCTCGCCGTCAAAAGCGGCGCACGGGACGACAGATATGACTGGGCGCTTGCAATTCTGTGCGTGTGCGTTTTTGCAGATTTTGCCTATCTTTCCTACTTTACGACGCTGTATTATGAAAGCACAGTGCTTGTGACGTTCCTGCTTGCGGTGTCGCTGCTGCTGCTTTGTCATAAGGTGCAAAGCGTGTCGGTTTGGCTTATCGTGCTGTCTGCAACAGCATCCGCTGCGTTTGCACTCTGCGGCAGCATTCAGGCATGTGTCGGCGTTATTCTCGGCGTACTGATTGCCCTGCTTTTCAAAAAGAGCGGGTGCGGCGTATGCAAGGCGGTGTCGGTCGTGTGCGGTCTGTTGGTCGCCGTGTTGTCGCTGACCTTTGCACTGACCTATACGCCCGTAGACTACCAAAAAAATATTTTCCATGCGGTGTTCCTCGGCACGGCGGAGCACGAGAGCGTTGCGGCTTTGGGCTTAGACCCAAAGCTTGATGCACTCAAAGGTCAGTTTTACAGCGACGCATTTGTTAAAGACTACAATCTGAACGAGGAATTTTATAATAAAATCAGCTACGGCAAAATCACTGCGTTTTACCTGACCCACCCGGGTGCGTTCATCGCCGAGGCAGACGGTGCGGTGAAAAACGCTTTTTCACCCCGTGCCGCTTACCTCGGTAATTTCACAGAGCAAAGCGGCAAGGCAGGTGAGCAGGCAAACGCTTTTGCCCTGTACAGTACGCTGAAAGGCACCTTTGTGCCCAACACCTTTGTGTTTGTGCTGGTGTTTTTTGCGCTCTATATCGGGCTGCTGATTTATCTCTATGTCCACGAAAAGGAAAAACGCCCGCTGCTCGAAGTCATCATCGGGCTGTCGGTTTCGGCGCTGCTGTGCCTGAAACTGCCCATCATTTTCAGCGGCGGCTTCGAAATCGGTCGCGCGCTTTATATGTTCAACATCCTTTTTGACACGATGGTCGTCTTTGCGGTGGTCGCAGGCGGCAGATATATGGCGCAAAGACGCAAAATACTCAAAGACAAGTACGGCGCAAATCAATAATCGGAGAACCAGGCAGCCGCTCGGGCAACGGGCGGTTGTTTTTGGAAGGATACGACCGGATATTTAATAAAATGTTAATATTTTGTTTAGAGATTTTCAAACACTGTATATTATCATAGGCTTGTAACAATCAAACGTTTGATGTACAACGAACAGGGAGGTAATGAAAAATGAATCTCAGCAAAAAATCCACCGCTGTTTTGTCGGCGGTCGTAGGAGCTGCCGTGCTGGCAACCTCCGCACTGGCGGACGCTTTGATCGGCTCGGGATATTACAGCCTTAAACAAGCGATTAAAACAACCTCGGCGACACTGATAAACGAGACGGACAACTTTACCGTTTCGGGGAAGATTGTGATGAAGGTCGACGGAAAAGAAATCTTCGTTTCGGAAGGTACGATGAAGTATGATATTGCCGGCGGTCAGTATGTGGAGGAATCGACAACCACCGAAATGGACGAAACCAGCGAAAGTTATATTTACAACGGTCCCGATTTGTATATCCACAAAGACAGCCGCGGGAATAACTATGCTACCACAAGAGTGAAAGGCAGTGAAGAAAAGCTGATCGAGGACTTCTTCCAAAGAGAAGACGTGCAGGACGCCGAAAAAATCGTCGATGCTTTTGTCGGCAGCATGCAGGACCTCATTCAAACTGATGAGAACGACGGCAAAAAACTCTATATCGGCAACCTGACGGACACCAGCGTACCGCCATTGGTGAATGCCCTGTCATCCTTCTTTCTGAAATACGCCGCGCTCAGCGAATATACCGCTGAAAACTACGGCGTTCCTCACCCCAAGGCCAATATTTATGTGCAGGATGTGTCGGGCAAGGCGGTTGAAAACAGCGGCGGGATTTTGGAAAGCCTGATTTTAAGCGCAGCATTCGTGGGCGACGACAAGGATGGCAACAGCCACACCTACTCGGTTGAAATTTCCGCAAATGTGACCAGCATCAACGCCACCGCCGTCGAGCCGATCAGCACCGAAGGGTTGAAAATCCAAGCTGCTGCCGAGAACCGTTTATCGCTGGGCAAGAAGTATGAGGGGTTGTATAAGAGCGAAGTCGTCGGCGAAACTGCCGACGGATTTGTCAAGCTTGGTGAGCAGTTCTTTGAAATTACGTCAGTTGACGGCGCGACCGTCACCGGCAGGTATTATGAGATTTATAACCCTGAATACCTTACGGGCGACGGTAAATCCTTCACCTTTACGACGATTCAAAATCACGACGATTGGAATCGTATATCATTTGAATATGCCGATGAGAACGGCGATTCAAAAAAAGGCGAGTTCTTTTATTACGACGCCGCAAATATACAGCTGCATTTGTACGCACAAAACAACGCCTATGGCAGGGCGGATCAAATTGTCAGAACTTTCTCGGACAGCAACTTTGCCAGGGTATTTGAATAACGCCTTTCCGGCGCAGGGGCAAATCAGCCTCTGCGCCCTTTGGCGGGCATAAAGGAGGACATCTTTTGGACAACGCAATCGTGATTAACGGACTGACCAAAAAATATAAAAACAGCCGTGGAATCGAGGACGTCAGCCTGACCATCGAACGGGGCGACATCTTCGGCTTTTTGGGACCCAACGGCGCAGGAAAGACCACTGCCATGAAGATCATGGTCGGACTGATGAAGCCCGACCGGGGCAATGTATTGATAAACGGGTTCAGCATTTTAACAGACTATGAAAAGGCGATGCAAAGCGTCGGCTGCATTATCGAAAGCGTCAACCCCCTTACATACATGACCGCCTATGAAAATATGAAGCTGGTCGCAAGGATGCACGATCATGTGCCCGATGCGCGGATCGACGAATGCTTGGAACAGACCGGCATACTCAAATTCAAAAACGAAAGAACCAAGAATTTTTCACTGGGAATGAAGCAGCGCCTCGGCATCGCCATGGCGATTTTGCCAAACCCGAAGATACTGATCCTCGACGAGCCGCTAAACGGCATGGACGTTGAGGGTATGGTCGAGATGCGCCTGCTGTTTCTGCGCATGGCAAAGGAGGGCGGCACCACGTTTTTCATTTCCAGTCACCTGATTCACGACATTGAGCTGACCTGCAACAAGGTGGGCATTTTGTATCAGGGCAAGCGTCTTGGCGTTGAAACCACCGAAAGCATCCTGCAAAATTATGCGTCGCTGGAAAACTACTATTTAAGCGAGGTGGGCTTCAATGAATAAGCTAAAAGCAGTCTACCTCAACGAGGTTTATAAAATTTCCAAAAAGAAAAAAATCACCGTAGCGGCGGTGCTTTCGGTGGTTGCGGTCGCGGTTGCGGCGGTTGCGGTTTATTTGGTCAACAACTTTTCGGGCATTCGGGTAACGGGAAGCTCCGAGCTGTCCATTCTCGTTTTGCAGGTGATGTCTTACACCTTGATCCCGCTGTTCGTGACCTTTGTCGCCGTCGATATGTTCGGAGGCGAATTCTCCGACGTTACCATGAAGATCACATTGACCGCGCCTGCCACGCGCCTGAAAATATACCTCGGTAAAATCCTTGCCATTGCCAGCTTCATTGCCGCAAACCTACTGGCTATTATGGTGTTGTCATTGATTGCGTCGTTTTTTGTGGGCATCGGCATGCCTAACGTCGTCAGGATATTTTTTGCCTATGTGCTGGCGTTCTTTCCGCTGCTGATCTATGCGATGACAGTGGTTTTGATTTCAAACCTCATACGGGGGACGACCGGTGCGTTTATGGTGTCTATCCTGGTGTTCCTGCTATTTATCGGCGCAGGCATTTTATTTCCGCAAATCAAGAGCTTCCTTTTTACCGCAAGCTTTGACTGGTACCGTCTGGTGCTGGGCAGCTTTATCAATGTCGGCAAGCTGCTAAGGGTGTTTATGATCCTTGCGGGATATGCTGTCATGTTATTTGGATGCGGCTTTTATCTATTTGAAAAACGTGATTTGTAGGATGACGCTATGAGCCTTAAACAGATGTTTTTAAAACAAAGCATATGGGTATTGACCGTTACGATGGCGGTGACAATCGGCTGCGGGCTTTTGTCCTATTATTTCAGCGGACTGATCACCTCACAGCAAGTGATAAGGACCGAAGTCATTGTCGCCGAAGGCGGTAAAGCGATATATCAGACTACCGATTTTTCCGATTTTGAGATCAAGGAAATCCTCATGCACCTTGACGTTAAAAAGACGGGCATCACTATTGGCAAGATTGATTACGATATCTCTTACGACAGTAACCAAGGAGGGCGGTATGTCATCCGCCTGACGCCGAAGCAACGGTTTGCGGACCATTACAAAGGGCTGTTGTTTTGTGTGTTTGCGGTGTTTGCCATCACCTTTTCGGCGTCGGGCGCCGCTGTGATGCGCCATAATATGAAGCATATGGTCCTTCCGCTTGAACGGCTGAAAAAGCAGACCGAAAACCTGCGGACGGGCGAGCTTGACCTTCCCGTTTCGGATGAGGGTTTGGATGAGATCAAGGTGCTGGGGCAGGAAATTGAACAGCTGAGGATCAAGCTCAAAGACTCGGTCTATTACCGTCAGAAATATGACGAGGACAGGAAATTCTTCATATCCAGTATCTCTCATGACCTGAAAACGCCCGTCACCGCACTCCGGGGATACATAGACGGCATACTGGACGGCGTAGCCGCAACCGAGGACAAACGGCAGGCATATTTGAAAAAAGCGACCGACAAAATCACGCTGATCACCAATATGATCGACGATTTACTGCTGCACAGCAAGCTGGATATGAACCAGGTACCCTTTAATATCACACGGGTGTCTGCCGCAGACTTTATGGCTGCATGTGTCGCCGACAACACCTTTGCCTTTGAATCGCAGGGCAAATCCGTTACGCTCGAAAACCGGCTGGACGCCGCTGTGTTTATCAACATCGACAGCACGAAATTTAGGCGCGTGGTGCAAAACATCATGGACAACGCCGAAAAGAATATTGCTGAAGGCGGCTTTTTGAAAATCATTTTGAGGGACAAGCAAAACGCGCTGATTATTGAGTTCAAAGACAACGGCAGCGGCATCAATTGCGAGGATCTGCCACGTATTTTTGACAGGTTTTATAGGGCAGACGCCGCAAGAGCCGTCGAAGGTTCGAGTGGTTTAGGGCTTGCCATCGCACGTCAGATTATCGAAGGTCTTGGCGGCAGGATTTGGGCAAGCAGCGTTTTGGGTGAGGGTACCGCCATTTTAATTTCGCTCAAAAAGGTTTAATACTAATCTTCTGTTAAAAACATCCCATCTTGCCGGTCTGTTTTCCACCTGTTTGCGTTATCCTCCTTGGCGGGCGACAGCCCGTCTGCATCGTTTGCCTTAACAGACGAAAAACATCCTCGTCAATTTTAGAACGCTCTTAACAGAAGATCAGTATAAGGAGGTTTGGCATGAGACGGATTCTAATCATTGAAGACGACAAAAGTATTGCGGAGCTGCAAAAGGACTACCTTGAAATGAACGGATACGAGGCGGTGTGCGCCTTTGACGGCATCAGCGGACAGCGGCTGATGAAGCGTGAAAAATTTGATCTGGTGATACTGGACATTATGCTGCCCGAAAAGGACGGTTTTGAGATATTGCGTGAGATGTCGGAGGACAACGCCGTGCCCGTATTGGTCGTTTCCGCCAAGTCGGACGAGGTGTATAAAATCAAAGGGCTGAATTTGGGCGCGGACGACTACATCACCAAGCCCTTTGGCATGGGCGAGCTTGTCGCACGTGTCAACAACCACATCGGCAGGTATGAAAAATTCAGGTTCGGCACAAAAACACATGCGCTCAAAGCGGGACCGCTGACGATCGACGCCCATGACAGGCGGGTTTTTGTCCTCGGAAACGAGATCATGCTGACGCAAAAGGAATTTGACCTTTTGCTGTTTATGATGGAAAACCCGAACAGAGTGTTCAGCAAGGACGCTTTGTTTGAGCGGATATGGGGCTTTGATGCGCTCTCGGATACCACTACCGTGACCGTGCACGTCGCCCGGATACGAGAGAAAATCGAAGCTTTCACCCCGAATTTTGAAAACATCGAAACCGTCTGGGGCGCAGGCTATCGCTTTAAGTTGTGAGCACACCAGGAATTTCCTATCAAAAAAACTGCTAACGCTATTTATTTTTTTTCCATATAGTCCTTTAATTTTTCAAAGCTCTCAATGCTGATGCAATGCTCGATTTTGCAGCTGTCCTCATAGGCAGTTTTTTCGCCGACGCCCAACGCCATCAGCGCCTTTGCGATGACCTCATGCCGTTCAAGCACCTTTTCGGCGACGCTTTTTCCGCTTTCGGTCAGCGTGATGTGCCCGTCGGCGTCTACGTTGATATAACCGTCCGCACGCAGCGCCTTCATCGCCACCGAGATACTCGGCTTGGTAAAAGAAAGCGCATGCGCAATGTCGACTGAGCGCACGGCGGCATGTTTTTTGCTCAGCATCAATATCGTTTCGAGGTAATTTTCGGCAGACTCCTTGATTGCCAATGACAGCGCCTCCATTCCGCTTTGTTTCCGCTACTATTTTATCACATCCGATTGCATTTGAAAAGGGATTGTGATAAAATATTTAAAGGAGTTGAGGCATTTGGATCAGGATAGAATTGTATCGTCCCGCAACATAGGCGGCGACTGCGAGCTGGACGTTTCGTTGCGCCCCCGTGAGATGGGCGAATATGTCGGTCAGGAAAAGGTCAAGGAAAACCTGTCTATCACCATAGAAGCCGCACGCCAAAGGCGTGAGGCGCTTGACCATGTGTTGCTTTACGGTCCGCCCGGGCTGGGCAAGACGACGCTTGCCGGCATTATCGCAAACGAGATGGGCGTGAGCATCCGCATCACCAGCGGTCCGGCAATCGAAAAGCCCGGCGACCTCGCCGCACTCCTCACCAATCTTTCGGAGCATGACGTGCTGTTTATTGACGAAATCCACCGCCTCAGCCGCTCGGTCGAGGAAATCCTCTACCCTGCGATGGAGGACTATGCGCTCGACATCATCGTCGGTCAGGGACCTTCCGCACGCTCCATCCGCCTTGATCTGCCTAAATTCACGCTGATCGGCGCCACGACCCGCTCGGGGCAGTTGTCCTCGCCTCTGCGCGACCGCTTCGGCGTCGTCGCACGCTTGGAGCTTTACACCCCCGAGGAGCTGGCGCAAATCATCGGCAGAAGCGCAAACATTCTGAACGTGCCGATCAACGAAGAGGGCAAGTATGAAATTGCGCTGCGCTCACGGGGTACGCCGCGTATTGCCAACAGGCTTTTGCGCCGTGTGCGGGACTACTCCCAGATCAGGGCGGAAGGTTTTATCGACAAAAGGATTGCGGACCTTGCGCTTTCCATGCTGGAAATCGACAAGCTGGGGCTCGACAAAATTGACAAAAATGTGATGCTGTCCATCATCGACTGCTTCGGCGGCGGTCCTGTCGGCTTGGAGACGCTTGCCGCCATGACCGGTGAGGATGCGCTCACCATTGAGGACGTCTATGAGCCCTACCTGATGCAGCTCGGCTTTTTAAACCGCACGCCGAGAGGCAGAATGGCGACCAAGGCGGCGTATGATTATTTCGGTATTCCCAAAATCATATAGTGTGAGCAGGCTCTAAATACCGCTTATATCGCAAGCACATCGGCTCCGAACAAACGGACAGCCATGCGCTTTAAAATACGCTTTTTATTGCGCCGCACCGTCGAAACATCGCAATTGAGCAGCTCGGCAATATATTCCTCGCTTTTTCGCTCGATATATTTCAGCGTGATGATCTGTGCATAATAATCGCCGCTGACCGCACGCATGGCATCGTCAAGGCGTGACAGCTCACGCATACCGTCGGCGATTTGGCTTTGCAGCGCCGCATGTTTTTTCATCATTCCGGTCTGCGTCACGGAATCATCTTCACCTCGCCCTATTTCCCGCTTCATTTCATAAAGCTGTGCCAAATCCATATTAAGCTTCGCGGCCAGATCGTTGTACGCCGCAAGCCGGTATTCCGCCAGCTTGCAGTAGTTCGGGGCGTTATTCGTCATCGTCACATTCCCCCCAATCGTCAACGATTTCAAAGGCGTACCGTTTCATCAGGATACTGTCAAATATATCTTTTAACAGGCACCAGTCTGAAAACAGATATTCCATGACAAGCGCCTTGTTCTGCTCTATGCTCTCAATCAGGCAGTCCTCATGCACAAGACACCTTCCGCTCATATAGATTTCTGCAAGATCATATATAAAATCCGCCGAAAAGATTTCACCATGACAACATTCGCAATATGAAACAGGCAACTCATTTTGAATATCTATGTAAAACATTGCTCCCTCCATTGTTTAATATTTGTTAACTTATGCTAAGAAAATATCTTCAAATTTTACATTGAAATATGACACCAGCACCGCAATTTCATTCGCATCAAACCTGCCGACGCCGTTTTCCTTTCTGTTGTAGGTTGCGGTAGAAACCCCAAGAACATTTGCAATATCAAACTGTGTCACCATTCTTTCGGCACGAAGCCCTTTAAGTTTTACGACCGGTCTAAAATTTTTCTTCACTGCTTTCATCTTTCTACCTCCCAAATTTATTTGTTTTGCTAAGACTATTATAGTTAACATCTTGTCAACTGTCAACGACCAGTTTTGTAGCAAAATTTACAAATAATAAAATTTTTGTTGCATTTTTGTTAACCTAATGGTATAATTTCTTCAAAGGAGGGATAGATCGATGGATAGTTTCGGCGCAAGACTGAAAAATCTTAGACGACAAAATTATTTGACGCAGGACGAGCTGGCGGGACAACTTGAAGAAATGGGGTGCAGCGCAACAAGCAAATGTGCGATTTCTCAGTACGAAAATAACAAAAGGCTTCCGGATATCAAGGCGCTCACGATTATCGCAAAATTGTTTGCTGTGTCTGTGGATTACCTTTTGGGAAGCACTGACGTAAGCGACGGTGAAACAAGAATACTCTCACTGTACCGGAGACTGGACGATAAGGGCAAGAATATGCTGACCGCTTACGCGACCGCTCTTTTTGACGTTGATATGCGAACCGGCAGCTGACAGCTGCAAGGCGATTGCCGCCCTCAGACTGCCGAGCCGTTTGATGCTTTTCCATGATATAACGATTCTTTTTGCGGCGCTTTAATGTGCGAATCCACAAGCCTTTTTCAAGAAATTATTCCCACAGGCTGCTGACGCGGGTAAAGTCATAAGCTCATCGCCGCAAGCCTTTGCTGAGGAATATTTATTTATTTTTTGATAGGGAATTTTTATTCCCTATCATATAAAAACCCGACAACCGTATGCATATACAGTTGCCGGGTATTTTTTGTTGAATTTTATATTTTTGGTTGCAAAACTTATCTGACCGTGCTGAGGAAGTATTCGATAGAGTCCGTCAACGCTTTCCAAGAGGCGTCGATGATGTCGGTAGAAACGCCGACCGTTCGCCAGGTCTTTTTCCCGTTGGTAGAGGTAATCAAAACACGCACCTTGGATGCGGTGCCGTCGTTGGAGCCGAGCACACGCACCTTATAGTCCGCAAGCGACATCTTTTTCAGCTCGGGGTAGAACACGCCGAGTGCACGCCTGATGGCTGTGTCCAGCGCATTGACAGGACCATCACCCTCTGCGGCGCTCATTTCATGCTCGCCGTCGACATAAATTTTAACCGCCGCAATACTGCTCTTGCCTTCTGACGGCTCGTTCACCACGACATTGAACTTGTCAAGCCCAAAGTGCGGCGTAAACCTGCCCAGCTCTTTGCGGATCAGCATTTCAAGTGAGCCCTCGGCGCCTTCGAATTCATAGCCGTTGTGCTCCATTTCTTTGAGCTTTTCGAGAACCCTTCGGGTCTGTTCGCTGCCTCTGTCGATTGACGGGTCGACGTTTTTCAGCGCCAGCAGGATCGCCGAGCGTCCTGCGACCTCACTCATCAGCACACGTCGCGAGTTGCCGACCGCCTCCGGCGGGATATGCTCGTACGACGAGGATTTCTTGATGACCGCATCGCTGTGCATACCGCCCTTGTGGGCAAATGCGGACGTGCCGACATACGGGGTTCGGGGGTCAAGCCCGATGTTCGCCGCCTCGGCAACGGAGCGTGCCGTATCTGTCAGCATCTCTATATTCCCTGCCGGAATACAGTCATAGCCTAATTTCAGCTGTAAATTGGGGATGGCAGTACACAGGTCCATGTTGCCGCAGCGTTCGCCGAACCCGCCGAAGGTGCCTTGAATGTGCGTCGCCCCGCTGCGCACGGCGGCAACGCCGCCGGCAACCGCCATGCCGATGTCGTTGTGGGTATGGATGCCGATTTCAACACCCGGGAACGCTTTGACCACCTCGGCAACAATAGGCTCAATCTCAAACGGGAAGGATGCGCCGTTGGTGTCGCAAAGGATCAGCGCCTTTGCTCCCGCCTTGTGTGCGGAGCGAATACTGTCCATGGCATAGCCGGGGTTTGCTTTATAGCCGTCAAAGAAATGCTCGGCGTCAAAGAATACCGTCTTACCGTTTTTGGTTAAATATGAAACAGTGCTTTCGATGATCTCTAAATTCTGTTCAAGCTTGGCGTTTAGGATGTCGGTGACCTGCATATCCCATGACTTGCCGAACACGCTGACATATGCCGTGTTCGCCTCCAAAACAGCGGTCAGCGACGGGTCCTGCTTGGGGTCGCCGCCGATTTTGTGCGTGCTGGTGAAGGACACGATTTTGGCGTGTTTCAGTTCAAGGCTGCACGCTCTTTCAAAAAACTCACAGTCCTTGGGGTTGGAGGTCGGGTTACCTCCCTCGATATAGTCCACGCCCAGTGCATCCAGATACTGTACGACCGCCAGCTTATCCTCGACCGAGAACGAAACGCCCTCGCCCTGCGCACCATCACGGAGGGTGCTGTCGAATATTTTAATTTTTGTCATAAGCGCCTCCTACCCTATCCTGTTGACAGCGCTGAGGCAAGCCAAGATGGAAGATTCGATGATGTCGGTGCTGATGCCTCTGCCCATGTAAATTTTTCCGTCGTATTCTATCTTGATATGCACCTCGCCCAGTGCGTCGTGACCGCCTGTGACCGCGCGTATGGTGTATTCTTTTAATTTAAAGCCATAGCCGCAGATGTCCGCAATCGCCTGATACGAAGCATCGATCGGACCGTCGCCCGTCGCCGCCTTAGTGACGACGTCGTCCGCCACTTTAAGCTGGACAGTCGAGGTGTTGATCATGCGGTTGCCGCTTGAAATCTGGAAAGAAACCAGCTCGAACTTTTTGGCGACGCTGTCGGATTTGTCGCCGACGAGCGCGATGAGGTCCTCGTCGAGCACTTCCTTTTTACGGTCGGCAAGCGCCTTGAATTTGCCGAACGCTTTGCTGACCTCCTCGTCCGTTGCGGGGGTGATGCCCAGCTCGTCAAGGCGCTGCACAAAGGCGTGCTTGCCGCTGAGTTTGCCCAGCACCATGGTATTCGAGGTCAGCCCGACGGACTCGGGCGTCATGATCTCGTAGGTCGAGCGCTCCTCCAACACGCCGTGCTGGTGGATGCCGCTCTCGTGCGCAAAGGCGTTTGCGCCGACGATCGGCTTGTTCGGCTGCACCATAACGCCCGTTAAGCTGCTGACCAGCTTGCTGGTGCGGTGGATTTTGGTGGTATCGACGTTGTGTTCGAGGTCAAAATAATCCCGTCTGGTATTAAACAGCATGACCAGCTCTTCGATCGCCGCATTGCCGCCCCGTTCGCCGAGACCGTTGATACAGCCCTCGATCTGCGATGCGCCCGCCAGCGCCGCAGCGGCGGAGTTTGCCACCGCAAGTCCCAAATCATTGTGGCAATGCACCGAGATGTCCACCTTTTCAATGCCGGACACGTTTTCCATGATACCTTTTAAGAACTTGGTATATTCCTCGGGGTTGGTGTAGCCGACGGTATCGGGGATATTCAAACAGGTTGCGCCCGCTTTAATCGCGCCTTCGAGCACCTTATACAGAAACTCGGGGCGTGAGCGTGTGGCGTCCTCGGGTGAGAACTGGACGTCATTTGTATACTTCTTCGCATAAGCCACCGCCTTTGCGGAGTTTTCCAAGACCTCCGCTTCGGTCATTTTCAGCTTATATTTCATGTGAATGTCGCTCGTGGCAAGGAAGGTATGAATCCTCGGACTCACCGCATTTTTAACAGCCTCCCAAGCCCTGTCGATGTCTTTTTCGAGCGCCCTCGACAAAGAGACGACACCCGTGCTTTTTAGCGCCTTCGCAATACCTGAAACCGCTTCAAAATCGCCGACAGACGCGATCGCAAACCCTGCCTCTATGTAGTCAACGCCCAACCGTTCAAGCGCCAGCGCGATTTCCAGCTTCTCTTGTAGGTTCAGGTTCACCCCGGGTGTTTGCTCGCCGTCTCGCAGCGTGGTGTCTAAGAACTTAATCCTTCTTGCCATTTCCATTCACTTCCTTTTTTATGAAATATATTTTCTAATCCGCAGTTTACCGCCGCGGGAATTAGCGATTTTTTCGCACGCCCTGATGTCCTCCTCGGGCAGCAGATCGACAACGGTGAACACCGTTTCGATGCCCTTTTCAGCGCATTTTTGCCCGAAGTCAAGGAGTGCGTCATATGCCGCCTCGCCGAAGTCGCTGTGGCATACGGCTTCATACAGTTCGGCATTTTTTGCGTTGAGGCTGATGGATACCACATCAAACAGCCCCGCCATCTCACCGGTGACGTCCCGTCCGTGTATCAGATTCGCCTGACCGTTGGTGTTGACACGGATTTTCTTGACCCTGCCTTTTAACCACTTTGCGACGGCAACACATTCGTCAAACCGCATAAACGGTTCGCCGAAGCCGCAAAAGACCACCTCGTCATACCCTTCCAAATCACGCTGTTGCAGGTCGCCGATGATTTCGTCGACCGACGGTTCACGCTTGAGCCAAAGCGCCTCCGTGCCGCTCAGGTCCGCACTGGTTTCCCAGCCGCTATCCGAGCCGCCCGTGCCATCACGCAGGCAAAATTCACAGGCATTGGAGCACCTGTTGGTCAAATTGATATACAGTGAATTGCCAAGCTCATAGCTGATGGTCAAGTCGATACACCCTCTGTGCGTTATGATAGGTTGCCTTTGCCGCTTCCTCATAAGTGACACCCTTGATCTCGGCAAGACGGCGGCAGACGATGTGCATCAGCGAGCTGTCGTTGCGCTGTCCCCGATGTCCCTCGGGCGCTAAGTACGGGCAGTCAGTTTCAAGCAAAATACGGTCCATTGGCGTTGCCGCCGCCGCTTCCACAGCGTGGCGGGCGTTCTTATAGGTCAGCGTGCCACCGAACGCGAGGTACCAGCCCATGTCCGCAAGCTGCCCTGCCACCTCTTTGCTCTCGGAAAAGCAGTGAACGATACCTCTTGCCTTGCTTTCCTTCAAGATTTTCAGTGTATCGGCAATGGCATCACGGTTGTGGATGACCACCGGCATATTCAGCCTTTCGGCAAGTACAAGCTGTTTTTTGAACCAGTATTTCTGTGTGTCACGAGGGCTGTTGTCATAGTAATAGTCCAGCCCGATCTCGCCGATGGCGACCACCTTTTTGTGTGACGCCAGACGTTCAATGGTCGCAAGGTCTGCATCCGTCAGGTCCTTTGCGTCGTGCGGGTGGACGCCGACGGTCGCATAGATGAAATCATACTGCTCCGCGAGCTTGACGCTCGCTTTTGAGTTTGTCATATCCGAACCGATGTTGACCACCCGGTCGACACCGCTTTCCCTGATTTTTTGCAGCACCTGCGCGCGGTCACTGTCATACCGTCGGTCGTCGTAGTGCGCGTGGGTGTCAAAGAGTAATGCTTTCAAGTTCGCCAAGCTCCTTTTCCAGGTCGATTCTCGGGAAAAGCGCTTCTCCCTTTTGTACGGAGAACGTGCCGTTGTTGCTCCACTGCCTGCCGATGTCCGAGGCGCCGAGCTGCGCATGGATCTTGCCGGCGGTCTCGGGCATGAACGGCTGAATATACGCTGCAATCAGGCGGATGCTCTCACACAGGTTATACAATACCTGCGCGAGCCTCGGCTTGCTGCCCTCGTCCTTGGCAAGCGTCCACGGCGTGGTTTCGTCAATATATTTGTTCGTTCTTGATACCAGTTTCCAGATGCTCGTCAGCGCGTTGGACAGCAACAGCTTGTTGATCTCCTCACTGCTGACGCCGTCTGTTTCGAGCGCCAGTGTTTTGAGGTCGGTATCAAGCCCGGTATCCTCGCCGCCGCCCTCGACCGTGCCGCCGAAATACTTCTCGACCATCGCAACCGTCCGGCTCACCAGATTACCCAAGTCGTTCGCCAGGTCGGAATTGATGCGGTTGATCATCAGCTCGTTTGAGAAGTTGCCGTCCGCCCCAAAAGCGATTTCACGCAGAACGTAGTACCTGACGGCGTCCACACCGTACTTGCCCGCAAGGATGACGGGATCAACCACGTTGCCGCGGCTCTTGCTCATCTTGCCGCCGTCCAGCATCAGCCAGCCGTGGGCAAAGACCTGCTTTGGCAGCGGCACGTCCAGCGCCATCAGAATGGTGGGCCAAATGACGGTGTGGAAGCGCACAATGTCCTTGCCGACCAAATGCACGTCCGCCGGCCAGAATTTTTGGTAAAGCCCGGTATTCTCGGGGTAGCCGAGCGCATTGATATAGTTGGTCAGGGCGTCGAGCCACACATAGACGACGTGCTTGTCGTCAAACGGCACCTTGATGCCCCAGTCAAAGGTCGTGCGGGATACGCACAAATCTTCAAGCCCCGATTTGATAAAGGACAGCATCTCGTTTCTGCGTGCGGGCGGCTGGATAAAGTCGGGGTTTGTCTCGATATGCGCCACCAGCCTGTCCTGATACTTAGACATTTTGAAGAAATAGCTCTCTTCCTTCGCCTTCTCGACGCTCCTGCCGCAGTCGGGACAGACGTTGCCGTCGCCGAGCTGGGTCTGCGTCCAAAAGGTTTCGCACGGGGTGCAGTACCAGCCCTCGTATGCGCTTTTATAAATGTCGCCCTGCTCATAGAGCTTTGTAAACACGTGCTGTACGGCGGCGACATGGTAATCGTCGGTGGTGCGGATAAACTTATCGTATGAAATGTTGAGGACGTTCCAAAGCTCGATGATACCGTCAACGATTTCGTCGACATACGCCTTCGGCGGCTTGCCCGCCTCCTGGGCCTTGCGCTGGATTTTCTGACCGTGCTCGTCGGTGCCGGTCAAAAAGAAAACCTCATCCCCCATGATCCTGCGAAAGCGTGCGACGGTGTCCGCCGCAACGGTCGTATAGGCGTTGCCGATATGCAGCCTGCCGCTCGGGTAATATATCGGTGTTGTGATGTAATATCTGCTCATATTAAGCTCCCACTGCCTTTCTGTACTGATAACATATTCATTAACACAACGGCTGTCAACGGAATATCCGGAATTTTGTTTGTAAAGAATATTATACCATACCCGGGTATGAATATGCAATACTTTTTTCATATGATAGGAAATAGAAATTTCCTATCATATGAAAACATTTAATTATCCTTGGCAAGGGGCTGCGGCTACGCGCCCAAAAGTGCCGCAAGGCACTTTTTTTAATTTATACGAAATTACGCAAATCGGCGCAATTTCCACGCTCGCGCGGTGAGCGGAGGCGTTTGAGAAAGCGCATACGCGCTCGAACGCTTTGTTCTATAACGTTCTTTCCTCCCGACGCAAAAAGCCGCCTCCGATTGCTCTGCGGAGGCGGCTTGGATGTGTGATGCCTTACGGCACAAGCTTTTTAACCGAATGGTTCAGGGTGTCTGAAATATAGACCACGCCGTTGGCGTCTACCACAACGCCCTTGGGCCAGTTCAGCCTTGCGGAGGTTGCATTAGCGCCCATGCCGCTGTTTCCGGCATATCCGTCACCCGCTATGGTAATGATGGTGTTGGTGCTCTTGAATACCTTGCGGATCCTGTGGTTCGCAGAGTCGGCGATGTAAAGGTTGCCCGCCGCGTCTATCGCAATATCGTGCGGGAAGTACAGCCTTGCCGCCGATGCGTCGCCGTTGTCGCCCACGCCCTCAGACGTTGCGCTGTTCGTCGGGAGCAGTCCGCTGCCGACCACTGTCGAGATCTTGCCTGTAGCAAAATCGATCTTGCGGATGACATGGTTTGCGGAGTCGGCGACGTAAAGGTTGCCGTCGCTGTCAATCGCCAAGCCGATCGGCTTGTTGAGCGTTGCGTTCGCGGCGCTGCCGCCGTCGCCCGAGTATCCGCTGATGCCCGGCGTGCCCGCAATGTTCGTGATGGTCATGGTGGACAGGTTGATCTTGCGGATGATATGGTTGTTAGTGTCTGCGATATAGAGGTTGCCGTTCTTATCAATGGCGATGCCCTGCGGTGCATTGAACTTCGCAAGCAGCGGATTGCCGCCGCCATCCGAATACCCGCCCGCCGAGCCGATAACCAGCACGCCGGCGATGGTCTTTAAGTTGCCGTTTTGGTCAATCATCCTGACCAAATGGTGGTCGGTGTCAAGGAAGAACACATACTTGCCGCACGGCGCAATAGCGACATCCATCGGCTCGTACATGCCCTTGCCGTATGCCGCACCCGTTTCGTTTGCGGGGGTGTAGCCGTTCTCGGTGCCGTTGCCTGTGATGGTCGTCATTTTCGTGGACGATCCATTCTTGACAACCATTCTGACTGAGCCGTTCATTTCATCGGCAATGAACAATCTGCCGAACTTGTCAATCGCCAGACCTCTCGGACCGTAAAGCTCACCGCCTGTCGCAGGCGTGTAAGCGGACGGCGCCGGGCTGCCCTTTTCGCCGTTGAAACCGCCGGTTCCCGTGCCGGCATGCGGCTGTATCGTGTAAGAGGTTTTATTGAATACCGGGTCGGACGGGTCGCCGAGCTCTTCGTCGCATTCATAGTCGTCGCCGCCGGAGGGTGCGGTTACCGTAACCGTAACGGTTGCGGTGTCCGTGCCGCCGTTGCCATCCGAAATCGTGTAGGTAAAGGTATCAGTGCCTGTAAAGCCGTTGTTCGGCGTGTATTTCACCGTACCGTTCGCATTGATAGTCACCGTGCCGTTGCTGCCCTGTGTGACCTCTATGACCGTCAGGGTGTCGCCGTCAGGGTCGCTGTCGTTGCCGAGCACGTTGATATTGACGGGCGTATTCTTCGGCGTGGTCGCGCTGTCGTTCACCGCTACCGGCGGGTGGTTGCCGTCATAAACCGTCACCGTCACGGTTGCGGTGTCCGTGCCGCCGTTGCCATCCGAAATCGTGTAGGTAAAGGTGTCTGTTCCCGTAAAGCCGTTGTTCGGCGT
>JAKJBX010000006.1 GCA_022706765.1 Bacillota bacterium
CCCCCGGTGAGTTCGTGGCGCGCGGCTATAACATCATGAGAGGCTATTACAATATGCCGGAGGCGACGGCGACGGCAATCGACAGCGACGGCTGGCTGCACACGGGCGACCTTGCCGTCAGGCTGCCAGACGGCAACTACAAAATTACGGGACGTATCAAGGATATGATCATCAGGGGCGGCGAAAATATCTATCCCAAAGAGATCGAGGAATTTTTGTACACCCACCCCGACGTCAGCGATGTGCAAGTCATCGGCGTGCCCGACAAGACCTACGGCGAGGAAATCATGGCGTGCGTTATCTTAAAGCCGGGCGCCGCCCTGACCGAGGAGGGCATCAAGGAATTCGTGAGGTCACACATGGCAAAGCACAAGACGCCGAAATACGTACGGTTTGTCGATTCCTTCCCGATGAACGGCGCGGGCAAAATTATGAAGTACAAAATGCGCGAATGGGCGGTCGAGGAGTTGAAGCTCGGCGATGCTGACTCCATCGAAACCGCGTGAATAAAACGTTTAGACACAAAAACAGGAACAACGGGGAGATTCCCCGTTGTTCTCTTAGGCGCTTGTTGTATAAAGATTTCGCGTTTCAAGGTTTCAGGGCGTAATGAGTACCGTTTTGTCCTCCTCATCCCACCCGACGTTTACAAGCAAAGCTTCACTTACGACACTCAGCGGCACAAGCGTTCTGTCATAATTCATCTTCGGAGGCGTCTCGAGCCACACCATCTTGCCGTTGACATACATCTCGCACATACCGATTTGCAGACTGATGACATTGCCCGAAACCATTACCGTGATGGTTTGCGTTGTTTCGTTCCAGATCACATCTGCCCCGAGCGCTTCAAATATCACACGCAGGGGAACAAGAATATTGCCGTTCTCGATAATCGGCTTAAAGAAATAATTGTTTTTTTCAATCGTCTTAACCTCACCGTCAATGTTAATAAGCGGACTATCGACTGCAAGACAAATGTAGCTTCCGCTTGTTTCGGCGGAAGGCTGCGGTATTCGATTGACGGCAACGTACGTATGTGCAACGCTGTTTCCGGAAGTATATGACCTAAAAATTCCTTGATAACCGATTGCCTCCGGTCTCCATTCCTTTTTGTCGGAAATAACCTCCCCGTTGGGATAGTATGTTTTTCCGTTCATGGTGTAAAATATCGCGTCGCCGTCTTCATCAAGATAAATGGTTTTACCCGAACCTACATAAATGTATTCCCTGATAGGGCTCAAGCCTGCGGGCATTTGGGTTCTGCTGTGAACACCCGGCAGATGTATATCCACATAAGCATACATAGCCTTTTCGCTGTCCCATGTTTCGGTCAGCAACGTATTTTCGAGCATATTGTAACAGTAATATTTTTCTCCGCTCTTAAACAAAAGATATGACCTCGGCTGATACTCCGCATATGTATCTTTATAGTTCTGTGTTGTGTACCAATCAAAGCTAAACGGAATATAACTTTTGCCGTCCGCGTCTGTCAATATGTGTTTGCCGTCTTTTGTGGCTATCAACATTTTTTCATTAACGATCCGGATATATTCATAAAAATCTGTCACTTTGCCTGACGGGACATATATTGCGCACATCTTATCATCCTTATTCGCAATAAATACGCCATTATTTTCGTTGTAGACCTGCTCCTTATAGATATTGTCATAACCAAAGGCTGTAACCCTTTCGCCATCTGAATTCAAAATGCGCCATTCATCGCCAATAGCGGCACAAAACCAATGTGACATGGCATACAACTCTGTCTCTGTTCCCGAAATACGCGAAGGGTCCAACTTGTCATATAAAAACGGAATTCGCACCTTTTTGTCGTCCAAGCAAATCATTCCAAACTTTCCATTCTCTTTGGTAATCGCGTATGTCTTATTCTCAATATAAATAAAATAAAAATGATTGTCTGCGGCGTCATAAATCATCGGCAAAATCCGATTGCCGTCCACATCCGCCAATCCGCGCTTTTCATTTTTAACAACTTGAAAATAGCTTATGATTTGATTATCCTGCAAAATATCATCGTATTCACACGGCAAAATGAACTTTTGAATATTCAAGTCAAAAAGACCGAACTTTCCGTCTTTTTGAACCATATACAACGAAGTAAATTGCTTGCAAGGACTTATTTTATCGAAAATAAAGTCAGGAAGAATATCGGCGTCGTTGTGAAAAACAACGTATTTTCCGTCCGTTCGTTCGATGAAACGGTACTGCTTCTGAACTGTCGGATAAGAGGAAAAGCTTTTATATTCCGCGGGAACGATCACCGCGTTTTTCGCATCGATGATCCCCCATCCACCGTCCTTTTTTACCCCAAGCCGATTGTTATCGAACTGATAAATATCCGAATATTCAAAGGGAATTACGACGCTATCATCCATCGCAACCACTCCGACTTTTCCATCAAGGGACGCCACAAAGCATTTCACCCCGTCAACCGTGCAAAATCGGATGAATCTATGATCGGTACGCAGCGCCTCAGTCCCGTCGCCGTTTAATATCAGGTTCTTTCCGTCGGCAGCTTTTGCGATAATGTATTCATTGATGGAATAAACCTCTGCAAGGTCAAAATCCCGGAGCAGCTTTCCATGATAATCAATAATGCCATACATGCCATTGCGTTTCACCTTCACAACGCCGTGCTTGTTCTTCGGAAGAGGTATGAGCGTCCAAGAATAACCGCCGTCGCGGGGTTCATAATTATACTCCAATTTGAAGTGATCAAAAAGAACCTCGCCTTTGCTGTTAATCAGGCAAAAATCGTTGTCAAGCTCGGGCGGCGTCCACACGCTTAAAGACCCCCCGTTGAAGATGTATACCCTATCAATCCACTTCCCTTGGTATTTTTCCACACCAATACCGCCATAACCTGTCAAAGGCTTTTGGCTTGCTATTGCCACGCCGTCTTGAAATGCGCTGATAAACTGATACCTTGCGGTAAAATCGTACAATACGTCACCTGAGCCGTTGATACGCAAAAGCGTGTTATGTCGACCGGTATTTTTTTCAACCACCAGATATGTACCGTCGCCTAAATCATATTCAACGCTGTACTTTTCCGGCACAAGCAAAGGTATCGTGGTATAATTCCCGCTGGTATCAACCCTTCCCTTTTCAGCGCCTTCTGTGACCGTCATAAAACCGTCGTCGCCAAAGCGGCTTGCATCAGAGTAATCATAAATCGGCGGGATAATCTGTTCCATCTTTTTGTTGAAAACCGCAAGCTTGTCTCCACCTGAGGTTGGGACTCTGGCGTAAATATAATCGTCCCTAATGTTAAGCGCAATCGCATTGTCTGTTAAAATGTCCAACTGATATTTATTCTTATCCGCAGCATATACTTGCCCGCACGCAACAAACATTTGCAAAATAATGAGGACATATAGGAACGCTTGTCTCATTTTTCGCAATCACATATTTTATATCCCTCCAAATCAATTCAACTTTGATATTTAGAAAAAAACTTATTGGCTGAAAACGCCGCACCGAAACATCTTATGTTCGGTGCGGCGTCATTTATTCCATTATTGCAATTTCCCTACAACTTTCAGCTCGCCCAAGACTGATATGCCATGGGGGGATTTTTTGGTTTCCTCCGTCAGGTCCTTACCCGCCGAATAACCCTTATGCATGCCTTCCTTCCAGCCCTTTGCGTCGGTCACGTCATAGACCGTGCCGTCAACCGCCACATAAGCGGGGTTGCCGTTCTTACCGTCAAACTTCGCAAGCTCCTCGGCTGTGAAAACCTTTTCGATTGCCGCGTTGCCGCCCTGTGCTGCGGGCGACGGAGACGGAGAGCCTGCCGACGGCGTCCGGCTGCATCCGGTCAGCGCAATCATCATGACAACAGCCAATGCAACTAAAAACCTGAATTTCATAAACGCTCCTCCTTTTTCATGTGGCAGAGAACGCCTGTTTCCTGCCGTGTGAGAATAATACAAAGACTCTTTGCCAACGTATCTGAAAAGCGCCGTAAGCGCTTTTCTATATTATAACAATTATTCCGGAAAAACACAACATATTTTATAAACTTTTGCGCGCAGGCATTGATTTTGCCGCGTCATTATGGTAAAGTATATCATACTAACCATGAAAGGGGACGATTGGATGTTAAGTAAAGAATTGACTGCGCTTTTGCGCAAACAGGTGAACATGGAGCTGGGCTCCGCCTACATCTATTTGGACATGTACAGCTACTATGCCAGCGAAAACCTTGACGGGTTCGCCAATTGGTTCTATGTGCAGGCACAGGAAGAAACCGACCACGCCATGTTGTTTGTAAAATATCTGCTAAGCAACGGCGAGCGGGTTTTCTTTGATGAGGTTGCCGCACCGGACCTTTCTTATACCTCCTTCCGCGACCCGCTGGCTGCGGCGTTGGCGCATGAACAAAAGGTTACGGCATCCATTAACAGCATTTATGACGCCGCCCATGCGTTAAAGGACTTCCGGACGATGCAGTTTTTGGACTGGTTTGTCAAGGAGCAGGGTGAGGAAGAAGAAAATACAGACGGTCTTCTGAAAAAATACGACCTGTTCGGCAGCGATGCACGCAGTCTGTATGGGCTCAATGCCGAGCTCGCCGCAAGGGTCTATGCACCGCCGTCGTTGGTGCTGTAAGCAATACCGAAAGGTTGTGACTGCTTGAAAAAGGGTTTATTTACGTTGCTGTATTTTATCAGTCCGCTCGTGCTGACTTATGCCATATACAGCGGCAATACCGCCTACTACGGCGGCGTCCGAAACTTCATTCCGATGATTTTGGGCGCAGCCGCCTATACATGGCTGAATTTCGAGCTGATTCTCGGCGCACGGCCGAAGTTCATCGAGTCCGCCTTTGGGCTGGACAAGTTCCTGCGCTTTCACAGCCTGATGGCAGTGATTGCGGTCGCCATGGGTTTTGCGCACAAGCTGCTCAAAGGCGGGGATAGTATCAAAGCGTTGTTCGGGTCGGCAGCCGTTGTCATTTTTATCATTGCAACGGTGTTTGCGCTGGTGTTTTTAATCGACACGCTTGCCAGAACGGTCAAGCCGCTTGGCGTTTTGCGCAATCTGCTGATCAGGCTTAAAGTCGGCAAATACCACGTGCAGATCATTTTGCACAATGCGACCGCCGCAGCCGTCGTGCTGATGTTTGTGCACGTGATGCTCACATGGTCGGCAAAAAAACCGTTTGCGATGACCGTCTATATGCTGTATTTTGCCGTGTCGTTCGGCTTATACCTTTACCATAAAATCATACGCAGGTTTTGGACAGCAAAAAGGTTTGTCGTATCCGGTATCAAAAGTGAAAATGCCCTTATGACCACCCTGACCCTGACGCCGAAATCGGGCAAGGTGTTCGCTTATACGGCGGGACAGTTCGGTTTTTTGCGGATTTTAGGCGGCAGCGTCAGCAGTGAGGAGCACCCGTTCACCTTCTCGTCAGAACCGACGGACAAGGACACCGTTTCCATCACCATTAAAAACCTCGGCGACTGGACGGCGGCAGTCGATCAAATCAAGATCGGCGACGCCGCGACCCTTGACGCACCCTACGGCAGGTTCGGTCCGCTGTTTGACACACGCACGGAAAGCAGCATACTGATTGCGGGCGGCGTCGGCATCACACCGATGCTGAGCATACTGCGCTACCTCGCCAAAACGGACCCGGAGCGGCAGATATTGCTGCTGTGGGGCGTGAACGAGCCGGATGAGTTGATTTGCCGTGAGGAACTGGAAGGGCTGGGCGACCGGATGCGCCGTTTCAGCTTTGTGCCCATTGTGGCAAACGACCGCTCGGGGAACGGCGAGTCGGGGTATCTGACACAGGAGAAAATCGCGCAGCTCGCGAAAGCACACGGCTGTGACATTGATACCGCACGCTTTTTTGTCTGCGGTCCGTCCGCTATGCTGGACAGCGTGAAGAAAAGTCTCAAAACGCTTGGGGTCAAAAAAAGAAACATCCATGCCGAGAATTTTTCGTTTTAGCGGCTGAATTTAAAATTGAACATTAAAGCTGCCTTGCACAGGCTGTGGTGAGCGTTCCCTCATCATGTCTGTGCAAGGCAGCTTTTTACATAGGCGATGCTGTCGGCAAGCTGCGATATATCGGTATAGTTTTCACTGTAAACCTCCACGATGGCATCGCCCCGGTAACCTGCGCTTCCGAGCTTTGCGAAGAGCTCCGCAAAGTCAAAGACCCCCTTGCCCGGGAGCAGACAGGTCGCATGTGCGTCAAAGTCGTTGATATGCAAATTGGCGATGTCGCTGCCCATCACCTTAATATACTCGTCCACGGGAACACCCGCACGGTTTGCCTGCTTAATGTCGAGGGTGAATTTCAGCCCGTCCCTGCTGACGGCATTTTTGATGTTGGCGATGTGCTCCGGTCTTGACGACTGGCACCATGCGACGTTTTCCCATGCCAGGCTGACGCCGTAGGCGTCCGCCATGTTCAACAGTGCGTCAAAGCAGCGTCCGAGGTGCTTATAGTCCAGCCCGTCAAGACGCTCGCTGCGCTTGTCGCCGTGAAAGGTATAGTACCTTGCGCCGATCGCCGACGCCGCGGCCAGCACACGCCTATAAGAAACAAGCGCATCGTCAATGCGCCTTTGGTAGTCCGCAAAAAGCTGATGCTCAAACGGGATGCAAAAGGCGTGGGCGGAGACCGCCCTCACCCCCCTCTCCTCCATCCGCTCTTTCAGCAGGCGCGCAAACGACAGGTCGCATTCGCAGTCCGCCTCAAAAAACACCTCGCACAGCGGTGCGCCCAAATCGCTTATCACACGGATGGTATCCTCTGTCTGCATCGGGTAAAAACATGCAGTCGATAATCCTATTTCCATTTTCCTTCCTCCGCAGCCAGTTTTTGTGCATTGAGAACGCACGGCAGTTATGTTACCATAATACTATATGATAACGGGACGGTTTCTGACAGTCGTCCCTAAGCAAGAACGATAACAAAGAAAAGCCGCAAATTAATCAGCGCGAGGCGGGTTCGTATTTGAATTGCCTTGCCTAGGCATAGGGGCGTCGAACCCGCATAGGTTTTGAGTGGTGGATTTGTGCCCGTGCGGCGCAAAATCCCTTGGCAATACGTCAAGTATTACCTGCGTGATTTTGATTTTGCTTGCCCGAACAAAAAATCTACTCGCTCAAAACTGCTAAGCACTCCTGCCGCCGGAATTTTGGATGGATTTTTTCGGCGAAGGACGATGCCTTGCTGACGTAAGGCAAGGACGACAACGATAAAATACGCAAAAATTACATGGCAGGGGCTGTGTGTGTTCGACGCCCCTATGCCTAAGGGGGACGCTTAATATGTATGCAAAAATGAAGAAGCGTATCGGCGAGCTAAACCGCATTGCGGGTATCATTTTGCACCACGGGATGCAGCTTTCCTGCCTGCTGCTTGTTATCGGGCTTGCCGTCCGCCTCAAAGGCAGCCTTTTGGGCGGCGACAGTTTTTACCTGTCCTATCTGTCACAGTACATCGTCGAGGCGGGCGTCACCATTACGGCAATCTCCGTCATCGGCGGACTGATGTTTGACTATTACTTTAAAAAACATAACACAGAGTGACAGCGCACTATTTAATGGGGCTGCCCTTGCCGTCCAGCAGGGGCAGATATTGCAGCGTGATGATATCGTCACGGTATTTTGCGTCGCCCTCGGCAAGGATCGCCATCTTCCCCGCCACGTTTCCGCCTGCCTTTTTGACCAGCTTTTCAACTGCAAGCAGCGACTCACCCGTGCTGATGACATCGTCTATGATCAAAACGTCCTTGCCGCTGATCCGCTTTGCGTCGTTGCCGTCAATGAACAGCTGCTGCCTTCGTGCGGTGGTGATGGACTGCACCTCGACCGAAAACACGTCACACATATACAGCTTGGTGGTCTTTCTGGCGATGATATAGGTGCTTTCCTTGTTTTGACGCGCCATCTCATGCACCAGCGGTATCCCCTTAGATTCGGCGGTGATGAGAAGGTCGTGCTTGGGCGCCTTTTTGAGCAGCGCCGCCGCCGCCTTGACCGTCATTTCCACATCTCCGAAGATGACAAACGCCGCGATACATAAATCGTCCGTCACCCGGCACACCGGCAGGCTGCGTTTTAATCCCGCAATTTCAATCTCGTAATGATTTTTCAATGTAATGACCTCTCTTTTTATTCAGCATGTTATGTTATGTTATGTTATTTTATCATACCAATTTAAAATGTCAATCGGGCTTTGTGCGAAATCCGACCTTTTTCGCAAAGCCTTTTTTGTATATTTACCCACGGATGTGCAATACTACCTTTAATATTTTATTTGTGCCGGCGCGGAGCGGCGGAACGGAGGTTGATATGTTTAAAAATTTATTCGGCAAGTCCGACGGCGGGCAGACCCACCCGCTTACGCACGATACCGCAGAGGAAATCACACTCGCCGGTATCCGAAGCGTCTTTGCGAAGGACAGCGACATCGTGTTCCGTGAAATCTACATCGGCGGGAACGAGAACATGCCCGTGACGCTCGTTTGCATCGATGGCCTAGTCAACAGCAAGGCGATCGGCGACGATGTGATCATGCCGCTCGTTAAATCCGAACGTCTTTCCAACCTGAAAACCGAGAAGGACGCCATTAACCTGATCGAGCACGGGTATGTGTACTTCCCCTCACAGCGCACACGGCGGGAAATGCAGGAGGTCCTGTCCGACATCGTTACGGGAAGCTGCGCCGTCATTTTTGAAAAGGAAAAAACCGCGCTTACCTTTGAAACCAAGGGCTTTGAGCAGCGTGCCATCAGCGAACCGACCGAGGAAAACATCTCAAAAGGACCAAAGGACGTTTTTATCGAGAATTTAAGGGTCAACACCGCAACAGTGCGCCGGAAGATCAAGACGCCCAAGCTGACGGTCGAGCAGACGATTGTCGGCAGACAGACAAGGACGCCCGTTGCGTTTGTCTATATTGACGGCATCGTCAACGAGGAGCTTGTGACCGAGGTGAAAAACAGGCTGGACGCCATTGACATTGACGGCGTTATCGAAACCTGTTCGATTGAGGAATATATCAGCGACAACCATCTGTGCACCTTTCCGCTCGTGACTGCAACAGAACGTCCGGACACCTTTGCGCAAAACATCTTAGACGGCAGGGTCGGCATCATCATCGACGGCATCCCCATCGCCTTTACGGCGCCGGCGGTGATCGGACAGTTTTTGCGCACCTCCGACGACTACTCACAAAGCTTTCTCACCGCATCGCTGCTGCGTGCGCTGCGGTATTTTCTGATGATCTTATCCATATTCCTGCCGGCGTTTTATATCTCCATCACCACCTTCCACCACGAGATGATCCCCTCGGAGCTGGCGATGTCCATCATCATGGCAAAGGAGGGCGTGCCGTATCCGTCCTTCTTCGAGGTGTTTTTAATGCTGATCGCTTTTGAAACGCTGATAGAAAGCGGACGGCGGCTGCCGAAAAGCATCGGGCAGGCGGTATCGATTGTCGGCGCACTGGTGGTGGGCGAGGCGGCGGTCAACGCAAAATTCATTTCGCCGTCCGTCGTCGTCATCATCGCCATCACCGCCATATCGGGCTTTGCGATGCCCAATCAGGATTTCTCCAACGCCCTCAGAATCTGGCGGTTCATCATGGCGGTGCTGGCAAGCCTGTTGGGGCTTGTGGGAATGAGCTTCGGCGCCATATTGATGCTCTATGCCCTGGCCTCCATCGAAACTTTCGGCGTGCCTTACCTTTCGCCCTACGCCGCGACCCAGGGCAAGGATTTGAAGGACAGCGTATTCCGTTTCCCTTTGTCTATGATAAAGTACCGTCCTTCGTACTTGAAAACGATGAACAAAAGGCGGCAGAAATAAAGCGTTCGAGAGCGTATGCGCTTTCTCGAACGCCTCCGCTCGCCCCGCGAGGGTAGGCACAGGCGAATTCATTTCGCCGGAGCGCGGAAATTACTCCGATTTTGCGTAATTTCCTATAAATAAACCATTTGGGGAGCGTATTTTATGAAAGCATACAGAATCACCGCACGGCTTTTCGCACTGCCGCTTTGCCTGATGCTGTGCGGATGCAAAAACCTGACTGTCGGGCGCAACGAGCTGAGCCAACTGGTATTTCCGAACGTCTCTGCCGTTGACAAGGGCAGCGAAGGCGTTACCATAACGCTCGCATCTGAGAAGGACAGCCAGGGCGACATCGGCGGCAAAAGCTCAGGCGAAGGGGGCACATCCGCCCAGCAAAATGAAAACATCATACAGGCGACGGGGAAAACCATTATGGAAGCGAACAGATCCGTTGCAGCATTTTCAAACAAGGACCTCCACTGGGGTCAAAATGAGTATATCATCGTGGGCGAGGAAGCCGCCAGGCAAAACCTGAGCAAATATTTGGAGTTTCTGATCAGAGACCACGAGAACAGACTGACAGTGGCGGTGATCATCGCAAAAGGCGTGTCCGGCTCCGAAATCGTTTATGCGATGAACGGCAGCAAGGGAGGCGTTGCCGCCAAGCTCGAAGAGCTGTTTGAAAACAAGGGCGAGCTGTCGCTTGCCGAAAAGACGGACCTTCGTACACTTTTCAACACCCTTGACAGCAAAAACACCGCTTCGGTCATTCCGGCAGTTTCCTTGACGGACAAGCCCGGTCAGAACACTGAAAGCGCCGGCGGTCAGTCCGCACAGAATGAAAAGCTGCTTGAAATGAAAGGCTTTGCCGTCATAAAGGACGAGCAGATGCTCGGATACGTTGAGAACAATATGGCGCTCGCTTATAGTATCATAAAGAACTCCGTCAGCTCTTCGCTGATCGTCATCGAGGATATGACAGGCAACGAGGTGTCGCTGGAAATCATCAACACCCGTGCGGAAAACAGCGTGACCTTTACAGACGGTCTTCCGTCAATCAAAATCAAGGTGACCGTCGAGTTCAACATTGGCGAGATGACCGGCAAAGCGGATATTTTCGATAAGAAAAACACCGATTATTTGGAGCAGCAGATGAATGCAGCCATAACCGATGCATTGGAACAGGTCATCGCCTACGGGCAGGACAACAATGCGGACTTCTTTGGGTTCAGTGAGATGATATTCCGAAAACATCCCGTGAAATACGAAAAAATCAAAGACCGCTGGCAGGAGATTTTCCCGGATATGCAGTTCAGTGTCGAAGTAAAAAGCGTTGCGAACAGATCCTATAACATCAAAACACCGCTTCGCAATTGGGAGGCTGAAAAACAATGATCAAACTTGCCGCCGTCATACTGCTGATCGGTCTTATAGACGTACCGCCGATGCTGAAAATGCAGCGAAAAAAAGAGTTGGCGCTTTTCTCGGTCCTTGCCGCAGTGACCTTCCTCTTCGGCTGGTATTATATCAAAAATCCTACGCAGACCAGCATCGCAGATCTCTTACTGTCGCTGTTTAATATGAACGGAACCGGAGGTGCAGGCAAGTAATGTATAAAAACAACAAGATCTCGATGCGCCAGGCAATGCTGCTGTTTTTGACCTGCGCTTTCTCGCCCTCTGTGCGGCTGCTGCCAAACTATGGGGCGCTGCATGCCAATCAAGCGGCATGGCTGTCGCCCATCGTTGCCTTTATCGCTATGCTGCCGGTGGTCTATACCCTGCACGCCTTTTTCAAAAAATACCCCGAAGCGTCTCTGTCGGAAATCAACGACATCATATGCGGCAAGGTCATAGGCAAGATTGTGACCTGCTCCTACCTTTTGCTGATCATCCTGCTGACCTCGCTCTATGTGCGGTATTATGCGGAGCGCCTGCTGTCGACCATTCTGCCGAACGTCAATATCTACGTCTTTTTGATACCGATGCTCCTGACCGTTGCGATTGCGCTGCGCAAAGGCATCGTGGTGGTGGCAAGGATGAACGAGATCATCGTAGCCATTATTGTCATTTTTTTCGCCGCTGCCGTTGTGTCCGCCATTCCTTCCATAGAGCCGGACTATTTGGTGCCGGTCAGCCGTCTGGATATCCTGCCCGTGGCGCGTGCCAGCGTCAGTATCATCGGCATTTGGAGCTATATGGGTTTTCTTTTCTTTTTCGGCGACGTCATCAACAACAAACCCGACATCAAAAAATCGGCGCTGAAAACACTTGCGTTCTCACTCATCTCCACCATTCTTTTGATCGGCGTGACCATCGGGCTGCTCGGCGCTCCGCTGGTCAGGGTCATCCCGATTCCGTTTTTTGCGGCGGTCAGACAGATCTCCCTTTTCAATGTCATTGAACGAATCGAATCGCTGATTGTCAGCACATGGCTGTTTTCGGACTTTATCATCATCGCCGTATTTATGCATATTGCCCTTTGCATCTTCAAGTACCTGTTCAAGCTGGAAGAAACAAAGCCGATCGTCGGCATATATTCCGTGGCAATGCTGTTCCTTGCCGTCTTTCTGACGCAAAGCATGTTCGAGCTCTATGACTTGTCCGAAAAAATCCTCATCACCGCAAACGTCATCTGGGGTGTGCCCATCCCCCTCGCTTTGTTAGCAATAGGTAAAATCCGAAAAAAGATTTGAGGCGCCAAAAAGCGTGTGATATACTGGGCTTGATACGGAGGTGTTTCGATGACATATGCAACATATGCGGTAATTGACGTAGGGTCGAATACAATCCGGCTTCTCGCATATAAATACACAGACGGCAATCTCGAAGAAATTCTGAGCGACAAGGAAACGGCGGGGCTTTCAGGCTACGTCGAGGACGGTACCCTCTCCGAAAAAGGCATCGGCGTCGCATGCGGCGTGCTTTCAAAATTCAAAAAGCGGCTTGCGGAGTTCGGTATTAAAAACCTTTCCGTCTTTGCGACCGCTTCGCTTCGCAACATCGTCAACACGGATGAGGCGGTTTCGCTGATCAAAGACAGGACCGGCATTGCCGTCGACGTGCTTTCCGGCGAAGAGGAAGCGGCGCTCGACTTTATCGGCGCGACGCACAGCCTTGACGTCACGGAAGGCGCCGTCATTGACATCGGCGGCGGCAGCCCCGAGCTTGTGGCATTTGCAGATAATAAAATCCTTGCCGCGTCAAGCATGCCCATAGGCTCTTTAAACCTTTACTTAAAGCATGTCGATGCGCTTTTGCCGACGGCGCGCGAACGCAGGCACATTGAAAAAATCACTTTGAAGGAGCTCACGGCGCTGAATCTGTGCAAAAAAGCAAACACCGAATGCATTTGCGGCGTCGGCGGAACGGTTCGTGCGACGCTGAAGTTGTGCAACGATATTTTTGATTTGCCCGCCGGCAACAGGGTCATCGAGACGGATATGATCCTTTCGCTGCTTGAACGCTTTAAGACGGCTGATAAACCCACCATCCGCAAGATCGTACAGATTGTCCCCGACAGGATACATACCGTCCTGCCGGGTATGATCGTGCTCGGCACGCTTTGCAAAAAGCTTGGCGGCAAGCAGGTACTCGTCAGCAAATACGGCGCACGTGAGGGATATTTATATAAAAACATCCTAAAAAAGGAGTGACATGATGGACAAAAAGGTTTTCTTAAAGGATACCGGTTATACCCAAAGCAGGGAGCTGTCGTGGCTGAAATTCAACCAGCGTGTCCTCGCCGAAGCCAACGACAAAAGCGTGCCGCTTTTTGAGCGGCTGAAATTTCTTGCGATTTTTTCCGGCAACCTTGACGAATTTTATATGATCAGGGTCGGCAGCCTGTTTGACCTGTCGCTTTTAAAAGAAGTCAATATCGACAATAAAACCGGCGACACCCCCGAGCAGCAGCTGAAAAAGGTGTTCAAGGCGTGTCCGCCGCTGTATAAGACCAAGGACAAAACCTATGCGGCGCTTGAGCGCATGCTCACAAGACAAAAAATCAGCAGAGTCGGCTTTAAGGACATCACCGGCGACGAGAAAAAGCTGCTCGACCGCTACTTCAAAACCCAAATCGCCCCTATTTTATCGCCGCAGATCATCGACGCGCACCATCCCTTCCCTCACCTGGAAAACAAGACGCTCAGCATTGCGGTGATGATGAAGTCCAAGGACAAAATCCTCTATGGCTTCATCCCCGTACCAAGGCTTTTGCCCAAGATATTCTATCTTTCCGAAGACCCTTTGACCTATATCCTGACCGAGGACATCATCGCAAGGTATGCCGAAAGCCTTTTTGATATGTACACCGTTGTAGAGAAGGCGATCGTCTGCGTCACCCGAAACGCCGACATTTCCCCCGACGACGAAACCTATGAGGTCGACAATGATTTTCGCCAGCACATTCAGAAAATCCTGAAAAAGCGCGCAAGGCTGTCACCCGTGCGCCTTGAACTCAGCTGCGAAATATCGGACAGCTTTTCGGAGTTTCTGCAAGGTAAGCTGAATTTAAAAAGCGAGCAGGTCTTTGTGACCGCCTCGCCGCTCAATATGTCCTACGTCTATCAGCTCGAAGGAAAGCTGCCCGAAGCCGTCAAAGCCGGGCTGCTCTATCCGCCGCACAAGCCGTTGGCGCCGCCAACAGTCAATTTGAGCGCGCCGATTTGGCGGCAGGTGGCAAAAAAAGACCTCCTGCTATCCTATCCTTACGACAGCATGCAGCCGCTTCTCAGCTTCATCAAGCAATCTGCCTTTGACCCCGCTGTTGTGTCCATTAAAATCACACTCTATCGCATCGATAACAAGTCAAGGCTTGCCGAATACTTGATTGACGCGGCGGAAAACGGCAAGGACGTCACAGTGCTGATGGAGCTGAGGGCAAGGTTTGACGAGCAGAACAATATCAACTGGGCGCAAAGGCTTGAAGAGGCGGGCTGCCGTGTCATCTACGGCGTCGAAGGCTATAAGGTGCATGCAAAGCTATGCCTTGTCACAAGGCTTTCGAATGACCGGCTGCAATACATAACGCAGGTCGGCACAGGCAACTATAACGAAAAAACTGCAAGGCTCTACACCGACTATTCGCTGATGACCGCAGATGAGGACATCGCCGACGACGCCAATTTGTTCTTTAAAAATATGCTGAGCGGAAACGTCAAGGGGCATTATGAGCGCCTGCTGGTCGCGCCCTCGGAATTCAAAAGCGGCATCATGGCGCTGATCGACCGTGAGATCGTCAAGGCGGAGGCGGGCGGGAACGGCAGAATTTTAATGAAAATCAACTCCATATCCGACAGGGACATCATCGACAAGCTGTCGGAAGCCTCCCGTGCGGGCGTGGTGGTCGAGATGATCGTGCGGGGCATCTGCTGCATCGTCCCCGGAATCAAGGGCAAGACCGAAAACATCTCGATCATCAGCATCGTCGGGCGGTTTTTGGAGCACGCGCGGGTATACTGCTTCGGAGAATACGGCGTTGACATGACAATGTACATCGCATCGTCGGATGTGATGACCAGAAACACCGAGCGGCGCGTGGAAGCCGCCTGTCCCGTGCTGGACGGGGAGGTTAAAAAGCGGATATACGATATGCTGATGGTACAGCTTGCGGACAACGTCAAGGCAAGGCGGTTAAAGCCCGGTAAAAAATACGCCGCAATCCCGTCCGAGCCGGATGAGCGTTTGGACAGCCAGGCATTCTTCATCCGGCAGACGCCGGAAGATACGCTTCAATAAAAAACGCTCCGGCGGGAATGAATCCCGCCTGCGCTTACGCTCGCGCGGCGAGCGGATGCGTTCAGGAAAGCGCATACGCGCCCGAACGCTTTTTTGCTTAATTTATGGCGGCAAGGTCACTGCCGTCTGTTTTCATTCTGTATATCTTTTTGTCAACCGTGCTGTAATAATAGATGTAGTCGCCCACCACTTCAAAGGCGGACGCGTTATCCTTTTGCTCGCTGATTTTGGTGACTTGACCCGTTTCTAAATTCAAACGAAAAATACTGTTGCTCGCCCCGGTTTCAATATAATACAGGTATTCGCCCGACAGGCATTCGCCGACCCCGTAATTAAAATATAAAGTTTGTGATTCTGATGTGAATTTTAATGAAAAACTGCCGGCTGTTGCGGAAGTAACCTCCTCCGCTTTGCCATACTCCGAGACTTTGATAATGCGACCGCCGTCGTTAAAGTTGAAGCTTCTGCAATACAGGATGTCATTATATACAAAGAAATGCGTTACAATATCGGCTTTTGTGACTTTTGCGGCAACCAGGCTGTTTGGGTCCAGCTTATAAAGATTATAGTCTTCTCTTAATTTGTCATAACTCAAAAAATACACATAGCCTTTATGACAGATAATTTTTGCCGCGCTTTTGTCACACAGCAAGGCGGATTCCGTACCGTCCGTCCTCATGCGATAGATCTTTTTGTCGTCGCTGTCGTTGATGTAATAAAGCCAATTGTCATCATGGGCGACATCGGAAACCTTGCTGTCGCTCAAGAGCTTTGCCTCCATCGTTTTCTGATCAACCTTATACAGGTTGCTGCCGACGACCATATACGCGTAGCCACCGACATTCACCGGTGTGTTCGTGATTTTGACCAAATTGTCAAAGTCGGAGTTGTCGTTGACACAGGCAGGATATTTGCTTCTATCCCACGTTCGGTTCATTGCTATCTGCCTGTCAGAAAGATTGAAGTAGCGATGTCGAACCTGAAAATCAACGTCGTCACGATCATTATGGGTAACATCAAAATGATAATACTTTCCGTCAATTTTAACAATGTTCCACGCATGTCCCCCGGGTCGACCCGCATAGCTGTAATAGATGCCTGTAACCATCATGCTTTCTATGTCTACGGCATCGAGTAGCAGGTTCATAGCCTGGGCGTAACCGTCACAAACCGCTTTCCCGTCAACGAGCGCTCCGTATGCGGAATGGCAGACATCATCAACCACTAAATTAACATAGCTCTGTTCGTCATAAACGGTATGCAATATCATATAGTCATGCAGCGCGAGCAGCTTATCAAGCTCGGTCATATCGCTTGTAATCACCTTGGCGACGATTCTGATGATAATTGGCATAATCTTTGCCGTCTCTTCAAGCTCCCGCACATCGGACTTGTCGATCGGCACGTTCCTGTTAAGCACATAGACCTTTGTGCCGCCGTCAAAATTCTGCAATTCCGACAGCGAAGTGATCGGGTTGAGCCTGATGTACAGCTCCGCAAGCCCTGTCAGCACACTTAACTCGCCAATTTGTGAAAGCTTATTTTGTGACAAATCAAGCTTGCGCAGATTGCCAAGCGTTTTTAGGTGCGTCACACTTGTTACGTTGTTTTGCGACAGGTTAAGCTCCTCTAAGCTCACCAGTCCGCTGAGCGGATAGACGTTTTCAATCAGGTTACCTGACAAATCAAGCTTTTTGAGCGATTTAAACTGTTCGATGCCATACAGCTCTTTGACGCTTGAATGCGACGCATTAAGCTCGGTAATGCCTGCCACGTCGGTGTTTTGGATGTCGCCGTCCGGCTTGCCGATTTTGTCTCGAATGACCCGCTCAAAGCTTTGGTCGCCAATAGCAATCTTTTGCGGTGTAATAATGAGCACGGTCTTTTCCGCACCGTTCCATTCAACATAGGTCCCGAGGCTGGCGGCGATAAAGCGCACGGGCACCATCGTCCTGCCGCCGACGACCGCCGCAGGTACGTCAAGTTCTTGCACCTTGCCGTTGACGGTCGGGAATCGGTCGTTGACCTTCAACACGATCGTCAGCCCCTGCTTAGTCGCCGTGACCGTTTCGGTCGTCTCATCCCACTGCACCTGCGCGCCCAGCGCCTCAAAAATCGCCCTGAGCGGCACGAGCGTACGGCCGTTTATAATCACAGGGGCGACGTCGGTGACCAAAGGCCGGTCGTCAATCAGCACTTTAATGCTGTCATCAGCCGCTGTCACCGGTGACATCAAACACATAGCAACAAGCATCAGGACAATTGCGGCTTTTAGTGTTTTCGGCATCCTTTCCCCTCCCATATGAACCTATCTGAATTGTATCACGCACACATGCCATTGTCAAATAGCGCCTCTTTGAAACTTGCTTTTACATTTTACACAAATATCATATTTTGAATTGTTCAAACTGTACATTGTTTTTTTTTCAATCAGCAGTATAATAGTATTGAGTTATTGCGGTGCGCTTTCTTCCTGTTTTTTTGCTACGTTTTTGCCACGCATGGTCGATTGCCGAGCGGTAATTCAAATACATATACGAAGGAGCTTTCGCATGAGAACAAAAGGCAAGAGAAGTACTTCGATTTTAATGGCAGTGGTTATGACGCTGCTGACATTCACGACGGTAATGGTACCGACCATCGCCGGTGCGGCTGTGACAGATCTTCAAATGGAACATCCGACGCCCGCACAGATTTTGAGCGACATTAACGCCGCAACGGCAGCCAACGGCGCCGCTCACCCGAGAATTATGATTAACATGGCAAAGCTCAACGAATTAAAGGAAAAATGTATCACCTCGCCGGTTGAGCCGTATGCGTCGTGGTATAAAACCTTGAAAACCAGCGCGGATAATAACTCCGCAGACAGCAAGCCGCTGCTCACGATGGGTGACTTAGAGTCGCTTGCCGTCATTAACCGTGTCTTGATTCTCAACTTCGTTTATATGATGACCACCGACAGCAACCTCAAAAATGGCGAGGAAAAATACAAGACAAGGCTTTACAAAGAGATCACAAACTTGTCCACCGTGGATTGGAGCGCTCTTTCTACGCAATCCTTCCTGCGTTTGTCGCAGATGCTGATGACATTCAGTATCTCTTATGACTGGCTTTATAACAGCTGGACGGACGCCGAAAAATCCACGATTAAAAACCTGATGATGGCCGGACTTAAGCAGTCTGAAATCTATTACAAGGAAATCGTCTCCGGTCAAAAAAGCTCGGTCGCCGGTCTGATCAGCTCTACGCACAACTGGAATATGTGCAGCAACGCAGGCATCCAAATCGCTTCGCTGACAATCGCCGATGAAGCCGACGCCTCTGAGCTTTCCTCGTGGTTGATATCCGAAGGCTTGAAAATCATGGAGAACAACTTCCAGCATCTCACCGGCGGCACCGGTTATATCGAAGGCACCGGCTATACACAGTTTTTGATGCGGTATTTCACGATGTTCGTATCCGCTTTGACATCTGCGACCAATAAGGATTACGGTTTCTTAACAGCGCCCGGCATGGACAAAATTGCATACTATTATCCTGCCATGATCGGCGCGCAAAATGGTTCAAACACACTCGACAGCAGTGAAGGTCCTGCGCTGGATGCGCCGGAGCCGTTCTTCTTCGCGAAGATCTATAAAGACCCGGCATTGGCGTCTTATCGTGTACAGCAGGTCAAGCAACCGTCAAAAAACGTCAACGTCAAGGATCTTTTGTGGTATGAAGCCCCTGAATTCTATGGGCAGACCGCCGACTATAACACCATATTCAAGACCTCCTACCCCAAGGATATGTACTTCTCGAACCCGGAGGACGCTACCTTCCGCAACGGCTTTTGGGACGCTGACACCAGCTATTTCCTTTTGGGCGGCGGCAAGAACAACGTCAACCACGGACATATTGACGCCGGCAGCTTCTTCTATGAGTCTCAGGGCGTCACATGGGCGATTGATATAGGCAAGGGCAATACCGGTGCAGCGAACTTTTGGACCTATTCCAACAAAACCCCCTCGCGCTGGCTTTACTATCAGGTACGCGCGGAGGGTCATAATACCTTTGTGATCAACCCCAACAAGGACCCGAATAAGCCGGCGGATCAGAATTTGGACAACAAAATTCCGGTTATTCAATATGAAAGCACACCCGAAAAGGGTAAAGCAGTGGTCGATATGGCGCTCGCTTATCCCGACGACGTCAACAAAGCCACCAGAACAGGCGAGTTTGACAAAGCGACGGGCGAGGTTGTCCTGACCGACGACATCGAATTCAAGACGGCAAGCGGCAATAAGCTGTACTGGTTCATGCACACCCGTGCGGCGATCACCATCGCAGCCGACGGCAAGAGCGCGACGCTCGTACAGGATGGCAAGACCCTCGAAGTGAAGGTGCTCGACAGCAGCAGCGTCCTCACACAGACGGCGGCGGTTCCTTTTTCCTCGACGCCCACACCGCCGACCGCAAATAACCCCAACAACGGCATCACTAAGCTTGCGATCGTCAACGAGAACGTCGGCGGAACCTATCAGATCAAGGTTTCGATGAAAGTCAAGGACGTTCCTCTCTATCCTATCGCCGCAGTAACGCCTCCCGTCAACGACGGCACCATCAAGGTGACCTTGAATGGCAAGCCGATCGAATTCGACCAGCAGCCGATCATAGAGAATGACAGAACGCTCGTTCCGTTCCGTAAGATATTTGAAGCAATGGAAGCTGATGTGTCGTGGGACAACGCAACGCAAACCGTCACCGCAAAGAAGGGCGACATTGTGATAACCCTGCAAATCGGCAATAACATTATGATGAAAAACGGACAGCAGATTACACTCGATGTGCCTGCGAAACTCGTGAACGACCGCACGCTTGTTCCTGTCCGTGCCATCGTCGAGGGTCTCGGCGCCAAGGTCGACTGGGACGGCGCAACTCAGACCGTCATCATCACCACGGCGCAATAAGCCGACAGAATATATCATACTTCACGGGAACGGCTGCTCAGCAGCCGTTCCCTGTTGTTATGCGTTTTCCCTCTCAATGGCTTTGTATAAATATCATACTGCGAACATCAAGGTTTTTCACATTTTTCACAAATATTATATAGTGAATTGTTCGAAGCTGTATATTGCTTTTTTTCTAAATCACAGGTATAATATAGTTGAATTATTGTCATGTGCTTTTTTCCTGCTTTTTGCCACTTTGCCACACAGGTCGATTGCCGGACAACAATTCAAAACATATACATACAAAGGAGATTTCGCATGAAAACAAAGGGCAAGAAAAGTATTTCGATTTTGATGGCGGTTGTTATGACGCTGCTGACATTCACGACGGCAATGGTTCCAACTATCGCCGGTGCAGTTGTTAAGGATCATGCATACGTCAGACCTACCCCCGCACAAATTTTAAGCGATTTAAATAGCACCACGGCAGCCAACGGCACCGCTCACCCGAGGCTCATGCTCAACGCTGCAAAATTAAAGCAGCTCAAAGAGGTTTGCCTTACCTCTCCCAAAGAGCCTTATGCTGCTTGGTATAAGTCGGTCGTAAGCATGGCGGACAAGGCGACCAACAGCTCTACCCCTCTGCTGACATCCAACGATTCTGAAAGCCTGACAATTCTCAACCGTATACTGGCGCTCAGCTTTGTCTATATGATAACCACCGACGCCAACAATAAAAACGGTACCGCCAAGTATAAGGACAGGCTGTATCAGGAATTGCAGGCAGTTGCAAATCTCACATGGGATGATACGTCTAAGTTCCTTGCAGTCAACCAAAACGCACACTGCTTCGGTATCGCTTACGACTGGCTGTATGACAGCTGGACGGACGCCGAAAAGAAGTTCATCAAGGATACTTTGGTTGAAAAGGCATTGAAAAAAGCTGAAATCTATTATAAGGATACGGGAAGAACCAAATCAACGACCGGTCTTTTGACGTCGACCCATAACTGGAACTCCTGCGGCAACTCGGGTATCGTTGTCGGCTCACTTGCGATTGCGGATGAAGCCGATTACACCGAGCTGACGACATGGCTCATTGCCGAAGCTTTAAAGATCATGGAGAATAACATCAATCATTTGGGACCCGGCAGCGGCTACACCGAAGGTCCCAGCTACACGCAGTTCATGCTGAGATACGTCACCATGTTCTTGTCCGCCCTCACCACCGCAACGGGTCAGGATTACGGATACCTCTCCCTGCCGGGAATGAGTAAGATCGGATACTATACGATTGGCATGACGGGACAGAAAAACTGGTTCAACACACAGGACGGTCCCGAAACGACACAAACTGCGCCCGAGCTGTTTTGGTACGCCGGAAAATATAAAGACAAATATCTTGCGGCTTACCGTTTACAGCAAATAACACAGCCGGGACATACCTCTAATTTGAAGGATATTCTGTGGTATGAAGAACCGGAATATTTCGGTTCGTCCAGTGATTTCAACACCATCTTCACCACGATGCCCAAGGATTTCTATTTTGAAAACCCCGAAGAGGTCACGTTCAGAAACGGCTTCTGGAACAGTGACACCAGCTATATCGGCATGGGCGGCGGCAAAAACAACGTCAACCACGGACAACTCGATGCAGGTAATTTCGTCTACGAGTCACAAGGCGTCCGATGGGCAATTGATTTGGGCAAGGAAAATTACAGCGTTGCGAACTATTGGACCTATGCCAATAAGCCGAGCTCGCGCTGGACTTACTACCGCTGCCGTGCGGAGGGTCACAATACCTTTGTCATCAACCCCAACAAAGACCCGAATCTACCGGCAGACCAGCATTTGACCAACGACATTCCGATACTTTCGTACGAGAGCACGCCGGCAACCGGCAAAGCGCTGCTTGACATGGCACCTGCTTATCCCGACGACGTCAACAAGGCGACAAGGGCGCTGGAATTCGATAAGGCGACCGGCAAGGTCGTGCTGACGGACGACATTGAGTTCAAAACCGCAAGCGGCAACAATCTGTACTGGTTTATGCACACCAAAGCAGCGATCACCATCGCAGCCGACGGCAAGAGCGCAACACTGGTACAGGACGGCAAAACCCTTGACGTGAAGATTTTGGACAACACCAGTACCTTTACGAAGATGGATGCAGCTCCGCTTCCGACCTCACTTGCTTCGCCTTCAAAAACCGGCGACAACACCGGGGTGTCTAAGCTGACCATTCACAACCCCAATGCCGGCGGAACTTACCAGATCAAGGTTTCGATGCAGGTCAAGGACGCGCCGCTCTATCCGATCGACACAACGACAACACCCGTCAACGACGGCATCAAGGTGACCTTGAACGGCAAGCCGATCGAATTCGACCAGCAGCCGATCATAGAGAATGACAGAACGCTCGTTCCGTTCCGTAAGATATTTGAAGCAATGGAAGCTGATGTGTCGTGGGACGACGCAACGCAAACCGTCACCGCAAAGAAGGGCGACATTGTGATAACCCTGCAAATCGGCAATAACATTATGATGAAAAACGGACAGCAGATTACACTCGATGTGCCTGCGAAACTCGTGAACGACCGCACGCTTGTTCCTGTCCGTGCCATCGTCGAGGGTCTCGGCGCCAAGGTCGACTGGGACGGCGCAACTCAGACCGTCATCATCACGACGCAATAATCCGACAGAACATATTATACTCCACGGGAACGACTGCTGAGCAGTCGTTCCCTGTTTATGCATTCTCTTTGGTGTTATTTGTTTTCCATGAAACGGTGGATTTGCGGCAAACCGTGCGTAGGCATCCGCTCGGCAAGCGCAATTTTGCCATAGGAGGTTGAGTATGAAGATATGTTTTAAAAAAGTGATTGCTATGCTCATGATTGTCATGATGGCTGCTTGGATGCTGCCGTCCGCCAACGCAGAATACGCAAGACCTACCCCGGCACAAATTTTAAACGATCTAAACAACACCACGGTCGCCAACGGCGCCGCTCACCCAAGGATCATGCTCAACGCTGCAAAATTAAAGCAGCTCAAGCGGGACTGCATCACCTCACCGGTCGAGCCGTATAAATCCTGGTATAAGACCTTAAAAACCAGTGCGGACAACGCCTGTAAGTCAAGCACACCGCTTGTGAGCATGGATGATGCCGAGAGCATGGGTGTCCTAAACCGCGTAGTGACGCTCAGCTTTGCTTACATGATGTCGACCGACAGTAACAACAAAAACGGCGATGCAAAGTACAAGACAAGATTATATCAGGAATTGACCGCTATCTCCGGCTTTGATTGGGAGGAACTCAATGTCTTTCTGACAATATCCCAATTTTTACATGCCTTCGGCATTGCTTATGACTGGGTTTATGACGGCTGGTCGGATGCGGAAAAGCAGATGATGCGGGATACGATGTACGCCAAGGGTTTTAGCCGGGCAGAACTTTATTATAAGGACACGTCAAAGACGCTGTCGACCACTTCTCTCATCACTTCTTCACAAAACTGGAACATTTGCAGCAACTCAGGCGTTGCCGTCGCCGCCCTGGCGACAGCGGATGAGCCCGGCGCCTCAGAGCTGGAGCCTTGGCTGATTTCGGAGGCGCTTCGCATCATGGAAAATAACATCAGGACGTTGGGACCCGGCAGCGGCTACATCGAGGGTCCGGGCTACACGCGGTTTTTGCTGCGCTTTTTTACGATGCTCCTTTCCTCTTTGCTCTATGCAACCGGCAACGACTACGGTTATTTCGGTCAGCCCGGTATGGACAGTGTTTGCTACTACCACATCGGCATGACGGGCAGACAGAACTGGAACAATACGCTCGATTCCACCGAAACCACACAGGACACGCCTGAGCAGCATTTTTTCGCCAAAATCCACAATGACCCCAAGCTGACAGCCTACCGCTTGCAGCAGATGGCGCAGCCCAACCATAATACCAACGTCCGGGATGTCCTGTGGTATGAGCCGCCGTCCTATTACGGCACAACGGATACATATGACACGATATTCACCACCCTCGACAAAGACTATTATTTCTCAAACCCCGAGGATGCGACGTTCAGAAACGGCTTTTGGGATAACGATACCAGCTATGCCGCCGTCGGCGGCGGAAAGAATCATGTCAACCATGGACAGATTGACGCAGGCACCTTTTTATATGAGTCACAGGGTGTCAGGTGGGCAATTGATTTGGGCAAGGAAAGCTATTCCGTGACCAATTACTGGTCGTATACCAATAAAGCAAACTCACGCTGGACCTACTACCGCTGCCGTGCGGAGGGGCACAACACCTTTGTCATCAATCCCAGCACCAATGCGAAACTTCCTGCTGACCAACACCTTACCAACGACATTCCCGTAACGGAATTTGTCAGCACGCCGCAAATAGGCAGGGCAGTCGTCAATATGGCGCCCGCATACCCCGACCATGTCAATTCGGCAACCCGTACCATGGTGTTTGACAAAGCCACCGGCGGCGTTGTGCTGACGGATGATATTGTGTTTAAAACAGCAAGCGGAAACAAGCTGTATTGGTTTATGCACACCCGCGCGGCGATCACCATCGCCCCCGACGGCAGGAGCGCGACGCTCGTTCAGGACGGTAAGACCCTCGAAGTGAAGGCGCTTGACGGCAACAGCACCTTTACCAAGATGAACGCCGTCAAGCTGCCGGGCATGCCCGCATCCCCGTCAGCTTCCAATCCCAACAACGGCGTCACAAAGCTGGTCATCAGCAACACCAACGCAGGCGGCGCCTATCAAATCAAGGTTTCCATGCAGGTCAAGGACGCGCCGCTGTACCCGACCGACCCGGTGCCGTCCGTGCCGGGGCTGTATGCCAATTCTCAGCTCTCCTTAGCGCTTCACGAAGTAATCGCCAGTGTATCATTTGTCAACAAGCTGCCTAAAAATCAGGACAAGACAGTTACCGTGATACTCGGATGCTACTCAAAAGGCAACAAGCTGGTCGATGTCGTGACAAAAACCTACACGGTAAACGCAGGCGAACCGGTATTGTACGACAGCTTTGGCATCCCCATTTCGGATGAAGACACCGCAAAGCTGTTTATGTGGGATTTTACAGGTATGATACGGCCTCTGATAGGGGTTAAATCGCAGCCGGGTATTTAGAACCGTTTCTTTGTGAGATTAGGCAAGGCAATTCATATACGAACCCGTTTTGGAATTACCTTACTATGCATAAGGGAGTCGAACCCACATGGTTTTTTGTGGTAGATCTGTATCCGTGCAACGCAGCACAGAGCAAAACATAATTTTTGTCATAGGAGGTTATTTATGAAGATGTGTTTTAAAAAAGGGATTGCTGCGTTCATGATTGTCATGATGGCGGCTTGGGCGCTGTCCTCCAATGTGCCGGCGCCGGTCAGCGCCGCCAACGCAGGATATGTAAGACCTACTCCCGCGCAGATTTTGAGCGATCTCAGCACCGCAACGGCGGCGAGCGGCGCCGCTCGTCCGAGAATCATGCTGGACGCCGTAAAATTACAACAGCTCAAGCGGGACTGTATCACCGCGCCGGTCGAGCCGTATAAATCCTGGTACAAGACCTTGAAAACCAGTGCGGACAACGCCTGCAAATCCAGCACGAAGTACATCACGATGAATGATTTGAGTAACCTTGCCGCTATGAACCGTATTATGATCCTCAGCTTCGCCTATATGATGACCACCGACAGCAGCTTCGAAAACGGCGACGAGAAATATAAGACAAGGCTGTACAACGAAATCACAAGCTTAGACATTGATTGGAGCGCTCTCTCCGATTCCAAATTTCTGAGTGTGTCAGTTCTTTTGCAGTCGTTTGGCATTGCTTACGACTGGGTATATAACGGCTGGACAGACGCCGAAAAGGTCACGCTGAAAAACCTGATGCTCGGAGGTCTTGGTCAGGCGGAGAGCCTGTACAGGGAAATCATCTCCGGTCAAAAAAGCGCGCCCGCCGGTCTGATCAGCTCTGCGCACAACTGGAATATTTGCGGCAACGCGGGCATCGGCATCTCTTCGCTGGCGCTGATGGATGAAGCGGATACCTCTGAGTTCGCTTCATGGATGCTCTCAGAATGTCTTAAAATCATGGAGAACAACCACCAGCATCTCACCGGCGGCACCGGTTATATCGAAGGCGCCGGCTATTCGCAGTTTTTGATGCGGTATTTCACGATGTTTTTGTCATCCCTCAAATATTCGACCGGCAAGGATTACGGTTTCCTCTCCGCGCCGGGCATGAATAAGCTTGCGTACTATGTGCCCGCCATGGTCGGCGCGCAGGATATTGCCAGTACGCTCGACTCCAACGAGGGCGCCGCTGCCGATATGCCGGAACCGTTCTTCTTTGCGAAGATGTATAATGACCCGGTGTTAGCCTCTTATCGCGTGCAGCAGCTCAAACAGACGAAAAAAAACACCAATGTCCGGGACGTCTTGTGGTATGAGCCTCCTTCATACTACGGTCAAACCGACAGCTATGACACCATATTCAGAACCTCCTACCCCAGGGACGGCTACTTCTCGAACCCCGAGGACGCCACTTTCAGGAACGGCTTTTGGGATGCCGACACCAGCTATATTCTTTTGGGCGGCGGCAAGAATAACGTCAACCACGGACAGATTGACGCCGGAAGCTTCATCTATGAGTCGCAAGGCGTCAGATGGGCAATCGATTTGGGCAAGGAAAACGATTCCGTGACCAATTACTGGTCGTACAGCAATAAAGAAAACTCACGCTGGACTTATTACCGCTGCCGTGCGGAGGGGCACAACACCTTTGTCATCAATCCCAGCACCAATGCAAAACTGCCTGCCGACCAAAACCTCACCAACAACATTCCCGTAACGGAATTTGTCAGCACGCCGCAAATGGGCAAGGCAGTCGTCAATATGGCGCCCGCATATCCCGACCACGTCAATTCGGCAACCCGTACTATGGTGTTTGACAAAGCCACCGGCGGCGTTGTGCTGACGGATGATATTGTGTTTAAAACAGCAAGCGGAAACACTCTGTATTGGTTTATGCACACCCGCGCGGCGATCACCATCGCTCCCGACGGCAGGAGCGCGACGCTCGTTCAGGACGGTAAGACCCTCGAAGTGAAGGCGCTCGACGGCAACAGCACCTTTACCAAGATGAACGCCGTCAAGCTGCCGGGCATGCCCGCATCCCCGGCGGCATCCAATTCCAACAAGGGCGTCACAAAGCTGGTCATCAGCAACACCAACGCAGGCGGCGCCTATCAAATCAAGGTTTCCATGCAGGTCAAGGACGCGCCGCTGTATCCGATCGACCTTGAACCACTTGCGCCAAGACTCCATGCCAATTCTCATCTCTCCATAGAATCGGACGAGGCGATCGCCAACGTATCATTTGTCAACACACTGCCCGAGGGTCAGGACAAGACAGTTACCGTGATACTCGGATGCTACTCAAAAGGCAACAAGCTGGTCGATGTCGTGACAAAAACCTATACGGTAAACGCAGGCGAACCGGAGTTCTATGACACCCTTGGCCTCCCCATTGCGGATGAAGACACCGCAAAGCTACTTGTGTGGGATTTTACAGAAAGTATGCAGCCGCTCCTTGCCGCCAAGAAACTGGTTAACTCATATCTGCGTGAGCTTTCGGCATCGCAAGGCAACGGGTCGATGATGATCAACGGCGTTACGGACGCCGATATGGAACTGGCGCTGGTCGTGCGGGATGCCGAGGGAACCATTGTTTATCTCGACCAAATACTTACCGACAGTGACGGCAGCTTTGTGTCTGAGTTCCCGCTCGAAGAATACGGAGGCTACGTGGCAGCGTTCGGAACAACGAAATATGACGGGGTGACGACGTTTATATTTGATTATCTTGAACCGTGACGTTTTATGACATACAACGGGAAACAAAAAACGTTTTCCGTTGTTCCTTTGTCACCGATAACTTCTCGACATTTGTTGACAAAAGCGCCATAATGTGTTAGGCTAATTACGTTAACTTTTTGATGTCGGTTAACAAATTTCAAATAGAGGTGAAAGACATGTCCAAACAAATGAAAACCATGGACGGAAATACCGCAGCAGCGTATTCTTCTTACGCATTCATCGACGTTGCAGGTATTTACCCCATCACTCCGTCTTCTCCAATGGCGGAACATGTCGACGAATGGTCGGCAACCGGGATGAAAAATCTTTACGGGCAGCAGGTAAGCGTAGTCCAGCTGCAATCCGAGGCGGGTGCGGCAGGCACCGTACACGGCTCACTTGCGGCAGGCGCCATTACCTCCACATATACTGCTTCGCAGGGTCTTTTGCTGATGATCCCCAACATGTACAAAATCGCGGGCGAGCTGCTCCCCTGTGTCATCCACGTCACCGCCAGGGCTGTCGCAAGCCATGCGCTGTCGATTTTCGGCGACCATTCCGACGTTATGGCGTGCCGTCAGACGGGCTTTGCCATGCTGGCTGCCGGTAACGTCCAGGAAGCGATGGATATGTCGGGCATAGCGCACCTTTGCGCTATTTCCGGTAAGGTCCCCTTCCTTCACTTCTTCGACGGTTTCAGGACCTCACACGAGCTTCAAAAAATCGAGGTGGTCGACCACAGCGTTTGGGGCAAGCTGATCGACAACGATGCGGTCAAAGCGTTCCGTGCGAATGCGCTGAGCCCCGATCACCCCGTGCTGCGCGGCACCGCTCAGAACCCCGACATCTTCTTCCAGGCACGCGAGGCTTGCAACACCTACTACCTTGCCGTACCTGCGGTCGTCGAGGAATACATGAACAAATTTGCCGCCGAAACCGGCAGACAATACAACCTCTTTGACTACTACGGCGCACCTGACGCAGAGCGTGTTATCGTCTCTATGGGTTCGGTCTGTGACACCATTGAGGAAACCATTGACTATTTAAACGCCGCCGGCGAAAAGGTCGGTTTGGTCAAGGTAAGGCTGTACAGACCGTTCTCGACCGAGCGCCTCTTGGAGGCAATCCCGCAGGCGGCAAAGGCGATCGCCGTTCTCGACAGAACCAAAGAACCCGGCGCCATCGGCGAACCGCTGTATCAGGATGTCTGCACCGCATTCTATGAGAGCGGCAGAAAGGGCGTTATCGTCGGCGGACGCTACGGTCTTGGCTCAAAGGATACCACCCCCGCACAGATCGCATCGGTCTATGCCAACCTCAAAGCCAACGAACCGAAAAACCACTTCACCATCGGCATCATCGACGACGTGACATACCTCTCGCTGCCGACTGCGGACGACATCGACACCTCGCCCGAGGGCAACATCGCCTGCAAGTTTTGGGGTCTCGGCTCTGACGGTACCGTCGGCGCAAACAAAAACTCCATCAAGATCATCGGCGACAACACCGATATGTATGCACAGGCATACTTCTCATACGACAGCAAAAAGTCGGGCGGCATCACGGTATCGCACCTGCGTTTCGGCAAAAAGCCCATCAAGTCCACCTACCTCATCAGCAAGGCAGACTTTGTCGCATGCCACAACCCGTCATATATCGGCAAGTACGATATGGTGTCCGACGTCAAAAAGGGCGGCACCTTCCTCTTGAACTGCCCCTACTCGCCCGATGAGGTCGGAAACCACCTGCCGGGGGATATGAAACGCTACATTGCTGAGAACGCCATCAACTTCTATGTCATCGACGGCGTGCACATCGGCAAGGAGCTGGGTCTGGGCAACAGGACCAACATGGTCATGCAGGCGGCTTTCTTTAAGCTGGCAAACATCATCCCGATCGACGACGCCGTGAAGTACATGAAGGATGCTATCCTAAACACCTACGGCAAAAAAGGCGAACAGGTCGTCAACATGAACTATGCCGCTGTGGACAAGGGTATCTCGGCGCTCCATAAGGTTGACGTGCCCGCATCATGGGCGGATGCCAAGGACGACATTGTTCCCGAGAGCGACAAGCCGGAATTCATCAAGAACATCCTCGAACCGATGAACGCACAAAAAGGCGATCTGCTGCCGGTCAGTGCATTTACAGGCAGAGAAGACGGCACCTTCCCACAGGGTACGTCACAGTTTGAAAAACGCCGCATTGCGACGGAAGTTCCGCAGTGGCAAAGCGATAAGTGTATCCAGTGTAACCAGTGCTCATATGTCTGTCCGCACGCCGTCATCCGTCCGTTCCTGCTCGATTCCGACGAGGCCGGCAGGGCACCGAAGGATTTCGTGACCATTCCGGCGACCGGCAAGGGCTTTGAAGCATACCAATACAGAATGCAAGTCGCAGTCGAGGACTGCACAGGCTGCGGCAACTGTATCAACGTCTGCCCTGCAAAGGAAAAGGCATTGATATACAGCCCGCTTGAAAACGAAGAAAAAGAAGTCGCCAACTGGAACTATGCCCTCACCCTGAGCAGGAAAGCGCCCGTCGCCTCCATTGAAACCGTTAAGGGCAGCCAGTTTGAACAGCCGCTGCTCGAATTCTCGGGCGCATGCGCAGGCTGTGGCGAGACGCCGTATGCAAAGCTGGTCACCCAGCTTTACGGCGACAGGATGATGATTGCCAACGCAACGGGCTGCTCCTCCATCTGGGCGGGCAGCGCACCCAGCACACCCTACACCACCAATGAGTGCGGCAAGGGTCCCGCCTGGGCAAACTCACTGTTTGAGGACAACGCCGAATACGGCTATGGCATGGCGCTCGGCTCCAAGCAAATCAGGGCAAGGCTCAAAGGCTATGCCGAGGAGCTCTCCGGGCTTGGTATTCCGGCTGAATTGAAAGACGCCATCGACGCTTGGCTCGGCGGCTACGACGAGGGTACAAACTCTTCCGCACAGACGGCGGCATTGGTATCGGCGCTGGAAGCATTCGACGCAAAGGATGCAAAGGCGGCGGAGCTCAAAGCATCACTGCTGGGCGACAAGGACTATTTGGTCAAGAAGTCGCAGTGGATCCTCGGCGGCGACGGCTGGGCGTATGACATCGGCTTCGGCGGTCTTGACCACGTCATCGCATCGGGCGAGGATGTCAACATCTTAGTGTTCGACACCGAGGTTTACTCCAATACCGGCGGTCAGTCCTCCAAGGCGACTCCGACTGCGGCGGTTGCACAGTTTGCAGCATCGGGCAAGGTCATCAAAAAGAAGGATTTGGGTCTGATCGCTATGTCCTACGGCTATGTCTATGTGGCACAGGTCGCTATGGGCGCAAACCAAAACCAGCTGATAAAGGCAATTACGGAAGCCGAAAAATACAACGGTCCGTCGGTCATCATCGCATACGCACCCTGCATCAACCACGGCATCAAGGGCGGCATGGGCAACGCACAGCTTGAATCCAAAAGGGCTGTCGAGTCGGGCTACTGGCACCTGTACCGTTACAATCCGCTGCTTAAAGACGAGGGCAAAAACCCCTTCCAGCTTGATTCCAAAGCACCGACCGCATCGTTTAAGGACTTCATTTCAAGCGAGGTCAGGTATACCTCCTTGCAGCGCACCTTCCCGGCACATGCCGAAGAGCTGTTCAGCTTAGCGGAAAAGCACGCCAAGGAAAAATACGAAACCTACGAAAAGATGAGCAAGTAACAGTGAGAATCATGGAAATATAAGCAATTTTAAAGGGAGCTGAAATCAGCTCCCTTTATTTCTTTATAAGAAATTACGCAAAACCGGCGTCATTCCTGTGCTCCGGCGAAAGTAAATTTCGTATTCACTTGCGAGCAGATGCATTCAGGAAAGCATTATGCGCCCGAATGCTTGCTTTGTCCTTTCACGATTCCCTGCGCAGCCGCATGACTACCTTCAAAACATTCATGTCTTGCAGATAGTCTATCAGACAATAGATGTGCAGGTTTTCACCTGTCAGCTGCAAATAATCGGACTCCGCACCGATCACACCCCCGCAGCACGAGCACCTGCTTTCCTCCGATCCAGTCCAAATGATTGCCGACGGACGTGCACCCAAAATTTTTTCCATTTGCTCCACCTCATGCTTTCTATAATTCCGAGGCCGCAGCGTCCGCCGCCAAGCGACGGACGCCGTACCCCGGTTTACCGAAAACATATCCAAATATAAAAACGTGCAGGACGCTGCCCCATGGCAATTTCCTACACGCTTTGCGCTTATCTAAATACCGAATCCCAACAGCAACGACCCCTTTAACCCCCTATTGAAAATTGAGAGGGAATATGCTATAATGGGTACGGTGCCGGTCATCCGGTTGCGTATAGGTGCAGTCTCACCCGTATTGCAGGGGCAATGTGTTGGTAGCACATTGTCCTGCCGCTTTTTTATTCTTCTGTGCTTTCGTTAGGATTATTTTATCATAGTTGGATGAATTTTGCAACAGTTTTTTAAAAAAGCGCCTTACGGCGCTTTTTGTGCGATAGCGTATATGAAGATTAACCCATGTAGAAAAAACCGACTGCGGCGATGATGTAAACGGAAATCAGCTTTAAGCCTTCGAGCCAGTTCGCCTTTCCCGAGTCGACGATCTGGTTGGCGATCAGCACGCTTGCAAAGAAAATGCACAGCTCAACAGGCTTAAAAACAATGCTCATCGGCTTCATAAAGAAGCTCAAAATGACCATAAACGGCACAACGAACATCGCGATTTGCAGACTCGATCCGATGGCGATTTCAATCGTGATGTCCATTTTATCCTTCATCGCCATAATGACCGCCGTGCTGTGCTCCGCCGCATTACCGATGATTGGGATGATGATCAGTCCGATAAACGCCTCGGAAATGCCGAGCGCATGGGTCATCGGCTCAATGGTTTTAACGAGCAACTCGGATTCTATTGCGATCAAAACGGTCGCAACACTGAGGATGACGATGCTGACAGGCAAGCTCCATTTAGAATTGATGTCCTCGGCATGCTCAACGCCGTAAACATCGGAGTTTGTCTTAAAGGAATAAACCATGCCGATAACGTACATAATCAGGAGAATGATGCCGGTCATAATGCTGAAACCTTCGTATTCGGTCGTCAGCTCGGCTTCGGGAATCGCAAAGGTGAATATAGCGGGCAGCGTTAGACCGATGACTGCCAGCAGCAGCATGGTCGACGTGGAATTTCCCTGCCCGACATCGAATTTGAGCTCCTTATGCTTCAGCCCGCCGAAAAAAATGGCGCAGCCCAGCACCAAAAGGATATTGCCCATGACCGAGCCGGCAAGTGAAGCCTTGACGACATTGAAAAGCCCGGCACGCAGTGCGAAAAACGCAATGATCATTTCGGTCGCATTCCCGAAAGTTGCATTTAAAAATCCGCCAAGCTTCGGTCCTGTGTACGCCGCAACCTCTTCGGTCGCTTCCCCGAGGTAGCCGGCAAGGGGAATGATTGCAATACAGGATGAGAAGAATATGACGGATTCGCTCCAATGCAAAAAGTGTCCGATAATCGAAATCGGCATAAATAACAAAAGGTACTTTAAATACTTCATATTGAAGCTCCTTTGACATTGAATTGACCTCGGCAAAGTGTCACGCCTCAATAGTTGGGGGATTACTTAGGCACTTGTGTCAGCCATTATAAATGTAGCAAAATCCCCATATGTTGTCAAGTTAAATATTTAACAAATATTTAACCTGGCAAAGATGAATTTTTGTTTAAAAATGGTGTCACCTTTTCCGGCGGGAGCTTTTGGTTATTAGACTTCTTGCCAAACCTGAATTGCGGTGGCAAAAAGTCTATCATTCCGAAAAGACACCAAAAGCCCGGAACCTGTCATATTTTTGGGCGTACACCTCGTCGCCTGTCAGGGTGCACAAGGCATCGATGTCTGAAATGAACGCAGCCTTTAAAGCCGCAAAGGTAATTTCGGGCGATATGTGCGCACCGCCCTCCTGCTCGGGAATGATTTGGTCGATGATGCCAAAGCCAAGCAAGTCCTGCGCCGTCATCCTCATGATCCCTGCGGCTTCCTTTTCACGCTTGCCGTCCTTCCATAGGATTGAGGCGAAGCCGTTCGCAGAGATGACGGAGTATACGGCGTTTTCAAGCATATATACCTTGTTGGCGACCGCCAGCGCCAGTGCGCCGCCGCTGCCGCCCTCGCCGGTGATGACGCTGACGACCGGGGTTTTCAGCGACATCATGCCGAGCAGGTTTTTGGCGATCGCTTCGCCCTGACCACGCTCCTCGGCGCCGACGCCAGGATAGGCGCCCGGCGTGTCGACGATGCAGATGATTGGGCGCCCGAACTTTTCCGCCTGCCGCATCAGGCGCAGCGCCTTGCGGTAGCCTTCGGGGTTTGGCATCCCGAAATTGCGCTTGATGTTCTCGCCCGTCGAGTTGCCCTTGACCGTGCCGATGACCGTAACGCTTCTGCCGCCAAGCCTTGCGACGCCGCCCGCAATGGCGCTATCGTCACCGAAATACCTGTCGCCGTGCAGCTCGATAAAGCTGTCAAATATGGCACGCACATAGCTGTAAAAGTTCGGGCGCGCCACATTCCTTGCTATCATCATTCTGTCGTAAGGTGTTTTCATGGATATGACCATTAACCTTTCCGGCTCACAAAATTTTACCAAAATCTTACTGCGCACTTATCGTGAGCCGGATAAGGCGTTTAATGGTCATGCGCCAAAATGCGAGCGGCGTATGCCACCTTCCTATAGCGTTTCGTGTGCATCCGCCGGGGCAGAAGTTTGAAACTTGTTTCAAGCCTGAAACTTGTTTCAAACTTTTTCCTCCGTATGCATCTTCAAAAGCGTTGAAAGGGTTTCTTTCAGCGCGCTCCGTTTGCAGATTAAATCAACAAACCCGTGCGCAAGCAAAAACTCCGAGCTTTGGAAGTTCTCGGGCAGCTTTTGGCTGATGGTACCCTCAATGACCCTGCGCCCCGCAAAACCGACCAGCGTATTCGGCTCGGCGATGATGATGTCGCCCAGCATCGCAAAGCTCGCCGTGACCCCGCCGGTCGTCGGGTCGGTCAGCACGCTGATGTATAAAAGTCCGGCGTCCGAGTGCCGCCCTGCCGCCGCACTGACCTTTGCCATCTGCATCAGCGAAAATATCCCCTCGTGCATCCTTGCGCCGCCGGAGGCGCAGAAAACAACCATAGGCAGCATATTTGCCGCCGCATATTCAAACAGGCGTGACAGACGCTCTCCCACCACGCTGCCCATTGAACCCATCAAAAATGTGCTGTCCATGACGGCGATGCAGGTCTTTATACCGCAAACCTCACCCTCCCCCGCTGTCACTGCCTCCGAAAAGCCTGTCTTTTCTTGCAGGTCGGCGAGCTTTTCGTCATAGCCTTCAAAATCCAAAGGGTTTAGCGGTCTGACGCTATCGAACATCGGGGTGAAAGTGCCTTCGTCACAAATCAGCGCAATCCTTTGTGTGCTGGTAATGCGCCCACTTTCCGCATGCAACGGAGTCTGCGGCTTTTCGGCGGGCTTTACCTGTATGGTCGCATAGCGTGTTTTTTTAAACATCTTGTCAAGCATAGCATTACCCCTAACTTATTGTTTGAGCAGCTCGGCGCAAAAATCTGTACCGTATTCGCCTTTGACGAATGTTTCGCTGTTCAGTACGGCGATTTGAAAGTCGATGTTGGTGCTGATGCCATAGAACAGGTATTCGGAAATCGCACGCTTCATGCGGATGATGCAGTCGTCCCTGGTCTCGCCCGTCACGATCAGCTTGGCGATCATGCTGTCGTAAAACGGCGGCACCGTATAGCCCTGATATACGCCGCTGTCGACACGCACACCGATACCGCCGGGCTGGTGCATTTCGATAATCGTTCCCGGTGCGGGCGCAAAGTCCTTTGCGGCGTCCTCGGCATTGATGCGGCATTCCATGGCATGACCATTGATTTTAACGTCGCTTTGGGTAAAGGCAAGCGCTTCACCTGCGGCGATTTTGATTTGCTGGCGCACAAGGTCCATGCCGACAATGGCTTCCGTAACGGGGTGCTCGACCTGTATGCGGGTGTTCATCTCGCAAAAATAAAAGTTCCGGTCGCTGTCGACCAAAAACTCGATTGTGCCGGCGTTCACATAGCCGCACATCTTGGCGATACGCACCGCACAGCCGCCCATTTCGCCGCGTGTTTTCCCGTCGATGTAAGACGAGGGCGCTTCCTCCAAAAGCTTTTGGTGCCGCCTTTGGACGGTGCAGTCCCGGTCAAACAGGTGCACAGTGTTACCGTGTGCGTCGGCAAGGATCTGCACCTCGATGTGGCGTGGATTTAAGATGCACTTTTCGATATAAAGACGTCCGTCGCCGAAGCAGGCGATCGCCTCGGATTTTGCGGCTTCAAACAGTGAGGCGAGCTGATCCATGCTGTCCGCCTTGCGGATGCCCCTGCCGCCACCGCCTGCCGCCGCCTTGATCATCAGCGGAAAACCGATGTCCAAAGCAATTTTTTCCGCCTCATCCAGCGAGGTCACCTCGCCGACCGAGCCGGGTGTCACTGGTACTCCCGCCTTATCTGCGGTGATGCGCGCCTCGATTTTGTCTCCCATTTTGCGCATGGCTTCAAATCCCGGACCGATAAACACCAGCCCAAGCTCTCCGCATTTTTTTACAAACTCGGCATTCTCGCTTAGGAAACCGAAGCCCGGGTGAATCGCCTGCGCACCGGTGGCGAGCGCCGCCGACAGGATCCTGTCGATATTAAGATAGCTGTCCGTTGCGTGCGCCTTGCCGATGCAGACCGCCTCGTCGGCGATCTGGACATGGAGGGCGGAACGGTCCGCCTCAGAATACACCGCCACGCTGATGATGCCCATGTCACGGCAGGTTCTGATGATGCGTACGGCAATTTCGCCGCGGTTTGCAATCAGTATTTTGTCAAACATATTAACCTCCGTCAGCCCACGGCAAAGGTCAGGGTAGCGTTGGCGACCATCCTGCCGTCCACATACGCCACGCCCTCGCCGACCCCGATGGGTCCCTTGCGCTTGGTGATTTTCACTTCGAGCACCAGCTTGTCATGCGGGAGCACCTTTTCCCTGAAACGCACATCGTCAATCTTGGCAAAATAGCCGGTCTTGCCCCTGTATTCGTCCAGCATGAGTATGCTGACCGCGCCCGTCTGCGCCATTGCCTCAACAATCATTACGCCGGGCATCACGGGGTTGCCGGGGAAGTGCCCCTGAAAAAAGAACTCCTCACCCGTCAGCGTCACCTCACCCCTGGCGTATTCGCCCGCCGAAATATCGGTGATGGCGTCAATGAGCAGCATGGGCTTTCTATGCGGTATGATGGCTTCTATCTGTTCACGGTTTAACATCCCTTATCCCTCACTCAATAATCATCAGCGGCTGACCGAACTCCGCGACGTCGCCGTTTCCGATTAAGATTTCCCTGACCGTTCCGCTCCTATCGGATGCGATTTCATTCATCAGCTTCATCGCTTCAATGATACAGACGGTGTCGCCTGTGTTTACCGTGTCGCCCACCTCGACAAAGGGTTTTGCGTCGGGTGACGAAGCCCTGTAAAACGTACCGACCATCGGCGACGGAACAGCGTTCTTTGACTTATCCGGCTGCGATGGCTCGGTCTGCGCCACCTGCGGTGGAACCTGTGCAGCCTGCCGGGGTGCAGGGGCGGTGGCTTTTTCAACGGTGATTTCGGTGTCCTCGAATGCGATGCAAACCTTTGTCACACTGCTTTTTTCCAGCTTGTCGATTAGCTCAAAAGACAGCCTTTTGATTTCGAGGTAGTTCATCCCTCGTACCTCCTGATTGCCAAAGTGGCGTTATGCCCGCCGAAACCAAGCGAGTTGCTCAGTGCGACACGGACATCCTTTTGCTTGGCGGTGTTGACGGTATAGTCGAGGTCGAGTTCCTCGTCCGGCTCGACATAGTTGATGGTTGGCGGAACGATACCTTTGGTGATGGCAAAGATGACGGCGATCGCTTCGACCGCACCTGCCGCTCCCAGCAGATGCCCCGTCATCGACTTGGTGGAGGAGATGCTGGTTTTGTATGCCGCATCGCCCAGCGCCGATTTGATGGCGATGGTTTCATATTTGTCGTTAAGCGGCGTGCCCGTGCCGTGCGCGTTGATGTAGTCCACCTCGTCCGGCGAGATGCCGCCCTCCGCCATGGCGTTCTTCATCGCCTGTGCGGCGCTGACGCCGTCCGGATCGGGGCTGGTGATGTGATAGGCGTCGCCCGTTGCGCCGTAACCGACGATCTCGGCATAGATTTTTGCGCCCCTTGCCTTTGCGCTCTGTTCGCTTTCGAGCACTAAAACGCCTGCGCCCTCGCCCATGATAAAGCCGTCCCTGCGCTTGTCAAACGGCAGGCTTGCGGCATTGGGGTCTTCCGAGGTGGACAGCGCCGTCATATTCGCAAAGCCCGCCGTGGCAAACGCTGTGATGGACGCCTCAGAGCCGCCGGCAAGCACCACATCCTGATAGCCGTGCTTGATTTGGCGAAATGCTTCGCCGATGGCGTGAGCGCTGGTGGCGCATGCCGTCACAAGCCCGTAGTTAACGCCCTTAAAGCCGTATTTGATCGAAATCATCCCCGAGCCCATATTGCTGATCATCATGGGGATAAAGAGCGGCGAAACCCTGTTTGCGCCCTTTTCAAGAAACTTTGTCAGCTCGGTCTCATAGGTGCTCATGCCGCCGATGCCGCTGCCGACGATGACGCCGCAGCGGTAGGGGTCAAAATTTTCAAGGTTGATGCCGCTGTCCGCAATAGCGTCGCCTGCCGCCGCAACGGCAAACTGGCAGTAGCGGTCCATGCGCTTTGCTTCTTTTTTCTCAAAATAATCGTCAGGGTTAAAGCCCTTGACCTCCGCCGCAAGCTTTGCTTTGCTCTCGGCGGTGTCAAACAGCGTGATGTTTGAAATACCGTTCCTGCCGCTCGCTATGCTGTCAAAGAATTCATCCGCCGTGTTCCCGATCGGGGATATGATTCCCAGCCCCGTAACCACAACTCTGTTCATAATAATGACCATTAGCCTTTCCGGCTCACAAAATTTTACAAAATTTTGACCAAGCGCTTATCGTGAGCCGGATAAGGCGTTAAAATGGTCACTGCGCCAAAATGCTTATGTATTTTGTGTGCAATCCGGTTTATCACTTTGAAACAAGTTTCAAAGTGATAAACCTCCCGAAACCTCTATTGTCTGTCCCGTGATATATGCCGCGTCTTCCGATGCCAAAAATGAAACGACCTTTGCGATCTCATCCGGCTGCCCGAAACGCTTCAAGACAATGCGTGCGAGCGCGTCGGTTTTGATATTTTCGGACAGCTCGCCGGTCATATCCGTTTCGATGAACCCCGGAGCGACAGCGTTGACTGTGATGCTGCGCGCGCCGACCTCCTTGGAAAGCGCCTTGGTAAAGCCGATGACGCCCGCTTTCATGGCGGCGTAGTTCGTCTGTCCGGCGTTGCCGTAAAGCCCCGCAACCGATGAAATGTTGATGATCCTGCCGCCGCGCTTTTTCATCATGCCCGGGATAACCAGCTTTGACAGGGTGAACACGCTCTTTAAATTAGCGTTATACACCTCGTCAAACTGCTGATCGCTCATACGCATCAACAGCGTATCCCGTGTGATGCCGGCGTTATTGACCAAAACGTCGATGCCGCCGAGCTGCTCCTCGACGGTCTTGACCATTTCGGCGCAGGCTGCGCCGTCGGTCACGTCGCATTGCACGGCGAGCGCTTTCACGCCATAAGCTGCGCAGGTGCTTGCGACCTCTTCCGCCATTGCGGCGCTGCTGGCATAGTTGATCGCGACGTCAAAGCCGTCCTTCGCAAGCTGCAAGGCGATGGCTTTGCCGATGCCCCGGGATGCGCCCGTTACCAGTGCGGTCATAGCGCACCTCCAAACCTGGCGACCCTGTCCTTCATAATATGTATGGCGTCGCGCACCATATCTTCGATAATATTCTTACACGGCTTGATCTCGCTGACAAGCCCTGCAATCTGTCCCGCCATAAACGAGCCGGTCTTAAAATCCCCTTCCAGCACCGCGCGGCTGAGCGAACCCAGCGTGAGCGTCTCCAACTCCTCCAAGGTCGCGCCGTCCTTTTCGAGCGCCTGAAATTCCTTGACCAGCGGGGATTTGAGCGAACGCACAGGATGTCCCGTGCTTCTGCCCGTGACGACAGTAGAAATGTCTGAGGCTCTCAGCACCAGGTCTTTATACGCCTGATGCACAGAACACTCGGTTGCCGCCAAAAAGCAGGTGCCGCACTGGACGCCGTCCGCACCCAGCATAAACGCCGCAGCCATGCCCTCGCCGCTTGCAATGCCGCCCGCAGCCACCACGGGGATCGAAACCGCCTTGGCGATTTGCGACACCAGCGTCATTGTCGTCAGCTCACCGATGTGCCCGCCCGCCTCGCAGCCTTCGCCGACCACCGCGTCCGCGCCGATTTTTTCCATCTTCACCGCCTGCGCGACAGAAGCGACGACAGGAATGACCGTGACGCCGTGCTGCTTCCAGCGCTCCATATACTTTTGCGGACTGCCCGCACCCGTCGTGACGAACCTGATGTCCTCTTCAATGACCAAATCCGCCAAATCCTGCGCGAACGGGGACATCAGCATGATGTTTATCCCAAAGGGCTTATCCGTCATTTTCTTGGCGACAAGGACCTTTTCCCTGATGACGTCCTTGGGTGCGCCGCCGCCGGCGATCAGCCCCAGCCCTCCTGCATTGGATACGGCGGAAGCGAGATGCTCGTCCGAAACCCACGCCATGCCGCCCTGTATGACAGGATATTGAATACCTAATAATTTTGTCAGCCTTGTTTCCATATCTTCACCCTCTTATATGTATTCTACCAGGTCAGCAATACGCCGCCGTAGGTCAGACCCGCGCCGAAGCCGACAAGGATGACCTTATCGCCCTTTTTAAGCATGCCGCTGCGGTTCATTTCATCTAAACAAATCGGGATGCTTGCGCTTGACGTGTTGCCGTATTTGTCGAGGTTCATAAATATCCTGTCCTCCGACAGACCAAGCTTGTTTGACACCGCGGAGATAATTCGTTTATTTGCCTGATGCTGTACGATGTAGGCAATGTCGCCGACCGTCAGGCTGTTGCGTTCTAAAAGCAGGTTCACTATTTTAATGTTGACGCTGACGGCAAATTTATAGACCTCCTTGCCGTTCATCCTGACGCGCGCTGCGCCATCGCCGAACATATCCGCAGCGAGGACTTCGCCGTCCCTGCCGGTGGCTGCTAGAAAACTATCGGTCATACCGGGTTCATCGCCCCCGGACACCACAACGGCGCCTGCGCCGTCGCCGAAAAGCACGCAGGTGTTGCGGTCGGTATAGTCGGTGATGCGTGAGAGCGCCTCCGACGCGACGATCAGTATACGCTTTGCCTTGCCTGTTTTGATGTAACAGTCGGCAACGTCGAGCGCATAGCAAAACCCGCTGCACGCAGCGTTGACGTCAAAGCAAAAGGCGTTGTCCGCCCCGATTTCCTTTTGTACAAGGCAGGAAAGCGAGGGGGTAAAATAGTCGGGCGTAATGGTCGTTGCAATAATCAGATCTATATCCTGCGGCGAAACCTGCGCATCTTCAAGCGCTTTTAACGCAGCCGATGTCGCCATTTCATACGTCGCCGTCTCCTTGGCGAGCCGCCGTTCTTTGATGCCCGTCCTGTCAGTAATCCACTCATCCGAGGTATCCACCATATGTTCAAGCGCGTCATTGGTCAGTACATAAGGGGGCAGAAAGCTGCCGGTTCCTTTAATTTGTAAATAAATTGTCGTCACCCCTCTTGAAAATTTATTAAAACATGGTATAATTAGAATATCTAACTATTTAACTTCCTAATTATATTACTATTTTAAACAGTTGTCAAGTATGAATCATGGCTTAAATCAGTCAGTTTTCGACAAGTATTTCCATCATATTTTGAAAGGGATGACGCGTGAAATGGGCAAGAGATGTTTTTTGTTTGAGGGACAGGGAGCGCAGGTTCAGGGAATGGGGCAAGAAATATACGGCGCCTTTAAAACCGCAAGGGACGTGTTTGATTTGGGCAGCGAGGCGACGGGTGTCAGCCTGCAAAAGCTTTGTTTCGACACCCCGTCGGAGGAGCTTAGTCAGACAAAAAACGCACAGCTTGCGATTTTCACTGTTTCGATGTCAATTCTCAGCGTGCTTGCCGAAAATTGCATTGCGCCTGATATTGCCGCAGGGTTTTCCCTCGGCGAGTGCAGTGCGCTTTGTGCGGCGGGCGCCTATACGCTTGAAGAGGGTTTTCAAATCGTCCAGATGCGCGGACAGCTGATGCAGGCGTGCGCCGAGGCAAATCATGGCGCAATGTATGCGGTGATCGGGCTGGATGATGCGGCAGTTGAGAATATCTGCAAAGACGCCGGGGGATATGTGATTGCCGCGAACTACAACTGCCCGTCCCAGCTGGTGATTGCGGGGGACGAGGCGAGCGCGGAGAAGGCGGCGCAAAAATGCTTAGAAAGCGGTGCGGCAAAGGCGGTGCGGCTTGCGGTAAGCGGTGCGTTCCACACGGCGCATATGGCTGCTGCCGCGGAGGAATTCAAGACCTTTTTAAAGGGCTTTGATTTCAAAGCGCCGTCCGTGAAGGTGTTCTCAAACGCAAGCGGAAAAGAACAGACCGATTTTTCCGACCTGCCCGAATACCTGTCGAAGCACATTGTCAGCCCCGTCCGCTGGAAAGACGGAATTTCCGCCATCGCTGCGGAGGGGGACGTGACTTTTTATGAGATCGGCTGCGGCAAGACCCTGACCGGGTTTAACCGGAAGATAGACCGTGCCCTGACGACCATCAGCCTGTCGTCGGCTAAAAGCATAACGGAGGTGGTATAGTGACGGAATTCAAAGAAAATATCAATTATTTTCTTGTGGAAATTTTCAACAATATTTTGGCTTTTGAGCAAAGATGCTTAAACCGGTTCGGCGGAAACTTCACGATCAACGACGTCCACATCATCGAGCAGATCGGGCTTGACGGCAAGCGCAAAATGACCGACATCGCCGAGGCGATGGGCGTCCGTTTGGCGTCAATGACCAGTGCGGCGGACCGGCTTGAACGCAAGGGCTGTATCGTCCGTGAACGCTCGGCTGTCGACCGCAGGATCGTGTTGATGTCGCTTACCCAATACGGCAGGGTGACCTTTAAGCTGCACAAGCGTTTTCATGACCGCATGGCAAACAAGGTGATCGAAGCGTTTACCGACGAGGAGCTGCGTGTCCTGTCGCCGGCGCTTGCCAGCCTGAACGAGTTTTTCAAAAAGGCCGACCCGAGCATGATTTCCGTTTGAAAAAGCGTCTTACGACGCTTTTCGGTGCGCTGACATGACCCTTTGCCAAGGAATCAATTAAATGTTTTTTCAAGGCAGGAAACGGAAGTTTCCTGCCTTATAAAAAATGCTTGCATAATTTTTCTAACTATGATAGAATATCCTTAACGGAAACATGGACAAATAAAAAAGTGGCAGGACAATGTGACGCTAACACATTGCCCCTGCAATACGGGTGACTGACCACCTATACGCAACCGGATTACCGGCACCGTGTTTATTATAACACATTTTCCCTTCCATTTCAAGGGGGAGATGCACGGGATTTGGTATTTCAGACAAACGCAAAGCGTGTAGGCAATTGCCGTAAGGGGCAAAACCTGCATGCTTTTTTATGTAAGCCCGAGGTATCCGAACCCGCATAGGTTTTGGGCGGCGGATTTGTGCCCATGCGACGCAAAATCCCTTGGCAATACCAAAGTATTACCTGTGTGATTTTGCTTGCCTGAACAAAAATCCGCTCATCCAAAACTGCGAAGCACCCCCGCTGTTGGAAATTTTGATGGATTTTGCGGCGAAGGAGGACGGTTGGCTGACGCCAATCGACGACGACAACAAAGAAAGACGCAAAATTAACACAGCGGGGGCTGTGTGTGTTCGGATACCTCGGGCTCTGGAAGTGTTTCCGGTAAACCGGGGCCTGGCGCCCGCTGCTTACGGCGGGCGTCGCGACCACGGAATTACTGGAAGCATGAGGTGGGACAAATGCAACTATTTTCGGGCTTATTTCCGAAGTCGGTCGTTGTGGCTGAGCCGGGGGAGTGCAAGTGCGTAAACTGCAAAGGTGTAATCAAAGCGGACGCCGCCTATCTGCTCTTTACAGACGAAAGCCTGCACAGGTATTGCCTGACGGACTATCTGCAAAAGATGGACCTATTAAAGGTGGTCATCAGGCAGCACGGGCAATTTAACCTTTAAAAAGCGTTCGAGTGCGTATGCGCTTTCTCGAACGCACCCGTTCGCCGTGTGAGCAAAAGCGCAGGCGGATTCATTATTTCCTAAATTTATAAGGGGCAAATAAGCGTAAAGGGCGCCTTTCGGCACCCTTTGATTTTTTTCAACTTATGGGAAATTACGCAAAACCGGCGTAATTTCCGTGCTCCGGCGAAATGAATTCGCCTGCGCTTACCCCCGCGGGGCGAGAAGATGCGTTTCGGAAAGCGCTGCGCACCGAAACGCTTTGTTTAGGCTTCCTATATTTCCATAATAACGGGCAATATCATCGGCTTGCGCTTGGTCTTCTCATACAAAAAGTCACTCAGATCGTTTTTGACATGGCTCTTTAAGGTGTTCCAGTCGCCGAGGTTTTTTGCACGGCAACTGTCCAGAGAGTTTTTGGCGCACGCCTTGATTTCTTCAATCAAGTCCTCGCTCTCACGCATGTATACAAAGCCCCGCGAGATGACGTCCGGTCCCGACACGATGTCCTTGTTATCCGAGCTGATGGTGACAACGACGACGATGATGCCGTCCTCGGCAAGGTGCTTTCTGTCCCTAAGCACGATGTTGCCGACGTCGCCGACGCCAAGCCCGTCGACCAATACCTTGCCCGACGGCACGACGCCGTTGATCCTTGCGCCGTCCTCATTGATTTCAAGCACTTGTCCGATATTCATGATATGGATATTGCGCTTGTTGACCCCCATCTTACTGCCAAGCGCCGCATGGCGCATCAGGTGGCGGTATTCGCCATGGGCGGGTACGAAGTATTTTGGCTTGACCAGCCCGAGGATAAGCTTTAACTCCTCTTTGCAGGCGTGCCCCGACACATGTATGTCGGCAAGCGACTCATATATGACCTCGCAGCCCTTCCTGAATAGCTCGTTGACGACCCTGAACACCGACTTTTCGTTACCCGGGATAGGCGTCGCCGAAATCAGGACGGTATCGCCCACACCAAGGCTGATTTTCTTATGATCGGAAAACGCCATTCGGGTCAGTGCGCTCATAGTTTCGCCCTGGCTGCCCGTCGTGATGACCACCAGCTTTTCGGGCGCATGCTTCGGGATCTCGTCAATGTCGATGATGATCCCTTTCGGCACCTTCATATATCCATGCTCGATCGCCACGGATATGACGTTGATCATGCTCCTGCCCGAGATGGCGATCTTTCTGCCATACTGGTGGGCGCAGTTGATGATCTGCTGGACCCTGTGGACGTTGGACGCAAAGGTCGCAACGATGATGCGCTTGTGCTCGTTCGCCCTGAAAATGTCGTCAAATGCCGCGCTGACCGTGCTTTCGCTCATCGTATATCCCGGGCGTTCAGCGTTTGTGCTGTCCGACATCAAAAGTAGTACGCCCTGCTTTCCGATCTCTCCGATCCTGGCAAGGTCTATCATGCTGCCGTCAATCGGGGTCGCGTCAATTTTAAAGTCACCTGTATGGAAAATCACGCCGACCGGCGTTGTGATCGCCATGCAGCAGACATCCGGGATGCTGTGGTTGCTTCGGATGAATTCGATTTTAAATTCGCCGAGCTTAATGGTGTCGCCGTGGGCGACCGTTTTTAGTTTGACCTTGCTTGCAAGTCCATGCTCCTTGAGCTTGTTCGTCACAAGCGCAAGCGTGAACCGTGTGCCGTAAACGGGGCAGTCAATGTCCCGCATCACATAAGGCAATGCCCCGATGTGATCCTCGTGCCCGTGCGTGAGCAGGATACCCCTGATTTTCTCCTTGTTTTTCACAAGGTAGGTAATGTCAGGGATAACCAGGTCAACGCCGAGCATTTCGTCATCGGGAAATGCCAGCCCGCAGTCAAGGATAAGGATGTCGTTTCCGTACTCAAAAACCGTGAGGTTTTTGCCTATTTCACCCATTCCTCCAAGCGGAATAACCTTTAATTTTTGTTTTTTTACCACTTCTGATCCTCCATGCTTTCGTTATATTTAATTGTCCGGACAGTTACAATTAGATATAGTATACCACGTTAAGGCAAAAAAAGCAAACAATTTATTCTGATTCTTTGGCGATGTCCGCCACCTTCTCAATATACATATTGCAAAGCTCGTCTGCGTACTCCTCGCTGACGCCCTCGGAAATGACCCTGCACACGGGCTTTTCGGTGTGGAGGATGATCAGCACCCAGCCGTTGTCGTTGATGATTTTGACGCCCTCTTCAAGCTCGACCCTGCCGCCCTGCCACTGCTTCGACGCTGAGTCGGCGATCGAGCGGATGACCATGCCCTTTTTACCGATGTCACACCGCACCTCACGCTCGACAATGTGTATTTCGGGGATCTCGTCAGCCAAATCGCAAAGCCTGAGGTGACTGTCGCTCAAGTATGCACATATTTTTGCCAGCGCATAGATCGCATCAAACATCAGACGGCACTGAACTGGGTTGCTTTTTAACATACATTCCATCATCTGCGACTTCTGCGTTTTGCAGCGCACCGTACGGGCGCCGTTGTTTTGTGCGATTTGTTCAAGCGTGCTTGCCGCACTGGTCGGAATGGCGAGCGTCCGGCTGCCCGTCCTGACGGCGACGAGCGCTGCCAGCGCCGCATACCTTTCGCCCGAAATCAGCCTGCCCAGCTCGTCAGACAGCACAAGACGCTCGGCTTCGTCGTCGACGATCGCCGTGATGATGCCCTTCCGGTCAGTATGCGAAACGGTCGCGCCAAGCTCCGACAGGATCTGCGCCGCCTCCTCCTTCCCCTCGATATTGACCGGGATATTGATGCTGCCGCCCATCTCGTTCATGATTTCACGCAGGTAATAGTAGCGGTAGTCGTAGAGGGTCGTCACCTCCGTGATCTCGTTCGGCTCGCAGCGCACAAAGTCCTCCCGCATAAACAGCGTCTCTATCTTGCGCTCGGCGTCACGGCTGATGTCGCCGCCCTGCTTGCCCATAAAGGTGATGACAAGGTGCAGCTCGCTGCCGGTGCGGGCAAGGGAAATATGCACGCCGCCGCCAAGCCCGTAGAACGGAATGGCACGCCGTGACACGGGCAGCGCAACCGAGCCAAAGTCATATACCTTTGCCCCTGAGGACAGCATCCCCGCAATGAACGCATTTTTTAACATATCCACCGCTCCGCCGCCGACGCCGCTGATCGACAGCTTCGCGCGCATATTCGCCGCGCCGAATGCCGCTCCGAGGCGTGTGGCAAACTCGGGTGTCACATCCACGTTGACCTCGCCGATGATGCCACTTTCTCCAAAGAGCCGCCTGCCGAAATTGTCCCCCCAAACAAGGTTGTCGCTGACGACCGTCTCGTTTGATATATGCTTTTGGGGCCAGATTTTGATGTTGTTTTTAATCTCGCACATATCGCCGATGTGCGTCTTTTCACCGATGACGGCGTTTTCAAGCACCATGGTATGTGCGCCGATATGCACGTTCTCGCCGATGGTGCCGCCCCTGATCTGCGTGGCTTTGCCGACCGTAGTGTTGCGCTGTATCACCGTCTGCTTGACGCTCACGCCCTCCGACAGCCTGCAATCGCTGCCGATGACCGAATAAGGAAAAAGCTTCACGCCGCCGCGCAAAACCGCTCCCCTGCCGATGTAGCACGGAGGCGTCACCTGACAGCCGCTTTCGATAACCGCGCCGTCCTGCATATAAACGCCGCCGTTTTCGGTGCAGTCCAGTGAAATAGCGACCTTCTTGTCCAAAATGTCAAAGTGACATTTGCGGTACGCCGTCAGGTCGCCGATGTCGCACCAATATCCCTTGGCAAGATAGCCGTACATCGCCGCGCCGCCGCTCAGCATCTTGGGGAACAAATCCTTGCCGAAGTCGTACGGTTCACCCTGCGGGATGCGCTCTAACACCGACGGATTCAAAATATAAATACCCGTGTTGGCGGTATCCGAAAACACCTCGCTCCAACTCGGCTTTTCCAAAAAGCGTGCGATGGCGCCGTCCTCGTTCGTGACGACAATGCCGTATTCCAACGGGTTTTCGACACCGGTGAGCAGGATGGTCGCCTCCGCATCCTTGGCGTGGTGAAAGTCCACCGCCGCACGGATGTCAATGTCCGTCAGGCAATCGCCGCTGATGATGACAAACGGCTCGTCCAAAAATGCCGCAGCGTTTTTGACGCTGCCAGCCGTTCCGAGAGGCGACTCCTCTGTAAAGTAATGCAGCTTTACACCATACTCGCTGCCGTCTCCGAAGTAATCCGTGATAATATGCGGCATATACATCAGCGTCACTGCAATGTCCGTGATGCCTGCGTTTTTCATCAGTTCGATAATGTACGCCATGACCGGCTTGCCCATAATATCAATCATCGGCTTCGGTTTTCCGCAGGTCAGCGGGCGCAGGCGCGTACCCTCGCCGCCCGCCATAATCAGGCCTTTCACATAAAAACCCCCTTGTCGTATTGATAATACTATTATTATCAACATAACAAGGGGGTTATATTCAGGAGGGGTTGAATAATTGAGGGTGCGAATTTTTGCGAGAAAATTTTTAGGATAAATTGTTCAAAAAACGGAGTGAATACTGTATGTATTCACGAGTATTTTTGTCCAATTTAGACAGAAATTTGCCGCATAAAATTTGTGCCATTCAATTATTCAACACCCCCTTTAATCTATTTGGAAAGATTACTGCAAAATCGAAATGTTTTCCAGCGTCTTACCGGTGCCGAGCGCCACACAGGACACCGCATCCTCGGCGGCACGGGCTTCGATCCCCGTTTCGCTTGAAATCAGGCAGTCCAGCCCGTTAACAAGCGCGCCGCCGCCCGTCATCAGGATACCGCCCGTGCTAATGTCACCCACAAGCTCCGGCGGAGTGCGTTCGAGAACCGTTTTGACCGCCTCGACGATCGACGCCGACGTTTCCTCAAACGCCTCATACATCTCGTCGGACGTCACCGTAATGGTTTTCGGCAGTCCCGACACAAGACTTCTGCCCCTGATGTCGAGGGTTTTGGTTTCATAGGTTTCGGGGTTGCCCTTATAGACGCAGCCGATTTTGATCTTCATTTCCTCGGCGGTTCGCTCCCCGATCAACACGTTGTGCTTTTTGCGGATGTATTTGATGATGGCTTCATCAAATTTGTCACCCGCCACCTTGATTGATTCGCTGACGACGATGCCGCCGAGCGAGATGACCGCAATATCGGTCGTGCCTCCGCCGATGTCGACAATCATATTGCCGCACGGCTTGGAGATGTCAATGCCTGCGCCGATCGCCGCCGCAATGGGCTCCTCGATCAAAAACGTCTTGCTCGCGCCCGCCTGCTGCGCCGCATCGACCACCGCACGCTTTTCCACCTCGGTGACCCCGCTGGGCACGCAGATGATGACCCGGGGCTTGAAGATGCGGCGTTTGCTGATTTTATCCAAAAAGTATTTCAGCATACGCTCGGTCATATTATAGTCGGAAATGACCCCGTCACGCAGCGGTCTGATGGCTACGATGTTGCCGGGCGTCCTGCCGAGCATACGCTGCGCCTCCGACCCCACGGCAAGCAGGGTTTTGGTGTTCGTATCCATGGCGACCACCGACGGCTCACGCAAAACTATCCCCTTACCCTTAATGTATACAAGCACCGTGGCGGTACCAAGGTCTATGCCAATGTCCTCGCCAAACCCAAACATAACAAAATACACCCCTTTTATTACAAGTGTTCACATTATATCACAAAACATCCCAAAATGACAATAGTTAATTTTAAAAAAGACAAAGGGGGTTTTCACATTATGCTTCGTCCTTCATTACAAAGGTGCCGAGGACGCGGCTTGCGCCGAAAAGAAAGCCATGGGTGTCCCGCTTCATGCTTCCGATATTCCGAGAACAGGCCCGTTTCGCGCCGGACGCCGTGCCCACAGTTTACCGAAACCACTTCCAAAACTAAAAAAGCATGCAGAACACTGCCCCATGGCAGTTTTCCTACACGCTTGCGCTTGTTCTTTATGTCGAATTCCCGCACGCATCTCCTACTTGAAAAGGTAGGGAAAATGTGTTATAATGAATGTGGTGCCGGTCATCCGGTTGCGTATAGGTGCGCGTATCACCCGTATTGCAGGGGCAATGTGCTCGCTACACATTGTCCTGCCGCTTTTTTGTTTGTCCGTGCTTCCGTTGACGTTATTGTATCACATAAAGGAAAATTATGTAACAGTTTTTTTATACAGCCAAAACAAAGTCTCCTGCCGAAATCGGCAGGAGACTCTTAATATGCGTTATAAACAATAATTACAGTTTAATACATGCCGTCCATGCCGCCGCCCGGCATTGCGGGTGCGGGCGTGGGCTCGGGCTTGTCGGCGACGATGCTCTCGGTGGTCAGTACCATCGACGCAACGCTTGCCGCATTTTGAAGCGCACTTCTGGTTACCTTTGTCGGGTCGACGATGCCGTCCTTGACCATATCCACATACTGCTCGGTCAGGGCATTAAAGCCCGTGCCCTTCTTGCTTCCTTTCACCTGCTCAACGATGACGGAGCCTTCCAGTCCCGCATTAAAGGCGATTTGCTTTACAGGCTCTTCAAGCGCTTTCAAGACGATATTGACGCCCGTCTTTTCGTCGCTCTCCAGCTTGCCGACCAGCTTTTCAACCGCCGGAATGGCGTTGATGAACGCTACGCCGCCGCCGGCGACGATGCCCTCCTCGACAGCCGCACGGGTCGCCGCAAGCGCATCCTCTATCCTCAGCTTCTTTTCTTTCATTTCAGTCTCAGTCGCAGCGCCGACCTTGATGACCGCTACGCCGCCCGAGAGCTTCGCCAATCTTTCCTGCAATTTCTCCCTGTCGAAGTCCGAGGTGGTCTCTTCGATCTGGACTTTGATCTGTGCGACCCTGTCCTTGATGGCGGTTGTGTCGCCTGCGCCGTCAACGATGATGGTGTTTTCCTTTTGGATCTTCACCTGATGCGCGCGTCCGAGCTGGGTGAGCTGTGTTTCTTTGAGGTCTAAGCCAAGCTCGTCTGAGATGACCTCTCCGCCCGTTAAGACGGCTATGTCTTGAAGCATTGCTTTTCTTCTATCGCCAAAGCCGGGGGCCTTTACGCCGACGCAGGTGAAGGTGCCCCGTAGCTTGTTGACCAGCAGCGTAGCCAGCGCCTCGCCCTCAATGTCCTCGGCGATGATCAGCAGCTTCTTGCCCTGCTGTACGATTTGCTCCAAAACAGGCAGGATGTCCTGAATATTCGTGATTTTCTTATCGGTGATGAGGATGTAGGGGTCGTCAAGCACCGCTTCCATCTTCTCGGTATCCGTCACCATGTAAGGCGAAATGTAACCCCTGTCAAACTGCATACCCTCTACGATGTCGCTGTATGTTTCGGCGGTCTTGCTCTCCTCAACGGTGATGACGCCGTCGTTTGAAACCTTATCCATCGCATCGGCAATCAGCTCGCCGATGACATCATCCCCGGCGGAAATTGCCGCGACCCGCGCGATGTCCTCTTTGCCCTTGACCTTGTTGCTGTTGCTCTTGATCGCCTCGACGGCTGCATCAACGGCAGCGGCTATGCCCTTTTTAAGGATCATCGGGTTTGCGCCCGCCGCCACGTTTTTCAGACCCTCACGAATGATCGCCTGCGCCAAAAGCGTTGCGGTCGTCGTGCCGTCGCCGGCAACATCGTTGGTCTTGGTGGCAACTTCCTTGACGATCTGCGCACCCATGTTCTCAAAAATATCGGGCAGCTCAACCTCCTTGGCAATGGTCACGCCATCGTTGGTAATCAGCGGGATGCCGAACTTCTTGTCGAGCACCACGTTTCTGCCCTTCGGTCCGAGGGTCACCTTAACGGTGTCCGCAAGCTTATTCACGCCGCGCTCAAGCGCCTTGCGCGCGTCTTCGCCAAACAAAATTTCCTTGCTCATCGTCTATTCCTCCTATTAAATATAATCTATTCAACTCTTGCAAGTATATCGCTCTGACGCAGAATGGTGTATTCCTCACCGTCGATCTTGACCTCTGTCCCCGCATACTTGCTGATGATGACCTTATCGCCGGCTTTCAACTCCATTTTGATTTCCTTGCCGTCCACAACGCCGCCCGGTCCGACCTCTATCACCTCGGCGATTTGCGGCTTCTCCTTTGCCGAGCCCGCAAGAACGATACCGCTTTTGGTCGTTTCCTCGCTTTCGAGCATTTTAATCACGACTCTGTCTGCAAGTGGTTTGATTTTCATTCAAATAACCCTCCTCTGATTTGATGTTATTAGCACTCGATGTCAGTGAGTGCTAAAATCTATTTATAGTTTAACCAAAATTTCCATCATTATCAATTCCTGAAATTTGCCAAATTTACCGTTTATCAGTCATAATCACAAAATATCACCTGAATTTGCACCTTTTTGCCGTATTTCAAAATTTATCTTGTGAGTACGGGATTTTTTTGGTATAATATACAATAGTTTGTACAAAGGGGGCGACGCCTTGTTCACTGTCATTTTATACGTATTGGCTGCTGCCGGACTGGGGATCTCGTTTTTCAAAGACCGGCGCAAAACAAAGTCCGCTCTGGTCAAGGCATGGCGGTCATTCGAGAGTATCCTGCCGCAAATTTTAGAAATTATGATCATCATCGGCATAGCCCTTTCAATTTTAAAACCCGAAACCGTTTCGCAGCTTTTGGGCAGGCAGTCGGGGTTTTTGGGGATGGTGATTGCCGCCCTGATCGGCTCTGTCACGCTGATGCCCGGCTTTGTCGTGTTCCCGCTCGCCGAGTCGCTGATGAAAAGCGGCGCGGCGGTCACCCAGACCGCCGTGCTGGTTTCCACGCTGATGACGGTCGGCATCGTGACCTTTCCCGTCGAGAAAAGCTATTTCCGCACAAAAGCCGCCGTCATCAGGAATGTGTCCGCCTTTGTCTTTTCATTTGTCGTGGCGTGGATCATAGGGGCGGTGGTCAAATGAGAACCTTCAAACGATACCTCTTTTTCATGATACTGCTCACAGTCAATATCGGCGTGGTGATATTTTTCCCCGACATCGGGAAAAATTCCGCCGTCCTGACCTATAACAATATGCGCGAAGTCTTTCGTGTGCTGCCGCCGATTTTCATTTTGCTCGGGCTGCTCGACGTATGGGTGCCGAGGGAAACGATGGTGAAATACATGGGCGAGGGCTCCGGCTTAAAGGGCGTTTTGTTGGCGTTCTTTTTAGGCTCGGCGGCGGCGGGACCGCTTTATGCGGCGTTTCCCGTTGCGGGGATGCTGATCAAAAAGGGCAGCAAATTCTCGAATGTTTTGATTTTCATCGGCGCATGGTCGACGACGAAACTCCCGACTCTGCTGTTCGAATATTCCGCACTCGGACCCGGCTTTACCGTCACACGCATGATCGTCAACATCTTTGGGGTGCTCGTCATTGCCACAATGACCGAAAAACTCTTAGGAAACGCAGAAAAACAAAAAATATACGACGAGGCAGGTTGATGCCGAAATGAACAAAACTGCTATCATCACCGGCGGCGCACGGGGAATCGGCGCGCAGACCACACGGGTACTGGCGCAAAGCGGCTGCAAGGTGCTGATCAACTACCACCGCTCAAAGGCTGAGGCGGACAAGCTGGCGGGCGAGCTTTGCGCGTCGGGCTTTGACGCCGGCGTGTTCTGCGCGGATGTGACCGTGCGCAGCGAAGTGGACGCCATGACAGCGTTTTGCGCTGAAACTTTTGGAACGCCCGACATCCTGGTCAACAACGCCGGCATTGCCCAGTCGGCGCTCTTTACCGACATCACCTATGCGGACTGGCAGAAAATGCTGGACGTTAACCTGACAGGCGTGTTTCATTGCTGTCAGTCGGCGCTGAAATTCATGCTGCCGAAAAAAAGCGGCAAAATCATCAATATTTCTTCCGTTTGGGGCATGGTCGGCGCATCCTGTGAGGTGCATTATTCCGCCGCAAAGGCGGGCGTCATCGGGCTGACAAAGGCGCTCGCCAAGGAGCTTGCGCCCTCGGGCATACAGGTCAACTGCGTCGCACCCGGCGTGGTTGAAACCGATATGCTCTCCGGCTTTTCACCCGAGGAACTCGCATGCCTAAAAAAAGAAACGCCCGTCGGACGTCTCGGAAATCCGTCGGATGTGGCACGCTGCGTACTGTTTTTATCGAGCGGCGGCAGTGATTTTATCACCGGTCAGGTTATCAGCCCGAACGGGGGATTTGTGATATAACGGGACATTATTAATGTCCCGTTATATCACAACATTTAATTCATTCCTTGGCAAGGGATCTATATCACAATTACCGGTAATAACAAAAACAGTTCCTGCCATTCTTTTTCGCCATATACAGCGCTTTATCCGCCTTCTCTATACAGACCTCAACGTCATAGATATTGGCGACATTCGCGCAAAAGCCGCCGAGGCTGATACTGACAAACTGTGACACCGTCGAGAATTTGTGCGGGATTTTAAGCCCCTGCACCCTGCGCCGCAGGGTTTCGGCAACAGCGTAAATTTCTTTCTCATCCGTGCCGAACGACACATAGATAAATTCTTCGCCGCCGTAACGCGCCACAAAATTATTCGAGCCGCTGGCGGCGTTGCTAAGCTCCTTCGCAATGCCTTTTAACACATCGTCGCCGCTCAAATGCCCATAGCTGTCGTTGTACGCCTTGAAAAAATCCACATCAATCATCATCACCGAAAGCTTGACGCTGTCCTTGCTGCAATTATCGAGCGTGACATCCAAAAAGCTTGTCAGTCCGCGCCTGTTGGAAATACCCGTCAGCTCGTCGATCGACAGCAGCTTGCTCAGCATCCTGTTCGCCTCGGTGAGCTTGCTGTTGATCGTTTGGCTGTGAGCGGTTTCAAGCTCCAAAAGAGTCTTGGACTTAATCAGCTGCTGCTGACTTTCGTGATACCCGCAGTACATATTGAAAACAAGCTGCCCCAAAACAAACGCAATCGGCGCATACATCGAAAAGCTGATGAGGTTTGACACAACGATAGCCTCATCCTTTTGAACGACCGGCAGCAGCAGTATAAAAAACGCCGAGGGTATCGCAAGCAGCAACAGCCTGCTGGATGCACGGGTCAGGTATGTGCAGCAGCAGCAAAACAGGCAGATTACCAAAATCAAAAGGCTGCTGCGGTGCGCATGGTGTATCAGCGAAATGAGCGTCCCCCACATCATGCAGGCGAGCATATAAAACCAAACAACGGTTTCGTATTTCCGGACGACCCTCATGTTGCGGGTATATGTTTCGCTTTTCCTTCGGAATATGTACAGGAAAGAGACGCACATGATGAGCATCACCAAATATGCGCAGACATTCGTCATCAAAACGCCGGGCGAGTAGTTGTTGCAGCACATCGAAACAAAACTGACCATGCACAGCCAAACCTCGTAACCGATAAAAAACAGGGCGAAAACACGGGCTCGCTGAATGTTATGCGTCAGTTTGTTTGCCTTGTACATTTCATCATTAGAATGGACAAAGTCATACCGCTTAAACAAATGTCTTCTCATCAAACAACCTCGGTCCACTTATCTTGCTGGCAATTTTATCATAAAATGTAATAATATTCAATCAAAATGTAATAATTTGATGAAAAACATCCTAATTTATCAAATTTTTATGTTTTTTATTTATCAAGAAATCCAATCAGGAACAAAAACGCCACGCCGATCACAAGCGGGATGTCTCGATGTTCGCTGTCCTCCATCAGCAGCATCAGCAGTATCCCGATCAGGATGATGTCTTCGGCGGATATATCGCCGAAAAACCCGCCGCTGCGCTCCTTCTTCTCACAGTCGTTGTTATGTACATTCTCGGCAATGCGCTCCGGACGGATGATTTCTGGTTCATACGCCTTGGTGATCGGCTGCTCCTCAAACGGGCTGTAATACCGTTTGTACATTGCAGTCCCCCCTTATTTATTCATGTTTTTCAGCAGATACGGCAGCTTGCCCAGCGACATAATCTTAATGGCGCTGTCAAGGTGCTGTCCCCTACGGCTGCTGATGTACGGACGCAGCGACGTCAGCAAGTTGACCCGGGGGTCGTTTTCCGTTTGCAGCGAGTCCATAATTCCTTTCATCCGCATCAGCGCATCATAGTTGAAAAAGCCCGAGCCGCTTTTTGCCGGCGGCGCTGACTGGTTTTGCATCGGCTGCTGCGGTCCCTGACCTTGCAAACTGCCGAGTATGCCCTCCAACTGCCTCTGCCCCTCTTCCGTTGACAGCATGTCTTTGAGCTGTCCGAGCGCCCTGTCTATATTTTCAGCCATACCAATGCTCCTTTCATTAAATAAACCGCTCCGGCGGAAATAAATTCCGCCTGCGCCACCCTCACGGAGTGAGATAATGCGTTCGAGAAAGTGCTGCGCACTCGAACGCTTTTTTAAATCATAAATAAACCGCTCCGGCGGAAGTGAATTCCGCCTGCGCCACCCTCACGGAGTGAGATAATGCGTTCGAGAAAGTGCTGCGCACTCGAACGCTTTTTTAAATCATAAATAAACCGCTCCTGCGGAAATGAATCCCGCCTGCGCTACCCTCACGGAGTGAGATGATGCGTTCGAAAAAGTGCTGCGTACTCGAACGCTTTTTTAAATCATAAATAAACCGCTCCTGCGGAAATGAATTCCGCCTGCGCTACCCTCACGGAGTGAGATGATGCGTTCGAGAAAGTGCTGCGTACTCGAACGCTTTTTTAAATCATAAACCGCTCCGGCGGAAATGAATTCCACCTGCGCCCGCACAACGAACGCTTTGTTCCGAACACTATCCTGCTTAGCGTTTATCTAAAAAGTCGCTGAGCTTTTTGATCAGCTGGGGATCGTTTGACATCATCTTGACCAGGTCTTCTTTGGACACATTGCCCTCATTGATGGTGGACAGATGCTTCATCAGCGCATTCTTATTGACGTTTTGCAGCTTTTTCATCAGCTCTTGCCCCGCAGGCGTGCTCATCATGCTGCCAAGCCGGCTGATGCTGTCTTTATTCATGCCGTTTAAAAAACTTTTAATATCCATTGACGTTTCCTCCTTATTAATATTTTAACGCCATACTACCACTGTATGGCGTTAGTTCTTTATTTATTCGTAAAAGAGAATCAGAAAGATGATGATGAAGAACAATATGTTGCTGTTGTCTTTGTCTTTTCCGCACATAAAACCACACCTCCTTGCTGTATATTATGCAGCCCTGAGAAATTATGTGTTTGCAAACCGTAAAAACCGTGATATAATAACTTTATATGAAAATTTTAGTCATATCCGACACGCACAACAGAATATCCGCCGCGCTGTCAGCCGTCAGACGGCATTGCCCCACGCATATCGTCCATCTTGGCGATATGGCGGAAGACGCAAGGCAAATCGGGATGGCCTTCCCCGGCACGCCGGTGCTGTGCGTGCGGGGGAACAACGACTTCCTCGTAAGGATTCCCTACGATATCGTCACCGAGATAGACGGCATGAGGCTGTTTTTCACCCACGGGCACAAATATGGTGTGAAGTCCGGCACGGATACGCTTGCGCGCCATGCCGCCTCGCTGGGCGTACAATACGCTTTTTTCGGTCACACGCACAGCCCGCACGATACGGTTGCCGAAGGCGTGCGGCTTTTGAACCCGTCGTCGCACGGGTATATCCTGCTTGAAAATCATAAGGTAGAGGTGTATAAATATTGATTTTAGTCATTGACGTGGGCAACACAAACATCGGGCTTGGCATTTATGACGGCGATACGCTGGTATCCAACTGGCGCATGGTCACCGTCAGCGACAGGACGTCGGACGAGACCGGACTTTTGATTTTGCAGTTTTTCAATTTTGCGGGCGTCACAAAGGACGACATCGGCGACGTCATCATCTCGTCGGTCGTGCCGCCCGTGATGTATGCGCTGGAGCTTGCCATACGCAAGTATGTCGGCAAGGAGCCGATCCTCGTGACCTCTGAAACCAAAACAGGTCTTACCATCCGCTATGACAACCCGCTCGAAGTCGGTGCGGACAGGATTGTGAACGCCGTCGCCGCGCTGAAGCTGTACGGCGGTCCTGTGATCATCGTCGACTTCGGCACCGCCACCACCTTTTGCTCAGTGACGGCGGACGGCGAGTACCTCGGCGGCATCATCTGCCCCGGCATTAAAATCAGCATGGACGCCCTGTTCGCCCGTGCGGCAAAGCTGCCGAGGGTCGAGCTGTCGCGCCCGAAAAAGGTCATCGGAACCAACACCGTCGAGAGCATGCAGTCGGGCGCGGTCTACGGCTATGCGGGTCAGGTGGACTACATCGTCGGCAAGATGAAAGCCGAGATGGGCGGCAACCCCAAAGTGATTGCCACCGGCGGTCTGGCAAGGTTGATCGCCGAGGAAGCAAAAAGCATTGACGAAATCAACCGAAAACTCACCATGGAGGGGCTAAAAATCATTTATTATCTCAATCAAAGCAATTGATTTTTCGGCAAATATTTGATATAATGCATTGTATATTTTAGGTTTGGAGGAAGAAAAATGGCAAAGGAAAAGGTTGTCCTCGCCTATTCGGGCGGTTTGGACACATCGATCATCATTCCATGGCTGAAAGAAAATTATGACTATGAGGTCATTGCGGTGTGCGGCGACGTCGGGCAGGGCAAGGAAACCGAAGGCTTGGAGGAAAAGGCGCTCAGAACCGGCGCGTCAAAGCTATATATCGAGGACATTAGGGAGGAATACGTAACCGACTTTATTTTCCCGACCTTAAAGGCGCATGCCGTCTATGAAGGGAAGTATCTGCTCGGCACCTCGCATGCGCGTCCATGCATCGCAAAGCGTTTGGTAGACATCGCGCTCAGAGAGGGCGCGGTCGCCATCTGCCACGGGGCGACCGGCAAGGGCAACGACCAGGTGCGCTTCGAGCTGACCGTCAAGGCGCTGGCGCCGCACCTGAAAATCATCGCGCCGTGGCGCATTTGGGACATCAAATCGCGTGAGGACGCCATCGACTATGCCGAGGCGAGGGGCATTCCGATCCCTGTCACCAAGGCGGACAATTACAGCATGGACAGAAACCTGTGGCACCTTTCGCACGAGGGCGCCGACCTTGAAGACCCATGGAACGAGCCGCAGCTTGACAAGCTGCTCAAGCTGATGGTGTCGCCCGAGAAAGCGCCCGACACGCCGACCTATGTCGAAATTGATTTTGAAAAGGGCATCCCCATCAGGGTGAACGGCAAGGCATATCCCCCCGTTGAGCTGATCGAAACACTCAATAAAATCGCCGGCGAAAACGGCGTCGGCATCGACGACATCGTTGAAAACCGTCTGGTTGGCATGAAGAGCCGCGGCGTCTACGAAACCCCGGGCGGCACCGTGCTGTACGCGGCGCACCGTGAGCTTGAATACCTCTGCCTCGACAGGCAGACGCTGCACTACAAGGAGCAGATCGCCATCAAGTTCGCTGAGCTGGTCTACGACGGCAACTGGTACACGCCGCTGCGCGAGGCGCTCTCCGCATTCGTGGACGAAACGCAAAAGACCGTGACAGGTACCGTCAGATTAAAGCTCTATAAAGGCAGCTGCACCCCGGCGGGCGCAAAATCGCCCTATTCGCTGTACAGCGAGGATATGGCGACCTTCGGGCGCGACGAGGTCTATAACCAACAAGATGCGGAAGGTTTTATCAACCTCTTCGGACTGCCGATCAAGGTCAGGGCGATGATGATGCGTAACAAGAAGGGGCTGTGAAAACCATGAAACTGTGGGGCGGAAGGTTTTCCAAAACGACGGATTCGGCGGTGGACGACTTTAACTCGTCCATTCGCTTTGATGCACGGCTGTACAGACAAGATATCAATGGCAGCATCGCCCACTGCGCCATGCTGGGCAAGCAGGGCATCATCCCCCAAGCGGACGCCGACCTGATCATCAAGACGCTCGGCGGCATCCTTGCGGACATTGAAAAGGGCAAAATAGCGTTCTCCGTTTCGGCGGAAGACATCCATATGAACATCGAAACGCTGTTGATCGAACGCATCGGTGACGTCGGCAAGCGCCTGCACACAGGCAGGAGCCGAAACGACCAGGTCGCGCTTGACTTGCGGCTGTACCTGCGTGACGCCTGTGAAAAAATCGGCAGCGACATTAAGGCATTGCAAACCGCTCTTTTAGACCTTGCGGAAGCGAATATAGCGGTCATCATGCCGGGCTATACCCACCTGCAAAAGGCGCAGCCCATCCTGTTTGCGCACCACCTGATGGCGTATTACGACATGCTGGAACGCGACGCCGGACGGCTTAGCGAATGTATCACACGCATGAACATATCGCCACTTGGCAGCGGTGCGCTTGCCGGGACGACCTACGACCTCGACCGTGATTATGTGGCGGCGCAGCTTGGCATGAAAGGCGTGACCACCAACAGCCTTGACGGCGTTGCTGACAGGGACTTCGCCATCGAAACCTGTTTTGTGATGAGCATGATCATGATGCACATCTCCCGCTTTTCGGAAGAAATCATCCTGTGGTCGTCCAACGAATTTTCTTTTATTGAGCTCGACGACGCATACTCGACGGGCAGCAGCATCATGCCGCAAAAGAAAAACCCCGACATCGCCGAGCTTGCAAGGGGCAAGACGGGGCGTGTCTACGGGGATTTGATCGCGCTTTTGACGGTGATGAAAGGGCTTCCGCTTGCCTATAACAAGGACATGCAGGAAGACAAGGAGCAGGTGTTCGACGCCATTGACACCGTAGCGATGACCCTGCCGGTCTTCACGCAAATGCTGGCGACTATGCGGGTCAACGCTAAAAGCATGCGCAGCGGCGCAGCCGGCGGCTTTACCAATGCGACGGACGCCGCGGACTATCTGGTCAAAAAAGGTCTGGCTTTCCGTGACGCACACAAGGTCATCGGCGAAATGGTCGCCTACTGCATCAAGGAGCAGCGCCCCATCGAAAACCTCACCATGCAGGAGTTTAAGCTGTTCTCACCCCTGTTTGACGAGGCCGTCTTTACAGCCATCTCGCTCGAAGCCTGCGTGAACATGCGAAATGTCAAGGGCGGCACGGCGACCGGACAGGTGCTGTCAAGGATAGCGGACATCAAAAAGAAGCAATAGCTTTTTATAGGAGTAAGAAGCAGGCATTTCCTGTCTGATAACCCTCGGCAACGGTTTATGTCAGCGCACCTAAAAAGTACCGTCAGGCACTTTTGGATAAAACACACCAAATTACAGGAGGATGTTTATGAAAATGAGCTTTATTTCAGCAATACTGTCGACAATGCTGTTTTTAGCCGGCTGCGGCGGCGGAAACGTTCAGCCCTCGCCTTCGCCCACACCAACACCAACCCCCACACCGACCGTACAAAAGGAGGACATTACCGTGACCAAAAACCCCATCGTGACCATCGTAATGGAAAGCGGCGCCACCATCAAGGCAGAGCTTTACTATGACGTCGCACCGAACACCGTCAAGAACTTTATTTCGCTCATCAACAAAGGCTATTATGACGGCGTGATATTCCACCGTGTCATCCCCGGCTTTATGATCCAAGGCGGCGACCCGCAGGGTACCGGCAGCGGCGGTCCCGGATACGCCATCAAGGGTGAGTTTACCTCCAATGGCTTTAAGAATGACTTGAAGCACACCAAAGGCGTGCTGTCCATGGCAAGGACCAACGTGAAAAACAGTGGCGGAAGCCAGTTCTTCATCATGGTCGCTGACGCGCCGCACCTTGACGGCGACTATGCCGCATTCGGCAAGGTCATCGAGGGCATAGAAAACGTCGATAAAATCGTAAATACACAGACCGATGCAAATGACAAACCGCTTAAAGAGCAGAAAATGAAAAAGGTCACGGTCGATACCTTCGGCGTCACCTTCCCCGAGCCTGACAAGATGTAAGCAGACTGAACAGGCTGCGGATAGTCATCAGCCCTCAACGGCAGACATGATCAAAAAACAATAGACTTCTTGCAAAACCTGTCACAAATGGACAAAGACCGTTTTTGCCACTTTGCAAAGGTTTTTCGAGAAGTCTTATAACAAAAGCCCCGAAGGCGAAAGCCTTCGGGGCTTTTGTTTCCCCATTGTGCCGTGGTTTCTGCAAATTTACAACCTGCTCTCGCAGGTGGGCGCCTCCTGTGGCTTATGGGTTTCTTTAATAAATTAAAGCATACACGCTCGCCAGCAGAGATAAGCTCCCTATTTATAATTTGTTGGTTATAAATAATGCATCGTTCACGAACACCGCAGGGAGTGTTGTTAATATTATTATACACACTTTGCGCCAAAAAATCAAGAGGTTTTTAGCTGCGCTAATAGGTAAAAACTCCCCAAAATACGTAAAATTCACGTTTATTCGACGAACTCGAAATCGTCGCCGAAGTTTTTCTTAAACTCGTCAAACACGGCGCTGACGATGCCCTCGTCCTCAACGATTTCGAGAGTCTCCTCACCGTCGTCGTCCTCGACAAGCTGCATGACATAGACGTCGCTTTCCTCGGCTTCCTCCTCCTCCTCGTACTCAGTCAGCACAAAGTATTCCCTGCCCTCAAGCTCAACCGTGTCAAGATGCTCGAACACGACTGTTTCCCCTGTTTCCTCATCGGTCAGTTCAATCAATCTGTCGTTTGTTTCTTCACTCATATCTATCATTCCTTTCTTAAAGAATCCAAATAACTCTGCAAAATAATCTGCGCCGCTACGGTATCCAAAACCGCCTTGCGCTTTTCGCCCCGCGTACCCGTTTCGTTCAGCATACCGATGGCGCTGACGGTCGACAGCCGCTCATCCCACGTCATAATGTCGCAGCCGCAAAGGGGTTTTAAAAGGTCTATAAAGCGGTAGGTCTTTGCCGCCCGCTCACCCAAAGTGTTATTCATATTCTTTGGCAAACCGACCACAATTATACCTGCCTCATACGTCTTAGCAAGCTGCGCAATACGCTCGGCAACCTTGCGCGCGCTGGACGAAAACACCGTCTCAACGCCGTGCGCCATCATCCCCAAAGGGTCGCTAACCGCGATGCCCGTTCTTGCGCTGCCGTAATCTATGCCCAAAACTCGCATATCCCCACTCATTTCAATCGGACTATGCCGAAAACTGTATCCTGCAAAGTCTTGCATAAAGCCCGCACTTTTGCATCAGCTCGTCATGCGTGCCGTATTCGACAATTTCGCCGTCGTCTAAGACGACGATTTTGTCTGCCTTCTTAATGGACGCCAGCCGGTGCGCAATCACAAGGGTCGTTCGGCTTTTGATAACGCTGTCTATCGCCTCGTGGATGAGCTTTTCCGTCGCCATATCCACCGAGGCGGTCGCCTCGTCGAGGATCAAAACCGGCGTGTTGCGCAGTAGCGCACGCGCAATCGACAGACGCTGCTTCTGCCCGCCGCTCAGCTTGACGCCCCGCTCGCCGATAATGGTGTCGTAGCCGTTTTCAAGCTCCCTGATGAATTCATCGGCGTTCGCCTTTTTTGCCGCCGCCAAAATGTCCGCCATGGTGGCGTTCTCGACGCCGTACGAAATGTTCTCAGTCACTGTACCGTTAAACAGGAATACGTCCTGTAACACTACGCTGATGTTTCGGCGCAGGGATTGCAGCGACACCTGCTTGATGTCGACCCCGTCAATCAGCACCCTGCCTCCGGTCGGGTCATAAAACCTGCTGACAATGCTGGCAAGGGTCGTCTTTCCGACGCCTGTCGGTCCGACGATCGCCACCATTTCGCCTGCCTTGATATCCAGCGAAATGCTTTTAAGGACCGGCGCGCCGTCTATATACGAAAAACTAACATTGTCAAAGATGATGTCACCCTTCACACGGGTCAGTTCAATCGGGTGCGGACACTCCTTGACCTCCGAGTCGGTGTCAAGGATCTCAAAGATACGCTGCCCGCAGGCAAGCGACTCCTGCAAGGTTTCGTTTAGGCGTGCCAAGGTGCTGACAGGCTGATAGAACATACCGAGATACAGCAAAAACGCCACGATGTCCGCAACAGGGATGCTGCCGCCCGTCGCCAGTATCCCCCCTGCCCCGATGACCAGCACCGTCCCCATATGCGCCACAAAAGCCACGGCGGGATGATAGGATGAAGAATACCGCATGGCGTGCAGCGTAGTTTCAGTGTGCCGCTCGGAATACGCACGGATACGTTCCAGCTCACGCTCCTGCTGATAAAACGACTGGATTTCACGGATACCGTTCAAATCGTCGTGCAAAACCGCATTGAACTCCGCGTGCTGCTGATGTGCTATGCGGAACAGGGGATAGACCTTTTTGGAAAACTGTCTGACCAAAAGCACCGAAAAAGGGATTGTCAGCAGTATCATCCCCACCAGCATAATGTTGATGGTGCAGAGGATCGTAAAAACGCCCGCAAAGGTGATGACGCCGACAATCGCATCCGGCACGGCATGTGCCAAAAGCTCTTCCATATTCCGGGTGTCGTTCGCAGTCCTCGACATCAACTGCCCCGTCTGCTTGTCGTGGTAATAGCTCATCGACAGGTGCTGCAAATGGTCATACATCTTGACACGCAGGTCCGACACATAACGCCATGCCGCCAGATGGCTGTAATACGACCTGACCCGGGTAAACAGCCACTCCCCCGCATATAGCACGACCAAAATGCCGGCAAACACCAACGACTTTTCAAACAGCCGCGGCGCTTTATCGGATATGGCGCTGACAGCCAGCCGGATGATCTGCGGGGTGACAAGCTGCACGCCCGTCAGGGCAAAAAGCGAAAACAACGCAAGCAGCATCAACCGATGATATTTTCTTGCGTCCTTGATAATGCGTAAAAATATTTTCATAATACTCACCGATAACATTATATCATAGATTTTGAAAAAAATCCATGATATAATTGCGCATCGCCGTTTCCGAGTGATTTTCGCAAGGAAAACTTCGGCGGCGCAATAAATTCCACGCGGAGCGTATAATATCCGCTTGCGGATATTATACCTAAAATCTTGCGCAAAAGCAAGTTCTATGTTAAGATTGATAAGGGATTTTGTGCCACACGGGCACAAAATCCGCCGCCCAAAACCTATGCGTGTTCGACTTCCCTATGCCTATCAGCCGAAAGGAATGATACAAATGGTAAAGCTAACCTCGCCCGAAAATATCAAACGCATTATGAAAGAAAGCGGACTCAAATTCAATAAGTCGCTCGGTCAGAATTTTTTGATTGACGACTTTGTTTTAGCGCAGATCATCAGCGGCAGCGGCATTGACAAAACATGCGGCGTCATCGAAATCGGACCCGGCATCGGCACGCTGACGCAGGCGCTGGCGGAAAACGCAGGCGCCGTCGCGGCCATCGAGCTGGACAGGCAGATCGCGGCGTACCTGACCGCCGCTTTTGACAAGACCCCCAATATCCGCATCATCTCGGGCGACGCATTAAAGCTGGATCTGGCAGAGATTATCAGAACGCAGCTTGGCGGGCTTCGTGCGTGCATCGTCGCCAACCTGCCCTATTACATCACAACGCCGCTCATTATGAAATTCTTAGAAGAAGACCTTGACATCACCTCCGTCACCGTGATGGTGCAAAAAGAGGTCGCCGACCGCATGGTCGCCCGTGAGGGGACCAAGGACTACGGCGCATTGTCGGTAGCGGTCCAGTACCGCTGCACGCCGGAGATGATCGCCCTTGTGCCGCCGGAGAGCTTTATCCCCACGCCTAAGGTCACTTCGGCGGTCATTCGTTTGGACATCGCAAACCACCAAAAGCCGTATGTCAGCAACGAGAAAAAGCTGTTCCGTGTGGTCAAAGCCGCGTTCGGTCAGCGCAGAAAAACCCTCGTCAATGCACTATCGGCGTCTTTTGCTATGCCGAAAACTGAGCTTGCCGCCTTGGTCAGCGAGGTCTGCGGCAACCCAAACGTACGGGGCGAAGTCCTAGGCGTCGGACAGTTTATCGCACTGACGGAGCGGATTTATTGACCTAACGCCTTGATGCCCTCGCCGATTTCGGCGAACACCGGGGCGGCGGATCTGCCGCCGGACTTGCCGTTTTCGACCAGTACAACGCACACATACTGCGGCGCTTCGGCGGGAAAATATCCGGCGAACCAGCCGTGCGTCATCAGCTCTCCGTCCCGCTCCCACCCTGTTTCGGCGCTGCCCGTCTTGCCAGCGCTGCCCCATTCCTCTATCCTCGCGCGGCTGCCCGTGCCGTGCGCCACCACTTCACACAGCATTTTTTGCACCTCCGAAGCCGTTTTTTCCGAAAATACTCTGCCCAGCATGACAGGCTCGGTATCCTGTGATTGCCCGTTGTCATCCACAATGCCCTTGACCAGCCTAAGCTGCTTCCGCACGCCGCCGTTTGCGATCGTGCACAGCATATCGGCGACCTGAACGGGCGTAACGCTGATATTGCCCTGACCAATCGACACATTCGCCAGCTCCTGCGGAGACATCCCTTTTGCAGGCGGGATAAATCCGTCCGCCTCGCCGTAATCTAAAATACTGAGCACCTGCTTGCCGAAGCCAAGCGCCTTGGCGTATTTTTCAATGCTTGCCATACCGACAGCCTGACCGACACGGTAAAACACCACGTTACACGACTGCGCCAGTCCCTGCGACAGGGTCAGCGTCCCGTGACCGTCGAGGTCGTTGCACACGAATTCCCTGCCGGACACATCCAGCTTGCCGCCGCAGAAAAACTGTGACTGCGGGCGGAAGATGCCCTCTTCGAGTGCGCTGACCGTCAGCACCAGCTTGAACACCGAGCCAACATCATACGCACAAATGGCACGGTTGATAAGCTCTCCCCTGTCGCTGCCGAGGTATTTGGCAAGCTCCGGCTGCTTAAAGCCCGGGCGGCTTGCCATCGCTACGATCTCACCGCTTTTGACCTCCACCACCACCGCCGCGCCGTCCGTTACGCCCTCGTCCATCGCCTTTTCGACGACCTCCTGAATGTGATAGTCTATCGTCAGCTTGACCCCCCTGCGTGAACGCTCGGCGGTTTTGGCATAGCCCAACCCGCTCATAATGGTTTGATTGGCGTTTTTGATCATCGAGATACTGTCGTCCTGACCGCTTTTCAATGCCCTGTCAAACACCCGTTCGATGCCGAACCCCCCGTTGTCCGAGGTATAGCCGATGACGTGGCTTAAAATGCCGCTGCCGTTATACCGCTCGCTCACGTTAAACAGCGACACGCCACGCATACCGACAAGGCTCGCCTGATTTTCCGTCACCGCCGTGAGCGGGAAGATTTTGACCTCGTCCGTGTCAAACGTCTGCCCAGTCAGACGAGAGATTTCGGTGATGTCTTCACACTCCGACGGTACAACAGCGGCATACAGCCTGCTTTGCCCCTCGGTGATTTTCAGCATATTCCTGTCATAGATGACGCCCCGCGCCGCCTTGACCGATATGCTTTCGGTGCGCTGCACCACCGCCTGCCGTGCAAGCCGCTCTCCTTGGTAGACGGACAGATACGCAACCCTGACGACCAGCAGCGAAAGCGCCGCAAGCATCACAAAACGCAATTTCAATACCCTTTCCAAAATCATCACCCGTTATATTTTTTATAAAATAACTGGAAAATATACAAATCTATGTTATAATATCCTTGGTGATTATCATGAAAAGCATAACCATCGGCAAAAACGATGCGGGGCAGCGGCTGGACAAGTTCCTGCACAAGTATTTCAAATCCGCCATGCCGACCACTCTGATTTACAAGTACATCCGGAAAAAGCGCATCAAGGTCAACGGAAAACGCTGTGATATCGACTATTTCCTGCAAACCGGTGACCTTTTGGCGCTCTACGTCAACGACGAATTCTTTGAGCAGAACGCAAAGAAAGCGGCGGCTTTTGTCAAGCCCGATTTTAAAGTAATCTATGAGGACGAAAATATTATTTTAATGGACAAAAAGGCGGGCGTGGTCGTCCACGACGACGATGCGGGCAGCGTTAATACGCTTATTGCACAGCTTTTGTCCCACCTGATTGCCAAAGGCGAATACAGCCCCGACAATGAACAGAGCTTTACGCCGTCGCTTTGCAACCGCATCGACCGCAACACCGGCGGCATCGTGATCGCGGCAAAGAATGCCGAGGCTCTGCGTGTGATGAACGACATCATCCGCCGCCGCATGGTGAAAAAATACTACCTTGCGCTTTGCGAAGGCATGATCAAAAACAAAAAAGCTGTTTTGTCCGGCTATCTTTTCAAAGACAGCAAGCAAAACAGGGTGTATGTGACGGATAAGCCCCAAAAGGGGGCGCAAAAAATCGTGACTGCCTATACCGTCATTCGGCAAAACAGCGACAACGCCTTGCTCGAAATCGAGCTGGTGACGGGCAGGACGCACCAAATCCGCGCGCACCTTGCGTCCATCGGGCATCCGCTGGTCGGGGACGGAAAGTATGGCAAAAACAGCAAAAGCGCCCGAAAGTATCAGGCGCTGCATGCGTATAAGCTGGTATTCACGGACGGCTTTGAGGACACCTGCCTTGCCTACCTTTCGGGCAGGGAGTTTATGTCGGACAGCGCGGATTTTGTGTAACTATCTATCCCTTAAAAATATAAACCAATCGCAGCGCAAACGAATAAAACGGCAAATACTATCGTGAACACCTGAAAAAATTTGCTGCCCTTGCGCTTGACGTTTTTGCGCAACAATTCAGAAATTTCTTTTAATTCCTCGTTGGTAAAAATCCGCTTCGGAATAAGAAACGCCTGGTTTTGCATGATATACAGCGCAATCACCCGTTTATCTTCCCGGTATCCGTGCGCGTCCTTTAACGGCATGGCGGAATGTGTTTTTGTGGTCGATATGCGAAATTCTTCTTCGTCGACGGATATTTCAAATTCATCTTTAAAGAAAGTATTTTGGGTAATCGTCTTTTTGGCTAATATGTATGGCATAAATAAAAACACGAAAAAGAGAACGACCGGAAGTAAGAATATAATGTCAGAGGACGCGAAACTATTTTCCCCTACACTGTCGACAAGCACAGCCACCATAAAGACTGAGACGCCAAACAATAGTGTCAATGTATACTTCGCCTGCAACGCTAAGTAACCGTATTGCACCAAGTCTTTTTTTATAACCGTAAAACGCTTTTGAATCACAGCCACTCACTCCTTTTTCCTAAATGATTATTCCTCTTCCATCCTCGTCTGCGCCGGGTGGAAGTCGTTGTTCATCAGCATTTCGTTCCACTGGGCACGGGTGATCAGCACCTCGCGGGGCTTTGTGCCGTCAAACCTGCCGATGATTTTGCGCTCCTCCATCTGGTCGATCAGGCGCGCGGCACGCTGGTAGCCCACCTTTAAGCGCCGCTGATACATCGCCACGCTCGCCTGTCCCGCCTCGATCGCCATGTCGATCGCCTGCGGAAGCAGCTCATCCGCCTCGCCGCCTCTATCCTCATTCGCCATCTGGCGTTCACCCGCGCTCTCGATCTGTTCCAAAACATCCTGATTATATTCCGCTTCGTTTTGACCCTTCACGAACGACACGATGTTCTCGACCTCTTTGTCCGTCACGAATGCGCCCTGCACACGCACGGGCTTTGACGCGCCCATGGGGTAATACAGCATATCGCCCCTGCCCAGCAGCTTTTCCGCGCCGCCCATGTCGAGGATCGTACGGCTGTCAACGTACGACGACACGGCAAACGCGATCCTTGACGGGATGTTCGCCTTGATGATGCCTGTAATAACATCAACAGACGGTCTTTGGGTCGCAATCACCAAATGCATGCCCGCCGCCCGCGCCATCTGCGCCAAACGGCAGATGCTGTCCTCAACGTCATTGGGGGCGACCATCATCAAATCGGCAAGCTCGTCGATGATGATGACGATCTGCGGCAGCTCGTCGATGTCATTTTCCCGTGCATAAAGGTTATAACCCTTGATGTCACGCACATTGTTGTCGGCAAACAGCTTATAGCGGTTGGTCATTTCCAGCACCGCCCACTGCAATGCGCCCGCCGCCTTGCGGGGGTCTGTGACAACGGGGATCAAAAGGTGCGGAATGCCGTTATAGATGCCAAGCTCGACGACCTTGGGATCGACCATCACAAGCTTGACCTCATGCGGCGCCGCCTTATAGAGAATACTGGTGATCAGCGTATTGATACAGACCGACTTGCCCGAACCCGTCGAACCGGCAATCAGCATATGCGGCATTCGGGCGATATCCGCCACGATCGGCTTGCCGGCGATGTCCTTGCCGACGGCAAAAGCGAGGCGGCTTTGGAAGCGTGAAAACTCGGGCGAGCCGACGACCTCACGCACATTGACGTTGCTCTGAAACTCGTTCGGCACCTCGATGCCGATTGCCGTCTTGCCGGGAATAGGCTCGATGCGGATGCCCGTTGCGGCGAGGTTTAAGGCGATGTCGTCCGCCAGATTGGTGATTTTACTGATTTTAACGCCCGCATTGGGCTGCAATTCATAGCGTGTGATGGTGGGACCTTTACTGTAATCCACAATCCTTGCGTCGACGCCAAAGCTTTTTAAGGTGTCGATCAGCTTTTTCGCCGTGCGCTCCAATGCCTCCTCCGCCAATGCGGACGGCTTTTCCGGCTCACGCAAAAGACTGAGCGGCGGGAATTTATAGTCGACACGGTCGTTGACGACCTCAATTTCAACAATTTGAGGCTCCTCACGTTTCTTCCTTTTGGGTAGGAGCGCCACCTCGGTCGCCACGTCGATCGCCTCGCTGATCGCCGCCTGATCGGGTTCCTGCGTCGCCTGCACCTCGGACTGCACCTCCGACTGCAAGTCAATCGGGCTGTCGCCCTTTTTCTTCGTCTTTTCTTTTTCATCCCCGGGGAAATCCGAGAAGTCCTTTTCAAAATCCAGGATCTGCTTTTTGAGCTTTTTGAGCTCGCGCTTCATCTGCGGAGGCATATTGGCAGGAGTTTCGGCTTCGGAGTCGGCACCGTCATCCTCTTCGTCCTCGTCAAACTTGTCCTTGATACCGCTCCACAGGAGGTTGAAAACCCTGACCAACGAAATGTTGAACACGATAATGAGCAGCACCAAAAACAGCGCCGCCACCAAAATGATGCTGCCGACATAGCCGAGCGGTCCGACCAGCAGCTGCATCAGTATCCCCCCGACAAAGCCGCCGCCCTTGCCGAGCGTGCCCAGTTCCCAATAGTCGGCGCCCTCGGGATGTGCGATCAGGTGCCACATCACGCTCATCACGATCACAAAAAGCCCGCAAAGCCAATATTTTGCACGGTATGTACGGAGATCCCGCTTGACGATGAAATGCACCGCCGAAGCGATAATGATAAAGCACAAAAGATAGGCGGGCAGCCCAAAAAGACCCATGGCAATTTCCTTGACGGCTTGTCCGACCTTGCCGCCGGCAGCCGAAAAGAAGCTGATGGCGATAAAAATGCCAAAAGCGATCAAAGCTATGCTGATGATCTCATAGTTCACGTTGTGGTGCTTGCGGTATTTCCTTTTGGGCGCAGCGGGCGCCGCCGCGCGTTTGGTGACCTTGCGTGCCATAGCAATCTCCTAAAATACTGACATAATAATCGTGATAACGCCGGCCGCCCAGCAGTAGTATGCAAAATACTTAAACTTCCCCCGGCTGAGCATCTTCACCAAAAATTTGATAGCGATGATGCCGCTCGCCGCCGCAACAACCATCCCCAAAACGTATTGGAGCGGCGTTGCCGAAAGTCCGTCGCCCGACAACATATCGGGAACGGAGGTGACCATCGCACCCAATACGGCAACGATGGACATCAAAAGCGACAGCTTAACGGCAAATTCCTTTTTGAGCCCCGAGAGCACGCCGCCGAAAATCGTTGAGCCGCTCCGCGAAATGCCCGGCAAAATGGCAAAAAGCTGAAATATTCCCACAATCAACGCCTTTTTAAAAGGTGTATTGTTTTCATCATATTGTCCGCTGACGACCTTATCGGTTAAAAACATAATCACGCCCGTGACAAGCAGCGCACAGCCCACCCAAAGCGGCGACGAAAACACCGTCTCGATTTTGCTTTTAAACAAAATAACCACAAAAAGCGGCAATGTCGCCACGACCAGCAGCGCCAAAAGGCGGCGGCTGCCGGATTTAAAATCGAACCTGCCCCTGAAAAGGTCGCCGAGGACGGCAAAAAACGCCTTGAACAGCCCGACGACGTCCTTCCAGTAAAAGAAGAACACCGAAACCAGCGTACCCATATGTAAAAGGATGTCGAAAACCAAATATTCCTCACCGTTTTGCAGCCCCAGCAGACTCTGGAAAATCACTAAATGACCCGAGCTGGAAATCGGCAGAAACTCTGCAAGACCCTGCACAAGCCCTAAAATTACCGCACTGATATTTGTCACGTTCTTTTCCCCCTATGCCTTATTAACCTGGCGGCCATTGCAGACTGCGTCCGCCCAGCAGATGAAAATGCAGGTGCCCCACCGTCTGCCCGCCGTCGTTGCCGCAGTTGTTCACGATGCGAAAGCCGCTTTCGGCAACGCCGAGCCGCCCGGCAAGCGACGCCGCCACTTCAAATATATGTGCGACGATGTGCGAATTATCACCTGTAATGTCGTTTGCCGATGCGATATGCGCCTTCGGCACGATCAGCACGTGAACGGGCGCCTCGGGCGAAATGTCGTGAAAGGCGATCACCTGCTCGTCCTCAAAAACAACTTTGCTCGGAATCTCCTTTGACGCGATTTTGCAGAAAATACAATCCATTTTAACACCTCATTTTAGCTGACCTTCGACCACGGCGTATGCCGCCTGCAAAGCCTCGTTGATTTTTGACGCATCCTTGCCGCCCGCCATGGCGTTGTCCGGCTTACCGCCGCCTCCGCCGCCGGCGATTTTAGCGACCTCACGGACAATACCGCCGGCGTTTACACCCGCCGCAACGGCGGACTTCGCCGCCATCGCCACAAAATTCACCTTGCCGCCGTTTGCCGTCGCCAAAACAATGACGGCGCCGGGCACCTTGTCACGCAGCTTGTCTCCGAGTGTTCTAAGTCCCTCCGTATCCAAATCATCCATCCTGCCGGTGATGACCTTGACATCCCCGACAGACCTTGCGACGCCGATCAACTCATCGATCGAGCCGCCTGCCAGCTTACTTTTGAGCATTTCTATCTCACGTCCCGCCGCTTTGAGCTCCGCTAACACGCCCTCCGCACGGCTCACCACATCAACCGGGTTTGTCTTTAAGACTGCCGACAGCGTTTTGAGCCGCTCCTCTTCCTCGCGCAGAAGCTTTAACACATTTGCGCCGGTCACCGCTTCGATCCTGCGGATGCCCGCCGCAACGCCGCCCTCACGCACGATTTTGAAAAGCCCGATTTGCGCCGTGTTGCCGATATGACAGCCGCCGCAAAGCTCCGCGGAATAGCCGCCCATCTTAACAACACGTACAATACTGCCGTACTTTTCGCCGAACAGTGCGGTCACGCCCTCGTTTCTCGCTTCGTCAATGGATTGATATGATATGTCAACCTGCATCGCACGCAGGATTGCCGTATTAACCGCATCCTCGACCTTTAACAGCTCCTCCTCTGTTACGGGCGAAAAATGTGTGAAGTCAAAACGCAGATAGTCGCTGTCCACAAACGAGCCGCTTTGTGTAACATGGCTGCCAAGCACGTCACGCAGCGCACGCTGTAAAAGGTGGGTGGCGCTGTGGTTGCGTGAGGTGGCAAGCCGCTTGGCTTCGTCTATCCTTGCTGTGACCGTATCGCCGACGGCAAGCTTTCCGTCCTTTACCGTAACCATATGCAGGATTTTGCCGCCCGGCAGCTTTTTGGTATCCGTCACGGCAGCATTTGCGCTGCCCTCCAAAACACCCGTGTCACCCGCCTGACCGCCGCTTTCGCCGTAAAACACAGTCTTGTCAAGGACAACCGCCGCCTGCTCGCCCGATGTTATGCCATCTGTAAAGGCATTATCCTTTACAATAGCCAAAACTTTAGCGTCACAAACAAAATTGTCATAACCGGTAAATTCGGTCGGCTCGTTGCCAAGCTGTCCGAACACGCCGTCGTCCCAGCCTGCGCCCTCAGCCTCGCTCCTTGCCGCCCTCGCACGCTCACGCTGCTGCTGCATTCTCGCCTCAAAGCCCGCCATATCAACGTCCATTTGGCTCTCCTGCACAATTTCGAGCGTCAGGTCTATCGGGAAGCCAAAGGTGTCGTACAGCTTAAAGGCATTGTCACCCGAAAGGGTGGTTTTGCCCTGTTTTTTGATGTCGGCAATGTAGTCGCCAAGTATCGCAAGACCCTGGTCGATGGTCTTGTCAAAGCTCTCTTCCTCCGTCAGCACAACTTTTTTGATATAGTCCGCACGCTCGGCAAGCTCGGGATATGCCTGTTTGTTTTCAGCGATGACGGTGTCGACCACCTCATACAGGAAAGTATGTTTGACGCCCAGCAGCTTTCCGTGGCGTGCCGCACGCCTGAGCAGCCTGCGCAGGACATAGCCCCGTCCCTCGTTTGACGGGATAATGCCGTCGCTGATCATAAAGGTCGTCCCCCGGATGTGGTCGGTGATGACACGCAGTGAAACGTCGCTCTCGGCGCCTTCGCCGTATTTAACGCCTGAAATACGGCTGATGTGCGCCATGATGTTGCGGACGGTGTCCACCTCAAACAGGCTGTTCACACCCTGCATGATCGCCGCAAGACGCTCCATCCCCATACCCGTGTCGATGTTCGGGTTGGCAAGGCGGTTATAATTGCCCTGCTCGTCCTTGTCAAACTGTGTAAAGACCAAATTCCAAAACTCCACAAAGCGGTCGCAGTCGCAGCCGACGGCACAGTCCGGGCTGCCGCAGCCGTTCTCGGCGCCACGGTCAAAATAGATCTCGGAGCAAGGACCGCAGGGACCCGTACCGATTTCCCAAAAGTTATCCGCCTTGCCCAGCTTCACGATGCGGTCGGGCGCGACGCCGACCTCCTTCGTCCAAATCTCTCCCGCCTCGTCGTCTTCCTCATATATGCTGACCCATAGCCTGTCCACGGGTATCTTCATTTCCTTTGTGATGAACTCCCACGCCCACGCCGTCGCCTCATGCTTGAAATAGTCGCCAAAGCTGAAATTGCCCAGCATTTCAAAGTAAGTCCCGTGCCTTGCGGTCTTGCCCACACGCTCGATGTCAGGCGTCCGAATGCATTTTTGGCAGGTGGTCACCCGCTTTGAGGGCGGAACCTCCTTGCCCGTGAAATACGGCTTTAACGGCGCCATACCGGCATTTATCAACAAAAGCGAATTGTCATTTTGCGGAACCAGCGGAAAGCTCGGCAACCGCAAATGACCCTTGCTTTCAAAAAACGAAAGGTATCTCTCCCTTATCTCGTTCAGCCCCATTTTCTCCATTGCATGTTCACATCCCAATTATTATTGTTTTCACTTAAAATATTGTATATTTTTTCTATGATAATGTCAAGGAATTTATCTGAATTTTCAACGTGTGGCCTTGTCCTTCAAAATGCGATGAACGCCGTATACCGTGTCCCTGCCGCAAACAACTTTTAAACAGTAAAAAAGCGCCTTGCGGCACTTTTTAGGTGCGAAATCGAACCCCTTTGCCAAGGAATGGATGAATTATTTTGCACAAAAACAACGCCTTTTGCCTGTCTTTTATCAGTCGTTTGAGGGTCGGTCAGAGCGCCGTGCCTTTCGCCGGTATGAATAACCCGGAAATATCCACGCCTTCCAATTCAAGCAACTGAATTTTTTTGTCGATGCCTCCGGCATAGCCCGTCAGACTTCCGTTTGCGCCGACTACCCGATGACAGGGAATAATAATGGAGATAGGGTTATGCCCCACAGCCCCGCCGACCGCCTGACCCGACATGCTTGGTCTGTTCATCGCGACCGCTGCCTTCCTTGCAATCTCTCCGTAGGTTGTGACCTTGCCGTAGGGAATCCGGCATAAAATATCCCATACAATCTGCCGAAATGTCCAGCCGGCAGGCGCTAAGGGCAGGTCGGAGATCGCAGGCTTTTTGCCCGCAAAATACTTATCCAACCATTCCTTTGCGGCGGCAAACACAGGCAGGGCATCGCTTTGTGCCATAGCCTCCGCTACAGTGCCGCCGAAATATTTTTGCCCCTCCAGCCACAGACCGACAAGGTTTTCACCATCGCTGCCGAGCGTAATCGGTCCGACGGGCGAGGAATAGTGTGTCGAATAATACATCTCTTATGCTCCTTACAACGTATTTTTGGTCCATGACGCCGATACGCCTATCCGACCTGAGGATCGGGGTCGGCATCCAACGTAACAAAATAGTCGTATAATGGCATCAGGAATTCAAAGCCCCCCACAAGGCGGTCAGCTAATTCCGGTGAAAAAAGCTCCATGCCATTGCGTTGATGATGGATTAATGAAAAGGATTTTTTATTGTACCATACGGCTGTTTTAGGGGTAGGCGCCACCTTTTTCCTGACATACTCAGGACCGTCCAAAACAAATTCTTCCTGCGTTTCAAGAGGCGCAACGCGTCTTTCAAATTGCCGGGGAGCTTTGTCAATGCGTGCCCGGAGCTTTGCCATAGTGGCAGGCTTTGCCTGGTAATAACCCAGTCCGTAGCTCCAGCTTTCAGGCGTCAGCTCAAACCAAAATACGGGGGTGGATGTCCACTCCTCGCTGGGTCGTTCAATGGAAAACCACAGATGATCCCTGTACGGGTCAGCGCCGTACAGACGTCTGGCATCCTTGTAAATGCGTGCAGTCTTATGGATAAAACCGCGGTCACCGTATTGACCGGTAAGCCGTTCAAACACTTCAAGCCCTAACGCTTTCATAGGATAGAGAAAATCGTGCCGATATTCATCCTTGTGCGCTTCAAACCAAGGTTTTCGGTTATTGAAACGGAGATTCCACATAAAATCAATAGTGCGGGGGGAAAATCCTTCAAACATGTTCATCACCCTTATCTCTCATCATATCGTCCAATCGGCTGTGTTGGACTGACACTTGCGAACAGTATAATTCTGTAAATATCTCACAATAATTCCTCTGTAATCAGTTAATAAAATCGTGCTGTCTCTAAATGTTATTGGTACGCTGTCTTACAAACGCTTGTAACCTATAAGCTGATTCAGCTCGTTGAAGGTGCAGAAGGTCATATCGCCGAGTGTGCTGCCAGCGTTCTCATCCACTATGCCCAGCCTTGCGCCGCCGCCTTCGGGATGCCCTATACCTTTGGAGGACGAATACATATTACCATTATTATCATACGTGAATTGCATGATTTCGTCAAGCCCGTTTTTGCTCATCTTGCTTTCCCGCATCCTGTTGTTCAGGTCATAACGATAGGTGGTGACGTTGCCGAAATAGTCGGTAGTCTGCAAACAAGGGAAAAGCTGACCGTGTTACAGTCAGCTTCCCATCGCAACAGCGTTGTCAACAGAACTGTCCCCTTGACAAGGCACATCCCCAAGTGTCACGTCCCCAATGAGCCGCGCGATTGTTCCAGATCCTCCGTACCATTGCACAATATATCTTTATCTATTGTTCTCGCATAATTAAGAAGCCCGAACAATATCCAAAACAGCATCATAATACGCGAAAAGCTGAGTGGGTAGTCTGCGACGCCACAAAAAAGCTCTCCCGTAATTCCCGAAATGAGTGATGAGATGAATATTCGGATAAATTTGCTTTTTTTGCGAATACTTCGTACTGCACATATTGCGTTGTGAATAACTGCACCGAAAAAAGTGACAACTCCAAATACACCCATTTCACACCAAATCTGGACAGGCAAATTGTGTGCATGAGGAAAACGGTAGGCAAGCTCCGGCGGCCAATAATTTTCGAGAACAAAGGCTTTCACCGTGTCTAATCCCAGTCCCGCGCCTAATATAGGGCGGTCTGCGATGAGTTTCAGCGCTGCGCCGGTCAGCAAGCCCCTGTAACTTATTGAGGTATCGTTTGGATTGAAAATAGTCAGCACACGTTCTTTTATGCTTACGGGAATAACCGGAAACGTAATTGCGCCAAGCACTAATATAAAGGGAATTAGCTTAGGCTTCCAAAGCGCTGTGAAAATGAACATGCCGACAGCAAATCCAAACCATGGTCCGCGGGAATATGTCATTATAAGTGCTAAAAAACCAAGCATAAAAGCCACCGTGCCAAGAGTTATACGCCAACGCGATTTGCTGCCAAGAGCATATGCGGCAGTTACAGGCAAAAGCGATACCAGGGCGAAGCCATATACATTTGGATTGTCAAAAAACGCATAAACGCGCCCCGGCATGTTCGGGTTAACTGTCAGGTTAGTAAAGCTTTTGTTCGGTGCAATGCCTTGAACAGACTGAATGATTGCGTAAGCTGCCGTTATGATCATTCCAATCGCCGCGGAACCGAAAATACGCCTGATTTTTTCGTATGTAAACGCACTCATGCTTATGATGCCAACGATAAAAAGTCCGCTTAAACAGCGTGGCAGAAGGATCAAGCTCAGCTTCGGATTTGTTGAGACCGCAACCGAAAAAAACAGCGCAACAGCATACAGTGTGAGCCAAATATTTTCACGAAACCATTTGGGTAAGTTTCTTTTTCCTTCCGCCCAATTGATGAAGCACATTAAAACAAACAAAAGCGCTATCACGGCAAAAAACAAATGATCAAACCTGAATTTGCCGATTTTTTTGTCCCACAACACTTGCGGCGAAAGCAGTATAAACAGCAGAATTGCAGAAAGAATGAAATCCAAACGTTTTTTTACCAATATCAGAACTCCGTAATTTCCCTCCATGATATCATCTCAATTCATATGACATATTCCCTGTATGCATTAGGTATTAAGCAATTTATAACAAATGGGGCTATGCTTCAACCGATGAGGGTGTGATAATTAAAATATCATTGGTTACCCATGGGGACGTACCCAAGTGTCTCTATATCCAAAAGGAAATATTCTTTAATTTTTACTTTTGACCGTAATAAGCATTAGCGCCATGCTTTCTTAAAAAATGCTTGTCGAGCAGCGTCTGAGGCATGGGCTTAATCTGAGGATTTAAGCTTTGCGCAAAAATAGCCATCATAGCCACTTCTTCCAAAACAACAGAATTATGAACCGCTTCCACAGCATCCTTTCCCCATGTAAACGGCGCATGATTTTTAACAAGCACAGCGGGAATTTGCGGTGCGCTTATTTCGCAGAAGGTTTCTGTTATAACATGCCCTGTGTTTTTTTCATACTCTGATTCAACTTCCTCCCTACTCATTTCCCTTGTGCAGGGGATTTGCCCGTAAAAATAGTCTGCATGTGTGGTTCCGTAGGCAGGTATTCCAATACCTGCCTGTGCCCATGAGGTTGCCCAGCGGGAATGGGTATGGCAGATGCCCCCTATATCAGGAAAAGCTTTGTATAAAACAACATGCGTCGGAGCATCGGACGATGGTTTGAACTTTCCCTCAACCACATTACCGTCCAAATCAATAATGACAATATCCCCGGCTGTCATCACATCATACTCCACGCCGCTTGGCTTAATGGCGACCAACCCGCTTTCCCTGTCTATACCGCTTACATTTCCCCATGTATAAGTTACAAGCCCCTTTTGGGGCAATTCCAAATTCGCCTGTAATACTTGTTCCTTTAATTTTTCCAGCATAATATGTCCATCCTTTTTTAAAATTCTTGGCTTAAAACTGCTTCCATGTATCCGCCAATGAATCGGATACCCTTTTGTATAGCGCAAACTTATTTTCATATATCTTTGTATGCTCATAATCGGGCTCAAGCCTGCACTTTACCTTAACCATAGTTTCCGCAGCATGCTTTAAATCGCTGTATTCACCTGCCGCAACCGCAGCTGCCATTGCACAACCCAAAGCGCCCAGCTCTTTGGTGTCAATAATTTCCACAGGCATATTGAACACGTCCGCAAATATCTGCGCCCAAAGCATTGAGCTTGCAGCGCCGCCTGCAAGACGCACGGCTTTTGTATCCTCACGGTTAGCAAGCAGCTTATCTAAGTGAACCTTGTGACAAAATGCTATTCCCTCAAGTACCGCCCTTATCATATGCGCGCGTGTGTGGTGACTGTCCAGCCCTATAATACACGCTTTTGCCTGCGGATCATAGTTAGACCCGAACAGGTACGGCAAAAAGATAATATTCTGCTCATCCGGCTTGACCTTTGCAGCCAAGCTGTCACAATAGGCATACATATTTACGCCAAGTTCCTTGGCTCTGTGTTTTTCCTCGGCTAAAAACATATCGGTAAACCACGCGTGATTGCCTGCGGATGTGGGGCTGCACTCCTCAATCAGATAATATCCGTCAATGCAGTATACGGAATTCATCATAACGGTTTTATTTAAAACCGGCTGTTTTGATATATACTCATTAATGCTCCATGTTCCTGCTATTACGCATATATTGTCCTCATTTGTCATGTCCATCGCAACAGCGCAGGCGTCAATATCAAACATGCCCCCTGCAACAGGCGTCCCCTCTTTAAGCCCTGTACGCTCGCTAACGCTTTTGGTGATACCACCGCAAAAATCGGTGGATGATTTTAAAGGCGGAAGTGCATCATACAGCCCTTCAAGCCCGAATTCGCAAAGCAGGTCTTTATCAAACAGGACTTCTTGAAGGTTTAACATATTAGAACCCGAATAATCTGTAATTTCAGCAAAAGCCTCACCCGTCAGCATAAAGCGTATATAGTCCTTTACTGCAAATATCCATTTAATATGATGAATAACCTCAGGTTCGTTGTCTTTCAGCCAGTTTAAAAGTGAAACCGGCTGGCATGCCAGTATCTTCTGGAAGGTTTTTTTAAACACACGCTCCGCCGTGCCGTCCGCATTCCATTTTTCCGGATATATCCATGCCCGCGAGTCGGTAGATACAATGCCATTGCGGCAAGGCTTGCCATCCTTACCCCATAAGTAAAGCCCTTTGCCATGACCGCTGCATGCCACTCCCTTAATATCGGCACCGTCAATTCCCGCCTTTTTAATCGCCTCCTTGATAACAAAAAGGTTCTTTTCCCATAAATCATCCATATCCCTTTCCGTATGACCCGGCTCAGGCGTGAGCATTTTCAGCTCACAGGAAGCGCTTGCTACCTCAGCTCCCGCTGCATCAAAAACAACCGCCTTGCACAACGTTCCTCCGTTGTCAATGCCTAAATAATAATTTACCATAAACTTACCAACCCTTTCAATATGACAATACTACATGCCGCTTTTATCAAGTCTTTCTCTTAAAAAACCGGCTGATGACTTTAAAACGGATTTCCAATCCTCATTACCCGTGTACCAGAATTCTCCTACAAACAGGCGCACCCCTATGGAAGCCGCAACCTTAACACTGTGCTCAAAATCCACATGACCCGTTCCGAATGGTATCTCTCTGAACTTACCCGGGACCGTTTCCTTTAAATGCATGGCAACAATATGTCCGACGCCTGTTCTTAAATCGTCCTCAACCCTGCCTCCGTATGTAAGCATCGCATTCGTAACATTGCCTATATCCGGATAGACTTGAAGATAAGGAGAATTTACTTTGTTTACATAATACATAGCCTTTTCGACAGTGTTCATAAACTCCGTTTCCATTGTTTCAAACGCTAAAATAACACCTTTTTTGGCCGCCATAGACGCACTTTTTACTAAGTTTTCCAAAAACAAACGTTGTGTGTTTGTATTTGATGGCTTGTAGTACTCGTCATACCCTGCAATCTGTATGATACGTATTCCAATATCAGCTGCAAAATCAATGGCATCTGACATAATTTCCATCCCTCTATCCCTTACCGCGTTGTCCTCACTGCCGATAGGATACTTTCTGTGTCCGCTGAGACACATCGTCATAATAGGCGTTTTTGTCTGACGGATAATGTTTACAAGCGCATTCTTTTGCTTGCTCCCCCACTTTAACCTTGATAACTTCTCATCAGTCTCATCAATACTTATCTCCATAAAGTCAAAACCGGCTTCTTGGGCATTGATAAGCTTTTCTTCAAATGTAAGCGTGTTAGGCATAGACTTTTCATACAAGCCCAAATAGTATTCACCCATTTTAACATATCACCCTTCACAAATATAAATAACGCATGGCACTCCCGCAAAACCGCGCTGTCCCTATATCTCATATCGTAAAAATCCCGTCCCGATGATTATATCACTATCAGGACGGGAATTCAATTATTTATTCTGTCGTAATGATTACCTGCTGTTTTTCGTCGTTCCAATCGACCGTAGCACCAAGCCCTTCGCTGACAGCGTGGACAGGGACGAGGGTGCGAGAGTTGACGAGACGCGTGGAACATCAAAACAGCGATTTGATTGAAGCAACGGCAGATAAAATCATTGCGGATGCAAATGAAATGCCAGACATAGATATTGGAAAACTCAAAAAAGACATTGCTGAGTGCGAACGAAAAATCAGCAATGCAACTGCCGCAATTTTGAACGGCGTAGACAGCCCCGCTTTGAAAGAGGTATTGAAAAATGAGGAAAACAAAAAGACCGCTCTTAACCTAAAAGTAAAGGCGCACAAGCAAGCAGGAATAGATAGAGCTGGTTTGATTTCAAAAATGAAAGCGAACGCCGCATCTCTGATTTCTGACGTTTCAAGAACCAAGGAACTTGTGCAAAAATACATCGGTAAAATAGAAATAACCGACGAGGGAATAAAATATTCCCCGCCGGTTATCACTACGACTGGTTGCCGGACTAGGATTCGAACCCAGACAAACAGAGTCAGAGTCTGTCGTGCTACCTTTACACAATCCGGCAATATAGGTGCTGTGTAATTTCACAAAGGTTATTATACTCTATTTTGCCCACTGTGTCAATTAAAAATTAGCGCTTATTAAAAATTTTTTCGCGCCGCTTTAACAGTCTTTGAGCCTTAGATCTTCGCCAAAAAACAGCACTTCGGTAAATTTGCCGAGAATACGCGAGCATATCCTTTCGGAATAGACATGCTTTAAGTCCCGCGCCGAAAGGTTCGTGCTGATGATCATCGGCTTTTCTTCGATGATGCGTGTGTTGACGACGTCAAACAGGATACTGTCCGAATACGCCGTTTTAAACTCGGTGCCCAAATCGTCGATAATCAGCAGCTCGGCGGTATTAACGGAATCGATCACCCTGCGTGTCCGGGCGGATTGATCCCTGCCGAATTTATAGTCTTCAAACGCCGAAAACATCCTCGGCGCAGACATATAAAACACCGTCTTGCCGCGCGCGATATAGCGCTTGGCGATACAATCCGACGTGAATGTTTTGCCAAGCCCCGTCGCCCCGTAAAAAAGCAGGTTGGCGGGCGCTCCCGCTTCCCCCTCGGCAAAGGCACGGGCAATATCCAGCACGCTGCGGATGTTATCCCTCGGCGAACTCCCGTACTTGGCATCCGCACGTTCAGAAAACAGGTCGGCGTTGAACGTATCAAAGGAATTTTTGCCGCTCATACAAATGTTTGAATATTTTTGCAGCAGACCGCTCATCATCCGGTTGTAGCAGGCGCAACGCTTGCCTCCGACATAACCTTTGTCACGGCACATATCGCAGCTGTATCGCTCTTTGAGCGCATCCGCCGAATAGCCGTGGGCTTTTAAAAGGCTGCTTTTTTCGCTCACCAAGGCGTTCATCGTCTCCTGCATCTGTTCGACCGCCACTGCCGGCGACGCTTCGCCGCCTAATATCGCAGACGCCACGCCCAGACCGATTTCACCGATTTGGTCGTCAATCTCCTTTACCCTCGGAATATGTGCATAAACCTCGGCGGCTGTCCGTTCCCTGTCCAGTTTGTTCGCCTCACGGATTCGGACATATTCGCTGCTCAATTCTTCATATATATTGTCTCTGTAATTGTCCACAAAATCCCCTCCCTTGCAGGTTTATGACTGTTTCAAGCGTTTTTTTAAAATTTCGAGCTCCCTTGCCTCAAAGTCAATGTCCTCACGCTGTTCAAAGTTGCTGCGCTTAACGGTCCTGCCCGCCGGCTTGGTGTCCATGGCGATTTGGTCGGCGGTGTTGATACCTTTCTCCGCCCAGCTTTTCAAAATCCCGTAGATGTATTTGACGCTCAGCTTACCGTTTCGGCTGATGTTGATGTCAAAGGCGGCAAGCAGCAGCTCGTCCGACGGACTGAGCGTTGTCCGCCACGCCTCTATTGCAGCTTTCTCGCTTGGTGTAAAGTCCCTATCCTTTACACCGAACAGCTTTTTGATATGATACTCATAGGACTGGGATTCGTCGAGCTTAGCAAGGTGCCTCTCCGCTTTTCTGACGGTATCGACCCCGTGCTCCGCCCAGTCAAACGCCATCTTTTCTATGTAGCGCATATTGGTCTTATCATGCTTTTTGGCGTAGCTGATGATCATCATAATGACCTGGGGACCCAGTCCCAAATAGTCGTAAATCCAAAAAATCGTCTGCATATCGCTGCTGGACAAAAACTTGCCAAGCACCGTCTGCACCTCGTCGAACAGCCATTTGAGCTTCTTGTCGTTTTCCGTTGTCCTGGAAATCTCGGTGGGTGTGTAGATGCTTTTGTGCAGGGTTTTTACGGCGTTTTTGCTGCCGAGATTAAAGCCCAGCCTTGCCCAATAGCTTACGGCATCCTCAACGTCACGCACCTTGATACCGAGCGACTGTGCCACCTCGACCACCTCGGGTACGCCCATCCCCTGCGACAGGAAACGGTACGCATACAGGTAGACCACCACATACACCGGGTCCGCCTTTGGCAGATATTCGTCTATAAATTTTATAGGCAGGGACATTGCGTCCATCTCAACCTCCGTTCCGCCGCTCCGCGCCGGCACAAATAAGATATTAACGCTTTCCTTTATCCGCGGAGCAGAGGAACAAAGGAGGTTGCCGCGCCGAAACGCGGGTGGCGTATGCCGCCTTCCTATCGCGTTTCGTGTGCATCCGTCGGAGACGGTCGTGTGAAAGATTTTTTCACACGATACACCACTATTCTAATATGAGTTCATCGATCGGTCTGCCGGCGGGAACCATCGGCAGCACCCGCTCGTCAATGTCGATAAGCGCGTTGATCAGTACAGGCTCGCTGAGCGAAAGCGCCTCTCCCAACGCCCTTTCAAAGTCCGCCTCCGTCGTGACCTTGTAGCTGCGTACGCCAAAAGCGTCCGCAAGCACATTAAAGTCGGGTCCCCGGTCAAGGGTCGTCTGAGAATAGCGTCCGCCGTAGAAAAAGGTCTGCCACTGGCGAACCATGCCCAAAGTGCCGTTGTTCATCAGCACGATAATAACAGGGATATTGTAATGCCGCATGGTGGCAAGCTCGTTGAAGTTCATACGGAAGCTGCCGTCGCCCGCAATATGGATGACACGCTTACCGGGTGCGCCCAGTGCGGCGCCCATGCTTGCGCCCGTACCATAGCCCATCGTCCCGAAACCGCCAGACGAGATGAATGTCCTCGGTCGGGTGTAGGGAAAATACTGCGCCGCCCACATCTGGTGCTGCCCGACCTCGGTGGCGATGATCGCCTCACCCTGCGTCAGGCGGTCAACAATCCCCATCATACCGAAAGGCGTCAGTTCGCCGATATGCGTATGCCCGATGGGGAATTTGCGTTTGAGCCCAAGGATATAGTCCAGCCATTCGTCGTTTTTACCGCCCCGGGCGCCCTTAATGAGCGGAGTCAGGACCTCCCTGACGTCCCCCAGCACCGAATGATACGCCTTGATGTTTTTGTCGATCTCCGCCGGGTCGATGTCAATATGTAAAATCTTTGCGTTGCTTGCAAACTTGTTCGGGTCGCTGATGACCCTGTCCGAAAAGCGTGCGCCGACAGCGATAAACAAGTCGCAATGCGACGCCGCCATGTTGGACGCCTTTGTGCCGTGCATACCGAGCATACCCGTGAACAGCTCGTCATCAGCGGGAAAGCTGCCCAATCCCATCAGCGAACAGCTGACAGGTGCGCCGATTTTCCTTGCCAGCTCGGCAAGCTCGCCGCCTGCGCCGGAGCTGATAACGCCGCCGCCGGCAAAGATGAAAGGCTTGGCGCTGGCATTAATCAGCGCACATGCTTCCTCCACCTCGGCGATCCTCGGCTTGAAACGCTTAGGCGTCTTCACCTTTTTTGGCGTATAGTCGAAAAGCGCTGCGGTGACGTCCTTCGGAATATCGACCAGAACAGGTCCCGGTCTGCCGCTTTGCGCGATTTCAAATGCCTTTCTCACCGTCGCGGCCAACTCGGAAACACTTTTGACGATATAATTATGCTTTGTGATTGGGGCGGTGATACCCGTGATATCCGCCTCCTGAAAGCTGTCCTTGCCCAAAAGCGACGTGCCGACATTGCCTGTAATGGCAACGACCGGCACAGAATCCATATATGCCGTCGCAATCCCCGTCACCAGATTGGTCGCACCGGGACCCGACGTCGCAATACAAACGCCGACCCTGCCCGTCGCCCTCGCATAGCCGTCTGCGGCGTGCGCCGCTCCCTGCTCGTGCGCCGTCAGGATGTGTCTGATCCTGTCGCTGTTGTTGTACAGCGCATCGTATATGTTAAGAACAGCGCCGCCCGGGTAGCCGAACACCGTGTCCACGCCCTGTTCCACCAAACATTCCACCAATATTTCAGAGCCGTTGATCTTCATGCCAATCATCCCCCATTGCATATGATACATGGAAATATTTTATCACATTTTCGGATGGATGTAAAGAAATTTCGGATGAGACGGCAGCACATTGATGTCCAAATGTCAATGATGACTAACGCTTGAACCATTAAAAATCCACGCCATAGAACAAAGCGTTCAAGAGCACAGGCGGACTCACTTCGCCGGAGTGTAGAAATTACGCCGATTTTGCGTAATTTCCTAATAAGTTAAAAAAGTGTTGACAAAAATACAATATGCGTCTATAATAATAGTAACTGAATATCGTCAAACCGTTGAGATGGAGATAACGTTGTAACGTGCACTTACAGAGAGTGCGGATAGCTGAGAGCCGCGCAGAACGCAGTACAGCAAATGGACCATTGAGGGCGCAGTCAAATGAAACGGACCGTTTCAGAGTATTCTGTGACGCAGCACATGCGTAATTTGTGAGGGATATGTTTGTATCCTGCTGAGCGTGCGAGGGGTTTTCCCTTTCGCAAAACAAGGTGGCACCACGGGTGTATTTTAAGCACTCGTCCTTGACAATTGTATTGTCGTGGACGTGTGCTTTTTTGCGTTACATGCAAAAAAGCACCATTAATTCATTCCTTGGCAAAGGGATACGGCGAGGCGCTTATTACTTCCAAGATGCAAGCACTGCCGGAAACAAACCAACCCCATTCCTTAGCAAAGAGTCACGGCAATGCGCCTATTCACGCCGGTACGCAAGCACTGCCGGAAACAAAGGAGATAAGAATCATGATTAAACCAACCATTGAGGACGTCAGAAAAAACGGCGAGGGTTTTGACATCGTGCCGGTGTATAAGGAAATCTTCTCGGACATCAAGACGCCGATTGAGGTACTACGCGCCATCAAGGAGCACAGCGACCGGTATTACCTTTTGGAAAGCGCCCCGGGGGGCGAAGCGTGGAGCCGCTACTCCTTTTTGGGCTATGACCCCATCTTGCAGATTTCCTGCAAGGATAACCATATCACTGTCACGGGGGAATGTGAAAAGCACTATGATTCTGATGCCCCATATGAAGAGGTGCGTAAGCTGCTGGCGCAGTACCGCTCATACCGTGATGCGGCGCTCCCGCCCTTTACAGGCGGATTTGTCGGCTACTTCGCCTACGACTGCATCAAATATGCCGAGCCGTCGCTGAAATTCACCTCGGCGGACGAAGCAGGCTTTAAGGACTTTGACTTAATGCTGTTCGACAAGGTTATCGCCTTTGACAACCTAAAGCAAAAAATATTCATCATCACAAACGTCCGGACTAACGACGTCGAAAACAGCTACCAAAAGGCTCAGGTGAGCATCGAGAAAACGGCTGTCATCGTTAAAAAACACATCACGGCGGTGACGCCCCCTTTGAAGCTGGAAACGCAAATCCGACCAAACGACACCAAGGAAGCGTTCATCGGGATGGTCGCCGCCGCCAAACAGCACATCTTTGACGGCGATATTTTCCAGGCGGTGCTGTCCCGCAGGTTCACCGCCAGGGCGACGGGCAGCCTGTTTAACACATACAGAGTTTTGCGCACGGTCAACCCCTCGCCGTATATGATTTTTATGAAAGCCGACGACGTCGAGATTGCGGGCGCATCGCCCGAAACGCTGATCAAGCTTGCAAACGGCAGGCTGTTCACCTTCCCCATCGCCGGCACGAGGAAGCGGGGCGAGACGGTATCGGAGGACGACGAATTTGAAACCGAGCTTTTGCGGGACGAAAAAGAGCTGGCTGAGCACAACATGCTCGTTGACCTCGGCAGAAACGATATCGGCAGGATCAGCGAGTTCGGCAGCGTGAAGGTCGAGGAATATGCCAGCATCCTGCGTTTCTCGCACGTGATGCATATCGCCTCCACCGTCACGGGGGATTTGAAATCGGGCAAGGACAGCATCGACGCCGTCTTCTCCCTCCTCCCCGCCGGTACGCTGTCGGGGGCGCCAAAAATCAAAGCGTGCGAGATCATCGACCGGTTAGAGGGCTGCCGCAGAGGCATCTACGGCGGAGCGATCGGCTACATCGACTTTTCAGGGAACATGGATATGTGCATCGGCATCAGGATCGCCGTCAAAAAAGGCGATACGCTCTACATCCAGGCGGGCGCAGGCATCGTGGCGGACAGCGACCCCGAAAGCGAATACGGCGAATGCGCCAACAAGACGGCGGCAATGCTTCGGGCGGTCGAGCTGTCCGGAAAGGAGATCGAATAATGGTACTGTTGATTGATAATTATGACAGCTTTTCCTACAACCTTGTGCAATACGTCGGCGAAATCAATCCCGACATCAGGGTCGTCCGAAACGACGAGCTGACGGTTTCGGAAATCGCACAGCTTAGCCCCTCGCACATCATCGTTTCACCTGGACCGGGCTTCCCAAAGGAAGCCGGCGTCTGCGAGGAGGCAATCAAAGCCCTCGGCAGGCACATCCCCGTATTGGGCGTTTGCCTCGGGCATCAGGCGATCTGCGAGGCATTCGGCATGACGATCGTACACGCCAAAAAGCTGATGCACGGCAAGCAAGACAGCATCCGAATCGAGAAAAGCAACATCATCTTCTCGGGTCTGTCCGAGGTCATTGAGGCGGCAAGATACCACTCGCTGGTCGCCGACCCGGACACGCTACCGGACGAAATCGTCGTGACGGCGCAGGACAAAAACGGCGAAATCATGGGTGTGCGCCACAGGAATCACGATATCTACGGTGTCCAGTTCCACCCCGAGTCGATACTGACGCCCGACGGCAAAGCCATTATCAGAAATTTTTTGAGTATCGGAGGTTATCCGCAATGATTAAAGAAGCGATCAATAAAATCATAGACAAACAGGATTTGAATCACGACGAAGCAAAGGGCGTGATGGACCAAATCATGAGCGGCGGCGCATCGGACGCACAGATCGCCGCCTTCCTCACCGCTATGCGCATGAAGGGCGAGACGGTCGAAGAAATCACGGCGTTTGCCACGACCATGCGTGAAAAGGCGCAAAGGCTGCGCCACAAAAACGCCGTGCTCGACATCGTCGGCACGGGCGGCGACAGGGCGTTTACCTTTAACATCTCGACCGTCAGCGCATTTGTCGTATCCGCCGCAGGGGTGCCCGTCGCCAAGCACGGCAACCGTTCGGTATCCAGCAAGTGTGGCAGCGCAGACCTGTTAGAGAGCCTCGGCGTAAAGATTGATATCACACCCGAGCAGAGCGAAAAAATTCTCAGCGAAATCAACCTTTGCTTTATGTTTGCCCCGACCTACCACACCTCGATGAGGTATGCCGCACCCGTGCGCAGGGAGCTTGGCGTGCGGACAGTGTTCAACATCTTAGGACCGCTTGCCAACCCCGCATGTGCAGACCTTCAACTGCTCGGCGTGTATGACGGGCGTCTTGCGCTGCCGCTTGCCAACGTGCTGAATAACCTCGGCGTACGTCGCGCGATGGTCGTCCACGGCATGGACGGGATCGACGAAATCTCGCTGTGTGCCGACACCACTATCTGCGAAGTCAACGATGGCAAGGTAAATACCTTTACACTGAACCCCGAATCCCTCGGCTTTACCAAGTGTGCACCCGACGCGCTTCTCGGCGGAAATCCTCAGGAAAACGCCGCCATTGCGCTTGCCGTATTAAACGGTGAAAAGGGGGCAAAGCGTGACGTCGTGGTGCTCAACAGCGCCGTGTGCCTGTATCTGGCAGACGCAGGCGATCTTGCCGATTGCGTGGCAAGGGCGGAGGAGCTTATCGACAGCGGAAAGGCAAAGGCACAGCTTGACGCACTGGTCAGGCTGTCCAACGAGGTGGCGCAATGATATTAAAGAAGATTGCCAATAAAACCATAGAGCGGTATGCCGTTATCAAAAGCAATCGGTCCTTTGAGGAGGTCAAGACAGCGGCGCAGAGCCTCCAAAACCCCGCGCCGTTCGCTTTTGAAAAAGCGCTGAAACACAAGGATATCTCCTTTATCTGCGAGGTTAAGAAGGCGTCGCCCTCAAAGGGCATTATCTCGGAGGGCTTCCCCTTTGAAACGATTGCCGCGGATTATGCCAAGCACGGCGCAAGCGCCATCTCGGTGCTGACCGAGCCGCACTATTTTTTGGGCAGCGACAGCACGCTGTCAAGGGTCAAGGACATCACCGGCATCCCCGTTTTGCGAAAGGACTTTACCGTGGACGCCTATCAGATTTACGAGGCGGCGCTCATCGGCGCGGACGCCGTGCTGCTGATTTGTGCGCTTTTGGACACAGCCACTGTTGCAGAATATATCAGGATCGCCGACAGCTTAGGTCTTTCGTGCCTGGTCGAGGCGCACACTGAGGCGGAAATCTCTTCGGCAGTGAGGGCGGGAGCAAGGGTCGTCGGCGTGAACAACCGTAACCTGAATACCTTTGCGGTGGACTTAGAGAACTGCGTCAAACTGCGCAAGCGCGTCCCGCCAGGCATCACTTATGTCGCGGAAAGCGGTATCCGTACGCCGCAAGACGTTGCGCATTTGAGGGAAAATGGCGTGGACGCCGTACTGATCGGGGAAGCACTGATGAAAAGTCAAAACATCGGAGAGGCTTTAAAGGCGCTTAGGCAAGGACGATAACAAAGAAAAGCGGCAAATTAATCGGCGCGAGGCGTGTTCGTATTTGAATCGTCTTGCATAGGGGGTATTGATATGACACGGGTCAAGATATGCGGACTTTCGAGAAAATTTGATATCGACTATGTGAACAGCGCCATGCCCGAGTATATCGGCTTTGTGTTTGCCGAAAGCAAGCGGCAGGTCACACTTGACACCGCAAGGATGTTAAAGGAGCGACTGGACAAACGCATTAAGGCGGTGGGGGTGTTCGTCAATGACAGCGTCGGACGCATCGCAAAGGCGTGCGACGAAAGCATCATCGACATCATCCAGCTGCACGGCGACGAGGACGAGACATACATCGGCGCACTGCGTGAGCTGACCGGCAAGCCGATCATCAGGGCAGTGCGTGTCAGGGACAAAGGCGATGTCCTCGCTGCAAGGGACTGCGGCAGCGACTATGTGCTGTTTGACGCCTACCGCCCCCAAAGCTACGGCGGTACTGGGCAGGCGTTCGACTGGGACTTTATCAAGGATTTTGACCGCCCCTTCTTCCTCGGCGGCGGGATCCATGTGGAAAATATCTCGTCGGCGATCACCCGATGCACACCGTTTTGCGTGGACGTGAGCAGCGGCGTTGAGACCTACGGCGTGAAGGATATTTCAAAAATAAATGATGTCATTAGACTGGCAAGGAGGAAATTTTGATGAACAGCGCACGATTTGGCGGCTACGGCGGGCAGTATATCCCCGAAACGCTGATGAACACGGTTTTAGAGGTTGAAAAGCACTACAATCTCTGCAAAAATGACCCTGCCTTTGCGGCGGAGCTTGACGATTTACTCAAAAACTATGCGGGACGTCCGTCGATGCTCTACTTTGCGAAGCGGATGACCGGCGACCTCGGCGGCGCAAAAATCTATTTAAAGCGCGAGGATTTAAACCACACCGGCTCGCACAAAATCAACAACGTGCTGGGGCAGGCGCTGCTCGCCAAAAGAATGGGCAAGACACGTGTCATCGCCGAAACCGGCGCGGGGCAGCACGGCGTCGCCACGGCGACCGCTGCGGCGCTTTTAGGGCTGGAATGTGAGATCTTCATGGGCAGGGAGGACACCGAGCGGCAGGCGCTCAACGTCTTTCGCATGAACCTTTTGGGCGCAAAGGTGCACACCGTCATGAGCGGCACCCAGACCTTAAAGGACGCCGTGAACGAGGCGTTGAAGGCATGGACGAAGCGCGTGGACGACACCCACTATATCTTCGGCTCGGTGATGGGTCCCCACCCTTTCCCGACCATCGTGCGGGATTTTCAGGCGGTCATCGGACGTGAAATCAAGGCGCAGATTACCAAACGTGAAGGCAGGCTTCCCGATGCGGTGATCGCATGCGTGGGAGGCGGCTCGAACGCCATGGGCGCATTTTACGAGTTCCTCGACGACAAGTCCGTCAGGCTCATCGGCTGTGAGGCGGCGGGCGAGGGCGTTGACACCGGACGCCACGCCGCAACGCTGTCTAAGGGCAGCGTCGGTATCTTCCACGGCATGAAGTCTTACTTCTGCCAGGACGTGTACGGTCAGATCGCCCCCGTTTATTCGATTTCGGCGGGGCTTGACTACCCGGGCATCGGTCCGGAGCACGCCTATTTATTTGACACCGGGCGCGCCGGCTATGTGCCGGTTACGGACGACGAGGCGGTCGGAGCGTTTCAGTATCTGTCGCGCATCGAGGGGATTATCCCCGCAATCGAAAGCGCCCATGCGGTGGCATACGCCATGAAGCTCGCGCCGACAATGGGCGGGAATGAAATCATTGTGGTGAACCTTTCTGGCAGGGGCGACAAGGACGTGGCGGCAATCGCGCGTTATATGGGGGTGAAAATTGATGAGCAGGCTTAAAAACGCATTTGACAAAAAAGCCTTTATCGGCTTTGTGACGGCAGGCGACCCGAGCCTTGAAAAGACCGAAGAATTCGTCCTCGCTATGGCGGAGGCGGGGGCGGCTGTTGTGGAAATCGGCGTGCCGTTTTCCGACCCCGTGGCGGAAGGTGAGGTCATTGAGCGCGCCAACATTCGGGCGCTGTCAGTCGGCACAACCACCGACAAGATATTCGACCTGGTAAAACGCCTGCGCACCAAAACCGAGGTGCCGCTGGTACTGCTGACCTATGCCAATCCGGTATTCATCTATGGCTATGGGCGGTTTTTCAAGGCTTGCGGGGAAAGCGGAATTGACGGCATTATTATTCCCGATATACCGTTTGAGGAAAAGGGCGAGCTTTCAGACTACGCCGAAAAATACGGCGTGGACGTCATTTCGCTGATTGCGCCGACCTCCGGCGACCGCATCGAAAAGCTCGCAAGGTCGGCAAAGGGGTTTGTCTACTGCGTGTCATCCATGGGCGTGACCGGCGTGAGAAGCGCACTTGCGGAAAACTTAAAAGAAATTGTCGGCAAAATCAAGACGGTCACCGCCACGCCGGTCGCCGTAGGCTTCGGCATCTCTGCGCCCAAGCAGGCGGCGGAGGTTTGCGCCTATGCGGACGGCGCCATCGTGGGCAGCGCCATCGTGAAAATCGTCGAGCAGTACGGCGATGAGGCGACCGAACATATCCGCCGGTATGTCGCCGATATGTGTGAATCAATCTAATCCGATGCATCCCATTTACCAAAGCGATACGACAGTCCGCTGCCATTCGCAAGGTATATGGGGCGCTTTTTGTATGCCTTAAAATGTACCTTGTAAAAATGCTTTTCATAGTAATTGCGGATAACAGTCTTCGCCGTACCTCTGCCGCCCAGCGCACCGGCGATAAATTCGAGGTTTTGCTGCGTGTACCCAAGGTGCGTATCCACAAAATGTGCAAAGCCCTCGGTCAGCCCGTCAAAGGTCAGGCTTGCTTGCGGCGCATTGCTGCCGAAACGCCCGAACAGATAGCCTGTAACGTATGAAACCAGCGACTGCACGTCCCGCTTTAAGTCCGCTTTCCTCACGGCGATGTCACGCTCCGAAACCGCCGGGCAAAGCTCCCCTTGTAATCCGAAAATGTCTATAAAAATAGTATTGATACGTTCCTCGTTCGCTTTCAAACGCTGATACCGCTTTTGGCACGCCGACTCCCAGCCTTCAAAATTGTCGGCAATTAGCCCCTTTTTAACAAGCGGATGCGTTTCAAAATCCCAGGACGCCTCAAAGCTGTCCCAGTCCTGTTTGGAAATGGAGATGTTTTCATCGACCAGTTTTTCGACTTCGGCTCTTCTGTCTTCATCAACAACAAACGGCAGCCCCGCAATGTTGCCGACCTGAAAATTCACCGTCGGCGCAACGGTCGACAAAAATAAAAACGCCGCCTTGCTGGACAAAAACCCCAGCATATACTTGGTCAACGCATCCGGAAACATCGACGAGCCCGACACGTCAAAGACAAACCCCATGGGCTTGTAACGGACACTGAAATTCTCAAATCCGAAGAGCGACCATGTAATGCCCTCTTTAAAATAATACCGCCGCGAGGGCAGGTTGTTGCCCTGCTTTGACAGTACGTCGTAGCTTTCCCCGTCAAACGCAATGACATAGTCGTTGCCGCCGTACCACTTACGGTGGCTGCCGCCCTTGTTATAGGGCGCATAGGCTTTGCCGCTTTTGTGGAACGCCTCTGTGCTTGCAAACCCGAAGCCGATCTGTGCTTTCGGCACCTCAAACCAGTAGCGGACAAAGCGGCTGTTGTCACCTGTCGCAAGACCCTGACGGGGTTGACAGCAGTCACTGACCTTTTGGTTTTCGGCGAACGCATGCATCACTGCTTTTGACGCAGTATAGACGAATGGGCTGCCCGATATGTCTGTAAAGCTCTTTTGCTTTACAGTGTATCTATTTTGTGGGTTATGAAAATTGCGCTGCTTTTCCTCCGCCGTCAAATATTCTGTCAGCCGGATGAACACAGCCGGCTCATCGCTCCCGCTTTTTTGGAGGCAAAACGCGGCAGCCAGCGCATTGAACGCATTGATGCCCTCGAAGGTGGCGGCGCCGCTGTGCACCAGAGACAAAATCGCGGTGCTGCTCAGCACGTACTGGCGAAGCGCAGAAAATGAGCTGATAAACAGCCAGGTGTGTGGCGTGAGCATAGCACAAACGCCGCCGTCTTTCAGCATTTGTATGCCGGCGATGATGAACGCCGAATATAACTCCGACTTGCACATCGGGTAGTATTTTTTCAAGAACGCCGCCATGGAAACGTTGATGCGCTTCCTGCCCATATAGGGCGGATTGGTGACGACCGCATCATATTTGCGCTTTAAGATATCGGTTTGGTGCATTAAGCCTTGAGGCATCGGGATGTCACAGACCTGCAACAGGCTGCCAAGCTCTTTGGCGTTTTTATATGCCGCATCATCTTCCTCTATCACGCATAGATTGTGGCGGATGTCCTCTGCGAAAATATCCACGCCGCAGCTGTGCGCTTTCATCAGCAACGCAAAGCACGCCAGACGGCAGGCTTTGTCGTCAATGTCGAGCCCGTAGAGGTTATTTTGCAGGATATACTTTGCGGCGTCCGGCGGCGCAAAGCCATGATGAAGATAGACGTCCATCAGCACATCAAACGCACACAACAGAATGTGACCGCTGCCCATACAGGGGTCAATCAGCGTCAGTCCGGTGATGTCACGAAGCGTTTGCGCGCTTTTGGGCTTGCCGACAAAATACCGCCACTTGTCAAGGCGTATACCGCACAGCGTACCCAATGCGTTTTGCACCAGATACTCCGCCAGCCACATCGGGGTAAAAATCTGCGTGGCAATGGGGAGACGGTCCTTGGTAATGCGGATATTTTGCTGAAACTGCATAAAAACTTCGTCCTTTAAGTCCGCAATATAATACTGATAGATGTCGCCGATGACCTCCGGCTTATTGGCAAACGCCCGATCATCCATCTCGCCGATCAGCCTTTGCAGGGCGGGCGGCGGTGTCGGCAAAGCATCGCTGTAAAAGACATCAGGAAACCTCCGCTCCATAAAAGCACACTTGCCCGCAAAGTCAAAACCCTTTGCTGCCTCGGGAAAACATCCGGCAACCTGCATATACCGCACCGCTAAAAGGCGCAACAGCCAAACAAAGCCTGTTTCCCCAGCTTTGTCCTCCGGCAGGTTTTTTATGTACGAATCATCGGTAATCAGCTGTCTTGCCTGTTGAGCAAATTCCCTGATACTAAGCAATATCATCATCTCATTTTAAAAAAATAACAAAATCCTTTGCCAAGGAAGGAATGAATTAATTGTTTTCATATGATAGGAAATAGAAATTTCCTATCATATGAAAAAGCCGATGTGCATTTGCACATCGGCTTTATTATAGCGCAAAACTCAGATCTTGGCAAGAATGATAAAGTTTAAAATAAACAGAAGCGCCGACACCCAAAGCACGGGGTGAATATCCTTGGCTTCTTTTTTGAAGAGCTTGACGATGCAATAGAAGATGAAGCCCGCAGCGATACCGTAGGAAATGCTGTAACAGAACGCCATAAAGATGCCGGCGAAGAATGCGGGGATGGCGTCTTCAAGGTTGTTCCAATTGATATCCTTGAATGCGGACAGCATCATGATACCGACAACGATCAGCGCGGCGGCGGTCGCCTGTCCCGGGATGGCGCTGATAAAGGTTGCCAAAAATGCGCTGATGACAAAACAGATGGAAACAAATACACTGGTCAGACCCGTGCGTCCGCCTGCACCTATGCCGGCGGCACTCTCAATGTATGTCGTGGTATTGGAGGTGCCGAAAATTGCGCCGATAGAGGTTGCAGTCGCATCGGCAAACAGCGCCCTGTCCATTTTGGACTTAAAGCCGGAGCTGTTTTCCATGGTGTCGATGTCGCTCTGCGTGAAGATACCGGTTTTCCTGCCGGTGCCGATGAAGGTGCCGATGGTGTCGAATGTATCGGAAAGGCTGAACGCAAAGATGGTCATCAGCACGAGCGGAATCTTTAACGGATCGCTGAACAGCGACAAAAGCCCGGGATTGCCGAACGCTGCGCCGAAGGTGGTCGGCAGAGCGGCGAGGGCTTCAGAAAAGCTGATGGAATCGTGCAGTGTTGTAACGCCTACGGGAATACCGACGAGCGTCGTGGCAATGATGCCCCAAAGGATAGCGCCCCTGACCTTTAATACGAGCAAAACAACCGTCAGCACAATGCCGAACAGTGCGAGCAGCACGCCGGGCGAGTTCAGCGTGACAAGACCCGGAACAGCGGAAGCGCCGCTTGCAATGACCGTGCCGCCGGGAAGCTGTAAATATGTACCGGGGTCTGACGTGAAGCTGAGCAGTCCGGCATTTTTGATGCCGATGTAGGCGATGAAGATACCGATACCGCCGCCGATAGCGTTTTGCAAGCTCTCGGGAATGGATTTAATGATCAGCTTGCGCAGCCTGGTTACGGTGATTAGAATGTTGATAAGACCGCAGATAAACACCATAGCCAGCGCTTCCTGCCATTTAAAGCCGAGTGCGAACACAACGGTAAATACAAAGAATGCGTTGAGCCCCATACCGGGCGCCTGTGCATAGGGTACGTTTGCGAAAAGTCCCATGATGAGCGTGCCGACAACAGCCGCGATGATGGTTGCCAAAAACACCGCGCCCCAAGGCATGCCTGTCTGCGACAGCATCCCGGGATTAACCACAATGATGTACGCCATGGCAAAGAAGGTGCTAAGACCCGCCATCAGTTCGGTACCGATAGTCGTACCATGCTCTTTTAACTTGAACATCTCTTTACTCCCCCGTAAAATAAATTTGCTTTATCAAAGAAGCCTTACGGCTTCCAAAGCACGAAAAATCAAATCCATTTACAAAATACTTATTAATACGACATATAATTTATCACATAATTGCGCAGTTGTAAAGAGGTATTTGTGCGGGGACGGCAGAACAAAATCCGGCACATAAACGTATACTGAAAAAAAGAGGTGATACTATGCCGTGCGCAGACGAAATACCGCTGCTTTCCGCTTCGATCGCCATATCGCTGGCAAAAAATATGACAACAAATGAGCTGAACTTTTACGGTAACCTCTTGGCGGCGATTGCTGCCGAGATGATGACGATTGCCTCTTATCGTGACGCCGGCTATGCGCCATAGATTTTTTTGTGCGCCGTGTGGGCATACTGTTCATACAAACTTTTGTAGAAGAGGTGAATTGTATGGACAAAAAGAAAAACCGCATGTTCGGCAAAAAGGACCCGTTTGATGTTGCGTCAAGCACCGACTGCACAGGGCTCGTCCCCTCGCCGCCGCAGACCGATGCGGAAGCGGACGCATATTCCGAGCTTTGCACATTCCCGATAACCAAAAACAAAAAGCGGACCGATACTAAACACCGGTAGAAAACACAGGAAGCATTGTGAGAGGTTTTGGCGCAAGGCAAGGAAGCTCCACCGCATCAAGGATTATTTGTTCCTTGCAAGGAGCGGTGACACCGCCTTGCGCCAAAACAACCGCAAGGATGTCGAGTTTTCTACCGGTGTTTAGTATTAAAAGTTTTTTAGCGCTCTGCGCCAATTTGATGTTGACAATCCGCTGCGGGGATAGTATAATCTTTCCGTGCGGGTATAGTTTAGTGGTAAAACATCAGCTTCCCAAGCTGAGGATACGGGTTCGATTCCCGTTACCCGCTCCAAAGCTTGGGACGATGGCATGACACTGAAAGTTGAATAGGTTCCGCACAACGTGGGGGTGTAGCTCACCTGGGAGAGCGCTTGAATGGCATTCAAGAGGTAAGGGGTTCGATCCCCCTCATCTCCACCAAAAAACACAGTAACCACAAGGCCAAAGAACCTTGTGGTTTTTGCTTTACCACGCTAAAATGAATATTTAGTGCTTTTTGCCAACAGAGTATTATGACAAAAATGCATCGAAAATATTGTCATTTTGTCAATTGAAACACATGGGAAAGTATGGTATAATATATAATGCTTTGTAACTTCATTTTTGTTATTTCGGAATAGACATATTTTAATTTTCTAAAATTAGAAGTAATTGTAGAAGAGGAAAATAGCAAATAAATCTTTGGTTAAATTAAAGAAGAGTTATGCATTTATATATATGAGGAATTAAAAGAACTGCTGACTATGGTTATAATCGAAAACATAGCGTATAAAGCTGACGAAAAATGTACAACCTCAGCTGTTTTAATAAAAAAAGGTGATTAAAAATATCGAAGGGGAATGAATATGTATTTATCTGCAAAACATGTTGATGTGGCACGTACAATAATTACTAATTTTGAAGTTGCATATAGATGCTATATAGCTGAAAAATTGTTGCAAAACATAGGGACTTCTTTGGAATTTCAGGCTAAACTTTCTGAAATGATTACAACATTTTCTGCTTCTACGGCAATTTTGTCTGGATATTTAAAATCTAAGGCAACAAATATCAAAGGTAAACACAGTAAAGTTTTTGAAGATTTGGAGTTTTCAAGAGATTGTTTTTTTAAAAAAAGTATTTACAAAAATCATGATGTTCCTGATGTTAGCGAAATTATTAGCATTACATATCTTTTTACAGACCTATATAAACCACTGATTTTAACATTTAAGTCGTCTACAGAGTTCATACAATTATCAGATTTGTTTCACGATAAAAGAAATAAACTTAGCCATACTGGAAGTGAACTTCTCGACGAAGAAGATATGCTAAACGTAATTTGTTTTATTTCTCAAGTTATGGACTATCTATCTGACGATTATTTTTGGTATAAATGCAAACAAGAGATACAAAAAGATATAGAAAGTTATCTTGCTATTGATACCCAATCTAATATTTATGGAAATATTTCGGATATGCCCTTTGCAAACCATAAAATAATATGTCGAGAAGATCAGCTGGACAAAGTAAATGCTTTTGTTTCGTTGCAAGAAGGGCAGTATAAAAAAGCGACAACTTTGTGTATTTATGGGTATGGCGGAATTGGAAAAACTGCGCTTGCTTTAGAATACGTACGCCAATTAATTAAGGATGTTAATGATAAAAAAATTCAAAAGCCTGTTGATAATATTTTGTTTTTTTCGGCAAAAGATATAATGCTCACAGCCAATAGTTTTACTGGGAGAATTGAAAAATTAGAGATGTATCAAGGATTTAAAAGTTGCACTGAGTTAAAGGAGGGTATTTTTTCACACTTAAAAATATCTTCGTTCGATGAATTAAACTCAAGGTGCTTAATTATAGTAGATAATTTTGAATCATTGCAAAGTGAGGAAAAAACAAATGTAAGAAAATTAATTAAAAATGGAAGCCCTTCTTTGATAAGTTATATTGTAACGTCAAGAAATCCTGAACAAATGGAAGAAATGATATGTATTCAAGAATTCACAAAAGAAAACGGTATTGATTTTGTAAACAAGTACATTCATGAAACAGGAATAGATGTTGTGTTAAGTGAAGATGACAAGGCTTCGCTTGTTGATTTATCTCGTGGCAACACTCTGGTATTAGTGCTTTGCTTACATAGGTTAAATAGTAAAAACGCTACACTCGGTATGATGAAGGAAGAGTTCAATGAATTGGTAAGTTTAAAGAAAATTAAAAAAGAGCTATCGGAAATACCAGCAAATGCATATGAAATTATAAGCGAATTTATGTATAGAAATACATTTAACGAGATAACTCAGTTGCTTTCTGATAAACAGGAGCTATTACTGCTTGTGCTTAAAATATTTGCGGTAATAGATGGTAGTACAGAAATATACACTTTAAGTCGAGTGGCAAACAGAAATTTCAGAGAGATCGAAGATGTTTTAGATATTCTTTGCAACTTCTTAATTCTGCAAAAAATTGGTGAATACTATTCGATTAATCAATTTGCAAATAAATATGTCGTTGACATGTTTATCAGCGATTCTGTTGAGTTTGAAGAAATATCAAATAAGGTAAGTGCTATTAACAAAGTTATTAAATCTGATTTTAGAACCTATCAACAGCAATTAAAAAACAATCCAGATATACAATCTATAATGAATGATTGGCATATTGAGCATTTTGGTGATAAACTATCTACAGCAAAAGCTTTCTCGATATATATGTCTATTAATAGAGAGTTGAATTTTGGACATGATGAATATTATTATTCAATTGCAAATGATCTAGCGGAGATTAATAAATTACTGACTATTACAATTCATCCTTATTTAAGAGTGCAAAAGGCGAGGATACTATCACAGATAAGAACCAAAATAGGTTTATCTCAAGAAAAAACAAACGAGGAAAAAGCCGCATATTTGGAGGCAATTCAAATTATAAAGTGGAATTATCCTCAAATACGAGCAACTAAGTCATATGCCGCAACACTTTGGCTTTATGGAATTTCTCTATATGAAACCAATGATAGCGATGCGGTAAAATACTTGGAAGAAGGGAAAAAATCGTTCGAAAAACTATTTATTTCTGATTCTGAATACTACAAATGTCTTTCATACCTTGGTTTCGCTTACTTTAGACAATATGAGCAAACACAAAACAAAGAATATTTAAGATTAGCGCGCAGTATTTCATATAAGCTTAAAGCAGACTACCAAAAATATGATAGAGCCATACAAGGTTTCAGTATACAGCTCGAAGATAATTTAAAGAAATATGGCGGTTTTTAATTATTTTAGAGCAATAAAGAGTTAAGATTTAAGTGTGTTGGAACTCTGAATGTACATTTTGAGGATAATAGTAAGTAACTTGAACTTTCTATTATGAGCAAACCTTATATTTTGTCTACAAAAGATGAGGCTAATAAATTTCCCAAATGCTACTTATGGCATATATATTTAGAAGCAAATTGGGGGTAGCACACCCGTTAATTCGGGAGCGCGCTTGAATGGCATTCAAGAGGCAAGGGGTTCGATCCCCCTCATCTCCACCACTGAAAAGCCTTGAAAACACTATGTTTTCGAGGCTTTCATTTTTTAGAAATTAACCGCATTTAGGGGTATCAACCGTACAATCCGCCTGCAACACCCTGTATTGTATATTATGCCTAACCATCATTATATGTCGAAACATGTAAAAGATCGGCTGTCGGTTCTTGCCGCAATCTTGTGGCGGTCTGCCGTTTAGCCGCATATAATGATACGGAAACAGAGGTGATTCTATGGCAACCGTCAGTTTGTGTATGATTGTGCGAAACGAGGCGCATACGCTCGAAAAATGTCTGAACTCTATCGAAGGGGCTGTCGATGAAATGGTTATCGTTGACACAGGCTCCTCTGACGGCACCCGTGAAGTTGCCGGGCGCTTTACGGATAAGGTATATGATTTTGAATGGGTGGATGATTTTGCGGCCGCACGCAACTTTGCTTACGACAAAGCTACCATGGATTATATCATGTGGCTGGACGCCGACGACATCCTCCTGCCGGAGGATAAGGCAAAGCTCATTGCGTTAAAGAAAAGTATCCCGCCCGAGGTGGATGCGGTCATGATGAAGTATAACACCGGCTTTGACGACATCGGAAACGTGGTGTTTTCTTATTACCGGGAGCGGCTTTCCAAAAGGAGCCGCGGATTCCTGTGGCACGAACCGGTGCACGAGTATTTGGCGGTGGGCGGAAATATCATCAATGCCGACATCTGCGTCACGCATACCAAAAAACATGCCGAGCCGAATTCCCGAAATATCAATATCTATGAGGGCATCCTTGCGGAAGGCAAAACGCTTTCCCCGAGAGGGATGTACTATTACGCACGTGAGCTGAAAGATAAGGCACGATATACCGACGCCATCCGCATGTTCCGGGAGTTTTTGGATTCCGGTAAGGGCTGGACGGAGGATAACATCTCCGCCTGCGGAGAGCTTGCCAAATGCTATCTGGCGGTGAATGAACATGAAAAGTCCCTCGCCGCCATGTTTGAAAGCTTTAAATACGACAGCCCCCGCGCCGAGCTTTGCTGCCAAATCGGGTACTGGTTTAAAGGGCGGGGAGATTACAGGCTTGCCGCTTTTTGGTTCTCGCTTGTGCTGACACTGCAAAAACCGTCCGATACCTGGGGCTTCATACAGCACGATTGCTGGGGATATATCCCCTGTATAGAATGTGCGGTATGCTACGACAAGCTCGGAAACTATGAGCTTGCCGAGCGTTTCAACAACCGGGCTGCCGTATTCAATCCGGATTCCCACGCGGTCACACATAACAGGCAATATTTTGAGGCACAAAAAGTCCTGCGCTCAATATGATTTTGACATCCATTGCAATAGATGCGCCGCCCGACAGATGTGAGGTGAGCTTGATACAATCAATCAGTGGTATTTGCGAATATGCGGCGGCTATGGACTGACCGCATTTTTCATGATAAAATAAATATACAATCATTCATGAAAGCAGGCAGATTTTAATGACCATCGAAAAAATTTCCCGAAATCAGGTGGACATCGCATTGGTGCAAAGCGATGTGCCGCTCATTACCGACATTCAGACCGCCCTTGACCTGATGGCAACGGTGCGGTACGAAACGGGATGCGACCGTATGGCGCTGCCTAAGTCCGCTTTTACCGAGGATTTCTTTGTGCTGTCCACACGCCTTGCGGGAGAGGTTTTGCAGAAGTTTGTGAACTATCAAATGAAGGTTGCCATCTTCGGCGACTATTCGCATTATACCAGTAAACCGCTCAAAGACTTTATCTATGAATCCAACAGCGGCAGCCGCGCCTTTTTCGTCGCCACCGAGGAAGAGGCGGTTGAGAAACTTGCCGCCGCAAAATAGCGCCGTTCAATTGCGCTAAGTACATTTACGCTTGTATGGCGTAGGGTCGTCGGTTTGATTTAAAAGGTAATCTATGCTTGTGTTGTAAAAATGCGATAGTTTAATTAATGCCTGAACCGGTATGTTTAAATTCCCTAATTCATAATCCGAATATGTCGATTGATGAATATTTAGCAAATCAGCTATGTCCTTTTGCGTCAAATCCTTATCTTCTCTCAATGCTCTAATTCTTTCATTCAAAATACATCACCTCAAACACATTATAATTTATGTGAATTTCCCATATTGACAATTATGGGGAATTCCCTTAAAATATATTTGAGGTGAATTTTATGAAGTTACCGGAGGTTATAAGAGAATTATATAGGCAAGCAGGGCGATTAAATCTATATTTCTCTCTTTGCTGCAATAAAAATAAGCCTGATATTAATAGGCTTAAAAAGGCAATCAGACGTATGAAACAGCTTATTGTAGAAATTGAAATAAGTATAGACCGCTTATAGAAATGCATTAGGAGACACACTGAGCATCCAGCCCGCCCCGGGCGGCAAATCGTTTGATTCCAAAAGCACCCTTCCGGATGCTTTTGTTGACAACGCCCGCCGATTATGCTATCATCAAAGCATTACATATATGATTAGTGCGCAAAAGGAGACAAAGACCATGGGTGAAGTGATGTCACGCAGCGACGCATGGGCGCTGCTGAGCGAATACAATCAGGATGCGTTCCATTTAAAACATGCCCTGATCGTCGAGGATGTGATGATGTATTTCGCCGAAAAGCTGGGCTTTGGAGACGAAAAGGCATTTTGGGGCATTGTCGGGCTGCTGCACGATTTGGATTTTGAGCAATTCCCTGACCGACACTGTATCAAGCAGCAGGAAATCATGCGGGAGCGTGGTATCGACGAGCGTATTATCCATGCCACGGCAAGCCACGGCTATAAGCTGACGGTGGACATCGCACCGGTGCATCTGATGGAAAAGGTGCTGTATGCGGTAGACGAGCTGACAGGGCTGATCGGCGCGGCGGCACTGATGCG
>JAKJBX010000016.1 GCA_022706765.1 Bacillota bacterium
GGGTTCGACTCCCCCCGCCTCCACCATCTAAAACAACATATTTTAGTACAACAATAGCCGCTCAAAATGAGCGGCTATTGTTGTCAAGAAAATTTATCTGCTGCGCTGTATGCTTTGATGAAATCTCTTTATGATTTCCATAGTCATTTTATCCCTGTCGGTAACCCCATTTTGAACAAACGCCTTAAAGAGCATACCTTTGGGACGCAATAATTTTAATCTAATTATCGTGCCTAAACCAAAAGTATATTTCCCCAAATGAACGGACGGAGTTTGTAAAAATTCCAGTAGGCGTTCTTCCGTAAGCAACTTCTCAATTTTGGGAAAGCTTTTTTATATTTCTTTATACAATTTCATTGAATCCACCTCAAATATATCATCCCACATATCGTGGTATTTATCAGTACCGCAAAACGCGGTATTGTATACTGGTTAATGAGGTGATTTTTGTGAAATATAGACGAATAAGGGATTTGAGAGAGGACAATAACTTAAAGCACGAAGACTTAGCAGATTATTTAAGCGTAGCGGACAGCACATACGGGAGTTACGAAAGCGGTTACAGAGGTGTTCCGTCAGAGGTATGGTCAAAATTAGCGGATTATTATAAAACAAGCGTTGATTATCTGATGGGACGAACAGACAATCCCATACCATACGAACGCAAGCGCATAAGATAAACATTTTTAAAAGCCACGCTTTCACGTGGCTTTTAAAGTGTCTGCTTCTTCCTCTGCGCTTTTGCTAAGGTCTGATGAACATCTGCGTCCAGGTGTTTGCCCTCGAATCATATCCCACGCCGATTTGCGTATAGTTGGCGTTTAAAATATTGGCTCTGTGACCCGAACTGTTCATCCATGCGGTGACGACCTGCTGCGGCGTTTTCTGTCCCTTGGCAATATTTTCCCCCGCAGAACTGTACTTGATGCCGAAATGTTTCATCATATCGAACGGCGAACCATAGGTCGGCGACGTATGTGAAAAATAGTTTTTGTCGGTCATATCCCTTGACTTGTACTGTGCCACACGTTGAAGCTCCCAGTTGTTAGTCAGCGCTTTTAAGCCGTTTTTTGACCGCTCGACGTTCGTCAGCCTGACGACTTCCAGTTCATAGGACTGCGCCTGTTGGTTCTTTTCGGGGATCGTTACCTTGTCCCCGGGATAAATCAGTGCAGGATTTTTAAACTGCGGATTTGAGCCGATTATTTCGCTCAGCCCCACCTGATACTTCACGGCGATCTTCCAAAGCGAATCGCCCTTTTGCACTGTGTAGGTCGCGGCAAATGCCGACATCGGCAGGATGAGCATAAGCGCAGCCGAGCACGTTAGAATTCTTTTTTTCATTTTCACACCCCCATCATTTATATTCCCCAAAAGGGTGCGAATGTTGTATGGCAATTAAAGTGAAAAAGTGCCGCAAGGCACTTTTTAGCGCATTGATATGATTTTTTTGCCAAGGAATAAAATAAAAGCCGGCAGATCGTCCGCCGGCTTTCATTATTATTAATAATTCGCTCTTTGCATGTAGTGCGTGTGCAGCAGCTTGTGTGAAAGATGTCCGCACGGCTCGCCGAGGTATTCCTGGTAAATTTTGCTTACAATGGGATTTTTATGCGATTTTCTGAACGTCATCGCCTTATCCTCGGCGTATATTGCAGAGGCACGCGCAGCCCTGACGTTTATTTCCATTTGCGTCTTGGCGTCGACGATCGGCTGTCCGCCGCCGGCTACACACCCGCCGGGGCAGCCCATTATCTCAATGAACTCATATTCCTTCTCACCCGAACGGATGCTTTCAAGAAGCTTTCTGGCGTTACCAAGACCACTGGCGACTGCAACACGTACCTTTTTGCCTGCGATTTCAAGGGTCGCTTCCTTGATGCCCTCAATGCCCCGAACCGCTTCATAGTCGATAGCCTGCAAGTCCTGACCCGTCAGGATGTCGGCAACGGTTCTGAGCGCCGCCTCCATAACGCCACCTGTGGCGCCGAAGATAACGCCCGCACCGCTGGCTGCGCCGAACGGGGTGTCAAACTGTCCGTCCTCGAGCTTGGTAAACTCAATGCCCGACTGCTTGATCATCCTGCCCAGCTCACGGGTTGTGATGACCGCGTCGACATCGGGGTAGCCTGTGCCGGAAAGCTCTTCTCTTGCCGCCTCGAACTTCTTGGCGGTACACGGCATGACCGAAACGACATAGATGCTTGCGGGGTCAATGCCCTGTTTTTCAGCATAGTAGGACTTCGTAATCGCGCCGAACATTTCGTGAGGCGATTTTGCGGACGAAAGGTTGTCGAGAAAATCCGGGAAATTGTGCTCGCAGAACTTTACCCAGCCGGGGCTGCAAGACGTGATCAGCGGGAGCTTGCCGCCCTTTTCAAGGCGCTGCAAGAACTCTGTTCCCTCTTCCATGATCGTAAAGTCGGCGGCGGTATCGGTGTCGAACACGCCGTCAAAGCCCATCAGCTTCAATGCGGAAACCATCTTGCCGGTCACCCTTGTGCCGATCGGCATACCAAACTCTTCACCGAGCGCAATACGCACGGCGGGCGCGGTCTGGACGATGACGTGCTTTGCGGGATCTGCAATGGCCTCCCAAACCCTGTCGGTGTCATCCTTCTCACGAAGGGCGCCTACGGGACAGACAACGATACACTGACCGCAGTTGACGCAGGGCGTTTCCGAAAGCGACACGCCGAACGGGCTGCCGACGATAGTGTTGATGCCGCGTTCGACCGCATCAATGACCGAAACGGTCTGGACGTTTTTACAAACACTGACGCAGCGGCGGCAAAGAATACACTTGTTGGGGTCACGCACGATTGACGGCGAGAGATTGTCAACGTCGTAATACGGGTTCTCGCCGAGGAAACGGATATCATCCACACCGAGGTCCGTCGACATCTTTTGCAGCTCACAGTTTTGGTTCCTGACACAGGTCAGACACTTTCTGTCGTGGTTTGACAGGATCAGTTCCAACGTGACTTTGCGGGAATCACGCACCGCCTTGGTGTTGGTGAAAACCTCCATGCCCTCCGCAACGGGATACACGCAGGACGCCTGCAACGCACGGGCACCCTTAATCTCAACGACACACATACGGCATGAGCCGATTTCGTTAATTTCCTTCAAATAACAAAGCGTCGGGATATCGACATTTATGCTTCTCGCCGCTTCTAAAATGGTTGTCCCCTCAGGGACAGTCACATCCATATTGTTGATTTTTAAATTGACAGCCATCGTATACACTCCCTTCTGTGATTATTTTCGTGAAATGGCATCGAACGGGCACTTGCTTTCGCAGACGCCGCACTTGATACATTTATCCTGAATGATTTCATAGGGCTTTTTCAGCTCGCCTATGATTGCGGTGACGGGACAGTTCTTAGCGCAGATGTTGCAGCCCTTACACTTTTCTTTATCTATTGTATACTGCAACAAATCTTTGCATACGCCTGCCGGACACTTTTTATCGACGACGTGCGCAATATATTCGTCCTCGAAATAACGCAGCGTCGAGAGGACCGGATTTGGCGCCGTCTGACCAAGACCGCAGAGCGAAGAGGACTTGATGCTGTTCGCCAGTGCCTTTAAATTTTCGATGTCCTGCATCGTGCCCTTGCCCGACGTGATTTTTTCGAGAATTTCGTGCATACGCTTTGTGCCGATCCGGCAGGGCGCGCATTTGCCGCAGGACTCGTCAACGGTGAAGTCGAGGAAGTATTTTGCGATGTCGACCATACAGGAATCCTCGTCCATGACGATCAGACCGCCCGAGCCCATCATCGCACCGATGCTGAGCAGCGAGTCGTAGTCGATGGGCGTGTCAATCAGCGAGAGCGGGATACAGCCGCCGGAAGGTCCGCCCGTCTGCGCAGCCTTGAACTTTTTGCCGTTCGGAATTCCGCCGCCGATTTCTTCGACGATTTCACGAAGCGTTGTGCCCATCGGCACTTCGACAAGACCCGTGTTGTTGATCTTACCGCCAACCGCAAACACCTTAGTGCCCTTGCTCTTTTCAGTACCGATATTTGCAAACCACTCGGCGCCGTTTAAGATGATCTGCGGAATGTTCGCATAGGTTTCAACATTATTGAGGATGGTCGGGCGCTGCCACAGACCCTTGACTGCGGGGAACGGCGGACGGGGACGAGGCTCGCCTCGGAAACCCTCGATGGAGGTCATCAGCGCAGTTTCCTCACCGCACACGAACGCACCGGCACCCAGCCTGATTTCAAGGTCAAAGCTGAAATCCGTATCAAAGATGTTGTTGCCCAAAAGTCCGTATTCCTTCGCCTGATCGATGGCAAGCTGCAAGCGCTTGACGGCGATGGGATACTCCGCCCTGATATAGATATAACCCTGCTCCGAACCGATGGCATAGGCTGCGATCGCCATAGCCTCGATAACGGCATGGGGGTCGCCCTCCAAGACGCTCCTGTCCATGAACGCGCCTGGGTCGCCCTCGTCGGCGTTACAGCAGACGTATTTGACGCCCTCGGGCTGCTTTGCGGCAAACTCCCATTTGAGCGCGGTCGGAAAGCCTGCGCCGCCCCTGCCGCGGATGCCGGATCTCTTGACGACGTCGATGACCTGTTCAGGGGTCATTTCTGTCAGCACCTTGCCAAGCGCCTTATAGCCGTCAAAAGCGATGTATTCGTCAATCTTTTCCGGGTCGATAACGCCGCAGTTGCGCAGGACGATCCTTTGCTGCTTTTTGTAGAACTGCGTTTCGCTCAGCGGCAGGATGTCGTTTTTCTCACTGACCGCCTCTTCGTAAAGCAGCTTAGTGACGATTCTGCCCTTCAAAAGGTGCTCCTGAACGATGGTTTCAACATCCTCCGGCTTGATCATACTGTAAAACGCACCCTCGGGATACACGATGACGATCGGACCGAGCGCGCAAAGACCGAAGCAGCCTGTCCTGACGACGCTGACTTCGTTTTCGATGCCCGCTTTTTTAAGCTGCACCTCAAATTCGGATATGAGCTTTTCAGAGCCCGAGGAGGTACAGCCCGTACCGCCGCAGACCAGGACGTGCGACCTGACTATATTCATTGTTATGACCTCTCTTTCTATTTATCCGCTTCGCTGACTGTAAACTCTTTAACCGGACGGTTATTCACGATGTGCTCGCTGATAACCCTTACAGCCTTCTCAGGCGACATTCTGACATAGGTCACCTTTTCCTTGCCTGGCACATACACCTCAATGATCGGCTCTAATCTGCACATACCGATGCAGCCCGTCTGGGACACAATGATGTCTTTAAGGTCACGCTTTGCAACCTCGTCGACCAATGCGCTCAAAACGGGGCGTGCGCCCGCCGCAATGCCGCAGGTCGCCATACCGACAACGATCCTGGTGCCTTCTTCTCTGTCGTTTCTGAGGTTTATGCTGCCAAGCGTCTTATTTCTGATTGCTTCAAGCTCTGCCAAGCTCTTCATATAAGATTCCCTCCTAAATTATTGATGCCCTCGGTGATATAATCATAAAGCCACTTTATCACATCCGGTCCGTCAATTGCCACACCCTGTAAAATCTGCCTGACTTGCCTTGTGTCAAGCTCAAATGCCGCATTGTCGACCGTATGCCGGTATAAAAAATCCACCGCCGGGCTGCCCTGTATCAGAACGGTCAGCGTTGAGGCGACGTCGCCCAGCGGCTGACGGTCGATGTGGTCGAGCGCAAAATATGCCGTGACGGTCGTTCCCTCGCCGGACGCAGACGTTATGTCAAGACCGCCGCCGCTCGACATTGCCGAGAGCTCAAACAGCGGAATACCCATCCCGACCTTCCTGGTCGTTCTTGATGTCGTAAACGGATCCTTCACCCTGGCAAGAAATTCACTGCTCATGCCTTTGCCGTCGTCCCTAATCGTAATCGTCAGACAGTTGTCCGGATGGCTTGCCTCGACCGTGATTTCGACGAGCGACGCACCCGCGGCAGTTGAGTTTTTTGCGATATCGAGTATATGAAGCGAAAGTTCTTTCATTTATTTAAGGTATTTGTCCAAAATTCCGTCAATGTCGTCGAGAACAAGACGTCCGTAAACATCCTCGTTGACCGTCAGGACGGGGGCAAGACCGCAGGCTCCGATGCAGCGGGTCGCTTCCAGGCTGAACTTCCCGTCATTCGAGCAGCTGCCGACGTCTACGCCGAGTCTTGTTTTGATCCTGTCGATAATATCGCCCGAGCCCTTGACATAGCAGGCTGTACCAAGACAGACGGCAATGTGGTACGCACCCTTCGGCTCGGTCGTAAACTGCGTATAGAAGGTAACGACGCCATAGATTTCGGCAAGCGGAACATTCAGACCCTCAGAAACCATCTTTTGCACCTCGATCGGCAGGTAACCGTAAATCCTCTGCGCTTCGTGCAAAACCGGAATTGTTGCGCCCGCACAGTCCTTGTACCGGGCGATGACGTCTTGCAATTCCTGTTCCTGCTGCGGCGTACCCCTAAACGGAATTGTGTTTTTCACAGCCATTTTTAAACCTCCCAAATATTATACTATTATCTCCCGCTAAAACCTTACCGCCGTGACGGTCTGTTTTCAACCTGCCGGCGCGTTATCCCCCGACAGATGACAAATCAGGATGTTTCTTAGCAGAGAATCAGTATGCTTTCAATAGCACCACAGAATATTATAACAGAAGTTTTCTGAAAAATCTACATTATTGTTAAAAAAAACACAAAAAATTTTAAATGAATTTAGAGATAATTTCGCACGGTTTATTGTGAAGTATTTCAATCGCGTGAATCGGCTCGGAAATGGCGCCGAGCTGATGGGCGTCCGAGCTGGTGAGTATCTGATGTTTTTGGAGTTCGGGATGGCTTTCAAGGATGCGGCTAAGGTCGGCGGCAGCGGATATTTCAACCGTGCCGACGCCAAGCGAGTCGGGGATAAAGCCGAGATTTGAAAGGATAGAAAAAGACGTCCTGTCGATGTGGGCGGGGACGGTGGCACCGCCAAGCCCCCTGACAAGGGAAAACACCTCATCAATTGAAAGAGATGAAGCGGACATCAGTAGTGCGTCATCCTCGCCGATAAGCGCATCGTTTTCGTCAAGGATGAGCTGTCTGCCGAAAATATCGGCTCTGTTTTTCATGGGCGGCAGGGTGCCGCGTATGACGGCGTCCGCTTTTTCAGCGGCATCCGCCGTCGGGAAATATGCCAGCACATGCACTTCCTCCGCCGTTGTGATCTCCATGCCGGCAATGACCGTGACGCCGACCTGCTCGCCGACCTTGATTGCCGCGCGCACATTTTTGGCGCAGTTGTGGTCGGTGACCGCAATTGCGTCAAGCCCCTTGATGTGCGCCATATGCACGATGTTGCACGGCGTCATATCGTCGTCCGCACATGGCGAGAGTGCGGAATGGATGTGGAGGTCGTAGTAAATCCTCATTGCAGCTTGCCGCCGATAGCGACCGCCAGCGCATAGCTGTCCGACGGTGAGCCTAAAACAACCACGCCGTTAGCGTTCGCTTTGTCGACGGTCACCTGTTCGACGGAGATGCCGTCGGGCACAAGGATACATGACACATCCGTCAGCGTCGCTACGGCGACGATGTTAAGGTTGGTCTGAACGGTGATCCATACGTCGTCCGCCTTTGCACGGGACATGACCCAGCTTAAAAGGTCGCCGATATAGCAGCCCCTGACCGGACGGTCCTCATAGTCCGCTTTGGTGAGCAGTTGTAAATCCAGTTGTGAAATCAGGTCCGAAATCTTCATAAGACACCGCCTTTTTCTTCCGCGGGAAATTTTTCCGCGAAAGAAATATTAATTCATTCCTTTGCGCTATTGCTTGCGTTTCTTTCTGCCCTGACCGAAGCTCGTCCCTTCTAAGTCGACCATCTCCATGGCAAGCCGCCGCACACGCTCACGCAGCTTGAACACACAATCGGTCTCCACCGCAAAGCCCCGCACAATATCCTCCGCCAATGCGTGGCACGACGGCGCGCCGCACGAGCCGCAATCAAGCTTCGGCAGGCGGGCGGCAATCTCTTCGAGCTCTTCAAGCTTTTGCATCGCGACGCTCATATCGTCATCGAGCTTCATGACCGGAGCAAACTCAATGGGTGTTTTCCATTTCACCGCTTCATTGACCACATCGCTCCACCGGTAAGGCGAGGGCGACAGCTCGGTATTTTCGAGCACTTTCGGGATCCGCGTCTTTGCAACAAAGGAGTTTTCAACAGTCAGCGGTCCGCCGACGCAGCCGCCGACGCAGGCGGACGCCTCGACAAAATCAATGTCGTCGAGCATCTCGTCTTCAAGCTCCTCAAACACCTTGATGACGTTCCAGATGCCGTCAACGGCAATGTGGCGTTCGCTGCCCATAGCAGAGCTTTCGCCGCCGTTCTTCGCCCATCCGATACCATCAAGCCCGGCAGTGGCGAGTTTTTTGGGGTTATCAATGCGCTTGACGACCGGCAAAAGTCTCAGATACATATCCTTCATGGAAATGCTGCCGTCGACCAGTGAGCTTTCGATTCCAATCGGCGCATATGCGCAGGTCACCTTCGCCGCACACGGGGTAATAAAGAATATGCCGATGTCGTTGGGGTTAAGCCCCGTCTTAATAATCGCCTTTTCCTTGGCAAGCCATGCGGCAAGCTCAATCGGCGCAAGCAGCGGCACGATGTTCGGAATAAGATTGGGGAAACGCACCTTGATCAGGCGCATGATCGCAGGACAGGCGGAGCTGATGACCGGCTTTTGCAGCGCCCCCTCCGCCATTAGCTTTTTGGTGGCAGTCGTCACAAGCTCCGCAGCCCGGGCAACCTCAAACACATCGTCAAATCCAATATCCAATATCCCCGTCAAAATGGCGTTGACGTCAGGCTTATCTTTAAACTGAACGTAAAGCGAGGGTGCGACAAGCGCAACCTTATATTTAAACGCAAAAATCCTGTCAAAGTCGTCTGTAATGGCTTTTTTGGCGTGGTAGGGACAGACCTTAATGCACTCACCGCAGTCAATGCAGCGTTCCTTAATAATCTTTGCCTTGCCGTCACGCACCCTGATCGCCTCGTTTGGACAGCGCTTAATACAGTTCGTACAGCCCTTGCATTTTTCACTGTCGAGCGTTACGGAATGGAAAACCTGCTTCATATCTGTCACCCCCCTGTCAATTGCTATTCGCCAATAGATTGCTTAAATCAAAACGGTGATTTCAACCGTCGTGCCCTCACCAAGTGCAGAACGGATCTTAACCTCGTCAACGTTGTTTTTGATGTTCGCAAGCCCCATGCCTGCACCGAAACCCATTTCCCGCGCGTATTCGGGCGCCGTCGAAAAGCCTTCCTTCATAGCAAGCGCAACATCGGCGATGCCGGGACCGCGGTCCGAAAACATCACATGTATCCTGTCAGGCGTGATTTCCACATCGGCTGCGCCGCCTCCGGCATGTATGACCGTGTTGATCTCCGCCTCATACATCGAAATAGCAACCTTCCTGATGATTTCAGGACTGACGCCAAGCTGCTTTAAAACCTTCTTGACCGAGCTTGACGCCTCGCCGGCAATAGAAAAATCCTTGCCGTCAATATCATAGTGAAGAGAAATTTTTTGACTCACCGGAGCTATTCCTCCTCACACATTAGTCCGCCCTTGTACAGCCTTCCGCTTGCGATAAACAGCGAAAGGGGCGTTTGCAAAAGCGGTACGCCAAGCTCCTTTGCCAGCGTAATGATACTCTCGTCGGGCACCTTCCCGCGCACAAAACAGATAGCGCAGATGTCCATCATTTCGGCGGTACGTACGACCTGCGGATTGACCAGCCCCGTCAGCAGCAGCCCCTGGTCTTTGACAAACGCCAAAACATCGCTCATCAGGTCACTGCCGCAGGCGGTCTTGATGTCGATGCCGCAAAGCCTTTCCTCCGCATCCTCGGTCAGTACCTTTGCACCAAGCATATTTCTGATTTCAGACAGCTTCATTTACATTTCACCTCTTAATTATTATTATATCATACTTTGACAAATTTTCAACAAACATTTTTGTTACTCCGCATTTTTCGCTTTAATATACAGCGCGCATTCCACCCGTTTGCGCTCCATGGCACAGCCGATTTCATAGGGCGCTTTGATGTCGCCGCCGAATTGATAGGCATTGGCATGGCAGCCGCCGCTGCAATAGAATTTTGCCCAGCATTCGGCGCATTTGGGCTTGGTATAAACATTGGCGTCCGCAAACATTTGGGTTTTCTCCGCCGAATAGTCGTCCGCATAGACATTGCCGAGCAAAAAGCCGTCGTTGCCTACAAACTGGTGACAGGGGTAGATGTCCCCCTCCGGGGTGACCGCTACATACTCGCATCCCGCGCCGCAGCCCGACATGCGCTTGATCACGCAGGGACCCTGCGTCAGGTCGATCATAAAGTGGAAAAAGTTGAACCGCCTGCCGTCTTGATTGCGCTGTAAAATTTCTTCGGCAAGCTGTTCATACTGGTCATAGACGAGCGGCAAGTCCTCCTCACGAATGGCATAGCCGCAGTCGGCGCCACCGACCACCGGCTCGACCGAAATCTGCTTAAACCCCTCGTTTGCCAGATGCAGCACGTCGGCGCAAAAGTCGAGGTTGTGGCGTGTGAAGGTACCCCTGACATAATAATTGTCCTGATTGCGCGACTGCGCCGCACGTTTAAGGCGCGGCATGATAACGTCATAGCTGCCCTCGCCCGACACGGTCTTTCGCATGTGGTCATTGACGCTTTTTCTGCCGTCGATGCTCAGAACAAGGTTGCTCATGTGTTCGTTGATAAAGTCCAGCTTGTCCTCATCAAGCAGAACACCGTTCGTTGTCAATGTCAGACGGAAGTTTTTATTATGGATCTTCTCCTGCTCACGGGCGTACGCCGTCAGCTTTTTGACGACCTCAAAGTTCATCAGCGGCTCTCCGCCGAAAAAGTCTATCTCAATGTTGCGGCGCTTACCCGAGCGCTTGATCACAAAGTCAATCGCCTTTTTTCCGGTCTCCTCGCTCATGATGCAGCGTTCGCCGCAAAAGTTGCCTGTGCCCGCAAAGCAGTAACCGCAGCGCAGGTTGCAGTCATGCGACACATGCAGGCACAGCGCCTTGACAAGCGGCTGTTTCCGGGTCTCAGCCGCTATTTGCGCATAAGCGTCATCGGTGTAAAGCAGATTCGCTTTACACAGCTGATAAACCTCGTCATAGGCTTCCTTGATTTCATCCATCGGATAGCTGTCAAGCCTTTCAAACAGCCAGTCCGGGCAGTCTTCCCCCGGCTTTTCGTCAAATTGCCTGATGATGTCCAGGGCGATATCCGAAACCACATGCACAGCGCCGCTTGCAACGTCGACGGCAATGGCGGTATCCTTTATTTTAAATGTATGTACCAATGCACTTCATCCTTTTTAATAGTATGACAGACTAACATCGTCTGTTAGTCTGTCAAATTGCCTGTTTATTTTTGTTCAGTAATTAGGAAATTACGCAAAATAGGCGCAATTTCCACGCTCCGGCGAAAGTGAATTCCGCCTTCGCTTGAGCTCGCGCGGCGAACAGATGCGTTCGAGCGCGGTTGCGCTTTCTTAAACGCTTTTTTCACATTTTTGATTGGCGACCGTGCAAGAAGTCTTGCATGCCGACTGACAGGAAGTCTGGCACTCTCCGCAGCCGCCCTTTGCAGCGCTTGCCTTTAAAACACCGCCGCACAAAGTTTTGATATGCTTCATGGTTATCCCCCTTTTATCATTTAGTAGAAAATTGCGCAAAAACGGCGCAATTTATGCGCTACGGCGAAATGAATCCGGTTGCGCTTTCTCGAACGCTTTGTTTTTTATCTTGTATGTTTTCGTGCATTTACCCCCATGATACCGCCCAATGCGCCGGAAAAAGCGCCAATCGGCAGCATCGTCAGGATGCCGGTTCCGAAGTCAAAGCTCCTGAAAACCAACGAGCCGATAAAATACAGCGTAACAATATAGGCAAGCCCCGAAACAACGCCGCACAGCCAGCCCTTGCTTCCGATTTTTTTAGCCGCCATAAACCCTGCGGCGGCAACACTGAGTATGGTGATAACCAAAACCGCAGCAGGCACAATACCTTCGGAAATCGGAAGATAGGTGACCATAACGGCAAGCGCAGCAAGCAAAACCACAGTCACCGCATAACAGACCGCAACGCTTTTTGCAACGCCTTCCGCCGTGACCGAACCCATCGACACCGCTTCTTTTATCTCAAATCCAGTGTTTTGCATAAAAATCCCTCCGACCATCATAATATATTAAAATATTATTTAAAGTTCGGAGAATTTATGACATTTAAGCTATGGGCAGGCTATTTCATCCCCTTGATCGCGCTTTTTTCAAACGTAATCTTCGTTTTGTCCGCACCGACCTCAATGACGATGGCATCGTCCTTGATGGTGCTGATGGTGCCGATGATGCCGCCAATGGTGACTATCGTGTCGCCGACTTTAAGCGCCGAAAGCATATCCCGGGTTTGCTTCTCACGCTTTTTCTGCGGTCTTAAAACCATAAAATAGAAAATAGCGACCATAAGCACCAGCATAAGGATTTGCGGACTCATCAGCAGATTTTCCATAGACGGCTGTGCGGCAGGACTCTCTGCATAGGCAACCGTAAACAAGCTCATTTAATCAACTCCCGTTTGTATAATGAATATATTATATAAAATTTTTTGTAATATTGCAATAGTTTTTTGTATGATAGGACATAGAAATGTCCTATCATACAAAAACATTTAATTTATTCCTTGGCAAAGGCTTGCGTCAGCGCACTGTTTCATAATCTACGCATAAGCCGGTCGGTTTTGGCGCTTTTATACGTCATAAACGTCCCGCTGTCAAGCGCGTGGCGTATTTCCTCCATCAGCGTATTGTAAAAATACAGGTTATGCATCACCGAAAGGCGCATGGCGAGCATTTCCTTTGCCTTAAAAAGGTGTCTGACATACGCCCGTGAAAAGCTCCGGCAGGTCGGGCAAGAACACGCAGGGTCAATCGGGCTGTCATCCGTTTCGTACTTGGCGTTCATCAGGTTCAGGATGCCCTGCGAAGTGTAAAGCGTCGCATGACGGGCGTTGCGGCTGGGCATCACGCAGTCGAAAAAGTCTACGCCCCTTGCAACCGCCTCCAAAATATTCGCCGGTGTGCCGACTCCCATCAGGTACCTCGGCTTATCCTTGGGCATATGCGGCTCGACTTGCTCAATGATGTCATACATTTCCTCCGCTGTTTCCCCTACCGCAAGACCCCCGATGGCATAGCCGTCAAGACCCATCTGTGCAATCGCCTGCATGTTTTCGATGCGGATGTCGCCGTACACGCCGCCCTGATTGATGCCGAACAGCATCTGTTTTTTATTGATGGTGTCCTCTTGGCTGTTGAGGCGTGACATTTCTTTAATGCAGCGTTCAAGCCAGCGTATGGTGAGCGCACTGGATTGCTGAACATAGCTGCGGGGCGAGGGGTTTTCGACACATTCGTCAAACGCCATCGCAATGGTGGACGCCAAATTGCTTTGTATCTGCATACTTTCCTCGGGTCCCATAAAGATTTTGCGCCCGTCGATGTGCGAGGAAAAATACACGCCCTCCTCCCTGATTTTGCGCAGCTTTGACAGCGAAAACACCTGAAAACCGCCGCTATCGGTGAGGATGGGACCGTCCCAGTGCATAAACCTGTGCAGACCGCCGAGCTGCCGGACGGTCTTATCGCCGGGGCGAAGATGCAGATGATAGGTATTGGAAAGCTGCACCTGACATTTAAGCTCAACCAAGTCGGGAGCGGAAATCGCCCCCTTAATCGCCGCCAGCGTACCGACGTTCATAAAGACAGGCGTTTCAATAACGCCGTGCGGCGTTTCAAACCGACCCCGGCGTGCCCGACCCTCCTGCTTCATCAGTGTAAACAATCGCACACGTTCCCTTCAATTTATATGATAAACATTGCATCGACCATGTACATGGCAGGCAAAATCGGTGACGCGATGAAATATACCGTTTTTAAAATTTGAATTTTATTTTGGCGTTTTTCATCCTTTATAGAATCAGCATCGCGTCACCGAAGCTGAAAAATCGGTACTTTTCCGCAATCGCCTGTGCGTAGGCGTTCAAGACATTTTCACGACCCGCCAGCGCGCTGACCAGCATAAGCAGTGTGGATTCAGGCAGATGAAAATTGGTGATCAGTTTGTCGACCATCTTAAATTCATAAGGCGGATAGATGAAAATGTCCGTCCAGCCCGAGCATGCCGAAATCCTGCTGTCTTTTGCGACGCTCTCCAATGTCCTGATGGAGGTCGTTCCCACCGCCACCACGTTCTTGCCGCTCTGCTTGGCGGCATTGATGGTGTCGGCAGCTTCCTCGCTGATGCTGAAATATTCGGCGTGCATTTTATGGCCTTCTACTTTATCCGCCTTGACAGGACGAAAAGTGCCAAGTCCGACATGCAGCGTGATGAACGCCGTTTTGACGCCCCTGCTACGCAGCTCGCCGAGCAGCGCATGGGTAAAATGCAGTCCTGCAGTCGGTGCGGCGGCGCTGCCCTCGTTTTTGGAATATACGGTTTGATAGCGTTCCTTGTCGGTCAGCTTTTCAGTGATATAGGGCGGCAGCGGCATCTCGCCGAGCCGGTCAAGGACATGCTCGAACAGACCCTCATAATAAAACCGCACCAGCCTGTTGCCGTCACTCGTGACGTCAATGACCTCCGCTTCCAGCTCGCCTCCGAAAACAAACCGGCTGCCGGTTTTTGCACGCCTGCCGGGCTTTAAGATGACCTCCCAAACGTCCTTTTCCTTGCGTGTGAGCAGCAAAAACTCAATAGATGTCCCCGTATCCTTCTTGACGCCAATCAGCCTTGCGGGGATGACACGGGTGTCATTCAAAACAAGACAGTCTCCCTCAACGAGATAGTCCGCAATATCTGTAAAGGTTTTATGCTTTACACTTCCGTTCGTCTTATCGAGTACCAAGAGGCGCGACTGCGTTCTGTCCGCAAGCGGCTTTTGCGCAATCAGCTCCTCCGGCAGGTGATAGCTAAATTCTTTCGTGTTCAACGTTATCTCCTTTCGAGACCTTTGTGCCCTGATAATAGTGTGTCAGAATTTCGTCATATTTATAGCCCGCCTTCGCCATGCCGTTCGCGCCGTTTTGGCTCATGCCCACAAGGTGACCGTTGCCGCGCCCGCTGAAAATAAAGTTTTGCGACGGTTTAGGGGTTGTGACGGCGGCTTCGGCGCTGCCCAAAAGGTACAGCTTTTCCGAGCTGTACGCCGTCACGCCGTCCGCTGACAGGACATGCAGATTGGCGGTGCTCGCCTTGCCGCCCGTGGTATTGACGGTGATGCCGCCCCTGCCGAGGGTGTATGCCTGGCTGAGCAGCACGTCATAGCCGAAAAGCGTCCGGCACGACTCGTTGGTGAAGATTTTTTCGCCCTTATCACCGACGACTTTTAACTTATATACAACGCCTGTATCGGTGGCGCTGACGATCTGTATATCAGTGACGTTCCCGATGTCATACCCTTTTGCGGCAAGGATCTGCGTCGCACGTTCAGGCGACAGCTCCCTCGTCCACCGGTAGGCATAGCAGTCGCTGCTCTCATACGCATCGGGGACAGCGACTAGATAGGGAAACTCCGACCCCCAAACGTATTTCACATCCTCGGTGTATCCGCCGCTTGTCGCAAAATAGACCGTTTGGGCGGGCTCTCCGTTGTATGTGAGGATTTCGCCCCCGGTTTCCTGCGCCGCCCGGATGGTGTTTTGGTGCTCACCCTCTATGCCGCCATATGCCTGGCAATCCACGGTTGAACATACGCTAAATCCGTATTTCATATGCTTGTTCAGGTTCACCGCCGCATAGGTCCGTGCGCAAACCGCCTGCGCTTTCAGCGCCTCGATCTCAAAGCTTGGCGACATCTCTTTTGACACCACGGAGGCGACATAGTCCTCCATATCCACCTCGTTGATAACGGTCAGTTTGCCGGCGTCGTCCTTGCGCAGGATGATGTCGCCCCTGTACTGCCTGCCGTTTACGGCTATGACGCCCGAATCCGACGTGAACAGCTTCTCGTCAGCAATATCAGCCGCCAGCATCGTCAGCTCCTGCCCGTCGATGAGCAGCGTCACACGTTCAAGCGCCGTGGAATTGTAAAAAAGCCCGACTTTAATTTTTTCAGGTATGTCGGCATATACATGGATAAAGGACAATGCTAAAAACAATACGGCAAGACACAGCTTTTTCACAGCGCCCACCCCCAAACAAACTTATTACTGACATTTTAACACAAAATTCTCAACATTTCACCTTACAATTTTGTGTCAGGCTATTGAATAAAATATTTGACACTATAACGCTTAAATGATACAATAGAAAATAAAATTAATCTTCGGAGGGTTTCGTATGCAAAAGTATGATGTCGCCGTTATCGGCGCAACAGGAATGGTCGGTCAGCGGTTCATATCGCTTCTTGATAATCATAAGTGGTTTAACGTAAAAATCCTTGCCGCCAGCAGCCGCTCGGCAGGCAAAACCTATGCGGAAGCCATTGGATCAAGGTGGTCGATGAAAACCGCAATGCCGGAGCAGGTCAAAAATATGGTCGTGCTTGACGCCGTAGCGGACGCCGAAAGAATTGCGTCGGAGGTCGACTTTGCTTTCTGCGCAGTGGATATGAAAAAGGACGAGATCAAGGCTTTGGAGGAACGCTATGCAAAGCTGGAATGTCCCGTTATCTCAAACAACAGCGCACACAGGAACACGCCCGACGTACCGATGATCGTCCCGGAGCTCAACCCCGAGCACGCCGAGGTCATTAACGCACAGCGCAAGCGCTTGGGCACAAACCGGGGTTTCATTGCGGTCAAGTCCAATTGCAGCCTGCAAAGCTATGTGCCCGCGCTTTATCCGCTGAATGCGTTTGGGGTCAAAAACGTGCTTTGCTCGACCTATCAGGCAATCTCAGGCGCAGGCAAAACCTTTGAAACATGGCCTGAAATGGTTGACAACGTCATCCCCTTTATTGGCGGCGAGGAAGAAAAATCTGAGAACGAGCCGCTCAAAATTTGGGGCAAAATCGAAAACGGTCAAATCGTTAATGCCAACTCTCCTAACTTTACGGCGCAGTGTATCAGGGTGCCGGTTTCCGACGGGCATTTGGCGACGGTTTTTGCAAGCTTTGAGAAAAAACCCGATATCGAAGAAATCAAGCAGATTTGGCGGACATTCAAAGGCGTGCCTCAGGAATTGGAATTGCCGTCCGCACCGAAGCAGTTCATCCACTACTTTGACGAGGACAACAGACCGCAAACCGCCTCCGAGCGTGAGCTGGAAAACGGTATGGCGGTCAGCGTCGGTCGTCTCAGACCCGACAAGCAGTATGACATCAAGTTTGTCGGGCTTTCGCACAACACTGTGCGGGGGGCGGCGGGCGGCGCAGTTTTGATGGCGGAGCTTTTGTGCGCAAAGGGATATATCACAAAACGGTAGGGGGAAACGATTATGAAAAAACCACTCTTTACAGGCTCCGGCGTTGCGATCGTTACGCCGTTTACAAATGACGGCGTGGATTTTGACAAACTCGGCGAGCTGATTGATTTCCAAATAGAAAACGGCACGGACGCCATCATTATCTGCGGTACGACCGGCGAAGCGTCTACGATGAACGACAGCGAGCATCTTTCCTGCATCGAGTATGCTGTCGGCAGGGTCGGCGGAAGGATACCCGTCCTTGCCGGCACGGGCAGCAATGACACCAGGCACGGCATTGAGCTGAGCCAAGAAGCGCAGCATCTCGGTGCGGACGGTCTTTTGCTGGTGACGCCGTACTATAACAAGACCACGCAAAAGGGCTTGGTCAAGCACTACCTGCAACATGCCCAAAGCGTTGACCTGCCGATCATCCTGTATAACGTGCCGTCAAGGACAGGTCTGAACATCAGCGTCGAGACAGCGAAAGAGCTGTCGGCGCACCCGAACATCAATGCGATTAAGGAAGCAAGCGGTAACATCTCTTATGTTGCGCAGATTGCGGAGCAGTGCGGCGATGCGCTTTTGCTCTATTCCGGCAACGACGACATGATCGTGCCTGTGCTGTCGTTGGGCGGCAAGGGGGTCATCTCGGTGGTCGCCAACATCCTGCCCCGCCAGACGCACGACATTGTGGAAAAATTTCTGTCCGGCGACGTCGAAGGCAGCCGCCGGCTCCAGCTCGATATGCTGAGCCTTGTGAACGCACTGTTTGTCGAAGTCAACCCCATTCCCGTCAAGACGGCGATGAACCTTTTGGGATACGGCGTTGGCGAGCTGCGTTCGCCGCTTTGCGAGATGAGCGACAAAAACCTTGAATTGCTCAAAACAGAGCTTAACAAATACGGGCTTTTGAAATAGGAGATGCAAGACATATGATAAATGTGATTTTAAGCGGTTGTAATGGTAAGATGGGGCAGGTCATCACACGCATCATCGAACAGGATGAGGATGTGCGGATCGTCTGCGGCTTTGATGTCAACACCGCCATGAACAATGGCTATCCCGTTGTATCTTCCCCTTTCCACTTCTCGGACCCTGCGGATGTGATCATTGATTTTTCGCACCCGAATTCATTAGAACCGCTGCTCAAATACGCCGCCGAGAAAAAAATCCCCGCCGTGATTTGCACGACAGGGCTTTTGGCAGATCAGCAAAAGCAAATCAAAGCGGCTTCCGAGGTCGTGCCCATGTTCTTCTCGGCGAATATGTCGCTCGGAGTGAACCTGTTGATCGACCTTGTGCGGCGTGCGGCAAAGCTTTTAGAGGGCAACTTTGATATTGAGATCGTCGAGCGTCACCACAACCTGAAAATCGACGCGCCCAGCGGTACGGCGCTTGCCATCGCCGACGCCGTCACGGATACCCTGTCGCAGCCGTATGAATATGTCTATGACCGCCACTCGGTCCGAAAAAAACGCAGCGCAACCGAAATCGGTATCCACGCCGTACGGGGCGGAACGATCGTGGGCGACCACTCCGTCATCTTTGCCGGGCTCGACGAGGTCATCGAAATCAACCACCACGCCGCATCAAAGGAAATCTTCGCAGTCGGCGCCGTCCGCGCCGCCAAATTCCTGGTCGGCAAAGCGCCCGCCCTTTACAGCATGAAGGAGCTTGTGAGCACCATTTAACCGAGGTCACAAGTTTGAAACAGATTTCAGGCTTGAAACAGATTTCAAACTTATACCTCCGGCGGTTGCACACAAAATGCGAAACAAAACGCCTTCGGCGTTTAGATTCACCGCTTTTGGATGCGAAACAGTATTAAACGCCTTATCCGGCTCACGATAAGTGCGTGGTCAAGCTTTTATATCATTTTGTGAGCCGGAAAGGCTAATGGTCATCATTATGAGCCAATTTCAGTTAGGCAGCGTTACGGACGTCGTTTTGGTCACTTTGGCGAACGTCCCCAATTCTTCCGCCGCCATCGCCGAGATTTTCGCGGTCATCGGCGACCATAAAATCAATGTGGATATGATATGTCAGACCGCGCCGTACAAGGACAAAATCAACCTTTCCTTTACCATCGACGCAGATGCGCTGCCCGTCACGCTCAGCGCAGTCGGCGTTATCAAGGGCATGTATGACGGTCTGGTGACCGAAATCAGCTCGGGCAACTGCAAGTTTATGCTGTACAGCGACATCTTAAAAATCCAGTGGGGCGTTGCGGCAAGGCTCTTTCGTGTGCTTGCCGAAAACAATCTCAGCATCAAGCTGATCACCACCTCGGACGTTGAGATCTCAATACTGCTCGACAACAATGAATACGACAAGACCCTGGACGCCTTGCAAAAGGAATTTTTATAATCTCAAAGGATGATTGACGTGGAAAAATATGTGTGGCTTGCCAGCTACTGCACCGCAAAAAGGGGCGCAGTCAAAGAATTCAAGGCGGAATGGGGCGTCGACCGCTATATGCTTCGTGACAAGATGTTTCTGATGCACGGCTGCGACAACAAGGGCAGGGAAATCATCACCTTGAAGCTCGAGCCGATGCTTGGCGAAGCCCTGCGTGCGGAGTATGACTGCATCGTCCCGGGGTATTACATGAACAAGGCGCACTGGAACTCGGTCTATACGGACGGCAATGTCCCTGACGAGCTGCTCAAAACAATGATTGACCAATCCTATGATTTGATTTTGGCGTCCCTGCCAAAAAAGACGCAAAAAGAGATTTTGGAGGACTAAGTATGGTGCATTTGGTTTACTGTGACGATAAAGAAAAGGTTTTGAAAAAAATTCTGTCCGGTGAAAAAACCATGGTTATTAGGGGCGCTGCCGGAAGAAAAATTCCGCACAGTAGGGTTTTCGAAGGCGAACAACTTTATTTTATGCAAAAAGGCAACGCCAAAATTACGGCGCAGGCAACTGTCGCATCGGTGCAGAATTACGTCAAGCTGTCGGATGACGAAATTACCGAGATATTAAGCGCCAACCAAGACAAACTGGTACTGTCTGATAAGCAAAAGGAACGCTGGCATAAAAAGTGTCTATGCCTTGTAGCGTTTAGCGGTGTGCGTCAAATACCGCCGCTGGATTTTGAGCATCAGGGCAATATGGACGACTGGCTTATCCTCAATAAAATTGAAGATGTTGTCGCCGGCACAAGTATCCCCTATAATTATTCCAACTCAAAATTTTAAGTGCAAAGCCTTTTTGCTTTGCACTTTTGGTTTTTTTATAGTTCCTTTGCTTAGGCATAAAGGGAGTCGAACACACGCAGCCCATGCTTTTACAAATACTTCTTCATGTGCAGCAGCGCCGACTTTTCGAGCCTTGACACCTGCGCCTGAGAGATGCCGATTTCGTCGGCGACCTCCATTTGGGTCTTGCCCTCAAAGAACCGCAGCTTCAAGATATGCTTTTCCCGGTCGCACAGGCGCTTCATCGCTTCGTTCAATGATATTTCTTCCAACCAGCTGTCGTCCAAGCTTTTTTCGTCCTTTAACTGGTCCATCACAAAAAGTGCGTCGCCGCCGTCGTGGTACACCGGTTCATAAAGCGAAATAGGGTCCTGTATCGCGTCAAGCGCAAGCACGACGTCCGCCTTATCGAGCTCAAGCTCCTTGGCGATTTCGGCGATGGTCGGTTCCTTGGCGTTTTGGGAGGTCAAACGCTCCTTTACCGCAAGCGCCTTGTACGCCGTGTCACGGAGCGAACGGCTGACCCTGATGGAATTGTTGTCACGCAGATACCGGCGGATCTCGCCGATGATCATGGGCACGGCATAGGTGGAAAACTTGACGTTTTGCGACAGGTCGAAGTTGTCTATCGCCTTGATCAGCCCGATACAGCCGATTTGAAACAGGTCGTCGGCATGCTCGCCCCTGTTGTTAAAACGCTGAATGACGCTTAAAACAAGTCTTAAATTGCCCTTGATATAGTCTTCCCTTGCCTGCCTGTCGCCCTGTTGTATTTTTTTGAAAAGCTCGTCCTTCTGTGCGTTGGTCAGCACAGGAAGCTTGGCGGTGTTCACCCCGCAGATTTCAACCTTATTAATCAAAAAAACACCTCCGAAGGGAATAATTGTTCTTAAACTATTGTTTCCTTCCGGGGTGTTTTTATTCAGTTAATCATTCTCGCTATTTCTTTTTTAAGCCTGCCGATTATCCGTTTTTCGAGCCTTGATATGTAGGACTGCGAAATTCCGAGCATATCCGCAACTTCCTTTTGCGTTTTCTCCTCCTCCCTGCCCAGCCCGAACCGCAGCTCCATGATCCGTGTCTCACGGGCGCTCAGCTTTTTCATGGCGATGTGCAAAAGCTGCCTGTCGATCTCCTCCTCTATGCCCCTGTGCACAACGTCGGTTTCGGTGCCGAGGATGTCCGACAGCAAAAGCTCGTTGCCGTCCCAGTCGGTATTGAGCGGCTCGTCGATCGACACGTCGTTGCGCATGGCGCTGTTCTTTCGGATATACATGAGAATTTCGTTCTCGATGCAGCGCGACGCATAGGTGGCGAGCTTGATGTTCTTGGACGGGTTAAAGGTGTTGACCGCCTTAATCAGCCCGATGGTGCCGATGGAAATCAAATCCTCAATGCCGATACCCGTATTTTCAAACTTTCTGGCGATGTATACCACCAGCCGCAGGTTACGCTCAATAAGAATTTGCTTAACGCTGCCGTCGGTGTCGAACCTTTGCAGCAGCGCCTGCTCCTCCTCCGCTGTCAGCGGCGGAGGCAGCGCCTCGCTTCCACCTATGTAATGGATGTTTTCCTTAAATAACAGCAGCAGTTTTTGCCAAAGCCGACGTAATAATTTCATACCGCACCTCCGATGATATAAGGATTTGCCAACGCCTGATAGCTCTCGTCGGCAGACAGCTTGTTGTCGCAAAGACCGATCACAATATCATGGCACACTCTGTCGCCGAATGCCACCCTGTCCGGTTTAAAGCCAATCAAAAGACCCTCCTTTTGACCGACGCTGCTGTACGGAATGAGCCGTATGCGGCGGTAAATATCCGACGGCAGCCTGTCTACGACGCCTTCGCTGAGGCAGGTGCGGATTTCGGGCGGCAGCAGACCCGCAACGCTTTGGTACGTCGCCACCATGACCGGGCTGTCGGACAGAGGGTCATACAGCGTGTTGCCGGTATCCAAAAAGCACCTGACGGACACAGAATTGCCGTTTAGCGCCACATCGGCAGTTGTAAAGCATTTTTCCTTTACAGCTAATCTTTTATAGTAGGACGACAGCATTGTGATGCAGAAATAGGCGGCGGCTGACGAGGTCGCCAGTATTTTGAGCGGCATATAGGATGTGTCCGTCCATCCTGCAAGGCTGCCCAGCCCGAACGCCGCGCCGCCGAACGCAAAGCTGACCATGTAGAAAACCGCGACCGCGCGCAGGTAATTCCTGATCTTTTTGATGTTATATGTAATCGCCACGAGCGACAGGGAAAACAGCAGCTTAGCGGCAAGCGTATAGAAAAGCGCATGGTGCGGCAAAAACATGAAAACCGCATACAAGGCGCTGATGATGCTGCCCAAAATGAGCCTCGGCTGCGACGCCCTTGCCCTGATGATCCGCTTTGTCACGTACAGCAGTATGTATGTGATAACGCCGTTGATCAGGAACAACTCGTCAACGTAAACGGTTTTCATCTCCCTCAACACCCTTCATTTTCATTATACAGAAACAGACTTCCAAAATTTGTCGCAATCTGCCTGCTCGGTAAAAATTCATGATTTGCACACGCATATTGTCATGACGCTTTTACAGCATTTTGAAAAAGATGACGGCATGTTCGTCACTTTTAAATATTCGGCGTTTTGCGCTCCCGCTTACAATGAACCTTTTTTGTGTATATTATTTAATTTTATCAAAAACTTTTACGTGTTTTTGCATTTTTTGTTCAAATTTACATTGACTAAACAGACTTTATAGGATATAGTATTATTGATTGCGTTTTATTTTTGAAGGGTTTTTATATGATAAGAAATTCCTGTTTCCTATCAGATAAAAACAATTAATTCATTCCTTGGCAAAGGCTTGCGTCAGCATACCAAAAAGTGCCGCAAGGCACTTTTTAATCATATCTTAAATATATTAAAGCGGAGGGAGAACGACAATGAGTTTGAACAAAAAACTGGACGCATGGGTGCAGGAAATCGCAGAGCTGTGCACACCCGACAGCATCTACTGGTGTGACGGTTCGCAGGAGGAATATGACCGCCTTTTGCAGGAAATGGTCGACAGCGGTATGGCAACAAAATTGAATCCCGAAAAGAGACCGGGCGGCTATCTCTTCAGAAGCCATCCTTCGGACGTTGCGCGTGTTGAGGACAGAACCTTTATCGCCTCGGTCAGGCAGGAGGACGCCGGTCCGACTAACAACTGGGTCGCCCCCGAAGAGCTCAAAACAACCATGAAAGCGCTCTATAAAGGCTGCATGAAAGGCAGAACCATGTACGTCATTCCGTTCTCGATGGGTCCCATCGGCTCACCGATTTCCAAAATCGGCATTGAGCTGAGCGACAGCCCCTACGTTGTTGTGAACATGAGAATCATGACCCGCATCGGCTCGAAGGTTTTAGAGGTGCTCGGCGACGGCGAATTCGTTAAGTGCCTCCACTCTGTCGGCGCGCCGCTGGCGGAAGGTGAACAGGATTCAAGCTGGCCCTGCGCACCCATCGAACAAAAATATATCAGCCATTTCCCCGAGGAAAGAACCATTTGGTCATACGGCTCCGGCTACGGCGGCAATGCACTGCTCGGCAAAAAGTGCTTCGCGCTGCGTATCGCTTCCGCCCAGGCACGTGACGAAGGCTGGATGGCGGAGCATATGCTCATCCTCAAAATTACCGACCCCAACGGCAATAAAAAATATGTGGCGGGCGCGTTCCCGAGCGCTTGCGGCAAGACCAACCTGGCAATGCTGGTCCCCACCCTGCCTGGCTGGACGGTCGAAACCATCGGCGATGACATTGCCTGGATGAAGTTTGGTGCGGACGGACGGCTTTATGCCATCAACCCCGAGGCAGGCTTCTTCGGCGTTGCACCTGGCACCTCAATGGATTCCAATCCCAACGCTATGCTCAGCGCGAAAGAAAACACCATATTCACCAACGTTGCCTTGACTGATGACGGCGACATCTGGTGGGAAGGCATCGGCTACGACGCACCCTCGCACCTCATCGACTGGAAAGGCAACGACTGGACGCCCGAATCAAAGGAAAACGCCGCGCATCCGAACGCGCGTTTCACGGCACCCGCAAGCCAGTGCCCCGTTATCGCTTCCGAGTGGGAGGATCCGGCAGGCGTACCGATCTCCGCTATCCTCATCGGCGGCAGGCGTCCCAGCACCATTCCGCTCGTTCACGAGAGCTTTGACTGGAACCACGGCGTGTTCTTAGGCTCGATTATGGGCTCTGAGATCACCGCCGCTGCCATTTCAGATAAAATCGGTCAGGTCAGACGTGATCCGTTCGCAATGCTTCCTTTCATCGGCTACCACGTTTGCGACTATTTGCAGCACTGGCTCAACATCGGCACAAAGACTTCCGCCGACAAGCTGCCGAAAATCTTTTATGTCAACTGGTTCCGTAAAGACGACAGCGGCAAGTGGCTGTGGCCGGGCTTCGGCGACAACAGCCGTGTGCTCAAATGGATCGTCGAGCGGGTTTCGGGCGATGGAAAAGCGGTTAAAACACCGATTGGTTATATGCCGACCGAGGACGCCATCGACACGACCGGCTTAGACGTCAGCGCATCCGATATGGCTGAGCTGCTCAAAGTCGACAAAGACAAATGGGCGCAGGAAATCGCATCGGTCAAGGAACACTATGCGAAGTTCGGCGACAAGCTTCCCAAAGAGCTTTCATCACAGCTCGAAGCGTTGGAAAAGCGTTTCGAGGGCTAATAAACACACCCATACCTTGGCAATGCTTTGCATTGCCAAGGTATATCTTTTGTCAGGAGTGAATAAAATGATTTTTGATGAACTGAAAAACTGCGCGCTCTACTATGGCGTCAACAAGCATTTTGAAAAGGCGTTTGATTTCATCAAAAGCTACGCAAGTAATCCCCTCGAAGCCGGCACCTACGAAATCGACGGCAAAGACGTTTTTGCCATGGTGCAGGACAACCCCCTCAAAGACGACGCCAGGTTTGAGACGCACAAGCTGTACATCGACATTCAGTTTGTCATCAGCGGCAGCGAAAAAATGCAGTATGCGCCGGTCGACTCGCTGACCTTAACTGAGGACAAAACGCCTGATAAGGACGTCCTTTTTTACGACAACACCAACCTTGCGACCGACCTCAAAGTCTACGCCCAAAGCTTTGCCGTGTTCTTCCCGAACGACGGGCATAAGCCCGGCTTGAAGCTGGACGGCGAGACGAACAAAAAAATTGTGGTAAAGGTCAGGGCATAGCGTCTGTTCATATTGATAAAGCAGTACCGCCTAAGCGGTGCTGCTTTTTGTCATTTTATAGATATTTTGTGTGAATAACTTGATTGATTTTCAATGTTCATATATAATAGAAGTGTAAGCGAGGTAGTATGCCCATGCTCGAACTGAAAATCAAACGCCAAAGCAAGGTTCTTCCGACAATATATCTGACGGTTTTTTTCATCATACTGCTTGCCGCCGGCATAGCAGCTTTTGTGCTGCTCGGCTTTATCAGCACGGCGCCTAAGCTCAATACCGACGACTTGCAGCTTGACTTTACGTCCTTTGTCTACGGCGGCGACGGGCAGGAGATCATCCGCCTGCACGACGAAAAGGACAGGGTGTGGATCGATCTGGACAGCATCCCCGAGCACATGAAAAACGCCATCGTCGCTACGGAGGACCAAAGGTTTTGGAAGCACGGCGGTGTGGATTTGCCCAGAACCGTCAAGGCGGTCTTTAACTATGCCGCACAGGGTGATACGAGCTTTGGCGGAAGCTCCATCACCCAGCAGCTCGTCAAAAACCTGACGCAAAACAACAGCGTTTCCGTGAAAAGAAAGGTGCAGGAAATGTGGCTGGCAATGCGCTTGGAGCGCAAGCTCGACAAGCCTAAGATCCTTGAACTTTACCTCAATACGGTCTTTTTCGGCGAGGGCGCATACGGCGTTCAGACTGCGGCATACAGCTACTTTGGTAAGGACATCACCTCTTTGTCGCTCGCCGAGTGTGCTGCGATTGCCGGCATCACGCAGTCGCCCGAAACCTACAACCCTTTTCAAAATCCCGACAGCAACAAGTCCAAGCAAACGACCGTCCTCAAAAAGATGCGGGAGCTTCGCTATATCACCGACGAGGAATATACCGCCGCAGCCGCCGAACTGCTTGCGTTCACCCGTGAGTCGGGTTTCAGGACAGACAACAGCTACACCTATTTTATCGACCAGGTACTAAACGACGTGCTGGACGACCTGCAACAGGACAAGGGCTACACCAGGGCAATGGCTTCAAAGCTGATTTACACGGGCGGGCTGAAAATCTACGCCACCATGGACCAGCAGGTACAAAGCGCCATAGACGCCGTTTTCACGGACGAAGCCAACTTTCCCGACAACGACCCGAACGTCAGAACCAACGCCGCAATGATAGTCCTCGACCCCTACACGGGAGAAATCAAGGGCATGGCGGGCGGCAGAGGCACTAAGACTGCTATGCGCACCCTCAACCGTGCGACACAATCCGTCCGGCAGCCGGGTTCGAGCATCAAGCCGATTTCGGTCTATGCGCCTGCGATCGACGCTGCGATCATCACTCCCGACACCGTAATCCCCGACTCCCCCGTCACCATCGACAACTGGTCGCCCCGCAATTGGTACGCGGGCTATATGGGGGCTGTGACGGTCAACAAGGCGGTTGAGCAGTCCATCAACGTGGTAGCGGTCAAGGTTTTGCAGATGCTCGGCATTGACCGTTCGTTCGACTTTATGAAAAACAATTTAGGCATCACCACTCTGGTCGACAAGGACATGAGGGATAGTCTGCAATACACCGACAAGCTGTACAATTCTCTCGCCCTCGGCGGGCTCACGGACGGCGTGACGGTGCGTGAGATGGCAAACGCCTACCAACCCTTTGTCAACCGGGGAGAGTATATCGCATCACACACCTACTCCTCCGTTGTCGCCCATGACGGCACCGTGCTGCTTGATAAAAAGTCAACCCCCAAAACGCACATCGCATTTAGGGAACAGACCGCTCATACCATGACGAAAATGCTGACAGGCGTGGTCGTCCGCGGCACGGGCAGTGTTGCGAAATTGCCGAACAATATGCCCGCAGCGGGCAAGACCGGCACGACCTCTGAGGACAAGGACCGCTGGTTTGTAGGCTATACCCCCTACTATGTGGGAGCGGTGTGGTTTGGGTATGACCAGCCGCAATCCATGGAAAGGCTTTTGCGGGGAAAACCAAACCCTGCGGCAGTGCTTTGGAAAAAGACCATGACCATCATCCACAAAGACCTGCCTGTCAAGGCTTTTCCGGATATTTCCTGGAAACAGGCAGGCGAACAAAAAGGCTCTTTGGCACTGACGGACAGACGCATCTACGAGGGCGAGATCTCAGACGGGAAGGCAAACGGAATCGGGCTGATGACCTACCCCAACGGCGACCGGTATTACGGCAAGTTTGTCAACAACGGGCGTCATGGCAAGGGCACGCTTTTTTATGCCAACGGCAATAAATACGAGGGGGATTTTGCAAACGACGAAATCACCGGCAGCGGCACACTGGTCTGGACGAACGGCGACCACTACAGCGGCGGATGGTTAAACGGCAAATTCAGCGGCTACGGCACATTTGTGTGGTCGAGCGGCGATACGTATTCGGGCGAGTGGCAAAACGAGAAATTCAACGGCTACGGCACATTTTCATGGGCGGAGGGCAGCAAATACGAAGGCGAATGGCTGGACGGCTCCTTTAACGGCTACGGCACATTCACCTCCGCGGACGGGCTGCGCCAGACGGGACAGTGGAAAAACGGCAAAAAGGTATCGGATTGAACTATGGGCACACTGACCGGTTGTCAGCACGCTCTTGTACTTTGAAAAACAATAATTTCCATCAGCGCATTAAGCAGCAGATTGTCATCAACCAGACGGCAGCCGCCTTCTGCATTGATGCATACCGCTTGCAAAACAGCAATTCTGCGCTTTCCTGCGTATTGCACACGCAAAACATAGTTCATGCCATTGCAGCTTATCCCAATGTCATACTGTAATGACATTGGCGAACTGCTCCCTTGTGCGGTGATTTGCCTGTACACACGTTCCCAGTTTTCATGTTTCATTTGTCGCACTACCAAATCAGTCATCCCCCTTTTTAAACTAATTATTTTATTTATAAAAATATTTAATATAATTTTAAACCATATATTTTATTTTGTCAATACTTTTTTTAAACAAATAATTTATTTTTTATTTTTTTCTTTGCAATATGCAAGGTTTTAGTATATAATTATACAAAAGGGAGGTATAGTATAATGGGTATGGCGAAATTAGTCAAAACACTATTGTTGGAACGTGACATGAGAATGACAGATTTGGCTGAGAAATTAGGCAAGTCAGTTCAAAACATAAGCGCAAAGCTGCGCCGTGACAATCTCTCAGAAAAAGAGCTGCATGATATCGCAGAAGCTTGCAACGCAACTTTTACGGGCTGCTTCACGCTAAACGATACGGGAAAAGAAATAAAGTAATATAAATTCATTCAGAATCCGCCGGACTGTAACGCTGTCCGGCGGGTTTTTTATATGACAGAAAATTTCTATTTCCTGTCATATAAAAACATTTAATTAATTCCTTGGCAAAGGCTTTCGTCAGAGCAGCTAAAAAGTGCCGTACGGCACTTTTTGATTATAGCAAAAAACTATAACCCATCACAAAAAACAAGCATTACCCTGAAACTAAAAAGGTGTGCTATAATATTTACAATACATATATGAGAGGAAAGCATAATCATGAAAACGTCAGTCATTGGGTACCCGAGAATCGGGGAGCTTCGGGAGCTGAAATTCGCAACCGAAAAATACTTCAAAAAAGAAATCACGTCCGACGAGCTGGAAAAGACGGCAGCGGCGCTAAGGCGCAGGCATTGGGAGGCGCAGAGCAAAAGCGCGGTCGACTTCATTCCGAGCGGGGACTTTTCGTTCTACGATTTGATGCTGGACACCGCCGTCATGCTGAATGCCGTTCCCCGTCGTTACAAAGACCTCGGACTTGGTCAGCGGGGCGAATACTTCGCCATGGCGCGAGGGTATCAGGGCAAAGAGGGCGACGTCAAGGCGCTTGCCATGAAGAAATGGTTCCATACCAACTATCACTATATGGCGCCTGAAATTGGGGACGATACGCAGATAAGCCTGTCGGGCACAAAGCCGGTCGATGAATTTGTTGAGGCGAAAAACCTCGGGATTCTTACCAAGCCGACAGTTATCGGTCCCTTCACCTTTTTAAAGCTGGCAAAATACACAGGCAAGGCGTCGGCGGAGGACTTCTTTGACGCTATCGCCGCCGCGTATGCGCAATTGATTCAGCAGCTCGAAGCGGCGGGCGCGCAGTGGATTTCCTTCGAGGAGCCTGCGCTGGTATACGATTTGTCAAAGGATGAAGTTACGTTTTTCAAGCGGCTCTATGACGCCATACTGGGCGCAAAGCAAAAAAGCCGTGTGCTGCTGCAAATCTATTTCGGCGATATACGCGACTGCTACACGGAAGCGATCGGATTGGACTTTGACGGCATCGGGCTTGACCTCGTCGAGGGCAAAAAGAACCTTGACCTTATCGCGTCTTACGGCTTTCCCAAGGACAAGACGCTCTTCGCCGGCCTCATAAACGGCAAAAATATCTGGTGCAACCGCTATGCGCAAACCCTGCAAACGCTCGACAGGCTAAGCGCTTCGGTCGGGAGCCTTGTGCTCGGCACGTCCTGCTCGCTGCTCCACGTCCCGTATTCCCTGCGCCACGAGACCGTGCTGCCGGAGGCTTACACCAAACACCTTGCCTTTGCGGAGGAAAAGCTGTCCGAGCTTGCCGACTTAAAACGCATCGTAACCGACGGCGACGCTGCTTCCCTTTCGGCAAACGGCGCGCTGTTTGCCGAAGCCAGATACGAAAAAAACACCGGATTGTATAAGACCATCGAAGGGCTGGACGATGAGGATTTCACAAGACGCCCGGCATTCCCAGAGCGTGAGAAGCTCCAGCGCGAAGCGCTCGGCTTGCCGCTGCTGCCCGTCACGACCATTGGCTCCTTCCCCCAGACGCCTGACGTTCAGGCGAACCGTTCGGCATTCCGCAGCGGGAGAATCGACGCGCGGGAATACGCGGCGTTTAACAGGCGTAAAATCGCCGAATGCATCGCCGTTCAGGAGGAAATCGGGATCGACGTTCTGGTGCACGGCGAATATGAGCGAAACGATATGGTCGAATATTTCGGCGAGCACTTAAACGGCTATATCTTTACCAAAAACGCGTGGGTGCAGTCCTACGGCACGCGGTGCGTTAAGCCTCCTGTCATCTGGGGAGACGTATCGCGCGCAAAGCCGATTACGGTGGATTACGCCGTTTACGCCCAAAGCCTGTCCGAAAAGCCCGTCAAGGGTATGCTGACAGGGCCGGTGACGATCTTTAACTGGTCGTTCCCCCGCGAGGATATTTCCCCGAGGGAATCGGTCATGCAGCTTGCGCTTGCCATACGGGAAGAGGTACTAGATTTGGAGGCGCACGGCATCAGGATCATTCAAATCGACGAGGCGGCGCTGCGTGAAAAGCTGCCCCTTAGAAAATCGGACTGGCACGGCGAATACCTTGACTGGGCGATCCCCGCGTTCCGCCTTGTCCACAGCGCCGTCAGGGCGGACATCCAAATCCACACGCATATGTGTTACAGTGAATTTGAGGACATCATCCGGGAAATCGACGCCATGGATGCCGACGTGATTTCCTTCGAGGCGTCACGCTCCAGCCTGTCGATCATCGATGCGCTCACGCAATGCGGCTTTCAGACGCAGGTCGGTCCCGGGGTTTACGACATCCACTCCCCCCGTGTCCCTGCGCAGGAGGAAATTGAAAATGCGCTGCGTAGAATACTGGAAAAAATCAGCCCGGAAAAGCTTTGGGTCAATCCCGACTGTGGATTGAAGACGCGGGGCGTAGCCGAAACCCTTCCGAGCCTGAAAAACATGGTTGCCGCCGCAAAAGCGGTGAGGGGTGGGCTGGTCAAATGAAAATAGGCAGACTTTTTTCGGAAAAAACCGTGTTTTCCTTCGAGGTGTTCCCGCCAAAGTCCACAGCGTCGGCAGACTCCGTCTATCATACGCTTGAAGCCATTCACCGGCTCACACCCGATTTCATCAGCGTCACCTACGGCGCGGGCGGCAGCGGCGGCGCACTCACCGCGCAGATAGCCGAAGCCGTTAAAAGCAGGTACCATACCGAAAGCGTCGCGCACCTGCCGTGCATGTACCTGTCCAAGGATGAGGTTTTGCAACTGATTTCAGAGTTTAAGCAAAAAGGGATTGAGAACATCCTCGTTCTCCGCGGGGACGCCGTGCCCGGTATGCCGCCGAAGGACGATTTCAGGTACGCTTCGGACGCCATCCCGTTCATCAAGGCGCATGGGGACTTCCACATCATCGGCGCCTGTTACCCGGAGGGGCACAGGGAATCGGAAAACATGGTCGCGGACATACGCAACTTAAAACGCAAGGTCGACGCTGGCGCGGACCATCTGATTTCCCAGCTGTTTTTCGACAACCGGTATTTTTATACCTTTCTGGAACGTGCACGCAAGGCGGGCGTCAATGTGCCGGTTCAAGCCGGTATTATGCCCGTTATCAACAAAAAACAGATCGAGCGCATGACCGAGCTGTGCGGCGCAACGCTTCCGAAAAAATTCGTGAAAATGATGGAGCGCTTCGCGCACCAACCGGAAGCTATGCGCGACGCCGGCATTGCGTATGCGGTAAACCAAATCACCGACCTGGTCGCCCAGGGGGTGGACGGCATTCATCTGTACACCATGAACCAACCCTATGTGGCGCAGAAAATCAAGGAAGCAGTCCAAACACTTATCATATAAAGAAGCGCCTCGCGGCACTTCTTAGGTGCGCAGCCGCAAGCTTTTGCCAAGGAATGAATTAATATGTTATATCATAGGAAATTCAAGGAATTCCCTATGATATAACAAACAGGCTGGAACCGCTATCGCGGTTTCAGCCTGTTTGTTACTCCATCACCGTAAAGCCGTAGCCGGCAATGAATTCTTTCAGCTTCTCAATATACATCTCCGCCGCCGAGCTGAGCATGGCTTTTTTGCTGACGATCCAACCGATCAGCATTTTTTCGTCGACGCTCAGCGGTATGGATACAATATTGTCCCCATTAAGGTCGCTGCTCAGGACGCCAGAGGAAATGGTGTAGCCGTTCAGTCCGATAAGCAGGTTGAACAGGGTCGCCCGGTCACTGACCAAAATGCTCTTTTTATGGAACGCGGTGCTCAGTATCTCTTCTGAAAAGTAAAATGAATTGTAGGTGCCCTGCTCAAACGACAGGCAGGGGTAATCCTCGAGGTCGTCGAGCGTTACGCACGCCTTTTGCGCAAGCGGATTTTTGATACTGACGAAGATATGCGGCGTCGCTTCAAAAAGCGGATGAAAGGCAAGGTGTTTCTCACGCAGTATTTTGGTGATGACGCTTGTATTGAAGCTGTTTTGGTAGATGATGCCGATTTCGCTCCGCATACTGCTGACATCCTCAATAATATCATAGGTGCGGGTTTCCCGGAGCGTGAACTCATACTCCTCCGTATCGGTGCTTTCGATCAGGCTGACAAAGGCGTTAACGGCAAACGCGTAATGCTGCGTGGAAACCGAGCATATCCGCCGGGACTTTTTTGTGCGCCTGTAACGCTGTGTCAAAAGCTCCGTCTGCTCGATGATCTGGCGGGCATAGGAAAGAAACTCGGCGCCGTCGACCGACAGGCTGATGCCCCGGGGCGAACGGTTAAAAATCTCTATCCCCATCTCCCGCTCAAGCTCCTTCACCGCGCTCGACAGGCTGGGCTGCGTAATGAACAGCCGCTTTGCCGCTTCGTTGATGGAGCCGCATTCCACAATTTTTGTCACATAAACCAGTTGTTGAAGCGTCATATTCCCTTCTCACCGTCCTTTGCATGATCCATTGCCAAAAAACGCGGACAACAAAACCCGCCCATAGCAGAAACTATGAGCGGGAATTGGGTCCAGCGTCACGCTGGTGGTGCGGCAAATGGGACTTGAACCCATACGTCATAGACACACGCCCCTCAAACGTGCCTGTCTGCCAGTTCCAGCACTGCCGCATATTCGCTGCGTGCCGTCTCTCAACACGCAAAATAAAGTATAACAGCTTTCCCGCGCTTTGTCAATGCTTTTGTCCGCAATATTTATAAATTTTTTTGTTTAAATTGGCAAATTTTTATGATAAAATAGTGTCGGAGTGATGAATATGCAAAAAATCAAAATACTACATACGGCGGATTTGCATTTATGCTCGCCGCTGTCGGCGCTCGGCGACATCGCGCCCGTCAGACAGGCGGAGCTGCTGGACGCTTTCGGCAGGATCGTAGACCTCGCAAAGGCTGAGAACGTCGACGTGCTGCTCATCTCGGGCGACCTGTTTGACAACCCGAAGCCATCGCAGACCGCCGCGGGCTATGTGTGCAAACGGCTTGCCGAAATTCCCGGCATCAAGGTGTTTATCGCGCTCGGCAACCATGACGCGGGGCTTGATTTGACGTTCCCCGATAATGTGTGCGTGTTCGGCGGCAGTTTCGAGCGGGTAGCGTTCGAGGGCTTTGACGTCTACGGCGTCAGCTTTGAGCGGGAGTATTATGAATCCAACATCATCGGCGGCTTTACGCCGGACGACCCGTCCAAAATCAACATCCTTGTGCTGCACGGCGACCTGGTGGCGAGCGGCG
>JAKJBX010000017.1 GCA_022706765.1 Bacillota bacterium
ACTTGGAATACATATTCGCATTTGTATCCGAGAGAAGAAGAACGGGCGGTCAATATTTTAAACAAAATCGTGTAAAAATCGTGTACAGATAAAACGAAAACCGCCCAAACTCAGTGTTTAAGCGGTTCTTTTCTGTATTGGCGGAGAGGGTGGGATTCGAACCCACGAGGGCTTGCACCCTACCTGATTTCGAGTCAGGGCCGTTATGACCACTTCGATACCTCTCCGAATATAAAAAACATATTGTGTAAAGGTGATTTCCTTTACATTTCGCCGCTGCGCAGCTTTGCAAAGAATTGCTTTGGGAGCACACTGCATGCGTCCTCCATGATGCCGCCGTAGACCCCGGGCTTATGCGTCCAATTGCAGGTCGCAAGGTCGGTGACTGAGCCAAACGCTCCCGCCTTTTTGTCATAGCAGCCAAAATACACGTTGCGTATTCTGGACTGGATGATGGCGCCCGCACACATGGGGCATGGCTCCATCGTGACATAGAGGTCACAGCCGCCTAACTGCCAGCTGTCAAGTCTTTCGCATGCCGCTTTAATTGCCAGCATTTCGGCATGGGCATCGGTCTGCCTATGATGCTCACGCAAGTTGTGCGCCGCCGAGACGACCTCGCCGTCCCTTACAACGACGCAGCCGACGGGGACCTCGCCGATTTCCATGGCTTTTTCCGCCTCTTTCCAAGCAAGACGCATGAATTTCTCTGCGGACATGGCAGCTTCCCCCCCCAAACAGCAGTAATAGCATAACACATTTCCGGCATCAAGTCAATATTTTAAGAATAAAAATAGACAAGGACATTTTGTCCGCCGGCAGCGTACAATCAAGCGTTTTCGGAAAGCGGCAAGCGTCGTTTTTTGCCGAAATTAAGATTGTAAAATTTTTTCTGAATTTCTATTGCTTTTTTTGCGAAAATAAGGTATATTGTTTGTTGGTAATATTGATTATGAAAATCATCATTTTAACATAACATGAATCTTATGGAGGTGTTTGTGTGCCCGAATTTTCGGTTGTCACCGCAATAAGCTACTTTGTTCAAATCCTGTTTATTTTACTGGGCGCATACTATTTTATCATATCACTGTTCAGCTTCATTCCACGGCGTATGCCGAAGGTGGACGACACAAAGTTTCGCAGCTATGCATTGTTGGTGGCGGCGCATAACGAGGAGCTGGTCATCGAAAACATGGTCGACAGCTTGAAAAAGCTTGACTATCCCGAAGAACAGTATGAGATTTTCGTCATTGCCGACAACTGTTCAGACCAAACGGCGCAGCTGGCTCGCAGTGCCGGCGCAACAGTCTATGAGCGCTTTGACACCTCCTCCCGAGGCAAAGGCTTCGCCTTGGAGTGGATGTTCGACAAAATATTCAACATGGAAAGACACTTCGATTCCGTTATCATCTTTGATGCGGACAACATTGTCGATAAGAACTTTTTGAGAAACATCAACAAACAGCACGTTTTGGGCAACAAGGTCGTTCAGGGCTATATCGACAGCAAAAATCCCAACGACTCCTGGATAAGCTACTCCTACTCCATCGCCTTTTGGTCCATCAACAGGCTGTTCCAGCAGTCCAGGGCGAACCTGAACCTTGGCTGTCAGTTGTGCGGCACCGGCTTTTCGGTGGATGCAGACATCTTAAAAGAGCTGGGCTGGGGGGCTACCTGCCTGACCGAGGACATGGAATTCACCATGAAGCTGGCGCTGAACAATGTCAAGGTGGCGTGGGCAAACGACGCCGTCGTCTATGATGAAAAGCCGCTGACTCTTTCGCAGTCGTGGAAACAGCGTGTTCGCTGGATGCAGGGGCATGCCGATGTGGCGACCCGGTTCATCGGCAAGCTGTTCAAAAAAGCCGTCAAAGAGAAGCGTCTCGCGCCTTTTGACTGTGCGATTTACCTGTTGCAGCCGCTGCGCATCATCACCATGGGCGCTATCACCGTGATGGCATGGGTGCAGACGGCGTATCCCGAAAGCAATCTCGTCATTTGGGGACTGATCCCCAGGGGCATTTGGAACGCCTTTGTGGTTGCACAGTTCTGCTGGACGCCGTTTGTGCTGTTCGTCGAGAAAAAACTGACAAAGCGTTCCGTTTGGGGCTTGATTACCTATATCGCATACACGCTTACCTGGGTGCCCATTGCGGTAATCGGTGTGATGAACAAAAACAAAAAGGAATGGTTCCACACCCAGCACACCAGGAAAATCAGTATCAGCGAGCTGCAATAGGCTTGTTATCATCTGTGCATCATATGCCCCTTTCCTAAAAAGGGGCTTATACTATTTCACATTCAAAATAATATGATATATAATTTTTAGAAACAAAGCGTTCGAGCGCGTATGCGCTTTCTCGAACGCATCCGCTCGCCGCGCGAGCGAAAGCGCAGGCGGATTCACTTCGCCGGAGCGCGGAAATTACGCCGATTTTGCGTAATTTCCTACTAAATCAAGAGAGGATGAACGATGATGAAAAAACTGTTAATCACGATGTTGGCGCTTTTGCTTTTAACTGGATGTGTGAAGAAACCCGCTGTTACACCCGAGCCTTCGCCGACGCCTACGCCCACTCCGGCGCCGACCGAAACGGCTACACCTACACCCGCACCGACGCCGACCGCCAGCAAGGCTCCCTCATCGGGCAAGCAGGGCGAATTTAACGAGCTGTACGACCAGTATAAAAATACGACCGACGAAGCAGAGCGCAAAGAGCTGCTCGAAAAAATCCAAACCATTATTGAAAGCGCAGAAAAGGGAAAAGGCAATTAGTGATTGATTTGGCATGTATTGTATGATATAATATCTGCAAGCGAATATTATATGCTCCGCTGAATTCACAGGCGCTTGACGCCCTGATTGAAAGGAATGGTGCTTTATGTCAAAATACGAATGTTTATGCGGTTATGTTTACGACCCCGAGGTGGGCGATCCGGACAACGGTATCCCTGCCGGTACGGCTTTTGAGGAGCTCCCCGACGATTGGACATGCCCTGTTTGCGGGCTGGCTAAGGACGCTTTTACGCAGATTTAAGGAGACTGTTTTTCTATGGCGGCATACAAATTAGCCGACGGCGTTTATGCCATCGGTGTGATGAACCCGAACCTTCGTGTGTTTGACATCATCATGGAGACAAAGTTCGGTACGACTTATAACGCCTATCTGATCAAGGGTGATGACAAAACGGCGTTGATCGAAACGGTGCATGAGAAGTTCTTTGACGAATACCTCGAAAATATTCAGTCGGTGTGCGACGTTTCGGAGATTGACTATATCATTATGAACCACTGCGAACCTGACCATTCGGGTTCCATCAGGATGTTGCTGGACATGAATCCGAACATTCAGGTCGTTGCATCTGTGCCCGGCGCAAAATACCTGACCAAGATCACCAACTCTGCCGCCTTGCAGACCCGCGCGGTCAAAGACGGGGACAACATCGACCTCGGCGGGCGCACGCTGTCGTTTATTGCGGCGCCGTTTTTGCACTGGCCCGATTCGATATTTACGTATTCGGCAGCCGACAGGATGCTGTTTTCCTGCGACTTTTTGGGTACGCACTACTGCGAGCCAAGACCCTTGGATACGCACATCAAATATCCTGACGATTATGACGATGCGTTTGAAAACTATTACGACGCCATTTTCAGTCCCTTTAAGCCTTTCGTGCTTGCCGGACTTGAAAAAATCAAGGACCTTGCGGTTGATTTTGTTTGCACGAGCCACGGTCCTGTGCTGACGGAAAAAATCGGGGAGGCAAAGGCAAAGTACCGCGAGTGGAGCGAGCCGAAGCCTAAGGAAAAGACGGCGGTCATTGCTTATGTTTCTGCTTACGGTTATACTAAAATGCTTGCGGACGCCGCAGCGGGTGAGCTTAAAGCGGCGGGCTTCAAGACTGAAATGTTCAACATCATCGAAAACGATTGCTGTATCGTCAAGCACAGCATCGAAAGCGCCGACCTTGTGATGTTCGGCACACCGACGATCAACCGCGACGCGTTAAAGCCCGTTTGGGATATGATTTCTTCGCTGGACGCCATTACTGTCAAGGACAAGCCTTGCGGCGTTTTCGGCTCATATGGTTGGAGCGGTGAGGGCGTACCCTTTGTGGTCGGACGCCTTAGCGGTTTGAAGCTCAAAGTCTACGGCGACGGTTTCAGGGCGAATTTCAGACCCAGTGACGACGAGCTTGAAAAAATGCGCGAATACACCAAGGGCTTGATTGGTTAAGGAAATTCATATCAATGATAAAAGGATGCGATAACGTCGCATCCTTTTTTATCTTATAGAAAATTTCTATTCCCTATAAGATTAAAATATTGAATTGATTCCTTGGCAAAGGGATATGTCAGCACAGAATAATGTGTTCGGGCGCACACAACAACGGGCATCAAACGTAACGACAAGAAACTGGCCCCCGTTGTCTTGCACAAAATTTGAAAAGTTTACCCCTTGCCAAAATATTCTCGAAAGAGAATTTGATAAACATTGACAAATTATTGCGATTTTTATATAATCATCATCATATAAATTATTAAAATATGGAGGAAATATAAAATGCTTACATCCAGAACTCCATTATCAGTTTTGTTGATTGTAGTAATTATGTTTATGTCTGTTGGTTGCTCATCTGATATTTCTTCCACAAATCAAGCAACTTACGAAAAATCGGAAGAAGAAAAAGCGTTAGAGGAAAAAAGCGTTTCTTTTTTTGAAACGGGCATGCAGAAATACAAAGCCGGACTTTATTTAGAAGCAATACAAAGCTTTTCCAATGTAACGGAGGGTACGAGCAGATATGCACAAGCTGTGGCACAAAAAGAATCAGCTCAGAAGAAATATGATGATTATGTCACATTCGAGAACAACAAACAAACATACATAAACAACGCAATTAAAATAGCGAGAGAAGAATGTATGGTCGATTCCAAGATTTCTAAAAGTCAAGTTGCAAGACAAGGAGACGAAATTGTTGTGCAATTGGAATATTACGATGCAGGTGATGCAAGAAGGCAAGGAATAAGGGTTTATTTAACATATCCGGACGGTGGATATATTAGTGCGGGTTTTAGTTACAAATGGCCAAAAGTTGAAATTTGGGATGCCGAAACAAGGTCGTGGAATTGAACAAGGATAGGTAATCTGCGGACAACGGGGACGGTTCTCGTTGTTTAGCGTATTGTCAAGGTATAGACCGTTCCCCGTATCTAAGACGTCACATATTCTCAATAAAAATCTTGATGCCGATGAGTACCAGAATGGCGCCGCCGAGCATCTCGGATTTGGACTTTAAAAGGCTGCCGAAAAACCTGCCGATATATATCCCTGCAAGGCTGACGACCGCGGTCACGGCGCTGATGATCGCCAACGCGGCAAAGAGCGGCACCTGCATGGTGGCAAAGGTGACGCCGACCATCAGGGCGTCTATACTGGTGGCGATTGCTTGAATAACAATAAGCTTAAACGCAAACGTTCGCATGGGACAGTGTTCTTCTTTGGCGCATTTGATGCCCTCGATGATCATCTTACCGCCGATAATCGACAGCAGCGCCAGCGCGATCCAGTGGGCAAAAGCGTCGATATAGCTTGCCAAACCCCTTCCTAAGAAAAAACCGATGGCGGGCAACAGTCCCTGGACGGCGGCAAAGGTGACCGCCATCACAATGGCGTGGCGGATTTTCAGTTTCAATATGGTCATCCCGTTTGTCAGCGAAAGAGCAAAGGTATCCATAGAAAGAGCAAACGCAATCAAAAGCAGGTCAATGATGTTCATTCGTTGTGGGTTCCATCCTTTTTTATTTTATAGGAAATTACGCAAAACCGCTGCAATTTCTGCGCGATGGCGAAATGAATTCGCCTGCGCTTAACCTCACGGGGTGAGCGGATGCGTTCGAGAAAGCGTCTGCGCACCTAAAAAGTAAGGGCACTTTTCAAAGTGATTTCACGGCGTTCCTGCCGCTGTTCTTGGCGATATAAAGCGCCATATCCGCATTGTTGACGATGTCCTGAGCAGATATGCTGCGGTCACGGGCGCTGACCGTCGCAACACCGATGCTGACGGTGATGCTGATGCTGTGCCCTTCCAGTTCAAGCGGCAGGGCAGCGATATGCTTCCGGATTTTTTCGGCAATTTTGATGGCGTTCTTTTTGTCGGTGTCATACAGCACGACGATAAACTCCTCTCCGCCGTAGCGTCCGACGGAATCCCCTTTGCGTATCAGGCTTTTACACTGCTGTGCGACGTTTTTGATGACCAAATCGCCCACCATATGTCCATACCTGTCGTTGATGTTTTTGAAGTGGTCGATATCGAGCATCAGCACCGAAATTTTTCCGCCGCTCCGGCGGATCGCCGACATCAGCGCTTCTACCTCCTCCATGACACGGGCGCGGTTATAGATGTCGCTGAGCATGTCGTGTGTCGCGATATAGTTGAGACGCTCTATCGCAAGCTTTTGCTCAGTGATGTCCTGGAACAGAAAGATTTTTCCCACGACGGCGCCCCTTTCACGCAGCATCGTGACACGAAACTCGTAGGACTTCAATTCCCCGTTCTTTTCTATTTCAACCTCAAAAAAGCTGCCGGTGCTGTTTAAGATTTTGCGTCCGTCCTCAAACGCCGACAGGCTTTTACCGATATTGTCCGCACGGAGCCAGTCAAAGGTCAGCTCGCCGGCATGGTTGAAATCTATGACACGGCTCTGCTCGTCAATAAAGAATATCCCCTCGTTGATCTGTCCGAAGGCATAGCCCCTGACGATTTCTTTGAGCTCTAAAAAGTCATACTTGAACAGCACCACAAAGTAAGTCAGCGCAAGCAGCAAAAAGCTGACGGGTATTAAGTCGATAACGCTTGAACTGGACATGAACAAATACAGGGCGGAGGCAATGAGCGGAAAAACCGAGCCCAAAAACATCCAAAAGTTTTGGGTCTTGAATTGGAATTTGGCACCCTTCCACGCAACAAAGAATATGTAGCTGCCCGCAAGCATCAGCAGATAGGAATAAATCGAAAACAGCATGTGCCAAATGCCCTTTGACACTGTGACCAGCACGATACCGTCGACAGTCATTGCCGAAATGCTCTTATAGTACAAGCTGTGATAGTCATTGGTCGACACAAAAAACATCGTCAGGAACGGAATGATCGCAAGCGGGAGTCCGACCCGAAGCGACAGCTCTTTTTTGAAATAGAATTTGTAGGCAAACACCAGCCACAACAGGGGCAAAAACGAAAAGCCATAGTATTGAAGCGTCATGTAATATTTGATTTGCGCCAAATCAGCGGATAAAAGCTCCATCGCATAGGCGAAGATATAAATCGCCATCGACAGGCAAATCAGCGAAAATAAAGACGCCAGACGGTTGCGCTGCTTGAACAGGGCATACAGGAACAAACAGGTAAATATGGTGCCCGTTCCGAACATCACATATGGAATAATCACATATGGAATAATCGCATAATACATCGTTTTCTCCGCCCTTTTATCGCTTGTAATCAAAAGGAATCTGTGCCATAATATGTCGATATCCGCTTGCAGATATTATAACAGATAAAACAACATCTGTAAACACTTTACACTTATAGGAATTTCTGCATATTTAGGCATAGACTTAGGGCATTGCCCGACAAGCAATGTCCCAAGGATTATTCCACCGTAACCGATTTTGCAAGGTTTCTCGGCTTATCGACGTCGCAGCCCCGCATCACCGATATGTAATAGGCGAAAAGCTGTAAGGGGATGACCGCAAGCGACGGCGCAATCAAGTCGTTGCAGTCCGGCAGATAGAGGACCGCATCGGCGACCTGCTCAATTTCCTTATTGGCGGACTGTGTCAACGCCAGTACGACCGCACCCCTCGCCTTGACCTCCTTGATATTGCTGAGCATTTTTTCAAAGAGCGGACCTTGCGTCGCCAATGCGACCACAAGCGTGCCGTCCTCAATCAGGGATATCGTGCCGTGTTTCAATTCGCCGGCGGCATATGCCTCCGAATGGATATAGGATATTTCTTTTAATTTCAGCGAGCCTTCGAGCGACACCGCATAGTCGACGCCCCTGCCAAGGAAAAACACGTCCTTGGCGTTAAAATGCTGCGATGCAAAATACTGGATGTTTTCCTGTGAGTCGATGACGGTCTGAATGAGGGCGGGCAGCTTTGACATTTCACCGATGACGCCCGATACCTCCGCCTCCGTCAGCAGTCCCTTTTCCTGCCCCAAATAGGCGGCAAGCAGGTACATGACCGAAAGCTGGGTGCTGTATGCTTTGGTGGTGGCGACGGCGATCTCCGGTCCCGCCCATGTATAGATAACGTTGTCCGATTCCCTTGCGATAGAGCTGCCGACCACGTTGACGACCGACAAAATCCTTGCACCCCTGCGTTTGCCTTCACGGAGTGCGGCAATGGTGTCGGCGGTCTCCCCTGACTGGCTGATGAGGATGACCAGGGTCTTATCCGTCACGATCGGGGCTCTGTACCGGAATTCGCTGGCGAGGTCAACCTCAACGCTGATGTTTGCCAGCTTTTCTATGATATATTTGCCCACGACGCCGACGTGGTACGCCGAGCCGCACGCAACGATGTAAATCTTGTCGATGCCCTCAATGTCCGCTTTGGTGAGGGTGATGTCGTCCAAAACCACTCTGCCGTCCTTCACACGGGGGTTTATGGTATCTTTAATGGCTTTGGGCTGCTCCAAAATCTCCTTGAACATAAAATGCTCATGACCGCCCTTTTCCGCCGCGCCCACGTCCCAGTTCACCTCAAAGACTTCCTTTGAAACCGTTTCTTTATCGGTATTATAGACCGTTACGCCATCACGGGTGACTCTGACGATCTCGTCGTCTTCGAGCAGGTAAATTTTGCGTGTGTAGGGCAGCACGGCAGGAATATCCGACGCCGCAAAGTTACCGTCCTCCGAAAGCCCAATGATCAGAGGGCTGTCCTTTCTGACGGCAAAAAACTCGTCGGGGTTATCCTCGCAGATGATGCCGAGCGCATAGGAGCCTTCCAGCTTGTCGATGACCTTGACGATGGTATCTAAGATGCTGCCGTCATAGTAGTACTCCGCAAGGTGCGCAATGACCTCAGTGTCGGTATCGGACACGAATTTATAGCCCTTATTGACTAAAAATTCCTTGATTTTGAGGTAGTTCTCGATGATACCGTTATGGACGATCGCAATCCTGCCGTTTTCGGTCATATGCGGATGCGAGTTGACATCCGACGGCGCGCCGTGAGTCGCCCAGCGTGTATGACCGATACCGAGGGTGCCCTTGACCGTCCTTCCGCCATTGAGTTTATGGTTGAGGGTTTCAAGCCTGCCCTTGCATTTTTCAACGACGATACGGTCGCCGTCATAGACGGCAACGCCTGCCGAATCATAGCCTCTGTATTCGAGCTTTGAAAGACCGTCAAGCAGGATGGGCGCCGCCTGCTGCCTGCCGATATACCCCACTATTCCGCACATAAGAACCCTCCGTTATTTTAGGGTGTGTTGACACTAAGCCAAACGCACCCCAGGTTAATTTAGATTGTTTTCAATAAGGCTTGCCAAAACCTTCGCCTTTTCAGTGATCAAGTCAAGGTCGGCGCCTTCAATCATCACGCGCACCAGCGGTTCTGTGCCGGATGGGCGGATGAGCACCCTGCCATTGCCGCAGAATGTCTGTTCAATGCCTTCTATTTCACGCCTGATGGCTTCGTCATTCAAATAGGCGTCTTTGTTTTCACTCTTAACCCTTGCGTTTATCAGCACCTGCGGCAGGACCTCCATCACCGCCGCAAGCTCGGAAAGCCGCTTGCCGCTGCGCATAAGCACCGAAATCAGCTGCAAGGCAGTGACGGCGGCGTCGCCCGTGGTGTTATAGTCAAAGAAAATGATGTGTCCCGACTGCTCGCCGCCCAGCGAATATTGCTTTTGCGCCAGCTCTTCGAGCACATAGCGGTCGCCGACCTTTGTCTGGGCGACGTGGATTTGGTGGTTTTTCGCCATCACAAAAAGTCCGAGGTTGCTCATGACTGTAGCAACGATCGTATTGCCCGCCAAAACGCCCCTGTTTTTCATATCAAGCCCGCAGACGGCAAGAATCTTGTCGCCGTCCACTACCGCGCCGTTTTCATCGACCGCCAAAACCCTGTCCGCATCGCCGTCAAAGGCAAGTCCGATGTCCGCCCCGACCTTGACCGTAAACTTTTGCAGACCGTCAATGTGTGTCGAGCCGCAGCCGGCGTTGATGTTCGTACCGTTCGGCTCGTCGTTCATGACATACACCGTTGCACCGAGCTGCTCAAAGATCGGCGCCGCCACAAAGCTTGACGCGCCGTTGGCACAGTCAACGGCGATTTTGAGCCCGTCTAAACGGACGTCGACCGTGGACTTCGCAAAGTCTATGTAATCGTCCTTTGCATCGAATTTATAGGTAATTTTTCCAACCCCGCTGCCTGTCGGGTATTCAAGCGTTTCGGCGTTGTCAAGGATGATCGCCTCGATTTTCTCTTCCGTTTCATCGCTGAGCTTGTAGCCCTGCGCATTGAAAAACTTGATGCCGTTGTACTCCATAGAATTATGGGACGCCGAGATGACAACGCCCGCGTCGGCGCCGTACTGCCTGGTCAAGTGCGCGACGGCAGGGGTCGGCACAACGCCGAGCAGCACCGCTTCCGCACCGATGGAGCAGATGCCCGCACACAGCGCCGCCTCCAACATATCCGAAGAAACCCTGGTGTCCTTGCCGACCAGTATTTTTGCCTTGTGTTTAGTTTCCTGCGTCAGTACATATGCGCCCGCCTGACCCAGCTTGTATGCCAGCTCGGCGGTGAGCTCCGAATTTGCGACGCCCCGCACACCGTCGGTTCCGAATAGTCTGCCCATAAACTGCCTCCCCGTACTTCCTTCATATGTCACTTAACCAAGATATTATACCACCTTGATTATAAAAAAACAAGTGATTTTTGCCGTTTTCAGCCTTTTAGCTTTACGCCGAGCGAGTATATGCAGCCGCAATAGTCCTGTCTGTACAGGCCGTATTCCTTTGACAGTGCGATCGAGCGCTTATATCCGTCGTTTTTCTTAAAATCAGCAACAAGAAACCGCACGCCGCAGTCCTCTGTCAAGCGCTGACCGATGCGGTTGATTTTTTCGGCGTTTTTGTGCGGGCTGACCGACATCGTGGTGCCGAAGAAGTCAAGCCCCAGCGCCTCGGCGGTCTGTGCCGTTTTGGCAAGCCGCAGCGCAAAGCACTTTTCGCACCGCTCACCACCCTCTTTTGCGTTTTCATAGCCCTGACAAACCGCTTCAAAACGGTCTGTTTCATAGTCCGCCTCAATAAAAGAGACCTTTTTGGACGACGGAAATGCGCTGATGAAGCGCTTCTGCTCCGCCAGACGTTTGAAATATTCGTCATGTGGATAGATGTTGGGGTTGTAAAAATACACCGTGATGTCAAACACATCCGAAAGATAATCAATGGCGTGGCTGCTGCACGGCGCACAGCAGCTGTGCAAAAGCAGGGTCGGAGACGGGGTTTGGGCGCGCAGGGAATCGAGCAGCTGTGCAAACGCCTTTTTGCCTGTGCTCACTCCGACAGCTCCGCAAGCGAAACGTCCGCGCCGTTTTGGGTGTTGTACACATTCAGGCACTTTGCCCCCGCCTTTTCCAAAATCGGTCTGACCTTCGGCGAGGCGTCGTATTCGCCGCCGGCGTTGGCGATGACCACCACATTTTTGCCTTCAAGCCCCGCTTCCTTAATGAACGCAATGGCGGCGGGCGCAATATTCCCCGCCCAGACCGGCGACGCCACAATGATCAGGTCGTACGCCCGGGCATCGGTAAGGATGGGCAGAATTTTCGACGGTGCGCTCCGCAACGCCTTAAAGCAGCCGGTAAACGCCTGCCATGCCCCTTTCTTTCCGACCTCGTGGATTTCATAAAGGTCACATTCCTCCGTTTTCAACCTTTCACACAGCGCCTTGGTCTTGCCCGAAAATGAATAGAATGCCAGCAGTACCTTCATGGCTTACACCCCCATATGAGTTATGAGTTAATAGTCATACCTATGGAATAATGCAATAAAACCGTATTAAAGTCCGGGGACCTTGATGATCTCGGAAATGCCTTTTTCAATGTCCTCGTCCGTCGGTGCATAGTTTTCCATGCTGCCGCTGTTATAGCTCGCATACGCCGCAAGGTCGAAATAACCGTTGCCCGTAAGCCCGAACAGAATGGTCTTTGCCTCGCCCCGCTCCTTACATTCGAGCGCGACGTCGATAGCCGCCTTGATAGCATGCGCCGACTCGGGCGCCGGCAGTATGGACTCGTGCTTTGCAAACAGCACCGCCGCGTCAAAGACGTCCTTTTGTCCGACCGCCCTTGCTTCGTCGAGGATGCCGTCATGATAGAGTTTGCTGAGTATGGGCGACATGCCGTGGTAGCGCAGACCGCCCGCATGGATGCTGGTGGGAATAAAGCTGCTGCCGAGGGTGTACATCTTGGCAAGCGGCGTGATGTGTCCGACGTCGCAGAAGTCATACGCATAGACGCCCCGGGTAAAGCTGGGGCAGGCCGAAGGCTCGACCGCGATGAAATGGGCGTTCGCCTTGCCCGTCAGCTTATCCTGCATGAACGCCGACATCAAACCGCCGAGGTTTGAGCCGCCGCCCGAGCAGCCGATGACATAATCGGGGTACTCATCGACCATTTCAAGCTGGGTTTTGGCTTCCATACCAATAATGGACTGATGCAGAAGCACCTGGTTGAGCACCGATCCGAGACTGTACCTTGTGTTCGGCGTCGAAACCGCCATCTCCACCGCTTCGCTGATGGCGGTGCCGAGGCTGCCTGTGTTGCCGGGATCCTTTGCCAATATCGCACGCCCGATGTTGGTGGTGTCGCTCGGGCTGGGAAATACGTCTGCGCCGTAGGTATGCATGACTTCCTTGCGGTAGGGCTTTTGCTCATAGCTAACCTTGACCATATAGATACGCAACGGCATATCAAAATATGCGCACGCCATCGAAAGCGCCGTGCCCCACTGCCCTGCGCCCGTTTCGGTCGTGATGCGGGCGATGCCCTGCTTTTTGTTGTAGTAAACCTGCGGGACGGCGGAATTCAGCTTATGGCTGCCCGAGGTGTTGCTGCCTTCATATTTATAATAAATTTTTGCGGGTGTGTCCAGCAGCCTTTCGAGGTTATAGGCGCGGATGACGGGCGACGGTCTGTACAGCTTGTAATATTCCAAAACCTCTTCCGGAATATCGACATAACGCTCCATGGTGAATTCCTGCCTGCACAGCTCCTCAGCGAATATCGGATAGAAATCCTCCGCCACTGCCGGCTTCATCGTGCCGGGGTTAATATAGGGGTCAGGCTGCTCTTTCATATCCGCACGGACGTTATACCACTGCTTCGGGATCTGATCCTCCGTTAAAAGAATTCTGTTGGGAACCTTTTTTGACATAAAAAATACCTCCGTCAGTACAATTTAAGCAGAGGATACATTTCACAAACTCACATCAACTGCGCTCAACTCATCTCGGCTCTGCTCACTCTGCTGATAAAAGCATAGCATATTGACAAAAAAAAGTCAATAAAATTGGAACTATTTGATAAGCAGCTGCGTCAAAAGAATAAAGCGCATGAAAAGCGTTCGGGCAAGCGCAGGCGAATTCACTTCGCCGCAGCGCAATAAAAAATAAAACTGGGAGGTATTAACGTGAAAAAAACATTGGCAATACTTACGGCGCTGGCTGTGATGCTGTCCGCATTTGCGCCCGCATTCGCACAGGAACCAGACTCCGCAAAAAAGCTTGAGGAACTCATCGTCAAGGTCAAGTCGGTCATCGACATCCCCGCCGAGTATGAGACCTTTACCAGCAATCAACGCACGGAATCAAACGGTACGGTCCACTGGTCGCTGAACTGGTCAGAGCCTTCGGCACAGCCGAGCTATTATGGCAACATTAGCGGCATCACGGTCGACATCAACGAAAACGGACTGATCGAAGGGTACTCCAAATATGGCGATCTTTATCAGTATTCCGAAATCGTCAGGCTTCCCGCCATCTCAAAGCAGGAAGCGAACGACAAGGTGAAGGCTTTTATCGCAAAGGTCATCCCCGAGATCCAGGACCATTTGGAATGGTCGGAGCCTTCCGTCAGCAACGGCAACTATTTTTATAACTTTTCAAGAATCGAAAACGGTGTCCCGTTTCCGGAGAACATGGCGTCCTTCTCTTTAAACGGTCAGACGGGCGAAATTTTAAACTATTATTCCTATTGGAACGCCAAGGCGGTTTTTGAGTCGCCCGACAAGGCGATTTCGCTTGAAAAGGCACAGGCGGTTTTTGCGGAAAAAATCCCGCTTCAGCTGCAATACAAGGTTTCGCCACAGGGTCGTGTCTATCTGCAATACACGCCCGCTGCCGAAAACGGCGGCAAATACATCAACGCCGTCACCGGCGAGATCGACAAAAATGTGTTCTACTATGGCGCCTATGAGAGCGCCAAGGGTATGGCGGGTCAGTACTACGATTCGGTAGGGCTGACGCCTAAAGAGCAAAAAGAGGTTGACGAGGTCGCCAATGTGCTCACCGCTGCGGACGCTGAGAAAAAGCTGCGCGGGATTTCTGAGCTGAAGCTCGACGACAGCTATAAGCTGTCCAGTTCATACCTGTCACAGTTCCGTATGCCATACTATCAAGAGCCACTTTATAACCTCAGCCTGTATTTCACAAAGCTTGACAATACCGAAGGGCTGACCGAGGAAGAAATCAAACAAAAAATCGCCATCGGCGAGGGACGCGGCTATGCCAACGCCACCTTCAACGCCAAAACGGGCGAGCTGCTGAACTTTTCGAGCGACGACTGGAACGTCTATAAAACCGACAAAGCAACAGCTTCCCGCACAGAATTCAAAAAGACGGCGGATGCCTTCATCGTAAAAATGCAGCCTGAAAAGGCGGGCGCCATCCAATTTGCCGACAACGACAATACCAACCTGATCTACCAGTATTACAGGGTTGAAAACGGGATACCCTTTGTTGACAACGGCATCAGCGCCGGCGTGGACGAGCAAAGCGGCAAGATCAAGGAATTTAACGTCAGCTGGTACGACGGCATCGAGATCCCCAAGCCGGACGGCGTTATCGGCATTGACAAGGCGCACGGCATCCTGTTCGAGAAAGTCGGCTTGAAACTGACATACATCAGCAACAACGATAAAGTCGTGCTGTCTTATCAGCTCAGCGAGCAAAAACCGAGGTTCATCGATGCGATGAGCGGCGGGATCCTCGACTATTCGGGCAATCCGTTCGTCGCCACCGCTTCCCCGTCATACAACGATATTCAGGGGCATTTCTCCGAACAGGCGGTCAATACACTGCTGATGGTCGGGGTGTTCTTAGAAGGCGAAGCGTTCAAACCCGACAACAGCATCACACAGCTTGAATATTTAAGGCTGCTGTCAAAGCTCGGCAAATATTATGGTGAACGGAATGACATCGAAGGGCTTTATAAGTATTTCATCCAAAACGGCATAATGGACGCAGCGGAAAAGAGTCCCGACGCACCCGTGACCCGTGAGGATGCGGTGAAATATCTGCTCAGGTATTTGGGCTTTAAGAAGTTTGCCGAAATCAAGGGCATCTTCAAAACCGAGTTCAAAGACGAGGCGGACATCAGCGAGAACCTGCTCGGCTATGCCGCAATCGCTCAGGGCATCGGTATCATCAGCGGCAGCGACGGCAGCTTCCTGCCGAAAAAGACCCTCACTAAGGGCGAGGCAGCCGTGGTCATCTATAACTGCCTGATGGCAGGGATTAACTGATAATAAGCTGTATAAAAAAGCGCCTTTCGGCGCTTTTTTTGTGCGCTGACATAGCTGATCAATTAGGGCGTGTTGACACTAAGTGAATGTGCGGATTTTTGAGCGGATTGTGTGTCAGGCGAGGCAAATTTTTGAAGGCATAATTTGTTTATGGTGAAAAGTGCCTTGCGGCACTTTTGGTGCGTAGCCACAAACCTTTGCCAAGGAATTAATTCACATCTTGTCTTATAGGAAATTCCTCGAATTTCCTATAAGACAAGAAAATTTAACGCAGTATGGCGCAAAATGTGCCAAAAATGGGTGCGTTTGGCTTAGTGTCAACACGCCCTAATTGTTTTTGCATCACATGTAAAAGATATTAACATTAGATTCACATTAGGATTTGTCATAATGCTTGAAAACCTGCCATAAAAATAGTATAATCAAATAAAGGGGTGAAGCTGCATTGTCTGATCTTTTTCGCCTTGGCATTGATATCGGATCCACAACGGTCAAGCTGGTCGTCATCGACGATGCGGGCAGCATCGTCTATTCTGATTATGAACGCCATCTATCCGATATAAAGCTCACAGTGGGCAATATCCTCGAAAAGGCGGGCAAAGCCTTGCCGGACGTCAGGGTACATACCGCTATTACAGGCTCGGGAGGACTTTTGCTTTCGGGTCTTTTGGACGTGCCCTTCGTTCAGGAGGTCATCGCCACCAAAAAGTGCGTCAAGGCGCTTATCCCCGGCGCAGACGTCGCCATTGAGCTTGGTGGCGAGGACGCTAAGATCCTGTTTTTCACCGACGGCGTCGAGCAGCGTATGAACGGCACCTGTGCCGGCGGCACGGGAGCGTTTATCGACCAAATGAGCATCCTTTTGCAAACCGACGCCAAGGGGCTTGACGCCCTTGCCAAGAACTATACCGAGCTGTATCCGATCGCGGCGCGCTGCGGCGTGTTCGCCAAGTCGGACGTTCAGCCGCTTCTAAACGAGGGTGCGGCAAAGGAAAACATTGCCGCCTCCATCCTGCACGCCGTAGTGACGCAGACCATCAGCGGCTTGGCGCAGGGGCGCGCTATCCGGGGCAACATTGTTTTTTTGGGTGGTCCCTTGTATTTTCTCTCCCAGCTCAGGCGCCACTTTGAGGACGTTCTATCTATAAAGGGAAACACCTTTACACACCCTGACAACGCACAGCTCTTTGTAGCGATCGGTGCAGCGATGGCAGTAAGCGATGCAGCAATGGCGGCAAGCAGCGGGGCGATAGCGACAGGCAGTGAGGCAATGACCTTCGCGGAGCTTACCGGGCGGTTGGAAAACGCACGGGAAATCACCACGGAAATCGCCCGAATGCGTCCGTTGTTTTTTGACGACGCAGAGTTCAAGACATTCTATAAACGCCACGGCGAAAGCTGTGTGGCAAGAAAAAGCCTTGCAGCTGCAACGGGCGGGCTGTTTTTAGGGCTTGACGTCGGCTCGACCACCATCAAGGCGGCGGTCATCGACGGAGACGGCGCACTTCTGTATTCGCACTACTCCCGCAACGAAGGCAACCCGGTGGGGCGGGGCGCTGAGATATTAAAGGAGCTGTACGCCCTGATGCCCGAGGGCGCTTTTATCGCCAACGCCTGCGTGACGGGCTATGGTGAGGAGCTGGTCAAGGCGGCGTTCAATATCGCCGAAAGCGAGATCGAGACCATTGCGCACTACAAGGCGGCGGCGTTTTTCTGCCCCGATGTGGACTTTATCATCGACATCGGCGGGCAGGATATGAAATGTATGAAAATCAAGGACGGTGTGATCGAAAGCATTATGCTCAACGAGGCGTGCTCGTCCGGATGCGGTTCGTTTATCCAGACGTTTTCGCAGTCGCTCGGCATGGAGCCGGAAGACTTTGCCCGCGAGGCGCTCTATGCCAAACAGCCGGTTGACCTCGGCACACGCTGCACAGTGTTTATGAACTCCCGTGTCAAGCAGGCGCAAAAGGAGGGCGCAACCGTCGGCGATATCAGTGCGGGACTATCGTACTCAGTCGTCCGCAATGCGCTCTACAAGGTCATCAAGCTGCGTGACGCCGGCATGCTCGGTGACAAGGTGGTCGTCCAGGGCGGCACCTTTAATAATGACGCCATTTTGCGCTGCTTTGAGCTGATTGCGGGTAAGCAGGTCATCCGCCCCGACATCGCCGGCATCATGGGCGCTTTCGGTGCGGCGATCATCGCACGGGAACGCTGCGGCGGCGACGAATGCGGACTGATTAGGGCGGACGCCCTTGACCGGTTCAGCATCGAGACCCGACTGTCACGGTGCGGCTTGTGCGGCAACCTCTGCCAGCTGACCGTATCACGCTTCGCCGGCGGAGCCAGTCATATTTCGGGCAACCGCTGCGAACGGGGCGCGGGCGTGTCAAGGTCTAAGGTACGGGAGCTGCCCAACCTCTATGACTATAAGTACCGCAGGCTATTCGACTACAAACCCACCCATCCCGACATTGCCCCCCGAGGCACCATCGGTATCCCGAGGGTCTTGAATATTTATGAAAATTATCCTCTATGGTTTACGTTCTTTACACAGCTCGGGTTTTCGGTACATATTTCCGCAAGGAGCAGCAACGCCCTGTACAAAAAAGGCATGGACACCATCCCCAGCGAAAGCGCGTGCTATCCAGCAAAGCTGGCGCACGGGCACATCTGCGATTTGGTTGACCGCGGCTTCAAGACGATATTTTACCCGTGCATACCCTATGAACAAAAGGAATTTAACGATGCGGGAAACCATTACAACTGCCCGATCGTCACCTCGTATCCCGAGGTCATCTATAACAACATGGACAGCGTCTTAGGCAGTGGAGTCGTCTTCTTGCACCCCTTCCTGACGCTTGACAAGCAAAAAGCCTTTACAGAGCAGATGACTGCGTGTTTAAAAGACTTCGGCGTGACGGCGCGCGAGGTGCGCCGCGCGGCAAAGGCGAGCTTTGCGGAGCTGAAACGCTTCAAAGAGGACGTCTATGAAAAGGGCAGGGAAACGGTCGCCTGGCTTGAAAAGAACAACGTCAGGGGCATCGTGCTTGCCGGAAGACCTTATCATGTCGACCCTGAAATCAACCACGGAATCCCGCAGCTGATAGGCTCGCTGGGCTTTGCCGTGCTGACGGAGGACAGCGTGGCAAAGCTAGGCAATTTAAAGCGTCCTATACGGGTGGTCGATCAGTGGGCATACCACACAAGGCTGTACCATGCGGCAGAGTATACGGTCAACAAGCCCTTACTTGAACTGATACAATTAAACTCCTTCGGCTGCGGTCTTGATGCGGTGACGACCGATCAGGTGCAGGATATTTTGTCCTCCCGGGGTAGGATATATACCACGCTGAAAATCGACGAGGTGTCGAGCCTCGGCACCGCCAAGGTGCGCATCCGCTCGCTCAAAGCCGCAATGGACGAGCGGGCGAACGCCGGTGCAAAGCCGCATGAGGCGGGCAGCTATACCTTAAAGCGCAAGCTCTTTACCGAGGAGATGAAAAAAAGCCACACCGTCATCTTCCCGCAGATGAGCCCCGTGCATTTCGATATGCTCGAAGCGGTGTTTAAGGCAAGCGGCTATAACGCCATGCTGCTGCCAAAGGCGAGCGGCGAGGACATCGAGGTGGGGCTGAAATATGTCAACAACGACGCCTGCTACCCCTCCATTATGGTGACGGGGCAGCTCATCAACGCCATTTTGTCAAAGAGGTGCGACCCAAAAAACACGTCCATTTTCATCACACAGACAGGCGGCGGCTGCCGTGCGACCAACTATATCGCTTTCATCCGAAAGGCGCTCATCGACGCCGGTTATCCCGACATCCCTGTGGTGTCCTTAAACGCACAGGGGCTTGAAAGCAACCCCGGACTGAAATACACGCCGAAGTTTCTCGCCTCCGCCATGAAGGCTTTGATACTCGGCGACCTGCTGCTCACCCTGTCGCTGCGCACCCGACCCTACGAGGTCCGAAAGGGTGAGACGGACGCGCTGCTGGGCGTGTGGAACGCACGGCTGTGCGAAACGCTTGAATACGGCAGGCTGCGGTATAAAACGGTCGTCGAGCAAATCGTTTCGGACTTTGAGCGCATTGCGGTCGACGAGACGACCCCCAAGCCAAAGGTTGGCGTGGTGGGCGAGATCCTTGTGAAGTTCCACCCCGACGCCAACAACAACGTCGTCGGCGTCATCGAGCGCGACGGCGGCGAGGCGGTCGTGCCCGGGCTTTTGGATTTTTTGATGTACACGCTCTACAACAACAACTTCTCGTCGCAAAAGCTGGGCGGCAGCAGGGCGAAAACGCTGGTGACCAACGCCGTGATCGCCTACATAGAGCATATGAGAAAGCCGATGCGCAAGGCGCTTGAAGCAAGGCGGCGCTTTGCGGGGTACGCGCCGAAACACATCGCAAGCCTTGCCGCCGAGGCAAAGAAAATCCTGCAGCTGGGCAACACCACCGGCGAGGGCTGGTTTTTGACCGCCGAGATGTTGGAGCTGATCCACAGCGGCGTGCCGAACATCGTATGCGTGCAGCCGTTTGCCTGCCTGCCCAACCATGTGACGGGCAAGGGTATGATAAAAGCGCTCAGGCGCAGGCACCCGGGCGCAAACATTGTGGCGATCGACTATGACCCCGGCGCAAGCGAGGTCAACCAGATCAACCGGATCAAGCTGATGATGAGCGTCGCCTTTGAGCAGGAAGCCGGACAGGCAAGTGTCACGCTGCCTTTTTGAAGATAAAGTATTTGCTGAAAACGTAGTTTAAAATGACGACGAGGACGTTGACGATAAACTTCGACGCTGTTCCGTTAACGCCCATCAGGGAGACCAGCAGATACATCATCGCCATGTCAAGCACGCCGGAAAGCCCCCGAAAACCGAAGAAACCCGCCATCTCACGCAACAGACCCTTTTTATCCTTTTGTCCCGCATCAAAGACGTATTTGCGGTTGGTGATATAGGCAAACAGCACCGCAAGCACCCATGCCGCCGCATTGGCGGCGAGGTAGTGGATGCGCAGGATTTCCGCCAGTAAAAAGTACGCGGCGATGTTGATGACGGTGGTGAGCCCGCCGAAGAACAGATAGGCAAGCTTTTCATAGAGCTGTGCGCTGAATTTGATCATTTGTATGACCATTAGCCTTTCCGGCTCACCAAATTATATGAAAAACGCTGACCATGCACTTATCGTGAGCCGGATAAGGCGTATAAATGGTCACTGCGCCAAAATGCGGGCGCATAGCGCCTTCTTTTTTCCTTGCGCATTTTGTGTGCAACCGCCGGGGCAAAAATTCGAAATAAGTTTCAGGCTTGAAACTTGTTTCAAATTTATTCACCCATGGTGCATTATACTATACCTATCCAAAAAAATCAAGCGGACAGGCGCTGCCTGTCCGCTTTTTTATTTCACAGGGAATAGCATTCCCTGTGAAATAAAAAAGCATTAATTCCTTCCTTGGCGAAGGCTTTCGGCTGCGCACCAAAAAAGTGCCGCCAGGCACTTTTTTTATGTAGCGCACTATGTCATCTTGAAGATTTTTTTCAGTATCCCGCCAAAAAACCCCGGCATTTTAAGTATCACGATCTTCACAGTTCCCACCTCCGTTAAAACTTAAAGCAGCTCAGCCCGAGGCATACCAAAAGCGACGCCATGGCGATGACCAAAAACCACAGCGGAAAGATGAATGCCGCCAATACACCCACGCCCACTGCGGCAAGCAACAGTCCAAATATGCTGCGAAAGCAAAATCCCCCACGCAAAACGGCACGCCTCCCAACCGATACCCTCAGCTACCTTTGGTACCAGTATATTCGCCGTGCCGTGGTTATGTGACATAGTATTAATGCTATACGTCTATCTCGCAGACGACCAGCAGGACGCCGCCCGTGATTTCGACAGTCGCCGAGCCGCCGCAAAAGGCGTTGCTGATGCCGAGGTTTTGCGTCTGATACAGCGTAGCGTTTTCGAGGGGGTACTGCAAGCCCGTCGTAGTGACGCCCTCCGCCGTGTCGGTCAGCGGCAGCAAGGATATTTTGGTATACTCGCCTCTGCTGATTGCGGCTTTGTCCCTGACCACAAACACCTTGCTTTTCTTGGAGAGGAGCATACCCTCCGCCCCCTGCTCCGCAATGTAGCGCAGCGAAAAAATCGAACCGAGGCTGTGGTCGATCCTGCCTCCGAAGGCGCAAAGCAGGATGATTTCGGTGCAGCCCTGCGCGATCGCATAGTCGATGCAAAGGTGCATGTCCGTTTTGTCCTTGCCCCTCGGATGCACGATGCGATTTATGCTGTCGGGGATCTTGCCCCGCACAGAGTCCATATCGCCGATGACGATGGCAGGGATAATACCGATCAGCGATGCGGCGTTGTATCCGCCGTCGGCGCAGATCACCAGGTCATCTGCGACGAATTTGAGCCGTTTATAGAACAGAATGTCTTCCGCTCTGGCGTCCACTGCGCCGAAAATCCACGCCCTCACGGCTGCACAACCGCCGATGCGTTGTTTTTAAGCTTCACAATGGCGTCAACGGGGTCCGGCTGACCGAAGATGCCTGTGCCCGACACGATGACGTTCGCTCCGAGCCTGACCAATTCGGCGCAGTTGTCCGCATAGATGCCGCCGTCCACCTGCAAATCCTTGTCCTTGCCCAGCATTTCGCGCAGGACGGGAAGATTGCCAAGCGCCTGCTCCTCCATGCTCTGCCCGCCAAAGCCCGGAAAGACCGTCATTTGAAGCACCATGTCGATACCGCCGACCAGATGCGCAAGCCTTTGCGGCGAGGTGTCGGGATTCAGCGCCACGCCCGCCTTTTTACCGAGGCTTTTGATCAGGCGGACGCACTCCGCCGTATCGTCGGGGGACTCGATATGTACCGTGATGATGTCGGCGCCTGCATTGGCGAATTTTTCGATATACTGCAGCGGGTGGGTGATCATCAGGTGGACGTCAAAGCAGAGGTCAAGCGCTTTGCGCAGACCTGCCACCACGGGCACGCCGAAGCTGATATTTGGCACGAAATGCCCGTCCATCACGTCGACATGCAGCATATCGGCATAGCTTTCTATCCTTTTCACTTCCTCGCCCAGCCTTGCGACATTTGCCGCAAGCAGCGACGGTGCAATTTTTATCATCTGCTACCACTCCTTGGATTCTTTAATAGCACGGTATATGCCCAAATAGCTGTTGTACCGGGTTTCGCTGATTTTACCGTCAGACACCGCCGCGCAGACGCCACAGTCCTTCGGCTTTGCGCCGACGTGCAGGCACCCCGAAAAACGGCAGTCCTCATGCTGAGAAAATTCGATAAAGTAATCTTTAAGCGCGTCCTCGCTGATGCCGCCGACTTCGAGTATTGAAAAGCCCGGGGTGTCGATGACATAGCCGCCGCCGTCGAGCGGCAGCAGCTCGCAGTGGCGGGTAGTGTGCCTGCCCCGCTCTATTTTACTGACGCCGCCGGTTTCGAGCCGGTGTCCCAACCGGTTCAGGATACTCGACTTCCCCACACCGGAGTTGCCCGCAAACGCCGTGACCTTTCCACCGATGAGGTTTTTCAGTTCCTCAACGCCATCGCCCCTTGCGGCGCACAGACTGACGACTTGGTATCCCGCATCGCCGTAGATGCGCAGGATATCTTCGCCGTTCGCCAAATCGGTTTTGTTGACGACGACGATCACCCCGATGCCCGCCCTCTCGGCGGACACGATAAGCTTGTCGATCATATAAAAGTCGGGCAGCGGACTTGCCGCAGCGATCACCGCTACGACTGTGTCAACATTTGCCACGGGCGGGCGCACCAGCGCATTTTTGCGGGGAAGGATCTTCTCCACGACCCCCTGCAAAGGGTTTTGCGACACAACGCTCACGTGCGCACGGTCACCGACCAGCGGCGTTATCTTTTCCCTGCGCAGCCTGCCCCGGGCCCTGCACTCAACCATACCCTGTCCGGAGGCGACATAATAAAAGCCGCCGATGCCTTTGGTAATGATGCCCTCTGTCATAGGCTCACCGCAAGGGAACGCGCGAATTCGCCGTCATAATATACCTCGACGGTGACGGTTCCTTCGCCCGAAACGGTAACGTTAAACGCCTTCTCTTCCTTGTTGTGGACGGCGTTGTGAATGATTTTGCCGTCCTGCACGATCTTGACGGCGGTGGCGTCCTTTGTCTGCGGCACTGTGATGGTGACGGGTCTCGTCCGGGGCTGTACGCCCTTGCTGATGACCATATTGACCTTGGAATATACCGCCGTCTGGGAATTGGCGTCTATGCCCTGCGACAGCACCTGACCGACAGGCTTGTCGCTGTATTCCTCGGTGATGCCGCCCTCCAACAGGTTGTTGTCGGACAGGATGATCTTTGCCTGCTGCAACGAAAGCCCCACGATGTTGGGCATCTGTACCTTTTTGTCGACCAGTCCGCTGCTGACGTAAAGTGTCACCTTATCCCCCGCTTTGACCACCGAACCCGCGGCAGGGCTTGTTCTGATGACCATGCCCTCAGTGATGGTTTCGCTCTCTTCCTTTTCCTCCAATACCACGAGCCCGTGGCTTTCCAGCGCGATCTTAACCTCTATGGCGCCCTTCTTTTCATAATTTTCAAGCTTATACTGCTTCACGCCGCTGCTGACCGTAACCAAAATCTCAAACGGCGGCTTCATCTTCTTACCCGATTTCGGGTTTTGCTGCATGATTTCGCCCTCGGCATACTCCGCACTTTCAGTGGTTTGGGCAAGTGTTATGCTGATATTTTGGGCTTTATAGCTGTCCTTGACCTCCTCATAGACTGCGCCGAGCAGGTCCGGCACCTCGACGTCGCCGCCTGAACCCGGATACAGTACGTTAATCGCGCCCACGACCAGCGCCGACACGATCAGCACCGACGTGACGATTGCCCACACCACAGTGCGCTTGTCGTTCTTTTTCGCCGATACGTTCTGCTTTACGGGGCGTACCGCTTTCGGCTTTTCGTCCTGTATATTCGAGATGCCCGCCGTATCGATGACGGGAATCTTTTTGGTGGGGGATTCATCCTGTGGCGTCTCATATTCCAAAGGGGCTTCAGGGTTGACCCTGGCAATCTCTAAATCGATCAGCATATCGTCCGCCGTTTGGTACCTTTGGGACTGCTCCTTGCTCATCGCCTTTAAGATAATCCGCTCCAACGCAAGCGGTACGGCGACGTTGTATTCCTTCGGCGGTATGGGAGTTTCCTGTATCTGCTTGATGGCGATCGACACCGGACTGTCGCCGTCAAACGGCAGTCTGCCCGTGACCATCTCGTACATCACGATGCCCAGGGAGTAGATGTCGCTTTTGGCGTCGGTGTAGCCGCCCTTTGCCTGCTCCGGTGACAGGTAGTGCACGCTGCCCATGGTGCTTGCCGTAATGGTAATCGACGAGGAGGACACCGCCCTCGCTATGCCGAAATCCGTCACTTTCAGGACACTCTCCGGCGTCAGGATAATGTTTTGGGGCTTGATGTCACGGTGTATGATGCCGTTTTTGTGCGCACATTTGAGCGCACGGCAGATTTGCACCGCAAAGTCGACCGTCTCCTGCCAGCTGAGCAGCTTGTTGCGCTTGATATACTCCTTCAAGGTGATGCCCTCGACGTATTCCATGACAATGTATTCGATGTCGTCCTCACGCCCGACGTCATAGATGCTGACGATGTTTTGGTACGACAGCGCCGCTGCCGCCTGCGCTTCTGTTTTAAAGCGTGCCAGAAAGTCGTCGTCCCGTGCAAACTCGGGCCGCAAAACCTTTATCGCTACAAAGCGGTTCAGCAGCGCACAGCGTGCCTTATACACCTGCGCCATACCGCCGCTGCCGATTTCTTCAATGATTTCATATCGGTTGTCTAAAATTCTTCCTATCACTGACCTGCCCCCTTAAAACGCAATCAACAGTGCGGTAATGTTATCCATCCCGCCCCTGCTGTTTGCCAAATCCACCAGTATCCTGACCGCACGGTCAAGGTCGTTTTCCCTGACGACTTTTGCGATTTCTTCATCTGAAACATAGGTCGTCAGCCCGTCCGTGCACAGCAGGATGCAGTCGCCTTCGCCGACGGCTATGCGGCTGACGTCCGCAACAATCGTGCGCTCGGTACCAATGGCGCGGGTGATCAAATTCTTTTGCGGATGCGTCTTGGCTTCGCTTTTGGTGATCGTTCCGCTCTCGATCAGCTGCTGGACGATAGAATGGTCGTGGGTCACCTGCACGATGCCCTTGTCTGAAATGTGGTACGCCCTGCTGTCGCCGACGTTTGCGACCGCCACCTCGCCGCCGTCAAAATAACACAGCACCGCCGTCGTCCCCATGCCTTCGAGCGTGGGGTCGTCCACCGACATGCGGTACACCTCGGCGTTCGCCGTTTCGATGGCGTCTCTGAGCAGCATATCAATGCTGAGCGACTGCTGCAAAAGCGATTTTTTGATGATCTCGACCGCTGTTTTGCTCGCAATCTCCCCGCCGTTATGCCCGCCCATGCCGTCCGCCACGATGCACCACTTGTCGCACACGTAGTAGCTGTCCTGATTATTGGTCCGTTTTTTGCCGATGTCGGATATGACGCTGTAACCTTTCAAACTTTCACCAACCTTATATAGGCATAGGGGGTTCGAACACACAGCCCCTAAACCATGTATGATTGTATCAGCCGCTGTGCCTTTGCCGAAGCTGTCCGCAGGAGGCGTCAATGTCCGCACCCAGCTCCCGGCGGACGGTCACGTTGATACGGCGCAGCTCCAAACGTTTCTTAAATGCCGCAACAGCGGCGGAGCAGCTTTTTTTCAGTCCGCTCTCGGGAACAAAGTTTGCGGGAATTAAATTGACGTGGCACTGTAAATTCCGCAGCAGCCCTGCCAGCTCGTCTGCCGTATCCAAGCTGTCGTTTAAACCGTCTATTAGTATATATTCAAAGGAAATCCTTCTATTCGTCGCTTTGACGTACTCCCTGCACGCCGCCATCAGCACGGCGACAGGGTATTTTTTGTTGACCGGCATGATACGGCTTCGGATGCCGTCATTCGGGGCGTGCAGCGACACCGAAAGGGTGATGGGCATATTCTGCTTCGCCAGGTCATATATCCTGTCCGCTATGCCGCAGGTGGAGAGTGAAATGTGGCGGTAGCCGATATTCATTCCCTGCGGGTGGTTGACATTTTTTAAAAACGTCACGACATTGCCGAAGTTGTCGAGCGGCTCACCGATGCCCATTAGCACGATGTTGGACACCCGCGCCGACAGCGCCCTTTGCAATGCGGCGACCTGACCGAGGATTTCGCCCGCCGTGAGGTTGCGCACCCTGCCGGAGAGCGTGGATGCGCAGAATTCGCAGCCCATCAGGCAGCCGACCTGGGTGGATATGCAGACGGAAAGCCCGTGCTTATAGTGCATCGCCACGCTTTCGATAAGGTTGCCGTCCGAGAGCCGCAGCAGGTATTTTTTGGTGTCGTCCGCCTTTGACGCAAAACACTGTTCGACCGTCACCGGTGCGATGCCGAAGCTGCTGAATAATTTCTCACGCAGCGGCTTTGACAGGTCGCTCATGTCATCCGGGTCGGTAACGCCCCGCGCGAACCATTTGAAAAGCTGCCCCGCGCGGTATTTCGGCTCGCCGATGCTTTGCAGCGCATCTTCAAGCTGCCCGAGCGTCAAATCGTTCAGATTAATCATTCCATACCTCTTTTACAAGCTTTTCTATGGCGGCTTTGCGGCGCTCCGTTTCGTCCAAATCCTTTGAAATGACCACGACGTCGCCTTCCTTCGCGTCCGGCACAAGCACCCTCGGCAGGTGCGTCATGCTGCCGTCGGGAAGCTCCGCAAACGCTGTGTCTCCCTCAAATCTGTCGATGATAATCTTGATCATTTCAAAACCACTCCGTCACTGGTTATTACTATTGTTCCCAATTCATCGGTTCTGTATATCCTTGCGCCCGTATCGGCAAGCGATTTTAAGGTGACCTCGTGCGGATGACCGTACGAGTTGCCTTTACCGAGCGAGATGACCGCAATCTTCGGCGACACCTTTGCTAAAAATTCTTTGCCGGACGAGGTGCTGCTGCCGTGGTGTCCGACCTTTAAGACGCTCGCCGCCACGTCGGCGCCACTCGCGAGGATCTCATTTTCGCTGAACTTTTCGGCGTCGCCGCACAGCAAAAACGCGGTGCTGCCGTAGGTGATTTTGGTGACGGCGGAATAGTCGTTGAGTTCTTTATATGCTTCGGCATTCGGCGCAAGGAAACGGACGTTCAAATCCTCCTCATCAATCAGTGTCACGCCCGCTTTTGCCGTATTGACACTGAGACCTTTATCCTTGATTGCCAGCAGCAGATTTTCAAACGCTTTGGTGTTTGCCGTCGCCTTGGGCATATAAACCGCTCCGATGTCAAAGGCTTTGATGATGTCGTCCATGCCGCCGATATGGTCCTCGTGCGGGTGCGTTGCGATGAGGTAGTCTATTTTGGTGACGCCGGCGCTTTTGAGATACTTCATCAGGTCATCGGCTTTGCTGCCCGTGCCCGCATCAATCAGCATCGTTCTTCCGCCGGTCAGCTTTGCAAGTATGCTGTCGCCCTGACCAACGTCGATAAAGTGCAGCGCAATCTCGTTTGAAGACGCTGCGGGGATTTCCTCCGCAGGTTGACCGACCATAATAAACAGTCCGATGCCCGCAAGCAGCAGGACAGGGATTAAAAGATTGACGAACAGTTTGTTTTTCATACTTCGCCTCCGATGCCCAAAAGTGCGGCTGCGTTTTTATATAGGATGCGGGAGCGCTCCTCCTCCGTTAAGCCGATGCGGTCGATGGCTTCAAGGTCGATACGCTGGCTGCCCCACGGGATGTCGCTGCCGAACAGGATCTTGTCGGCGCTGTGCGCACGGACAAGCTGCAAAAACTTGTCATCGCTCAGCCTGCCGACGGTGAAGCTGATGTCGAGGTAAACGTTCTGACCCGCAAGACAGCGCAGGGCGTCGTCCCAGCAAAGGTAGCCGCCGCCGTGCGCAAAAACCAGTTTCCCGCCGCCGACCGCACCGATCATGCGCCTTGCACGCTCCGGCGTGCAGTGCACCTCCTCCGGCAGCCCGATGTCCACACCGCTGTGGAACACGACAGTCAGCCCGAGGCTTTTGGCGTAGACGATCACAGGATAGACCCGCTCGTCATCTATGAAAAAACGTTGATATTCGGGATGGAGCTTGATGCCCTTTAAGCCCAAAGCCGCAACCTCGTCCAGCTCGCTCTTCCAACTTTCAGAAAGCGGGTGGATGCTGCCGAAGGAGATGATGCCATCCCTGCCCGTAATACGCGCCGCATAGGCGTTGATAGATGCCGCCTGCGACGGCTTAGTGGCGACCGGCAGCACGACCGAGCAGTCAACGCCCGAGGCGGTCATCGACCTTTTCAGTCCGTCCAGCGTGCCGTCCGTATAGGGCGCCAGCCCTGATACACCGCTGAGCTTTTCAATGGTTTTTTCCGCAATATGGTCGGGAAAAATATGTGTGTGGAAATCTATGACCATGTAAATGATACTCCTTAAATGCTACGCCTTTTATCTGCGATATCTTTCGATAGCGCCGACCGCAAGACGGTCGCACCGTTCGTTTTCGGGGTGCCCCGCGTGACCTTTGACCCACTCAAACTTTACCGAATGCTGTGCAAGCAATTCCAGCAACCTTTCCCATAGGTCACTGTTGAGCGCCTTGTCCTTGTTGGTGCGCATCCAGCCGTTTTTGCGCCACCGAACCGCCCAACCCTGCTCGACGGCGTCAATGAGGTATTTTGAGTCACTGTGTACGGTGACTCTGCATTTTTCTTTGAGCGCCGACAGCCCTTCGATGACCGCCGTCAGCTCCATACGGTTGTTGGTCGTTTCCCGCTCGCCGCCACTCATTTCCCTTTCAACATCGCCAAAACGCAGAATCGTCCCCCAGCCGCCCGGACCGGGATTGCCGCTGCATGCGCCGTCGGTATAGATGTCAACTTGCTTCAAAAATCGCACCGCCCTTTATGTATCAGCTGCATATTATGATATAATTGCGCATCGCCGTTTCCGAACGGTTTTTGCAAGGAAAATCCCGGCGGCGCAATAAATTCCGCGCGGAGCGTATAATATCCGCTTGCGGATATTATACCATGAATTTTAAATCTTTACAAGTCGGCAAAAATAATGTAGAATACTAAACAGGTGATAATGTGGCTAACAGAAAATACGACGACAATTCAATATCCTCGTTAAAAGGGGCGGACAGAGTCCGGAAGCGTCCGGGGGTCATCTTCGGCTCGGACGGCTTGGAGGGCTGCTGTCATGCGGTGTTTGAAATTTTGTCAAACTCCATCGACGAAGCAAGAGAGGGCTACGGTAATGTGATCACCGTAACCCGTTTTACTGACGGCTCGGTCTGTGTCGAGGACAACGGCAGAGGCATCCCCGTCGGCTATAACGAAAAGGAAAGCAGATACAACTGGGAACTCGTGTTCTGTGAGATGTATGCGGGCGGAAAATACAACAACAACACCGGCAGCAACTATGAATACTCGCTGGGGCTCAACGGGCTCGGCTCCTGCGCCACCCAGTACGCCTCGGAATATATGGACGTGGAGGTGCGCCGTGACGGGCAAATCCACCGTCTGCACTTTGAAAAAGGCGAAAATGTTGGCGGGCTGCAAAGCGAGCCGACACGCTTTAAAGCGACCGGCACCAAAATCAAGTGGCGTCCCGATATCGACGTATTTACCGACATCGAGGTACCGGTCGAGTATTTTTGGAGTGTGCTCAAAAAACAGGCGGTCGTGAACCCCGGGGTGACTTTTAAGCTGCTGGACGAAAAAGAGGATGGCGCTTTTGAGGAATATACCTATTTTTATGAGAACGGCATAACCGATTACGTCGGTGAAATTGCAGGCGAAAAGCGGCTGACCGACGTGGTGTATATCGAGGCGGAACGTGCCGGTCGTGATAGGGAGGACAAGCCCGATTACAAGGTGAAGCTGTCCGTGGCGTTTTGCTTTAACAACGAGGTCAACCTCATTGAATACTACCACAATTCCAGCTTTTTGGAGCATGGCGGTTCCCCCGACAAGGCGGTCAGAAGCGCATTTGTCAGCGTGATCGACCAATACCTGAAAAACAATAACAAATACAACAAAAATGAGAGCAAGATCCTCTTTGCGGACGTGTCCGACTGCCTGTGCCTGGTCAGCAGCTCGTTTTCAACCGTGACGAGCTATGAAAACCAGACGAAAAAGTCGATCACCAACAAGTTCATTCAAGAGGCGATGACAGATTTTTTGCGTCAGCAGCTCGAAGTCTACTTCATCGAGAACAAGGCGGACGCTGAGAAGATCGCACAGCAGGTTCTGGTCAACAAACGCAGTCGCGAGAGCGCCGAAAAGCAGCGCATCAGTGTCAAAAAGATGCTGAGCGGCGGGGGCGATGTGCTGAGCCGTGTGCAGAAGTTTGTCGATTGCAGGACCAAGGACACCGCAAGGCGTGAGCTTTACATCGTGGAGGGCGATTCAGCGCTCGGCTCCTGCAAGCTGGGGCGTGACGCCGAGTTTCAGGCGATCATCCCTGTGCGGGGCAAAATTTTGAACTGCTTAAAATCCGACTATGAAAAAATATTCAAAAATGATATTATCCTCGACCTTGTGCGTGTTTTGGGCTGCGGCGTGGAGGCAAAGTCCAAGCACAACAAGGACTTTAACACCTTTGAGCTGGACAACCTGCGTTGGAGCAAGGTCATCATCTGCACCGACGCGGATGTGGACGGATATCAGATCCGCACCCTCATTCTGACAATGTTCTACCGCTTGATGCCGACGCTGATCGAGGAGGGTTTGGTGTATATCGCCGAATCGCCGCTTTTTGAAATCACCAGCGGAGACAAGGTGATGTTTGCTTATGACGAAACGGAAAAGCGGAGGATCATTGCCAGGCTGGGCGACAAAAAGCATACCATCCAGCGCAGCAAGGGGCTTGGCGAGAACCAGCCGGAGATGATGTGGGAAACCACGATGAACCCCGAGACCCGCCGCCTGATTCGGGTGATGCCGGAGGATGACGCCGCGTTGGCGCAGGCGAAGTTCGAGCTTTTGCTGGGCGACAATTTGCAGGGGCGAAAAGAACACATCGCCAAAAACGGCGCACGCTATGTGGATTTGACGGACGTCAGTTAGGGGGATAAGCGATGTACGATTATATAAAAGGAACGCTCATGCGCAAGGCGGATAATTTTGCCGTCGTGGATGTGTCGGGCGTGGGATACAGGGTTTCCACCAGCGCCGCCAGCCTGAGAAATACCGGCGAGGCGGGCGATACCGTGACGTTTTACACACACCTGTATGTCAGGGAGGACATATTTGAGTTGTACGGCTTTACCACCACCGAGGAGCGTTCGACCTTTGAGCTGCTGATCTCGGTCAGCGGCGTCGGTCCCAAGGCGGCGCTGAATATTTTGTCGTCGGTAGACGCCGGGTCGTTCGCGCTTGCTGTGGTGACGGGTGACGCCAAGACCATCACCGCCGCACAGGGTGTCGGTCCCAAGCTTGCCCAGCGTATCATTTTAGAGCTCAAAGATAAAATCAAGACCGAGGACCTCGTGCGCTCAAACGCCATCGACATTCTGCCGCAGACCACGCAGGAAAGCGAGGCCTTGGAAGCGCTCGTGGTGCTGGGCTATTCCCCTGCCGCCGCCATCCATGCGCTCAAAGGGCTGGACGGCGGACTGTCGCTGGAAGACACCATCAAACAGGCGCTGAAAAAACTATTGGGCAACATTTAAGAGGTGAATGACATACTATGCAAATTCTCATGTCTGTTTTACCGATCGTTTGGCTTATCATATCCCTCGGCGTCATCAAAATGCCGGCGCACTATGCGTGCCTGGTCGCTTATGCCGCCGCCGCCGTTTCGGCGTTTTTCGGTTTCGGGATGCCTGCCGCCGAGGTGGCGACCGCATCACTCGAAGGCGCCATCATTGCGCTGTCGCCGATACTCATCGTTGTGACCGCCGCCATCTTTACCTATAACCTGTCGCTGCACACCGGAAGCATGGACATCATCAAAAAAATGCTCACCGATATTTCAGATGACAAGCGTATTCAGGTGCTTATTCTTGCATGGGGTTTCGGCGGCTTTTTGGAGGCTGTTGCCGGCTACGGTACGGCGGTCGCCATCCCCGTCGGTATCCTGCTGGCGCTCGGGGTCGAGCCCGTCCTCGCGGCGGTCATCTGCCTGGTCGCCAACACCGCTCCCACCGCCTTCGGTGCGGTCGGCGTACCGGTGATGACGCTGTCGAGCGTAACGGGGCTTGATGAGAGACAGCTCGGATTTTTGGTGTCAATACAGCTTTTTCTGATCATTCTTGCCATCCCGTTTGTGCTGGTTTGGCTGATCTCCGGCAGCTTCAAGGGCATTAGGGGCGTATTTTTCACGACGCTTGCCTCGGGGCTCGCCTTTGCGCTGCCGCAGGTGTTTATCGCAAAATACTTAGGCGCGCAGCTGCCCGCTCTCATCGGCAGCATCCTCAGCCTTGCGGTGGTCATTTGGCTTGCGAAACGGCAAAAAGACCCGGCAAAAGGCGGGTCCAGCATTACGGTAAAGCAGGCGCTTGCGGCGTGGTCGCCGTACATCCTCACCTTTGTGCTGGTGCTGCTGTCAAGCCCGGTGTTCCCTGCCGTCAGTGCATTTTTAGGACATTACAAATCACAGTTCACTGTTTTTTCGGGTCTAAACGCCCAGCCCGTCATAGTCAAGTGGGCGGCAAACGCCGGCATTTTAATGCTGGTTTCCGCCATCGCCGGCGGCATCATCCAAAGAGCGCCGCTCAGGGCGATACTTTCGGTCTTTGCAGGGACGCTCGTGAAGCTCAAAACCTCGTTTGTGACGGTCATTTCTATCGTTGCGCTTGCAAGAGTGATGGGTTACAGCGGCATGATCGCAGAGGTCGCAGACGCTTTGGTTGCGGCAACCGGTGTGTATTTCGTCGTCATTTCGCCGCTCATCGGTGCGCTCGGCACGTTTTTAACCGGCAGCGACACCTCCTCTAACGTGTTATTCGGTCCGCTCCAAATGCTTGCGGCAAAGGCGATCGGACAGGATCCTCTTTGGCTCGCCGCCGCCAATACGGCGGGTGCGACC
>JAKJBX010000025.1 GCA_022706765.1 Bacillota bacterium
CGCAAGTAATACTGACGTATTGCCAAGGGATTTTGCGCCGCATGGGCACAAATCCGCCGCCCAAAACCTATGCGGGTTCGACTTCCCAATGCTATTACCCGCGTTTCGGCGTGGCAACCTCCTTTATTCCTCTGCTCCGCGGATAAAGGAAAGCGTTAAATTCTTATTTGTACCAGCGCGGAGCGGCAGAATGGAGGTTACTATGAGGATACTGTTTGCGGGCGGCGGCACTGCCGGGCACATCAACCCTGCGCTTGCCGTCGCAAAACATATGCAAAAAGACGACCCTAAAACCAAAGTTCTTTTTGTCGGCACAAAAAACGGTATGGAAACCCAGCTTGTGCCAAAGGAAGGCTTTGACATCACATATATCGATGTTTTGGGTTTTAAGCGCAGCCTCAGCCCAAGGAACCTTTGGGCGGTCGCCAAGGTATTTATGGCGTACCGGCAAAGCGTCAAAATTATCAGGGACTACAAGCCTGACGTTGTCATCGGTACGGGCGGTTATGTTTCGGGACCGGTGCTGGCTGCGGCGTCGAGGATGAAAATCCCCACCCTCATCCATGAGCAAAATGTTTCTCCCGGGCTGACCAGCAAGCTGCTCTCCGGCATGGTCGACACCGTCTGTATCAGCTTTGAACAGAGCAAGGATAAGTTTAAAAGCGCCAAAAAGCTTGTCTGCACAGGCAACCCGCTGCGTGAGGAGCTTTTTTCCCTCTCACAGGCGGAGGCAAGAGCACAGCTTGGGCTGGACAGCCGCCCGTTTATTGCGGCGTTCGGCGGCAGCCTCGGCGCAAAAAGGCTCAACGAGGCGCTGATATCCTTTATTGTGGGGTCAAAGGACAAAAATGACTTTCAAATGTTGTTTGCGACGGGTCAGGGACAGTATGACGAGGTGAGGGAACTTTTTAAAGCACACGGCGTTACCCGTCAGAATATGCCGAGTGTCCGGCTCGTGCCCTATATACACAATATGGCGCAGGTGCTTGCTGCCGCCGACCTTGTGGTCGCAAGGGCGGGCGCGATCACCATCAGCGAAATCAATGCGCTCGGCAAAGCGTCCGTCTTGATCCCCTCGCCGAACGTGACCGACAATCACCAGGAATATAACGCCCGTGCGCTCGAAAATGCCGGTGCGGCAGTTGTCATCACCGAGGAAGCGCTTGGCGAAGACGTCCTGACAAACACCATCAGGAGGCTGATTGGGGACGATGCGCTGCTGCAAAGCATGCGCATATGCTCCGAAGAAATGGGCATCAGGGACGGTACGCAAAAGATTTGTGAATTAATTAAAAAAATAATGTAAAAATTTCCACTCTAAAAATCCGGTTTGCGGCGCAAACTATTGATAAAAGGAGTGGAATGACGCATATGAAAAAATTATTGGCAATTATGGTCTTGACGCTGGGCTTTTCGGGCAACGCCCTCGCGCAAACGCCGTTTAACGAGGAATCCTTCCCCGCAAGGGTTATCATCACGGCCTCGGCGGTCAACGTCAGGTGCGGTCCTGCGACTTCATTTATGAGAATCGGCACGCTGTACAAAAACAATGTTGCGGATTGCCACGGCAAGGTCGGCAGTTGGTTTTTGGTGCACATGGAAAACGACACGGTCGGTCTGGTGTCGGATAAACACGCAAAGGGTTACTACCCGCAGACCGGCAAGCCGCAAACGCCGGCAGCGACGCCAAAGCCGGCCGCAACGCCTAAGCCCGCACCGGACAGCAATGCGTCCGGATTGACGGCGGACGAGCAGCAGATGCTCAATCTGGTCAACACTGAAAGGCGCAACAACGGTTTGGCGGAATATAAGGTGAACCTTGATTTGACAAAGGTGGCAAGGACAAAATCGCAGGACATGGTCGACAAGGGCTATTTCTCGCACAACTCGCCGACCTATGGCACGCCGTTTGAGATGATGAAGCAGTTTGGCATCAGCTATAAATCGGCGGGCGAGAACATCGCCGCCAACAGCACGGTTCAGGCGGCGCATACGGCGCTGATGAATTCTTCGGGGCACAGGGCGAATATCCTAAGCAAAAACTATAACCAAATCGGCATCGGCATTGTGTCAAGCCCCCGGTACGGCTTGATGTTCACCCAAATGTTTATACAAGTATAGTAACCAATATCACACAATATGTACCCATAATCGCGAGCGTTTGTTCGGCGAAATTGCAGGGGTGACCCTGCGTGGTCGCCCGAATAACCCCGATAAGATAATTGGAAAAGGTAGGACAGGGACAGTTTCATTTGTCTTGACAAAATTAATAAGAGGACGGATGAAACCGTCCTCTGTCTTATTTTAGTTTGTATTTCTGCGTTTACGCCATTCATTCCAAAAGGCTATGTATCCATTTCTTTCAAATTCGTCCGTTGGCATATTCTTTGGAGAACATTTTTTATAAAAAGCCTCCACTTTGTTTGCAAACGCATACACTTCATCCCTGTAATCATCTATATCAATAAATGTTATCTTGTCCGCTTCTGTAACAAGTTTAATCTTACCATCTTCATGTATGGCAGACCAATCAATACCATTTGAGCAGCCGTAAATATCAACAGAACGCAAATCATCATTTGCGAACATGGAATGACCACAACAAGGCAACATTGCTTCACCGTTATGGATAATATGATTTTCCGTTAATGTTCTTAAAAGATACAGGCTGGCGGCACTTACCGTAGCGTTATACTCAAAAATTTCTTCGCCGATTTTAACAACCACATGACCGTGTAGGCATAAATCAGCAGGGTCATCTGCGCCGTCATTTTTAATCCAACAAAGGCTTTCCACATCAATGCGAAATGAAAAATCAGCCCATACAATACATTTGTTGTACTTGAAAGGAGGTTCTGCAAAAATTGCGTTTACGGCTCTTTCCTCTGTGTCATAAATACTGCGAATATCCTGTTCACCGGGACTCCAAAAACCAGGCAAACTATGATTTGTATATTTTAATTCCTCATCATCAAACGGATAAAGTTTCTGAATAGCTATTGTATAGGACATATTAGGCTTTTGCAGGATTACGGCTCTTTCTGTTTTGTCATCTGTATATATAACCTTAGTAACGGGATAGGTGAAATTTAAATTTTTATCGTAGCACGCCTTTACCACTTCACTCCATGGGACTTTTTCTATGATTTCTAAGGGCGTATTTACGGTTTTTCTATGCATTTTGAAACGGTCGAATATTTTCTTTATAATCATACCATAAATGCCCCTTTTCTGTTCATAGTTTTATCCTCACAATATAAGACAGGGGCGGTTTCATCCGTCATATTCGGGCGACCGCATAGGATAGCCCCTACAATTTGTCAGTCAACAATAATTTTAAACGCCGGTACTTCCGTTTCGCCCTTTTTAGGTCTGCCCATCAATTCCGTGACCGCATCCGATGCTTTTTTATCCTCAAACAGTACCTGATACGCCATCTCGGTGATTGGCATATCTACGTGGTGTTTTTTGGACAGCTGGTATGCCGCCTGCGTAGTCTTGATGCCCTCGACGGCCATTTTGACCTCCGCCTGCGCCTGCTCGGACGTCTTGCCCTGACCGATCAAAATACCGGCGCGTCTGTTTCGGGAGTGCATGCTCGTGCAGGTGACGATCAAATCACCGATGCCCGTCAGCCCCGCAAAGGTTTCAAGCTTGCCGCCCATTGCTGTACCGAGGCGGATGATCTCCGCAAGCCCGCGGGTCATCAGTGCAGCCTTTGTGTTGTCGCCGAAACCCAAGCCGTCCGATATCCCCGCACACAGTGCGATGATGTTTTTCAGCGAACCGCCCAGCTCCACGCCGACAATGTCCGTTGAGGTATAGACACGGAAATTCGGCGTCATAAACAAATCCTGCACATCCTGCGCAACGGACAAGTCGGGGTGCGCTACCACGTTGGTGGTTGGCAGGTCACGCCCGACCTCTTCGGCGTGGGACGGACCGGACATCGCCGCAACCATGGCGCTTGGAATCTCGCTTTGCACCACCTCTGAAAGCCGCATCAGCGTTTCCCCGTCAAAGCCTTTTGAAATGGTGACGATCACCTCGCCGTTTCGTACATACGGCGCAAGCTTTCTTGCTGTTTCACGCACTGTGTGCGACGGCGTGGCGATGACGATCAGCTCGCTGTCTCCGGCGCAAGCGCCAATGTCGGACGAAAAGCTGACACTGTCCGGCAGTGTCACACCCGGCAGGAACTGTCTGTTTTCACGGTCCTTTTTGAGCGCTTCACTTTCACTTTCCAAATATGACCAAAGGCGAACCTCGTGATTATTGTTGCCAAGCATCCTCGCAAATGCGGTGCCCCAGCTGCCGGAGCCTATGACGGCGATCTTAGCCATTATGTATATCCATCCTTTCGCTTAAAGACTTAAACCTTTTTTCTGCCGAAACGGTTTTCCTCGCCTTTGATTAGGCGCCGGATGTTCTCCCTGTGCATATATATGCTGAGCAGCGATAAAATAAGCGCAAACATCAGAATTTGTGTGTCGCCGCCACGCAAAACGGCGGCGGCAACGGGCAGCAGAGCCGCACCTGACAGCGAGCCGACTGAAACGTAGCGGGTCGTAAACATAACCAGCACGCTGATGACAAACACGATCAGCCCGATGCGCCAATCGGCAAAGAACAGCGCCACGGCAGAAACCAAAATACCCTTGCCGCCCTTAAAGCCGTAAAAGACGGGGAAGTTATGACCCAAAATCACGCCGATTGCCGTCGCATACAGGACATATGCCTGTCCCGGCGCAAGCAGCACCGCCAGTGTCAAAGCGATTGCCGCCTTGACAGCATCGCCCGCGAATACCAGTACCGCCGTTCTCAGCTTGAAATTACGCAGCGTGTTGGTGAAGCCGGCGTTGCCGCTGCCAAAGTCACGCACGTCTTTTTTCTCGATCAGCCTTGTGAGGATGATGGAGGAGTTGACACAGCCCAATAAGTACCCTGCGACCAGCATTATCAATATCTTCATAGTTTATCACGATTCCTTTTCACGGATTAAAAATCTGATGGGCGTACCCTCAAAGCCGAAGGTTGCCCTCAGCTGATTTTCGATGTAGCGGATGTATGAAAAATGCGCCAGCTTTTTCTCGTTGACAAACAGCACAAAGGTCGGCGGACGGATGGACGCCTGGGTGCCGTAGTAGATTTTCAGGCGCTTGCCCTTATCGGTGGGGGGCTGGACCTTGGCGGTCGCATCGCCCAGCACGTCGTTTAGCATACCCGTCGAAATGCGCGTCGCATTCTGGTTTGCCACATATTTGATCATCTCAAACAGCCTGTCGACACGCTGCCCGGTCTTTGCCGACACGAAGAGTATCGGCGCATAGGTCATGTATGAAAGTCCCTCCTGCACTTCGAGACGGTAGTTGTCCATGGTATTGGTCTGCTTTTCGATCACATCCCACTTGTTGACGACGATCAGGCAAGCCTTGCCGTTCTCGTGGGCATAACCCGCAATTTTGGTGTCCTGCTCGGTCACACCTTCGGCGGCGTCGATCATGATCAGTACCACGTCGGCGCGGTCGACGGAGGACAGAGAACGGACGACGCTGTAACGCTCGATGTTTTCGTCGATTTTCCCGCGCTTGCGCATGCCCGCTGTGTCGATGAACAGATATTTGTCCCCGCCGTGGGTGTAATAGGTGTCGATGGCGTCCCGTGTCGTGCCGGCAACGGGGCTGACGATCACACGCTGCTCGCCCAAAATACGGTTGATCAGCGACGACTTGCCCACGTTCGGTTTGCCGACGATGGCGACCTTGATGATTTCCTCGTCCTCGTCGCTGTCGTCGGTTTCGGGGAAGTGCGCCGCTGCTGCATCGAGCAGGTCGCCGACCCCCATGCCGTGGATGCCTGAAACGGGAACAGGCTCGCCGATGGCAAGGTTATAAAAATCATACATTTGCAGCGGCGGCTCACCCGGAGCGTCCGCTTTGTTGCACGCCAAAACAAGCGGCTTACCGCTTTTTTGCAGCATGGTGGCAACGTCCTTGTCGGTTGCGGTCATGCCCTCCTTGACGTCCACCACAAGAATGATCACGTCGGCGCTGTCGATGGCGACCTGCGCCTGGGAGCGCATCTGGGACAGGATTTCGTCCTTGGCGCTCGGCTCAATGCCGCCTGTGTCCACGAGGATAAAGTTGCGCCCCGCCCATTCCGCCTCGGCATAGATGCGGTCACGGGTTACGCCCGGCGTATCCTCGACGATGGCGATGCGCTTGCCGACTATTTTATTGAATAATGTCGATTTTCCGACGTTCGGGCGACCGACGATCGCCACAATTGGTTTAGGCATTTTTACCTCCGATCAAAGCTCCAAAAAGTGCATAGCCGTTATTTGCCACTGTGCGGACCTCGACGCCGAGCGCCTGCTCGACATCCGGCACGCTGAGATTATCCAAAAACAGACCGTCGGCGTTGAGCATGCATTGCGCAATCAAAACCGCCTCGCCGAGTCGTTTGCCTTTCAGCTGGTCGATCAGGTCGTTGCCGGTGATCAGCCCCGTCACAGTGATACTTTCTCCGAAAAATCTGTTTTTTATCGCAACGATTTGTATGTTATCGCTCCCTAGACTGTCGGTCAGCGACTTGATGAACGGCGCAGCGCTGACGCCCGTGGCAATGGTGACGTTCTTCGGTACCGAAAAGACCTTGTGCGACGCCAGCGCCTCCGCAAATTCCTCTTTCAGCGAGGCGACCAGCCCCACGCCGTTTTCAATTTGTAGAAAATCCTCATAGGCGTCATATTCGGGGATGGTGCAGTCTGCGCAGACATAAAACTCATCGGACGGAAACACAAAGCGTGTGCCGAGCGTTTGGAGGAAGTCTGATTGCAGCGCTTCGAGACGGTCGATCACCGCCGAAGCTGAGCCTTTATCAAAGCCGGTCAACGGATACAGTCCTTCCCTGTGTCCGGTCAACCCAACCGGTACGACGGAAACGCTTTGGACGGACGGATGGAGGAGGGAGAGCGCCCTGACCGTTTCAGACAGCACTTTGCCGTCATTGACGTCCCGGCACAGCACGATCTGACAGTTCATCGCAATGCCTGAATCGGCAAACCGTTTCATCACCGCAAGCACATCGCTGTTTTGATTGCCCAGCATCCTTCGGCGCAAATCGGGGTCGACCGTATGCACCGACACGTTGATCCTTGGCAGCCGCATAGCGATAATGCGCTCAATGTCCGCTTCGGACAGGTTGGTCAGTGTGATATAATTACCCATCATAGCGGAAAGGCGATAATCGTCGTCCTTAAAGTACAGGGTTTTACGCATGTTCTTCGGAAGCTGGTCCACAAAACAAAAGATACACTTGTTGCGGCACGCTTTGGGTCTGTCGATCAGCCCGCTTTCAAACACGATACCCAAATCATCGTATTCGTCGTTAATAATCTCGATCATTTCAATATCGCCGTTTTTCTTTCCGATTTCAAGCGTCACCTCATCGCTTGCCGACAAAAACCTGTACGAGAGAATATCAATAACCTCTTGCCCGTTGACGGACAAAAGCACATCGCCGGTCTCTATGCCTGCTTCTTCGGCGATGCTGCCCGGCACCACCGATTTGATCAATGCGTCCATATGTTTTCTCCCAAAAAGCGTAACAGTTGTCGGTTGACGAAAGCCTTTGCCAAGGAATGAATTAACTTTCTTTTTTTCACATCTTCGATGTGTCAAAAGTGCCTGCGGCGCTTTTAGGTGCGCAGCCGAAAGCCTTTGCCAAGGAAT
>JAKJBX010000018.1 GCA_022706765.1 Bacillota bacterium
ACCCAACCATCCGGTGACAATGGCGAAGAGGTCCCACCCGTTCCCATTCCGAACACGGCAGTTAAGCTCTTCTGCGCTGATGATACTTGGCGGGCGACCGCCCGGGAAAGTAGGTCGTCGCCGGAACAAATCCCCTGTGATTACTCACAGGGGGTTTTTGTATTGCAAGGAAATCAGAGATTTTCTTGCAATCCGGCGCCGAACGCTATATAATGAAAGAAAACCCCTTAAAGGACGGCGATGGGCATGAAACCGGTATACTCCATAGATGAATTAAAACAAAAGCTGACTCCGGTTTTTAAGAAGTACGGCATCATGCGTGCGTCGGTGTTCGGCTCATACGCACGGGGGGAGGCGACCGGCGGCAGCGACGTCAACCTGCTGATTTTCATCGGTGAGGACTTCGGGCTTGACAGCTATGTTGCCTTTAAGCATGAGGCGGTCGAAACCCTCGGGAAGGATGTCGACATCCTTGAATACCGCAGCATCGGAAAGCGCATGGAAAAGGATATTTTGCAGGAGGCGGTGCTGCTGTATGAGGAATGACGCCTTGCAAATCATCGAAATCATTGATGAAATTGATGAAATCGAGGAGTTTTTGGAAGCGGAAAACTGCTACACCCTAAACAGCTTCCTGTCGAACAACCTGTTGAAAAAAGCGGTGATGATGAGCATCATCAACATCGGCGAGATGGGCAAGTATGTGTCAAAACCGTTTCTCGTCCGCAACCGGCACATTAACTTTGACCAGTTTCGTGAAGTGCGCAACATCGCCGCCCATAAATATGGCACCACCAACTTCGTTCTGATTTGGAACATCATTCAAAAGACCCTGCCGCAGTTTAAGCGCCAGTTGCTTGATACGCAAAAACCAAAACGCGGTTACGGGGTATAATGGTCAAGACCACCTTCATATGATGTATGGGGGTGGTTTTTTGAATTATCAAAGACTTATGCGTCTATTGGAGTATTCGGCGGCGTCGTATACCGACGAGCAGCCGTCCGGCAGGAACAGCCAGACGTGGTTCTACGACAACAAGCAGTCGGGCGTCACCTACTATATCCGAAAAAAGCAGGATACGCTGATGGTGGTGTTCCGCGGCTCGGATTGCCGTCTGGACTATCTGACCCATATCCAGTTTTGGAAGATGACCGTGCCGTATAGCAATTTTTCGTCCGCTATCAGGATGCACACGGGCTTTGTCCATGCGTATAAATCCGACGGCGTCCGCAACATCATTATGAGTTATGTTGACGGCGACGTCAAAAAGATCACTGTGACAGGACATTCCTATGGGGCGGCGTTGGCGGTTTTGTGTGCGGTAGACTTGCAGTACAACTTTCCCGATAAAGAATACGAGGTTGCGCTGTTCGGGGGTCCCCGGGTGGGAAACCGGGCGTTTGCGGATTCCTACAACCACAGGGTCTTTAAGACGATGCGTGTGACAAACGGCAACGACATCGTTACCAAGCTGCCGTTTAAGTTCCTCGGTTATGCCGATGTAGGCGTCGATGTGCACGTCGGTTTTCCGAGAATTTTCGGTATCTATACCTTTGAGTCGCACCGCCTGCAAAACTACTACAAAAACCTTTTCAGGCGCCTCAGCACATAAAAGCGGCGCCTTTTGCGCACATTAGTCTGTATGGGCGCATATCAAAAATTTGGACAAGTTGCCAGCCGGAAAGTCTTCACCGGAAGAGCGGCAAGTTGCAAGCAAGCGCAAACAACACGCCAGAGGAATGGCGGACTAGCTCCGCACAGAGGGAACCCGCTAAGAAACCCCATTTGTATGTCTTGCCGGCAAATTTTTGTTTTTTCACTGTTGGTCAAAACTGCGAATACACAAAGTATTCACGGCTTTGACCGTCTTGAAAATCCTAAAAATTTTCTTGGCAGCCCGTACAAAGCGGCATTCTTAGCGATTGCCGAAAATATATACATTTTTTCTAAAAAAAGATTGACAATTATTTAACAATAGCGTATAATGTTAATATATTAACAATGTGGTTGACGAACGTCAAAGGAGGAAGGGTTATGGCAAAGGAAAATACAACAAAAAGACAGATGGCACAAAACGGTATCCCACAGAAAACCGGCGGCGCAGCAATACAAAGCGGTGAAACAAACGGAACGGTACAAAACGGTGCAACGCAGGCAATAAGGGATACGGCTTTGCAGAGCGGTGCGGGTACAGCCACCGCTCCGCTGCCCTCGCAGGAGGCAAGCACAATTACACCCGCTGAAAATGCGCTAAGGGAGTCGGTCGCAAAAAGCGTGACTAAGGCAAACGCAGAACAGGCGCAAAGCACAGAGCCGACCATCGGCGAGGTCATCGACGCATTGGTCGAAAAGGGCAAGGCTGCGCTGAATAAGTTTTTGACGCTTGATCAGGCGCAGGTCAACGCGATCACCAAAGCGATGGCTATGGCGGGGCTTGAACAGCATATGACGCTTGCCAAAATGGCGGTCGAGGAAACGGGCAGGGGTATCTATGAGGATAAAATCACCAAGAACATCTTTGCGACGGAGTACATCTACCACAGCATCAAATATGACAAAACTGTCGGCGTCATCAACGAAAATGAGTTTGAGGACTACGAGGAGGTCGCCGAGCCGGTGGGGGTCGTTGCGGGTGTGACGCCGGTCACCAATCCGACCTCGACGACCATGTTCAAGTCGATTATTGCCATGAAAACACGCAACCCTATCATCTTTGCGTTCCATCCGTCGGCACAGCGGTGCAGCGCCGAAGCGGCAAGGATCGTGCGTGACGCTGCCATCAAGGCGGGTGCGCCCGAGGACTGCATCCAATGGATAGAGACCCCGTCGGTCGAAGCGACAAACCTCCTGATGAACCACAAGAATGTGGCGCTGGTATTGGCGACAGGCGGCTCCGGTATGGTGCGTGCGGCATACAGCACGGGCAAGCCGGCGCTTGGCGTAGGTCCCGGCAATGTGCCGTGCTATATCCACAAATCCGCGAAGCTCGAGCGTGCGGTCACGGACCTCATCCTGTCGAAATCCTTTGACAACGGCATGATTTGCGCCTCCGAACAGGCGGTCATCGTAGACGAGGAAATTGCGGAGAACTTTGAGCGCTTTGCCCGTGAAAACAACTGCCATTTCGTGACGGAAAAGGAGCTTCCCCTGCTTGAAAAGCATGTGGTCATTTTGGAAAAGGGCGTTGTCAATTCCAACATCGTTGGCAAATCCGCCTATGAGATTGCTAAAGGCGCAGGCTTTGAGGTCGATCCGGACACCAAAATCCTCATCGCCAAAATAGACGGCATTGGTCCCGACTACCCGCTGTCCAGGGAAAAGCTCAGCCCTGTGCTGGCATACCTGACGGTGAAGGATGCGGACGAGGGCATCTGTCGTGCGGAGGAAATGGTGGAGTTCGGCGGTCTCGGGCATTCGGGCGTCATCCATGCGGAGGATGCCGAAGTCATCGACCAGTTCTCAAAGCGCATCAAGGCGGGCAGGCTGATTGTAAACTCTCCGTCAACGCACGGCGCAATCGGCGACATCTACAACACAAACATGCCTTCGCTGACCCTCGGCTGTGGCAGCTACGGCGGCAACTCTACGACCGCAAATGTGTCGGCGGTCAACCTCATCAATAAAAAGAGGGTATCGACGAGGAGGGCGAATATGCAGTGGTTTAAAATCCCCGAAAAGATTTATTTCGAGTTCGATTCCACCCAATACCTCGAAAAGATGCCCGATATCTCCAAAGCGTTCATCGTCACCGATCCGGCGATGGTTGAGCTGGGGTATGTGGATAAAGTCCTGTACTACCTGCGTAAGCGTCAGCAGTACGTCCACTGCGAAATCTTCTCGGAGGTCGAGCCCGACCCGTCGGTCGACACCGTGTTAAAGGGTGCGGCGGCGATGCGGAATTTCTCGCCCGACGTGATCATCGCTCTCGGCGGCGGCAGCGCCATGGACGCCGCAAAGGGTATGTGGCTGTTCTATGAGCATCCCGAGCTGAATTTTGAGGTCTTGAAGCTCAAATTTATGGACATCAGAAAGCGTGTCTACAAATTCCCCACCCTCGGCAACAAGGCAAAGCTGGTGGCGATCCCCACAACCAGCGGCACAGGCTCGGAGGTCACCTCCTTTGCGGTCATCACCGACAAAAAGCGGGGCATCAAGTATCCGCTTGCGGACTATGAGCTGACCCCGAACGTCGCCATCCTCGACCCCGACTTCGTGATGACGGTGCCTCCCTCCGTCACGGCGGACACCGGTATAGATGTGCTGACCCACGCCATCGAGGCGTATGTCTCGGTGCTGGCGTCCGACTACACCGATGCATTGGCAATAAAGGCAGTTCAGATGGTGTTCGAGTTCCTGCCAAGGGCGTACAAGGACGGTTCGGACAGGGTGGCAAGGGAAAAGATGCACAACGCAAGCTGCATCGCCGGCATGGCGTTCACCAACGCGTTCTTAGGCATCAACCACTCGCTGGCGCACAAGCTGGGCGGTGAGTTCCACATCCCACACGGCAGGGCAAACGCGATTCTGCTGCCCCATGTCATCGCCTTCAATGCGTCCAAGCCGAAAAAGTTTGCGTCCTTCCCGAAGTATGAAACCTTCATCGCCGACAAGAAGTATGCCGACATCGCAAAGACCCTCGGATTGCCGGCGTCAACCACGGAGGAAGGGGTAGCCAGCCTGATCAAGGCGGTGACCGACCTGACCAAATCGGTGGGCATCCCGCAGACCATTGAAGCGTGCGGCGTCGACAGGAAAACCTTCTTCGCAAGGATAGGTGAGCTTGCCGACAGAGCCTTTGAGGACCAGTGCACAGGCGCAAACCCCCAGATGCCGCTGGTGACCGACCTCGAAGAGATTTACAAGAAAGCATACGGCGAGGCATGAGTGCCCGCATCCCGACAAAAAATGCATAAAATGGAACTTTTTTCATCACAGTGCGTCTAAAAAAGTAAAATCACTTTTTGGGAGGTCAGTCGTATGAAAAAAATCCTATCGGGCATTATTTTGGTCATTTTTCTGTCGAATACCTTTTTGGTCACCGTCGGCGCAGAGGCGCCGATTGCAGGCACCCTTACGGTCAGCGGCAGCTATACTGTCGTCGATGTTGCGGACGAAGCGTATGTGACCATCGGCGTTAAAACGGCGAATGCGGACTACAAGCTGTGCCAGGAAGAGAACAAGGTTAAAATCAACAGCATCACGGCGGCAATCAAATCGCTCGGCGTCGAGGAGCGCTACATCAAGACCATTGACTATAAGTCGACAGCCATTTATGAGTATATCAAAACTAATGAATACACCGGCATCTACTACAACGGTACCTATTACAACAAGCGTGTGTTCAAGGGGTATCAGCTGACGCATATGCTGCGGGTGATGCTGACGGACGTGGCGCTGGTCGGCAAGCTGATCGACATCACGGTGGAAAACGGCGTCAACGAGATGAACAATATCCGGTTTGACCTCTCCAAGCCGAAACAGCACGAGCTGTACCTGCAAGCGCTCGAAGGCGCGACCACCCGCGTAAAGGACAAAGCTGAGGTTTTGCGCAAGGCGTTTGGCATTGAGCAGCTGAAAATCAAAAGCATCAACGTCAGCAACAGCAACGCGTACAGCAACATAAGCTATGCCTACAATGCGGGTTATCCCGCCGCTGCTCCGGCACCCTCGGGAGAATCGGACAGCGCCACGACCATCACCGGCGGCGAGATACAGGTCAGCGCAACGGTCAGCATCGTTTATACCTATTAAAATTCAAGGGATGCCAAACATTACTTGGCGCCACCAGTCAATCAAAAAAGTGCCAAAGGCACTTTTTTGCGTATTGACAATACACTTCATAATATGCCTTGATTTTGCGTACGGATTGGGGTATAATTTATTTATAAAATGTGCCAAAGGTTTGGGGGTAATGGTTTTGCAATACAGAAAGCTCGGCAACACAGGATTCGACATATCGGCGGTCGGCTTCGGCGCGATGCGGCTGCCCGAATATGAAAAGGACGGCAAGTGGTATATGGACGAGGAGACGTCCGTCAAGGCGGTACACACGGCGTTTGAGCTGGGCGTCAATTACATCGACACGGCGTGGGGTTACAGCAACGAAAACAACCAGTATCTTGTAGGCAAGGCGATTAAGGGCTGGCGTGACAAGATCAAGCTGTCGACCAAGCTGCCGATTTGGCTGATGAAAAAAGAAGACGACTTTTGGCAGCTGCTCGAAGAACAGCTTAGGCGGCTGGATGTCGACCGTATTGATTTTTATCACCTGCACGCACTGGACAAGGACCGGTTTGAGAATTTGGTGCTGGGGCTGAATGTTTTGGACAACATGGAAAAGGCAAAGCAGCAGGGCTTGATTGCCCATAAGTCCTTTTCGTTCCACGATAAGCCCGAGGTGATGAAGCCGATCATCGACACCGGTGCGTTTGAAACGGTGCTATGCCAGTACAACCTTTTGGACCGCAGCAACGAGCAGATGATAGACTATGCCGCCGGCAAGGGACTTGGTGTCATCGTCATGGGACCCGTTGCGGGCGGGCGCCTTGCGGCGGGGTCGGAGGTTTTGCAAAACATGGTTAAAAGCGCTTCCGGCACGCCCGAGATTGCGCTGCGCTTTGTTTTGGCGAATAAAAACGTCAGTTGTGCGCTGTCGGGCATGGAGAATATCACGATGGTGGAGGAAAACGTCGAGATCGGCAACCGCAGCGCCGACGAGCTGTCGGCGGACGAATGGAAGCAGATTGCCGGCACGCTCGAAGAAATGAAGGCGCTGTCCGATCTTTACTGCACAGGCTGTGACTATTGCCAGCCCTGTCCGAAAGACATTAGGATCTCAAAACTGTTCACATTTTACAATTACCATAAAATCTACGGCATCACGGACTTTGCAAAAAACCGCTTTGCAAAGCTGGGCGGCGGCGACGAATGGGGCGGCGACCCAAAGGATTGCATCGACTGTGGCGCATGTGTGAAAAAGTGTCCGCAGGGGATCAAAATCCCCGAAAAAATCAGGGAAGCGGTCAATGCCTTGTTAAAATAGCCGGATGATTTCATCAAAAAATCAAAAAAATTCCATGATTATTATTTGCGATATTGACGATAATAAGTTATGGATACGCAAGACGTCAATGACGCCCTTCGTATTCTAAGCAATCAATCGGCAAGTGTTGGGGGGATGGTTTAAGATGATCAGCATTATCTATGAACCTGTTATGATACGAGCAGTTATTGTCTGACAAGAAATTGGAAGCAACTGACAAAGTATTATCCGCAGCATTGCTGTTATCAGCCTTGTGATAGGGCTGCGCAAGAAATAGCGTCACAAAGGCAGGAGCCGTTATGGTTCCTGCTTTTATATTCCGGTTAACTTGTTGGCCGGCATATAAAAATATCATCGAAAGGGGACAAATTCATGTTTCCTGATCAAGTATTTTATGAAGCGGCGGCGCTGGATTACGAACTGGGAAAACAATTGAAACAAAAATTTTCTGACCTGCCGTGGACGGAAATCATAAGCCACAACAATATTCCGGTGCTGCGGGAAAACCCGAACTCGGCATTTCCGAAGATGAAGCGGCACCTCATCATCGGCGTGCGCAAGACGCACAAATACGTGCCGAACCACAAGGTGTCAGACTTTTTGGTGCCGTATACCTCGTCGGGATGCAGCGCAATGTGCCTGTATTGCTATCTGGTGTGCAACTATAATAAATGCGCCTACCTGCGGCTGTTCGTCAATCGGGAGCAGATGCTGGGGAAAATCGTCCGCACGGCAAAGGCGGCGCAGGATGACCTGACCTTTGAAATCGGCAGCAACAGCGACCTTGTGCTGGAAAACACCGTCACCAACAACCTGCCGTGGACAATTGAGGGTTTCGGCAGCCAGCCCAAGGGTTTTTTGACCTTTCCCACCAAGTTTGACATGGTGGCGCCGATTTTGCCGCTTGACCATGGCGGGCGTACCATCGTGCGGATGAGCGTTAACCCTGAGTTTGTAATCAAGAAAACGGAGTTTGGCACCTCGCCGCTGGAAAACAGGGTGCGCGCCATCAACGACCTGTGCGAGGCGGGTTACAAGACCGGACTGCTGATTGCGCCGGTGGTGCTGACGGACAGCTGGCAGGTGCACTATGCGGGACTGATCGATACCTTGGCGGACACTCTCTCGGCAAAGGCGAAAAAGACGATGTTCATCGAAATCATCTTTATGACATACAGCTTTGTCCACCGTGCGATCAATAACGAAGCCTTCCCGAATGCGACCGAGCTTTATGACAAGGCGCTGATGACGGGCAGGGGCAGGGGAAAATACTGCTATCGTGACCCTGTCCGGGCACAGGGCGAGCAGTTCTTACGCAGCCAGATTGCGGCAAAACTCGGCAATATGCCGATACTGTATGTGGTGTAAAGATATTAAATGACGGCGTATCGTCCAAAAATGCGCTGTCTTCTTCGACCGTCTCGTCAGGGTCACGGTTGGTGAGGATTGTATTGACGTTGCCGCTGCCGTCCAAGATGCCGAATTCACAGTCATAATTGGTATGCATCGGCGGCAGGTTCTCACCTGGAACAGCGTCATCATATGCCGATAACATGAACATCTCCCGTGAAAATTAGATTTCACGATTATTTTTCAAAGCATTTATATAATTATTAATATCGCTTTCTGTCAACTCTCTATCATCCTCATCTAAGTCTTCCAATCTGTTTAGGACACTGGCAATTGAATCGCAATGAGTATCATCATATGTAAATAATTCTGTAAACCAAATTGTATTAACCCAATCAATTAAACGCTCAATCGTAATTTGTCTGCTCTTATAAGTGTTCAAAAGATTAATAACATCTGAAGTGTATATTACAATTGGATTATCAATTTTTACTGCAAGCAAATTTCCACCTAACTTATCGCTAAGCTCTTTTTTTGAAATTTGTAAATCTCTGAAATTCATTAAATAATCATTGTACATCTTGTTTTACACCTCCCTATTTTTCTTTAATATGAACCAGATTGCCTGCCGGATCAAATGTTTCCTTAAAAACCCTTATGGTATTGCCTCTTGGGTCAATCTCCTTGTAATATATTGCTTTTGACCCAGGGACATTGCCAGGCTTCATCATCTTTGCCATATAGTTTCCATTTCCCATTTGTTCAACAGAAAAATCAGTATAACTATTTGAACCGCCTTTGAAGAAATCCTTTGCTTTTGATTGAATGTTCGACGGCAAATTATCAATAGATTTTAGAGCATCTGCTTTATTCCCAGCGTTTAGAACACTCTTCCCCGCGCTCTGGGCAACATCATCAGCAGCTTTCCCCGCGCCCTGGGCGACATCGTCGGTATATTTTCCAACACCCTGTGCAGCCTCTTTGACAACTTTTCTTGCATCATTCACCGTGTCGACCGCTTTTACCGTCTTTGCGGCCAGCTTGCCGGCAGTGGCGGCGGAACCTATCAGCGGTATTATGGCTGCGCCGGAAAGCGCCGCATTCAAATAGTCTCCACGCGTCAAATATATCAACGCATTGACGCCGTCAAACACCTCGCCGAAGACAGGGAACAGCCCTGCTATGTCAAAGACCGTTTGGAGCTTGTCCAAAAATGCGCTGTCTTCTTCGCCCGTCTCGTCAGGGTCACGGTTGGTGAGGATTGTATTGACGTTGCCGCTGCCGTCCAAGATGCTGAATTCACAGTCACAATTGGTATGCATCGGCGGCAGGTTCTCACCCGGCACAGCGTCATCATATGCCGATAACATGAACATCATTGCGGACAATGAGGAAAAGCTGACTATACTGTTGACAGGCAAAGAAAAAGATTTATTCCTCGATTTTGTCAACGCTCAAGGCAGTGTCGATGCCATAACCGCAATTGAAAACTTCATTATCGGCTTCCGGCTTGGCGCCAAAATCGGCATTGAGGTTATGGCTGGGGAGGATTGCGTACTGAAAGATATCGTTTAACATGTCATGACCACAAGCCCCAAAATTGGGCTTGTGGTCATTGAAGTCACTTATCTTGACGAACTCAATACTTTATCCAATATACTAAAGTTATGTTGTATGTTTTTAGGTATCATGCTATCAAATCCATAAAAGATTTTATCGCTTGTAAATTTGTCAAGATATTCAAATTTCTCACCTGTCCAAATTTTTAACGCAAATGTTCCTGTTTCGTATTCAAGCATTACCTTATTGCGTCCATAGATTTGCATTTGAATTTCAAATGCATCTACAGGAATTTGTATTTTTCTTTCACCTAATATCACAATATTGTTCTTCCATGTATTAACTAACATATCCTTTAATAAACTCAAATTGCTAATGCCTTCGTTACTTAACATACCAAAAACCTCCCTCAAAGAATAAATCTGCCTCGGTCTTACCAAGCGTTGTTTTAATAAATTCCCATTCTTGTGCTAATGCCCCTACCCTATGTTCAAGTGGATTATGAGAGAACCTAATTGCTTTCCCACTTGAGATAGCATCATTTAGGATTGGTTTATTGAAATAGTCGAACATCTCCGCATCTGTAAGATTGTATTTTTGTTTCACTACATTCCAGTCATTCCCCATATCAAAATACGAAGTATCCCCTGCGCGTTTAGTGTAAGAAGTCGCATCGTCGGCATATTTCCCCAATGTTAAGGAATTAGAACTCGGATTTTTTACTGAACTATTTCGAATGGCATTATAATCATCAATCGGAACTTTGCCGCCGACCTTGCCATCAATGACTTTCAGCTTACTCCCCGTGCCCTCAGGTGGAGGTTGAAAGGGTTATAGTAACGGGATTTTTAATCCGTATCTTTTCAAAAATTATATCACAGAAATACCAAAAACGCCATAGGATTATTCCTCAATGGCGTATGGGCGGTATTCTGTTTTGCTTTTCATCATGCCATAAACAATGTTGACCAATCTGCGCATAATACAGACCAATGCTTGCGATTTTGTTTTGCCCTCACTGATTTTACGGCAGAAATACTCGTAAAATACAGGGTTGTTGGGCTTTTTGTTATGCACACAGACCATGGACACGGCGAGGAAGTAAAACAAGCCGTGAAGTTATGTCAAGTCAAAAGCCCGAATTCTCGGGCTTTTGACTTGACAATTATTTAAACTACAGTATTTAAAGCCTTTTTGCATTTTTCTCCCAAATAGGATATTAAATAAGTCCTTTCTTTAAAAAGATATGTGAGACTCTCAAAAACACTTAAATAAACAACTTCATCGGCATACTTATCATCAAGTTCCAAAAGTGTTTCAAGAAAATCAAAAATAATAAGATATTCTTGTTTATAATCTTTTAAAATACACTCAGCCAGATATGGAGTAAGTACATCTCCATATACTGTATGAGAACCAGTATCATCACCTTCTTGCCAGTTAACTTCGTCTAAATATTTTTCACGCAAATTTGGTAATTTATTAACAAGCATTTTGTTTAATTCTGCACTAATCATATCACTTTCCTCCTAAAGCATTTCTAAGATCATCAAGTAAACTTTTTGCAATGTTTAAATCACTTTGGCTTAGATTTTGCTTATTTATTATATTTTCAAGATTGGTTACCCTTTCGGTAGCTTTCAGGATGTGAGATTTCCCTCCCACGAGTTCACCAGTTGACAACTCATGCCGAACAGCATCCGCTAATCCACCGTCACCAGTTGTTGCGCCTGGTCTATAAATTTCATTCACGGCGTTTTTTAATTTATCATTTTGTACAGCATTCAATAACTCATCTCTTTTAGCAACCTTCCCCGCACCCTCAATAACATCATCAACAGCTTTACCCGCGCCCTGGGCGACATCGTCGGCATATTTTCCAACACCCTGTGCAGCCTCTTTGACAACTTTTCTTGCATCATTCACCTTGTCGACCGCTTTTACCGTCTTTGCGGTCAGCTTGCCGGCAGTGGCGGCGGAACCTATCAGCGGTATTATGGCTGCGCCGGAAAGCGCCGCATTCAAATAGTCTCCACGCGCCAAATATATCAACGCATTGACGCCGTCAAACACCTCGCCGAAGACAGGGAACAGCCCTGCTATGTCAAAGACCGTTTGGAGCTTGTCCAAAAATGCGCTGTCTTCTTCGCCCGTCTCGTCAGGGTCACGGTTGGTGAGGATTGCATTGACGTTGCCGCTGCCGTCCAAAATGCCGATTTCACAGTCGCAATTGGTATGCATCGGCGGCAGGTTCTCACCTGGCACAGCGTCGTCAATGGCGAATATTTCCCCGTCCAAAGCGTCACAAGCCCCGCAGTTTTCGTCATGGGTGATAAACACATAGCGTTCGCAGCCCATTTCCTGATACTGTAATAATAGCATGTATTCACCGAGCTGTCTATACCCCGATTCCACCAGGTTTTCCAGCGAAACGGTCTTTTTGTCAATCAGGGCATGTGCGAGACTGATGAGCGTAACCGGCAGGTCGCCTCTGATGATGCCATTGGTCACCTCCTTCATGACCTGTGTCATCGTGCTTTCCATTGCCGCATGCTTTTGCTTTTCAAGCAGTTGCTTGAATTTATCGGGTATCGGTGCGTCCTGCCATCCGGCGGTGTCATAAAATTTGGCGATGCTGTCTTTGATGGAAGCTTCCATCACATCATAACGGCTGACCTTGTCCTTTGCGCCAAGCGCCGCCGAATATGCCCCCTGCGATGTGTCGATCAGGGATCTTTCCGCATCGGTGATCGGCAGCTTTGCTGCGGCGTAATAGCTGCCTTCCGCATCTTGCGGCACATATTTGGTGTAAAAATACGCAATCTCGCTGCCAATCTGCTTTTTGAGGCGCCCTGCTTCTTGTTCTATTGCGCTGTTGATTTTGCTCATATACTGCCCCTTCCTTTGTCCGGATAGCAATACTATATATACCGGACATAGAAGTTGCCAGTGCAGGATATGGGCATAAAAAACGCCTTTGGCGTTTTAGGCTCGTGTCATTATCTTTGCGCTTTGCCGTGCAGTTGATTTTTTGGAATAATAATAACAATTTTGCTAAAAATATACGTTGAAAACACATTCGGACAAATTGGAGGAATGGCGTATATGAAACGATGGAAAATGCTGCTTTTTTGTTGGCTGTTTGTGGCGGCGTCGCTGACGGCGTCGCTTTGGTCGGGCAGAAGCGCGCAGAATGTGGCAAGCGGTCAGGGTAACTCCGGCGGCTCACAGACCGCTTCCGACACGCAGTTGCTTGCAAGGTGTGTCAACGGTGAGGCGAGGGGCGAGTCGTACAGCGGTCAGGTAGCGGTTGCGGCGGTCATATTGAACAGGGTCAAGCACCCGTCCTTTCCCAACACGCTAAGCGGTGTGATTTACCAGCCGGGCGCGTTCACTGCCGTGTCGGACGGGCAGATCAACGTGCCGATCGACGAAAATTCAACGGTCTATAAAGCGTGCAGGGAAGCAATGAACGGCTCGGACCCGACGGGCGGCGCGATTTATTATTACAACCCCGCCAAAACGACCAACCAGTGGATTTATTCCCGAAAGGTCATCACCACGATCGGCAAGCACAAATTTGCCATTTAACGCAGGAGGTAGGAAATGAATATCAAAAACAAATTCAATGATTTTAAGGCAAGGCTGTCCGACCGGCATATGTACAGCATCGTGCTTGTGGTGACGGCGGTCATTGCGGGGTTCGGCATCTATCAGTACAAGCGCTCGATCGATTTCAGAAACCGTGTTGAAAACGGCTATCAGCGTGCGTTTACCGAGCTTGTGCACTATGTCAACAACCTCGACACCACGCTGACCAAGGCGGCGGTGGCGACGTCGCCGGCCCAGCTTTCGTCGCTGGCGGTCGACCTGTGGCGTCAGGCGGCGTTTGCGCAGGCGAACCTCGGACAGCTTCCCGTGGCGCATACCGAGCTGGACAATACCGCAACCTTTTTGTCCCAGGTGGGCGACTATACCTACGCGCTGTCCAAAAAGGTGGAGAACGGCGAGGAGCTGACGCAACAGGAGCTTGACCAGCTGGCGTCCTTGCAGGAGCATGCGTCTACCCTCAACGAGCGTTTGACCACTATGCAAAGCGAGATGTTCGGCGGGGTGCTGAGGTTTGACGAGTTTAAAAACATCACCAGCAGGATCACCGGCGGCGAAGGACAGAACTTTGACGGCAGCATGAAGCAAATCGAGGAGGGTTTTTCAGAGTATGCATCGTTGATTTACGACGGACCGTTTTCGGAGCACATCCGAAACCGTGAGCCGAGGATGACCAAGGGCAAGCCGGACATATCGGCGGAGCAGGCGGCGGAGGCGGTGAAAAGCTTCCTTGGCGCGGACCACATTGAAAATGTGGAGGTGACGGGCGAGAGCGAGGGCATCATCCCGACCTACAATTGCACTGTCGTCACCAGCGACGACAAGCGTCAGATTTTTGTGGAGGTGACAAAGCAGGGCGGCTACGTCATGATGGTGCTCGATAACAAAGCGCCCGAAAACGCAGAGCTTGACGTGGGCGCGGCGGCGCTGAAGGCGCGTGAATTTTTGACAGCCAAGGGATATAACAGCATGTATGAGAGCTATTACCAGCGTGAAGGCAACACCGTGGTGATAAACTATGCGTATAAGCAGGGTGATTATGTGATGTACACCGACCTCATCAAGGTGAAAATCGCACTTGACGACGGCAGTGTCATCGGCTTTGAGTCACACGGCTATATTACCAACCATATAGACGACAGGGCAATTCCCGAAGCGCTGCTCACCGAGGAAGAGGCGCGGGCAAAGGTGAATAAAAATGTTGAGATTTCGGCAATCAATCGGGCGATGATCCCGCTCGACAACGGCAGCGAGGTATTTTGCTATGAGCTGAAAGGCAACCTCGGCGGCAAAAACTTTTTGGTCTATGTCAACGTCACCACCGGCGCAGAGGAAAAAATCCTGATACTGCTCGAAAATGAGGATGGGACGCTGACGATATAACTCGGCGAAAAGATGTCCCTCGCCTCGTTGAAACGCGCTACGGTAAGAAAAAATTTCTACAAACGAAATTTTTTCTGCTGTTACGTTATAATCAGTTTTTCCCTCGTGTATTTTGCGGCACACTGCACAAAATAACAGCGGGGGGAATGTAAAGATGAGCAGAACAAAAATGTCCGACAGGCTCAAAGAAGAAATCGCGAAGGAGCTTGGCGTGTATGACATCGTAAAGCACGAAGGCTGGGGAAAGGTGAGCTCACGTGACTGTGGCAATATCGTCACCAAAGCCATCGAAATTGCGGAGCGTAACCTGACCAAGTAGCTTTTCCGTCCAAAAAAGCGTTCGGATGCGCAGCGCTTGTCCGAACGCTTCTGCTGAAAAATAAAGGCGCCGGGTGTTTATCACTCGGCGCCATTGCTTTTCGGCGGTATATACGCGATAATATCCGGCAGGTCACAGCCGAGAACAAAGCATATTTTTGCCAGAAGAACTAAATCCGCCCGGTCGACCGTATCACATTTATAATACCTGTCAATGGTCTGGTATTTGATGCCGGTGTTCACCGAAAGCTGGTTTCTAGTGAGGTTGTTTGCATCCAGATACGCCCTTAACGTCAGCCTGATATAGCCGAAATCCACCTCCTGCGGCTCCTGTTCCCTGATAAATATGCTTCTCATAATCACCCCTCCTGTGGATATATGTTATCATGCATAAAAGGGATTGAAATTATCCTTATATAAGTATATACTTATATAAGGATAATTATTAGAGGTGATGTTATGCAAAAATGCGCTTTTTTCGGACATAGCGATTGTCGGGGAATGGAAGACAAAATCCGTACAGCCATCTCGACGCTGATAAACAGAGGCGTCACGGTATATTTCAGCGGGGGCATGGGGCAGTTTGACAAGCTGTGCGAAGAGGCGGTCAGGGCGCTGGGCGGTGAATTGGTATTGGTCGCCTGCAATATCAAGCAGCTTCATGAAAAGGATATGCTGCGGTATGACGACATCATTTGCCCGCCCGGGAAGAAATCGTACTCAAAGCATGACGTCTCCGACCGTAACAAGTGGCTGGTGGATCATGCTGATGTCGCTTTGTGCTATGTCCATAAGGACGGCGCCGCAAAAAGCACACTGAATTATGCGGTCGAAAGCAACAAAATGATTATCAATTTAGCGGATACAAACCCGTCCCTGCGCTGACGAAATACGCAAAACGGTGTACGGACAGTTGCCAAGCCCTGCGATAAATGGTATAATGATTTCATACTATGAATCGAAAGGCGAGCCGGTATGTCGTTTGCGTCGGATGTCAAAAACGAAATATGCAAGATGGACACAGAGGACATCTGCTGTGTCCGTGCGGAGCTTGCGGGCATGGTTTGCTTCGCCGCACAAATCACGGCGGAGGGCTTTAAAATCAACACCGAAAACCCCGCCGTATCGTTATGCTCATCAAACGCCTTTACAACTTGGACGCCGAGCTTTTAGAACGTGAAAGCGGCATATTCAGCGTGCGCATGTCGGGAGCCGAGGCGGTCAAGGTCCTGCGGGATATGCGCCTTGCCACGGTGCCGATCCGGATCGACAAAAGCCTTGTGCGAGGCGAATGCTGCAAGCGTGCGTTTATCCGGGGAGCGTTTTTGGGCGGCGGTGCGATATGCGCGCCTCAAAAGGGCTATCACATGGAGCTGGTGACCGGTCACTATGCGCTGTGCGGCGACTTCGCCGAGATCCTCAGATTTTTTGACGTCTCGCCAAGGTTTATCAAACGTAAGGGCAACTATGTGTTTTATATCAAGGACAGCGAGCAGATGTGCGACCTGCTTGCCGCATTGGGTGCGCACGCGCAGATGATGGCGCTTTTGAACGTCAAAATTGAAAAAGAGGTCAGAAACTCAACCAACCGCCGTGTCAACTGTGAAAACGCCAACGCCGAAAAGACGGCGGACGCCGCCGTGTTGCAGGCGCATGCCATACGCTTGTTGGCGGATAGGGTCGGGCTTGATCATCTGCCGCCGCAGTTAGAAAGCGTCGCAAGGGCAAGGCTTGAAAGCCCCGAGGCGACCCTTGCTGAGCTTGCCCGTGCGCTTGGGCTGACGAAGTCGGGGGTGAACCACAGGATGCGCAGGCTCATGCAGCTTGCGGAGGAGAATAAAAATGGTTGATTTTGCGCACCTGCACGTGCATACCGCATACAGCCTGTTAGACGGCGCGAGCCGCATTGACAGGCTTATTTCCCGTGCTGCGGAGCTTGGGCAGAAGTCTGTCGCCATCACCGACCACGGCGTGATGTACGGCGTTGTGGACTTTTACCGTCAGGCAAAGGCAGCGGGGTTAAATCCGGTTTTGGGGTGCGAGGTCTACGTCGCCGCCCGCTCGCTGCATGACAAGACCTATGAAGAGGATTATAAACGCAGCCACCTGGTGCTGCTTGCCCGCGACAACGAGGGCTATAAAAACCTGATGAAGATCGTCAGCATCGGACACATCGACGGCTTTTACGTCAAGCCGAGGATCGACCATGCGACGCTGCGGCAATATGCGAAGGGCATCATCTGCCTGTCCGCCTGCATATCGGGCGAGATCCCCAAGGCGATACTCGATAACGACCTTGAAGGCGCGTGCCTTTTAATTAAGGAATACATCGGCATTTTCGGCAAAGACGGCTTTTTCCTCGAAGTGCAAAACCACGGCTTGGCGGAGGAGGCAAAGGTGACGCAGACGCTTGCCATGCTGTCGCAGGAGTTCGGCGTCGGGCTGGTTGCGACCAACGACGTGCATTATGTCGAAAAGCGTGACGCCCAGTTTCAGGACGTGCTGATGTGCATCCAGACGGGCAAGACGCTGCACGAGCCTGAGCGCATGAGGTTTGAGGGCGAGGAGTATTACCTCAAAAGCGGCGACGAAATGGCGGCGCTGTTTGCGGGCTACCCTGAGGCGGTCGCCAACAGCGTCAAAATTGCGGATATGTGCCGTGTCGACCTCGAATTCGGCAGCTACCACCTGCCGCAGTTCGACCTGGAAGGCGACCACTTTGACTACTTGAAATCGCTGTGTATGGACGGCTTAAAGCATCGTTATGAAGACTATGCCCCGCTCGTGGACAGGCTGGATTACGAGCTTGAAACCATCCGCACAATGGACTTTACGGACTATTTTTTGATTGTGTGGGACTTTATCAAATACGCCAAGGATAACGGCATCTGTGTCGGACCGGGCAGAGGCAGTGCGGCGGGCAGCCTGGTTTCCTACTGCCTGCGCATCACCGACGTCGACCCCGTGCGGTATGACTTGCTCTTTGAGCGGTTCTTAAACCCGGAGCGCATCACGATGCCCGACATCGACATCGACTTTGATTATGAGCGGCGGGGCGAGGTCATTGACTACGTCGTGAAAAAATACGGCAAGACCAGGGTGGCGCAAATCATCACCTTCGGCACCATGAAAGCACGTCAGGCGGTGCGTGACGTGGGTCGTGTGCTGGACGTGCCGTATGCCGAGGTGGACGCCATCGCCAAGACGATTCCCTTTGACATCCACCAAACCTTGGACAACGCCATGGAGGGCAAGGAGCTCAAAGCGCTGTACGACCAAAGCCCGAACGCACGGCGGATCATCGACATCGCCAAAGAGCTTGAGGGGCTGCCCCGCCACGCCTCAACCCACGCCGCAGGCGTGGTCATCACCAGGGGCGATGTCAGCGACTATGTGCCGTTGCAGCTGTCGGACAATTCGGTGGTGACCCAGTTTACCATGACGACCCTCGAAGAGCTGGGTCTTTTAAAAATGGACTTCCTCGGGCTGCGCAACCTGACCATCATATCCGACGCTCTTGCCGACATCGGCGACGAAACGGTCACCGCCGACAGCATGACGGACGATGAGCGGGTATATGCGTTGATCTCGTCGGGCAACACTGATGGGCTGTTCCAGCTCGAAAGCACGGGCATGAAAGCGTTTTTGCGCGAGCTTCGCCCCCGGTGCTTCGAGGACATCGTAGCAGGGATTTCCCTTTACAGACCTGGACCGATGGATGCCATTCCGAGGTACATCAAAAACAAAAATAATCCAAAAGCGGTGACCTATGCCCACCCGCTTTTGGAGCCGATATTGAAGGTCACCTACGGCTGTATCGTCTATCAGGAGCAGGTCATGCAAATCGTGCGCACGCTGGCGGGCTATTCCTACGGCAGGGCGGACATCCTCCGCCGCGCGATGAGCAAAAAGAAAACGGACGTCATGGAAAGGGAGCGCCAGAACTTTATCTACGGCGACGGCGAGGTGCCGGGCGCCGTGTCAAACGGCGTGGACGCCAGGGTTTCGTCGAGGATTTTTGACGAGATGATCGACTTTGCCAAATACGCTTTCAACAAGTCGCATGCCGCCGCCTATGCGATGGTGGCGTACCGCACGGCGTGGCTGAAAACCTTTTACCCTGCGCCGTTTATGGCGGCGCTGATGTCGGCGCACCTTGACGATACGCCGAAAGTCACCAAATACATTGGCGAGCTGCCAAAGATGGGCATTCGTCTGCTGCCGCCCGACGTCAACGAAAGCAACGCCGCTTTCACCGCAAGGAACGGCGACATCCGTTTCGGACTTGTCGCCATTAAGAATGTGGGCAGGGACTTTGTGGCGCAGATCACCGCCGAACGTCGAAACGGGAAATTCACCAGTTTGAAAGACTTTTGCGCACGGCTGCTCGACACGGGTCTGAACCGGCGTGCGCTCGAAGCCCTGATCAGGGCGGGTGCGTTCGACAGCCTTGGCGGCGCAAGGAGCCAGTATATAGCAGTGTTCGAGCGGCTGGTGACCGAGCTTTCAAGCGAGCGCCGCTGCAACCTTTCGGGTCAGCTATCATTGATGGGCGACTGTGAAACCGGCGACGACCTGCCGGACATCGCCGAGTTTTCACGGGACGAGCTGCTCGCTATGGAAAAGGAAGCGATGGGCATCTTCGTGTCGGGTCATCCGTTGGACGGCTGCCGGACTGTGATCTCGGAGGCGGCGGACACGCCGATCAACAGCATCCTTGTCAGCCTGTCGGAGGATGGCGGGGGCGACGTTACGGACGGTCAGCAGGTGCGTGTGGCGGGTATCATCACAAAGGTCACACGCAAATACACCAAAAAAAGCGACGAGATGGCGTTTGTGACCTTGGAGGATCTGAGCGGCGCCATCGAGGTGATCGTGTTCCCCAAAACGCTGCAAAGGTATGAAAGTCTCCTTTCCGAGGAGGCGGTCGTATCCGTGGTCGGACACGTTAACGCCAGGGAGGAGGAGCAGCCGAAGCTCATCATGGACGCCGCCTGTGCGCTGCAAAAAACCGCGCCGCAAAAACGGCTGTACATCAAGGTGCCGAGCGGAGCCGAAAGCGGGGTCGACCGCCTCAAAGAGGTGTTTCGCATATACGGTGGCAGCGTGCCCGTGTTCTTGTACTACGAGTGCGACAAAAAGACCGTCTCGGCGGCAAGGGAGCTGTGGGTCACACCCTGCGAGGGGCTGTCCGCCGAAATCACCAAAGCCCTCGGCGACAAATGCGAGATCGTGCTGAAAAAAATGTCATAGATATGTTTGACAATAATTGTTGGATTTGGTATAATTTCTTTATATTTTATCTGGGGGTGACGGTGACGAAGAGAGCACTTGCTATTCTAATAATCATGAGTTTTTTTACAGCCTTTTTAACCACTAAAACATATGCTGCCGGATGGCAGGATAGTGGAATTCCTGTTGAAGTAATGCCGGTAAACGGGGTATATGAAATATACACTGCCGAGCAACTTGCATGGATTGCTTACAAAGTGAATCACCCGACACAATCATCCACATTTGTGAATTGTACGGTAAAACTCATGAACGACATAGATTTATCCGCACGGGAATGGACGCCTATTGGTGGCTGGAATGGAACATCACATAGCACTGCTAAGGCTTTTGCCGGAAAGTTTGATGGGAATAACAAAAGAATCTCAGGCATGTATATCGGTAAAAGCGGCAACTATGATAAGAAATATTACTACACAGGCTTATTAGGATATGTAAGCGGTTCAATTGAAAATGTTCATCTTGTGGATGCCGCAATTTATAGTAATAGGCTTTTGGCAATCATTGGGTTGATTGTTGGGTCTGGCGGCAACCTAAGCAACTGTTCTGCACAGGGTTACATTGAATCAGGAGATCCCACAAGCGACATCGGAGGCTTGGTAGGGCACTCATCATCTAACACCAAAATAGAAAAAAGTTATTCTAAGGTGCGAATTGAGGGTGGTTACAGTGTTGGAGGGCTTGTAGGTGATAATAAAAGCAAAATTTATGATTGCTATTCAATGAACGATTTAACAGCAAAATCAACTGTACCCGCAAACGTAGGCGGACTCGTTGGGAGCAATTATGCGTTAATCACAAGCAGCTATGCTTACAGTAGCAAACTGGTTGGCGGAACAAGTTTAAGCGTTGGCGGGATAGCGGGGAGAAATAATGATTACTATGTTCTTTCGGGGAATTATTGGAATATTGACGCTGTGCATATAATAGATGGCATGGAAATAGCAAGCATGGACAAAAAGGGTGTTGGTTCAGGCAACGATACAACTAATGGCTTGGCAACAGATGTTATGAAAAACAAGGCGGCATATTTAAATTGGGACTTCCAAACCATTTGGAATATATCAGCAGATGTTAACGACGGATTGCCATACATTGATGTGCGTAACGGGGGGGAGCCTGTTCCTCCTCCACTGCCATACCGAATCAATAGAATTATTATTACAAATCAAGCAGGTATCGCACTGCAAGGTATACCCGATTCGGGCGCTTTTGTTGTTGATGTAGAGGTTACTAAAAATATCGCCCGTACAAACAAAGACTATTTAGTTATAGCATTGTACGATTCTAATGGGAAACTGTTATCACACACATACATGCGTGGTAATATAAATGCGGGACAAACAATATCATTCGGCGGCTCGGTGAGCCATCCCCAAGGACAGACCGTCAGTATAATTAAAGCATTTGTTTGGAACAGTTTCAGCAGCATGCAGGCATTGAGTAATGTTGTTGAATATTAGTGTGAAAGTCTGTGTGAACAGCAGCTGGTGTGCTGCTGTTTTTCCTAAAACAGCATAATATCGTGTGCTAAAAAAATGTCATAGATATGTTTGCATTCTGCGGCGCAATTTGGTATAATAGAAAGAATAAAAATTTCCGTTATCCGAAATGAAAGGGATGGTTACGAAATATGAAATTTGAAGAAAAATTCGTCAAGGAAGGGCTGACATTTGATGATGTGCTGCTGGTACCGCAAAAATCCGATGTGCTCCCTGATGAAATAGACCTGTCGACGCATCTGACAAAGGACATCCGTTTGAACATCCCGCTCATCAGCGCGGCGATGGACACCGTCACCGAATCCCGCCTTGCCATTGCGGTCGCCCGTGAGGGCGGCGTCGGCATCATCCACAAAAACATGACCGTCGAGCAGCAGGCAATCGAGGTCGACAAGGTCAAAAGGTCGGAGCACGGCGTCATTGTCGACCCTTTTTCGTTGTCGCCCGAACACACCCTGCACGAGGCGGACCAGCTCATGGGCAAATATAAAATCAGCGGCGTGCCGATCACCGAGCACGGCAAGCTGGTGGGTATCCTCACCAACCGGGACCTGCGCTTTGAAAAGGACTACTCCCGCAAAATTTCTGAGGTCATGACAAGCGAAAACCTTGTCACCGCACCCGAGGGCACGACCCTGTTGCAGGCAGAGGCGATTTTGCAAAAATATAAGATCGAAAAGCTGCCCATCGTCGACGCCGGCGGCAACCTCAAAGGGCTGATCACCATCAAGGACATCGAAAAGACGGTGCGCTACCCCAACTCGGCAAGGGACAAGAGCGGACGGCTGCTCGCCGGGGCGGCGGTCGGCGCCACCAAGGATCTGTTGGACAGGGCAAGGGCGCTCGTCGACGCAAAGGTCGATGTGCTTGCCCTCGACTCCGCTCACGGACATTCCGCCAACATCTTAAAGGCGGTATCGCTGCTTAAAGAGCATTTCCCGGACACGGCGGTCATCGCCGGCAACATCGCCACCGCCGAAGCGGCGCGAGACCTTATCAAAGCGGGGGCGGACTGCATCAAGGTCGGCATCGGTCCGGGCTCGATTTGTACCACCCGTGTGGTCGCCGGCATCGGCGTGCCGCAGATCACCGCCATCTACGACGCGGCGCAGGTCGCGGCGGAGCACGGCATACCCGTGATCGCGGACGGCGGCATCAAGTATTCGGGCGACATTGTCAAGGCGATTGCGGCGGGTGCGGACGTTATCATGATCGGCAGCCTGTTTGCGGGCTGCGAGGAGTCCCCCGGCGACAGCGAAATCTATCAGGGCAGACAGTTCAAGGTCTACCGCGGCATGGGCTCGCTGGGCGCCATGCAGGAGGGCAGCCGTGACCGCTATTTCCAAAACGACAGCAAAAAGCTCGTCCCCGAGGGCGTCGAGGGTCGCGTGCCGTATAAGGGCGCGGCGTCGGAGACGATTTATCAGCTTTTGGGCGGACTGCGTTCGGGCATGGGCTATTGCGGCACGCCCGACGTCAAGGCGTTAAAGGAAACGGGCAGGTTTGTCAGGATTACGGGCGCAGGGCTCAAAGAGAGCCATCCGCACGACATCTATATCACCAAGGAAGCGCCGAACTACTCCATCAACCCATGATTTGGGGGCTTAAAAATCGGGTGTTTTTAGCGCCCATGGCGGGCATTACCGACAGGGCGTTTCGTGAAATCGCCGACGAATTCGGCGCGGCGCTCACCTTTACCGAAATGGTCAGCGCCAAAGGGCTTTACTATCAGGACAAAAAGACCAAAACACTGCTCGAAAAGGGCAGCGGCACAGGCAGGACAAGCACGCAGATTTTCGGGCACGAGCCGGAGATCATGGCGTTTGCGGCAAAAGAAGCGGTGAAATTCGGGGCGGAGCTGATTGACATCAACTGCGGCTGTCCGACCCCAAAAATCGCAGGCAACGGCGACGGCGCGGCGCTGATGAAAGACCCAGCGCTTTTTGGTGAGGTGGTCAGGCGCACGGTGGAGGGCGCGGGCGTGCCGGTGTCGGTCAAAATCCGGAAGGGCTGGAATGACGACAGCGTAAACGCTCCGGAAATCGCCAAAATCGCCGAGGAAAACGGCGCGCAGATGGTCACCGTCCACGGACGCACGGCGGCGCAGCATTACAGCGGCAGGGCGGACTGGGGTGCTATCCGGGCGGTGGTCGAAGCGGTGGGGATTCCTGTTGTGGGCAACGGCGATATTTTCACGCCGCAGGACGCGGCAAGGATGCTTGAAGAAACAGGCTGCGCGGCGGTGATGCTCGGGCGGGGAACGCTGGGCAACCCGTGGCTTGTGAGGGATACGGTATCGTTGCTCGAAGGCGGTAAAATGCAAAATCCGCCGTCGCTGGCGGAAAAGCTTGACTTTGCGTTGCGGCACATCAGCCGCATTGTCGCCTATAAGGGCGAATATATCGGCATCCGTGAGGCGCGAAAACACGCATTGTGGTATGTCAAGGGCGTGCGCGGCGGCGCGGACATTAAAAACAGACTGTCAAGGGCGTCAAGCCTTGACGAAATGACTGAAATACTGATGCTGATCCGCCATTAAAATAAGGAACAATCCGTTTGTATTTTTTCGCATGGCGGTGTTGTCGTCCTTGCCTTGCGTCAGCAGGGCTGCGTCCTCCTCCTTGCCCTGCAAAAAATCCTTTGCGTCTTTATGTTCCTATTTCAACTGCAAATCAGCATTACTTCTCTGAATGGGATTTAGCGGACTCGCCGTGGAAAATAAAATCGTCCAAATCTCCCTTTTTGGGCGGGTTTGGATTTTTTATATGGCGGGAGATTGAGAATTCGCCTTCGCATAGAAGTATGGGACGCAGCCCCTGACAAGGACGCTCGTCGACGCTTCTGAAACGCCTGTGGCGTTTTGACACCGACGGTTTTTGGTAGGCTCTTTTGCCCAGCATGTTCTTCACCTCCGTAATGACTATTATATGCCATATATGCTTATATTATATTAAGCCATTGTAAATAATGTGAAAACAAATGCCGGGTAAACGTACAAACAGGAGGATGCGCATGGAACATTTGCAATCGTTGAAGAAAATATTTCAAGACCAGTTGTTTATCATTCCGGACTATCAAAGGGGCTATGCGTGGGAAAAGCAGCAGTGGCAGGATTTACTTGATGATTTGGAGCTGTTGGACAGCGAACAGGACCACTACACGGGCACCTTGGTTATCCACCCGGAGGCTTCGGGCAAGGTTTCGGATGACAACGGCGACGACTATACCGTCTATAACGTTGTTGACGGGCAGCAGCGGCTGACGACGGTATCCATCCTGCTGAATGAGCTGATAAAGCAATTTGAAACCGCCGGCGACAAAACAAAGGCGGACGTCATGCGCACACGTTATATTGCAACGGTCAGGGGCGGCAAGCCATTGCCGAAGCTCAGGCTGAACAGGGATACGAACGACTTTTATACCAACAATATTATTGCGGCGCAAAAGGATATTTCGCACGCGCCGTCGATCAGGAGCGAAGCCCGGCTTGCGGAGGCAAAGCGCTATTTCAATACATATTTTACTGAAAAACGTACCGTGCTGGGTGATAGCTATCCTGCCTGGCTTGAAGCCATGCGCACAAAAATGGTTTCGCAAATGAAATTGACGGTTTATGTAGTGCCGAAGGCTTCGGAGGTCGGTGTGATTTTTGAGGTGATGAACAATCGCGGAAAGCCGTTGACGCATATGGAAAGGGTGAAGAACTATCTGCTTTATGTTTGCGCGCGGCTTGAAAAGTCGGACGGCGAGGAATTGGCGGAGGAAGTCAATCACACATGGACATATATTTACGAACGCATCATGCTCTGCGGCGGTTTTGGGTGGATGGAAGACTATCTCTTGCGGTACAACTGGATTATGACGCAGCACTATCAGCCGAAATACTGGAACGGCTACAACAGTGTCAAGGCGAAATACAGCCTCAAAGCCTACCATGACGACCTGCAAAAGCTGCGTGACGACATCCGCACATACGTATCCCTGCTTAAAAAATCCTGCAAGGCTTATTGTGATATCGCGAACCCCTCCGCCGCGGACGCGTTTGATGACATACAGGACGGGCGGATGAGAAAAGAAATCTCGGAGTATTCCATGAAGCTGATTCGGTTGGGGACGACCGCGACGTTTGCCCCGCTGCTGATGGCGGTGCGTTTGAGCGGCGAAAGCGGGGAAAAATACCTGCAAGTGCTGAAAATATGCGAACTGTACGCTTTCAGGGTGTTCAGGATGCTGGAGTTGCGCGCGAACAAGGGGCAGTCGCATTTTTTCTGGTCGGCGCATGAGTATTTTAACAACCGCTTGACGTTTGACGGTATGTACAGCGGGCTGCACAGCCTTTTGACGCGGGTTTGCCCGGAGTCTGCCTATGTGCAGGAAGTCGACTATGTTGGCGATTGGTATAATTGGTATGGTCTGAAATATTTGCTTTACGAGTATGAGCTTCACCTGATTACGCAAAACGGGTATCCGATGTACCTTAATTGGGAGGTTTTTTCGCAAAAGGATAAAAAAGATACCGTAGAGCATATTTTGCCGCAGACGCCGGACAGACCGTATTGGAGGAAGCACTGGAAGAAGCGGGAAATCAATGAAGCGCTGAGCGATATAGGGAATTTGGTGGTCACGTTCGACAACAGCAGTTACGGCAACAAGGGATTTCCCGATAAAAAGGGCAAACCGGGTGAGGGCGTATGCTATGCCAATTCTCCGTTGTTTTCCGAGAAGACGCTTTGCAAATATGCGGATTGGGACTATGCGGCGTTTCTTGAACGGCGCGATAAAATCGCGGACTGGATGAAAGAACGCTGGTACATAGCCGATTACGCCTCTGGTACATCTGTGGAGGACATCGGGGATGATGAGGACGATACGGAAATGCAATAAATGCCGTGCAGGGAAACCCTGCACGGCATTTTTAGCGATGTTTTAAGATTTGCCGCTTATAACGGCGTCGCCGTCAGCACAACCTGGTTGGCGTCCTCGTTCGCGGCGGGCGAGCAGTCGGCGGCGCGGATGACAAAGTAATACGTTTCGCCCGGGGTCAGCCCGTCAACGACCGCCTCGTACGGGAAGGTGGTTGGCGATACGCCGCCGGAATACCCCTCGCCGACAGACGGAATTAAAAATTGCTTTGTTGCGGTTGAAAGCTTGGGGTCGCCTTGGAAATCAAACGGCTTGTTTTGGTAGTAGGCGACATAGCGCACCCGGTTTTTGTCCAGCGCGACGTCCCACCGCAGCACCACGCCGCCCCTTTGCGCGACTGCCTGCTGTATGCCGGTACGCGGCGCGGGCGCGTAGGGCGGCCAGCTCGGGCTGGCGTTGTAGGTCGCGCTCCAAACCGGCGGGTCGGTGTCGTTGATATTGGCGTATGTCCGCACGAAATCGTTGACCAGCAGCACCCCGCCGTCGGTGATGTAATGGTTGAAGCCCGCGATTTCCTCGGTCTCCCGGATGTCCTCCAAGAAGGACGCCATCCCCTGCTGTGACCTGCCCGTCAGGGTGTCGGTAGGCGTTTCGCTGCCCGCCGCATAGCCAAGGGACAGCACCTTAAAGCCGTCCGCACGCCCCGCCTCCGCCATGATTTTGGGCATATAGGCGTGCTTGTTGTCCCGGAAGAACGCCGCGTTAAAGGCAGCCGACGGGTCGGAGTCGAGGCGGTAGCTCTCGAACATTAAAAAGTCGATGCTCTGCCTTGTGCAGAATTGATAGTGCGGCAGCCGGGGGTCGAAGAAGAACAGCCCCCGGTTTTGCAGGACATATTTGCCGGGATAGCTGTCCCGCACCCGTGCGATGAATTCCGAAAATCCCGGCGCAGTCCACTCGAACTCCGACTGGTTGAAGCTGCTCGCGTCGGTGTAGGAGTTGGGCGCGCAGGTGTCGATGGTGTCCAAAAACACACCGTCACAGCCCAAAGAGCGCCCGAAGCTGTCGGTCATGATTTCCTTTAAGCCCGGCAGGTTGTCGGCGCTGTCGATGGTCATATAGCTGACCGTCTCGAACCATGCGGGGTCGCCCGCGTTGACGAACGCGCCCTTGAAGTGCTTGTTGATGTCGGGGATACCGTTGAAGTCGTTGTCGTCGAGGAAGTACGACGCGAAGCCGCCGCCCCCGGGCGAAGCCGCCCCCCTGCGGTCGACGTTGTCAAACGTGCCGCCGCCGTTCGGGTGCGGTCCCCTCGGGTCGACGCGGGGCCCCGTACCGTCGCCCTTAAACCTCGGGTCGGTCAATATCTGCTCCTCGGTCAGGCTGGCGGTGCGCATATCCTCGCCTACCGAGATATAGCCGAGCACGATGACGTCGTCACCCGGGTCGTCCGGGTCGACGCCCCTGCGGATGTCCTGCACCTGCTCCCGCGTGAGGTCGCCCATTAAGGGGTGCAAAATTACTAAGTCATAGGTCTTTGCTACCGCCGTCTTTTCGGCGTCGAGCTTGCCGTAATACACCATATAATTCAGCCTGCCGACCGTGTCCTTAAAGGACTTTTTCAGCACGCCGAAAAAAGCGCTGTCCGCCGTCCAGACCGTATCGGTCAGCACGATGATGCCGCTGTCGTAAAAGACCTGTTTGCCTAAAACGTCCTCGCACAGCCGCCGCAGCGGTATGTAGACCCGGTTGCCGGTCAACTCCGCCGGCACGTCCAAAAGGATTTCATGACCGTTCACGACCATCCTGTCGCTGCCGAGGATGATTTTCGCGGTGCTGCCGCCGAATACGACGGTGGCGGTAGCGGAAACGTCGTCCCATGCGACCTTTGCGCCGAAGCTCTCGGAGATGAAACGGATGGGCAGCAGCGTCCTGCCGTCCTTGACAAACGGCACGATGCGGGGGTTGGCGGGGTCGATGTTCTTTTCCTCGAGCCGCACGAACGCCTTGGGGCTGCCGATTTTCAGCGCAACGGCGCCTTTGAGGCTGTTCCAGCCCGTATCCGCCGCATAGACGTTAAAGACGCCGGAGCACAGCGACAATGCCAGCGTCAGGGGTAATAAGGTTTTCGCGAAAAGCCGCATACCTGTCACCCTTCCATAATTTTTTTTGTAAATACTTGCATTTTACATTCTCTTATGATAAAATATTCTCAACGGAAGCACGGAAAAATAAAAAAGCGCGGCAGGACAATGTGTCTGACCACACATTGCCCCTGCATAAAGGTGACCACCACCTATACGCAACCGGATAACCGGCACCGCTCCCTCATTATACCACATTCCCGCCCCGATTTCAAGGGGGAGGAAGGGGGGAACGGGTCGGCGTTCGGCTAAGCTCATGATATGATGAAGCGTATGGGTATAATGCTACGGCATGCCTATGCGCTTTTTACGTTTGGAAGTGTTTCCGGTAAACCGGGACGGCGCTCCGCCTTGCGCGGGCGCCCCACCCCGGGATTATCGGAAGCTAAGGGGAAGAAGTGTATGCATTACGAACTGAATTTTTTGAAGACGCTGTTTGAGAGCGACGTTTACGCTGCGCTTCGGCAGGAATACTGCGGCAAGGAGGATCAGGGCATCGTCAACGACGTGCTTGAAACAGGCAAGGCGCTGAGCGACCTGTTGTCAGAACCGGCACAGCTGGTGTTTTTGATGTACGGCGACGTGCAAAAGGCGTATGCCAAAGCCGCCGAATTCAACGGCTTCATACGGGGCTTTCACCTCGGCGCGGGCTGTATGCTCGACGCGATGGGGAAGGGGAAGCCGTGAAATAATACGAAAGGGGTCTGTGTCAGGGATTTTTAAATCCGATGATACAGACCCTTTTTTAGCTTTGGAATGATAATAGTCAGCGTTCTACCGTATCTCAAATACAATCGGTCCCGACAGCGGTTCCATTGTGTTTGCGTTCCAAATGAAAACTTTGGCAGGATAGGCGGTAACATTTGAGACATTGGCATTGATATTTGTAAAATGGATGGTGTTTTCGCCTTCATCTAAAATGATATCAGTTTCAGTCTTTATAAATTCCATTTTGCTGTTAGCGTTATAAAACACTAATATAGCGGATATGTTTGGTGTATCCTCTGTATTGTTGGTTACTTTGACCGTAAGTGTTCCTGTAATTTTATTATCTGATATGCTCAGGGTATTTCCGGAGATTTCTGCGAAATAGTCACCGCTGCTGTGTGAAAAATATTCGTACACACCGGCAAACGTAATATTGGAACTCTTAACGGTAACTTCAACCTTTCCGCCGCCGGGAATGTTCATGTTTGATTTTGTGGTTTCGTTATGAGCTTCCGTGACTGCGCCGGATTGGTTGTATATCGCATAGCCTACCGTGTTACTGCTGTTATATAACGGGAGTGTGCTTTTATAACTGTTGGAAAAATTACCGCTTGCGTTTTCAAACATTGTCACCCTTCTAAGCGCCGGATAATTGCGTTTTGATAAAGTAAACACTTCCGATAATGCGGCAATGCTAAGGTTTGATGATAAAGTCGTCATTGCCATTCTGTAACCCGATAAAACGGTTATTTCCTTTGCAGTGCTGTCCATACCGCTGCCGGTGACATTGCCATCCTCGTCATAAGTGACGTAATCGTACACGTCGGTATTGATAAATATTTTATGGTCACGCATTGAGGTGTTTTCAACGATGTACGTTTCACCCAAACTTAAATATTGATGCTTGAAGGTCGCAGCGGCTGCACGTTCTACGCTGAACTGCGCTTTCATACTTGACACAGACAGGGAACCCAAAGCGGTGATTTTAATCCAGCCCTCACTCGGAATCAATAGCGTCGTATTAGTCGCTTCCGTCGCATAACTTTTGATACTGCCGTCAAGGTTATAAATAATGTAATCAAAAACGTGACCGTTTGTAAATATATTATAATCCCGCATAGATGTGTTTGTGAATTGGTATGTTTCCCCAATCGGAATGGTGTCATGGTTAAATATCTGCGCCGCCTGTTTGACCACGGTAAATTTATCGTATAATGCGTTAATTGACAGGTTGGCGGAATTAGAAGTTATGTCTGCGTAACATCCCGCGGGGATGCTGACGGTTTGAGCAGTCTTGCCCGTTTCATAAGTATTGATTGTGCTATTGCTGTTGTAAATAATCATATCATAAGAATTGCCGTTTGTGAAAATATTTAAAGCTGTTGCCGAAGTGTTTGTGAAACGGTACGTTTCACCCAAATGTGTGTCTGCTTTTCGGAAAACAGGGTCGTTGACTTCAACCATTGCCACGGTTGACGGCAATTCTAAGGAATAATAATTCGACGCCGCAGCCGATACGATAGCCTTTCCGCCTGCGGGAATCGTTATTTTTGATGTGCTGCAGACACCATAAGATACCATGCTGTTGTTTGCGGCATACACGATATAATCAGCGCTTGCCCCGCCGAAATAAGACAGTTCAAAGGCAACGGAGCCGTTGTTTGTATAGGAATAAGTTTTGCCCGGTGTGATTTCAGTAAATGCGGGGGTGGATGATGTGTCTCTGGTTAATGTGAATTTTTCGTATAATCCGTCATATTCCAGGTCTGAATTGCGAGAAATAACCGTTATTTTATTACCAGGCAATATTTCCAAACTGCTCATGTTAACAATATTTGTTTTTGAGGAAACAACATCACCTAAGGCATTATAAATCGTATAATCCCTGGTACCGCTTGAAGACAACAGATTGTACGGCTCGTCACCTGTGTTGGTGAAAGAATAAGTTTCACCGGCAGGGATGGTGACTTTTTTAAATACGGGGATTACCTGTTTTTTCAAATCGAAATTTTCATAAAGACCGGCACACTCAAAACTTGAATAGCGAGAGGTGATTTTTATGGTACTTCCAGCCGGAATATTAAGCGCTGTAAAGTAAGAATTCTTTACATAACTTGTGATGCTGCCATCTTTCGCATACAGGACATAATCCCTGTCCTGGCTTGTAGACAACAAATTATACGACTCGTCACCCGTGTTGGTGAAAGAATAAGTTTCACCGACAGGGATAGTCACTTTTTTAAATACTGGTGTAACTTGTTTTATTACATCAAAATTTTCATAAAGAC
>JAKJBX010000019.1 GCA_022706765.1 Bacillota bacterium
GAAAGCGACCAAAATCAAGGATTTGCTGATCGACATCGGCGCAAAAGATGAGGACGACGCAAAGCGGCATGTTTCCCTTGGCGACTATGTATGCTTTGACAGCGCCTTTGCGGCGTTTGGCGACAAGCTCATCAAAGGCAAGGCGCTCGACGACAGGGTTGGATGTGCAATACTGATGGCGCTTGCGCAAAAACGCTACCCGCATGATGTGTATTTTGTGTTCACGACGCAAGAGGAGGTAGGCTGCCGCGGCGCAGCTACCGCCGCATACAGCATTATGCCCGACGCCGCTATTGTGGTCGAGAGCACGACCTGCTCGGATGTTCCGGGCAGTGATGATGCGGGGTTTTCGACAAAGCTCCGCAGCGGCGCGGCTTTGTCTGTACTCGACAGAGGCTCGTATTCGGATAAGGGGCTGCGCAGCCTCCTTTCTGAAATCGCAAAACGCCACGGCATCCAGCACCAGTACAAGCAAACCACCATGGGCGGCAACGACGCCTCGGTCATCCACCTGACGCAGACAGGCGTCAGGACTGCCGTGGTGTCGGTACCGTGCAGATATATCCACTCGCCGTCAAGCGTAGCAAGCCTTGACGATATTGAGGCATGCAGGTGCCTTTTGGAAAAGTTTTTGGAAGAGGAGGCGGAAGAGAAATGGCACTTTTAAAAAAGTTAACACAGGCGTTCGGACCGTCCGGTAACGAGGATGCGGTCAGGGACATCATTATCGAAGAGATCACACCGTATGCCGATGAATATTCTGTCGATACATTGGGGAATTTGATTGTCAGAAAAAAGGGAACCGGCAAGAAGTTGATGCTTTGCGCACACATGGACGAGATCGGCGTTATAGCGACCGTGGTCGACGATAAGAAATTTGTCCATTTTTCCGGGATTGGAGGTGTAAAGGTAAGCGCTTTACATCAAAATAAGGTCGTGTTTGCAAACGGCGAGGTGGGTGTAGTGGCTGAAAAGTCAGAAAAACCAACAAAAGTCAGCGATTTATATATTGATGTTTTATTAGACTGTAAAGCAGATAACCTTTACAATATATCGGTCGGAGATGTGGCAGTTTATGACGGAAAATATGATGAAAACGGCGGATTTGTGTCGTCAAAGGCACTGGATGACCGGGTTGGATGCTACATTCTGATCGAGGTTTTAAAGCAAATTGAAAAAACGGACAACGATCTGTATTTTGTTTTCTCCGTTCAGGAGGAGCTTGGGCTGAGGGGCGCAAAAACCGCGGCTTTCGGGATATCTCCCGACTATGCCGTCGCCGTTGACGTGACCCCATGTGATGATGTGCCGGGCGGCGGAAAGTATCCTTTAAAGCTCGGCGGAGGACCCGCGATCAAAGTAAAGGATGGGTCGGTGATCTGCCATCCGAGGGTTAAAAAGCTGCTCGAACAAGCCGCAAAAACCGGAAGAGTTGCCGTGCAATACGAGGTGCTAGACAAGGGCGGCACGGACGCAGGCGCTATTCACACAAGCGGCGCAGGCGTTGCGACCGGTGCGCTGTCTGTTCCTGTCCGTTATCTGCATACGCCCTGCGAAACCGCAAGTATTGCCGACATTGAGGGTGCGGTCACTGTGCTGAAAAGCGTTTGTTCGGAGGCATTATGAAAAAACTGCTTAAAGAAAAATATGGAATTTCCGAGGAAATAATGACACTCTCTGAGGAGGTTTTGGCGCAAATCAAGCCGCAAACCGATGAAATTCGTAAGGTGGCAAAATACAATCAAATCAAGGTGTTGGCAGCGTTTAATGACCATAAGATCAGCGACGCCCACCTTTTGGGTTCGACAGGGTATGGCTATAACGACAGAGGAAGAGAGGCGATCGATGCGGTCTATGCGCAGGTTTTCGGCGCCGAGGACGCCCTCGTGCGTCACAATATCATCTGTGGCACGCATGCGATTGCGCTTTGTTTGTATGCTGTTTTGCGCCCGGGAGATACGCTCGTCAGTGTAACAGGTAAGCCCTATGACACGCTTGAAGAGGTCATCGGTACCGGCTCTTTTGGGCTTGGCTCTCTTAAAGATTTTGGCGTGCATTATAAGCAGGTAGACTTGGCAAACGGCGAAGTTGATTATAATAATATTATGTCAACTATTGATGAAAATACCAAAGCCGTCCTCATACAAAAGTCAAAGGGATATGACTGGCGTCCGTCCCTGACCAACCAGCAAATCGGCGAAATCATCCGTTTTGTTCAAGGCATCAACCGTGATATTATCTGTATTGTCGACAATTGCTACGGTGAATTTGCCGAGCCGGACGAACCGACGGACCACGGTGCGGACTTGATTGCGGGCTCACTCATAAAAAATCCCGGCGGCGGCATTGCGCAGACGGGCGGCTATGTAACAGGCAGGGCTGAGCTTGTCGAGCTGGCGGCGTACAGGCTAAACTGTGTGGGGCTCGGAAAACATGTCGGCGCAACGTCGGACGCTAACCGGCAAATCCTGCACGGCTTGTTCATGGCGCCGCACATCGTTGCCGAAAGCATGATGGCGGCACTGTTTTGCGGCAGCGTTTTTGAAAGGTTAGGGTTTGAGGTCTGCCCAAAACCCGGCGACTATCGTAGCGACATCATCCAGGCAATCAAGCTTGGCAGCGAAGAAAAGGTCGTCAGGTTCTGCGAAGGCATCCAGCGAGGGGCGCCGATCGACAGCTTTGTGACACCGGTGCCGTGGGATATGCCGGGGTATAAGCATCAGGTGATCATGGCTGCCGGCGCGTTTACCCAAGGGGCGTCCATTGAGCTGTCCGCCGATGCGCCCATTAAGCCGCCTTATATCGCATATATGCAGGGAGGACTGACCTTTGACAGCGCTTATGTCGGTATTTTGTGCGCCGCGCAGAATGTGGTTAGATGTGGCTAAAGCTGCCTGAAAACGCCTGTAACCTTGCCGATGACCTCAATGTTTTTACCGGTGATGGGAGCATAACTGTCGTTTTGCGGCTGAAGCCTGATGATGCCGTTTTCAAAATAAAAGGTTTTGACAGTGGCTTCGTCGCCGATCAGTGCGACGACAATGTCGCCGTTTTTGGCAATGTTCTGCTTTTGCACCACGACGTAGTCGCCGTCTAAGATGCCGGCGTTTTGCATACTGTCGCCGGATACCGTCAGCATAAAAAGCTCATGGTTGCGGGCAAAGGACTGCGGGAGCGGGAAATAGCTCTCGACGTTTTCGACGGCTAAAATCGGCTGCCCTGCGGTCACCTTGCCGATGATCGGGACATCAATGTACTTTGCGGTGTCCGAAGCCGTGACTGTACGGTTTTTGAGGTTGTTTTTAACAATGTACCCCAAACGCTCTAAGGTTTGCAGATGCGCATGTACCGAAGAGGTCGATTTCAGCCCGACGCCTGCGCAGATTTCCCGCACAGACGGCGGATAGCCGTTGGCGGCTGTGAAACTTTTGAGAAATGCCAGGATATTGACTTGCTTGGCGGTAAGATTTTCATACAAATTAATCAACTCACTTAAAAAAGGATGGGGCTATGAAATGTGTGCTTTATGACCGTGACTGTATTGGGTGTAAGGTATGCGATATGTGCGCGGCGCAAAATCCCTTGGCAATACGTGTCAGTATTACCTGCGTGATTTTACTTGCCCAAACAAAAATCCACTCACCCAAAACTGCCTTGTTCACCATATTTTGTTCCTGCCGTCTCATCTAACAAAAAAATCATTTCACCCTTGCATACATTCTACCCTCTAATCCTTAGGTTTTATGCCAGACAGCGGGTTTTTATTGACCGCATCCCTAAGCTGTGCGTTGTCGACGTGGGTATAGATTTCGGTGGTGGATAGGTTTTCATGTCCCAGTATCGCCTGCAAAGCCAAAATATCCACGTTGCCATGCTTATACATCAATGTTGCGGCGGTATGGCGCAGCTTGTGCGTAGAGTATTTGCGCTCGTCAAGCCCTGCACGGTGCAGGTATTTTTTAATCAACAGCTGAACGCCCCGCACGCCGAGGCGTTGTTTATTTTTATTCAAAAACAGCGCATCTCTGTCATGCACATTATCCTTCGGGCGTGCCTCCAAATAGTAGCGGATAGCGTTTACACAGGCGTCGTTTAGATAGATGGTCCGCTGTTTGTTGCCCTTGCCGGTAACCGTCAGCGTGTCCTTGAGAATGTCAGATATATTGATTGCCACAAGTTCCGAAACACGCAGCCCGCAGTTTAAAAGGATGGTGAGAATGCAGTAATCACGCTTGCTTTCGCCGTCTGCAGCGCCGAGGAGAGATAGGCTCGAGTCCAAATCAAGGTATTTCGGCAAGGATTTACCGATTTTTGGTGATTCAAGGTCTTTTACGGGGTTGACAGTCAGCAGATTTTGGTTGATTGTCAGATATTTATAAAAGGTTTTCAGGCTGGAAACCTTGCGGGCACGGGAAGAAGCAGTGTTCGCACGGTCACGGTTTAAATACGCCATATATGCGTATAAATCACTCAACTTGACTTTGGCAAGCAAATCTATGCCGATGTCATCAATCGAAATGTCGTCAAAAGCCGTTTGCTTGTCCGCCTGTTTGAAATGCAGCTTTAAAAAGCGAAAAAACGTACGCAAGTCATAAAAATATTCCTTGGACGTATTTTTTGATTTGCCTTTGATGGTGTCGATATAAATTAAGAAATCGGCAAGCATTTGTGGAGCATCATTGTAATCATACGGCATAACGGTTACCTCACGGTGTTGGCGCAATCCAACCTAAATGAGACAAACCACTATTCACTCGCCCTTCCTAACTTCGCAAAATATAACACGATTTTGCGAACAAAATGACGCGAGAACGCCGATAGGCGGGGGAGCGTCCCACCCGCCCGACACCGCGAGAACGCCGCGCTATCGTTGGTGGTTTGTTATCGGGTGTTTCGTGGTAGCAATTGGCTTGACTGCTGATTTTTTAGCTTTGCTGGCGGGGAAATGCCGCCCCGCTCACCGCTCCGAAAACCCTTGACAATCCCGAGAACGGCGAAGCCGTTCGAGGGACAAGCGGAGCGGGGGACAAGCGGAGCGGGGGCGGCGTGGAACTGCCAGCAGGGCGGGCGGAGTGGGTGTTCTTGCTTTTAATGACAGTGTGTGAAGCCCACAACTTTACACACATTGCAACCGAGCAAGGCGGGGGAGCGGGGGCGGGCGGGTTACCTTAATATTTGTTTGCAAAATTGGTATTTTGCGCCGTAGCGAGGGCAAGCCATGCGGAGCATGGTCACGAGCGGCTTCGCCGCTTGCCCGAGCGAAAGGCTTGAAGTTGGGAAGAAGTCATGCTATGGTGTATGATGGGGGTATTGTTTGCATTATGTAAACCTGCCCCGACTTTTTTGTCTTTCAACTTCTTCCCAACTTCGCAAAATATTAATTTTGCGAAGTTGTTGTATCTGTCGTATGGTCGGGTTATTGGCTGGTTGGCTTAGACTGCTTCCTGCTTGGGTTTATTGCGCCTTAGAATTATTTTTCTCGTGAACATTCTATCACTTCTCGGCGGTGAAATCAAGTCCACAAATTTTTGGGGGGAAAATTATGCAACAATATGAACTTTTACTCACTGATTGGGATTTGCAAGTTATTGAACAAATGCTTATATGGGGTCAGCTTGAAATCTTGCGGCAAATGAAACGACTTGGAACGGCTGACTACGACCTCAAAGAATATTACTGGCTCTATCGGTCGGGTAGTAATGATATTAAGCGAAAAATTCGGCAAATCAGAGGGTATCCGGGGAAGTTGTAATATCTCTTCCTCTCGGAACTTTTTGGTACGCTGACGCAGCCCTTTGCCAAGGAATGAATCAATTGTGTTATATCATAGGAAATTTCTCGAATTTCCTATGATATAAAAAAACCGACACAATGCTCTAAACACTGTGTCGGGATTTTTAATGAAGTTTCCTTATTTCACCGCATCTTTCAATGCTTTACCTGCCTTGAAAACAGGTGTTGTTGATGCTGCGATTTTGATTTTATCGCCTGACTGGGGGTTTCTGCCTTCACGAGCTGCTCTTTTGCGTGTTTCAAAAGTGCCAAAGCCAACGAGCTGAACCTTGTCGCCGCTCTTCAAAGCAGCAGTAATCGCATCAATCGTTGCGCTGAGCGCAGCTTCTGCATCTTTTTTTGTTGTTCCCGCTTTTTCAGCAATTGCAGCAACCAAATCTGTTCTGTTCATTTGTATAACCTCCTAATAATTAAAAAATTGACAATTGAATTGTACCACTTTTGATTGGCAAATTCAAGTGTTTGCGGATAAAATTTTCTTGTTTTATATTTTTTGGTTATAATTCATAATATTTTATATCAAATTTGTGCGAAAACCGTCTGAATATAACGCTTTATTGTGCAATTTTGCATAAAAACCTTGATTTTTTGACGCACTTTCACTCGCCGATAATCTTAATTAAAACCCTCTTTTCCCGCTTTCCATCATATTCTCCATAAAAAATCTGCTCCCATGTACCGAAGTCCAGTCTTCCGTCCGTGACGGCGACAACAACCTCACGCCCCATGATCTGCCGTTTCATATGTGCGTCGGCGTTGTCCTCAAAGCCGTTATGTTTATACTGGCTGTGCGGCTTTTCGGGCGCCAGGCGCTCCAAGAACACCTCAAAGTCACTGTGCAGTCCGCTTTCGTCGTCGTTGATAAAAACGCTTGCCGTGATGTTCATGGCGTTGACCAAAACAAGCCCTTCCTTTACGCCGCTTTCAGACAGCGCATCCTGAATCTGCGGCGTGATGTTCAGGTATGCACGCCTTGTGGGAGTGGTGATATTGAGCACCTTGCGATAGCTTTTCATGCCTCATCTTCCTTTCTATTCCGTTTATATGCTTATATGCGTGGCTATTATACCCGGATGTACTTCCATTCACCCTTGCGTACCCTCAGGTGAAACATGACCGATCTGAACAGAAAATCGCTGGATACGCCGGCAAAGACGCCGTAATAGCCGTTGTTCGTCAGCCATGACACAACGATGACCACCAATATACGCATGACCCACAGCGACGTGATACTGACAGCCGCCAGATACCTTGCGTCGCCGCCGCCCTTTAAAACGCCCGCCATGGTGTGGAAGTACGCGAGCGGTATGACGAGTATGCCAAACATTCTGCCGAATATTGCGCCCGAATGGAGGATTTCCGCATTGGATGTGAATATGTGTGCGATTTGCGGCGAAAACAGAACCACCAAAAGACCCATTGCGGTAAAGACCGTATAGGTCAGCTTCCTCGCAACCGAAACGATTTCGTCGGTGCCGTCATAGTCGCGCATACCGAGCTTTTGCGATATGAGCACGGTTACCGCCAAATTCAGCCCCATTGCCGGAGCAAACAGCAGCCCGTTGATTTGTGCGCCGATCTGATAGCCGCCCTGAAATGCCGTCCCGAATCCGATCAGCACCGTCTGCTGGATGACAAAGCCCCCCTGAAAAACCAGTTGCTCTAACGCTGTTGGGACAGCTAAGCGCAGCAGCCGCCAAACAGAGGATTTTTCAAAGCTTAGCGTAAATTTTTCGGGCAATATAATGCTCTTCTTTTTGATCACGTAAACGTATGTAAACGCTAAGCACAGGTATCGTGCGAGAATGATCGCAATACCGGCGCCGGTTATTCCTAAGCGAGGTATGTGAAAAACCGGCACGCCGATGATCAGTACGACACTGAAAATCAAATTAAACGCATTGGCAACAAGCGCAGAATACAGCGGTGTTTTGTTATCGCCGACACCGCGTGCGCTTGCGTTGATCACGCTGGTAAAAGCAATTGCCGGAATGGTCATAATGGTCATCGAAAAAAAGTAGGAAGACATTTCAATAATTTCCTGTGTCGCATGTCCGAAAAAAGTGAGGATGATGGCGTCTTTAAAGGATAGGACAGCAAGCAGCATCATGATGCCGATCATTCCCGAGAGGAAAAAATTCTGGCGGAAATTATTTTGAAGCCCCTTGATGTCCTTGTCACCGTACATTCTGGCGATCAGAACCGTGCCGGAGGTCGCCAAGCCGGCAAAAACAAATTGAAGCCATAAAATCAGCTGATTGGTCATCGAAACGGCAACCATTTCGTTGCTGCCCAAATGCCCTATAACGGAAATGGATACAATGGAAACGAGGACATTTAACAATTGCTCCATAACACAGGGCGAAGCAATGCGTATCATTTGTATAATTTTATCCTTTTGAGACAGCATCGTCATCATCACGCTTTCGGGACAGGCATTTATTCGCTCGTGTCATCACTTTTTCTAAACACCACAACAGTATATTACAAAAAACCTGTGTTTGCAATACCTTATGCATAAATTCAGCCAAACGATGCGTTGACAAACCATTGCTCATATGTTAACATATTAATGAAAAATTGACAGCAAATTAACAGCATATTATGCTGTTTTGTTTCGTCTGCCGAACCCCGCCTGGCATTGTGCGGGCAGCGGCAGGCTCAAGGACAAAAATCATATACGAATTATACGGGAGGAAACGAATGAACACAACTGCGGTAAGGCTCTATGGTAAAAACGATTTAAGGCTTGAAACATTTAAGCTCCCGCCGATCGGCGACGACGAAATTCTCGCACGTGTCGTATCCGACAGCGTTTGCATGTCGTCACACAAGGCTGCCGAGTTGGGCGCCGAGCATAAGCGTGTTCCCGACGATGTGGCGGTCAATCCTGTCATTATCGGGCATGAGTTCTGCGGCGAGCTGGTTGAGGTGGGCAAGAAATGGGCGCATCAGTTCAAGGTCGGACAGAAATTTTCCATCCAGCCGGCGCTCAATTATAAAGGCAGCCTTGACGCACCCGGCTATTCCTTCCCTTACATAGGCGGCGACGCCACTTACATTATCATCCCGTCGGTGGTGATGGAACAAAATTGTCTGCTGCCGTATGACAGCGACGCTTACTTTTACGGCTCGCTGGCAGAGCCGATGTCCTGTATTGTCGGAGGCTTCCATGCGAACTATCATACAAAGGCGGGCAGCTATGTGCACGAGATGGGTATTAAGGCGGGCGGCAGCTGTGCGATACTTGCCGGAGCGGGTCCTATGGGTCTCGGCGCCGTTGACTATGCCGTGCATTGCGACAGAAAGCCTGCGCTGCTGGTGGTGACGGATATTGACGACGGCCGCCTTGTGCGCGCCGCAAGCATCGTTTCGGTCGAGGAGGCTGCAAAAAACGGCGTTAAGCTGGTTTATCTCAACACCGCATCATCCGCAGACCCGACACAGGCGCTCCTTGCCCTGACGGGCGGCGTCGGTTTTGACGACGTCTTTGTTTATGCGCCTGTAAAGCCGGTCGTGGAGCAGGCGGACAAAATTTTAGGCAATGACGGTTGTCTCAATTTCTTTGCCGGTCCGACAAACCCCGCCTTTTCAGCGGAGTTCAATTTTTACAATGTGCATTATGCGTCAACACATGTGGTCGGCACCAGCGGCGGCAACACCGACGACATGATCGAATCGCTTAAATTAATGGAATGCGGCAAGATCAACCCTGCCGCCATGATCACGCATGTCGGCGGACTCAACGCCGTCATCGACACCGTGCTGAACCTGCCGCAGATACCCGGCGGCAAGAAATTGATTTATAACCACAAGGATTTGCCGCTGACGGCGATCGCGGATTTTGCGGCGCTCGGCAAGACCTCGCAGGACGAAACCTCGTCCTTCTTTAAGGCGCTGGATGAAATCGTATCCCGTAACAACGGGCTGTGGTGCGCCGAGGCGGAAGCGTATCTTTTGGAAAACGCCCCGCCTATCGCGTAAATATTTTTGTCCGCACGGCGGACAGATCGGAGAAAAAATTATGGGATTAACAGAACTGACTGCCGCCTCTAACCGCTATGGCGCAAACCCCGACTTTGTTTTGGCGGGCGGCGGGAACACTTCATATAAAGACGATGCGTTTTTATACATAAAGGCGTCGGGCACCACGCTTGCGGACATCACCGAGGACGGCTTTGTGCGTATGAACCGCAGCGCGCTGGCGCAAATTTGGAACAAAAGCTATCCCGAAGACAACGACGCACGTGAGGCGGCTGTGCTTGAAGACTTGATGGACGCACGGTTTAAAACTGAGTTTGGCAAGCGCCCGAGCGTTGAGACCTCGCTGCACGACCTCTTCCCGCAAAGCTATGTCATTCATCTGCACCCCGCGCCGGTCAACGGTATGACCTGTGCGGTACAGGGCAAGAAATACGCGCAGGAGATTTTCCCTGAGGCGGTATGGATCCCGCTGATCATGCCCGGCTACACCCTTGCGGCAAAGGTACGGGACGAGCTTCTCGCCTATAAAGCCAAAAACGGATGTGACGCCGAGATCGTTTTTCTCGAAAACCACGGCGTGTTCGTTGCGGGCGACAGCATTGAGCGCATTGACGCTATTTACCTGGATATCACTAAACGGCTCACCGCTGTGCTCAGTAAAGCGCCGTCTGATGCGCCTGTGGATTTTGATACACAGCGTGCGGCGCTGTTGGCGCCCGCTGTGCGTATGCTGCTCTCAGGCGGCAACGCTTCGGTCGTGACATTTCGCACGGGGCAGTCCGTGCTGGACTTCTTAGCGGATGCTCAGGCTTTTCTGCCTATATCTTCTTCCTTTACGCCCGACCATATGGTGTATTGCAAAGCTGCGCCTTTGTATGTCAAGTCAAGCGGCGATTTAGAGCAGCAATACCAACTGCTCCAAGACGGCGTCAATGCTTACTGTGCACGCTTTGGCTTTTTGCCGAGGATCGTGGCGGTCGAAGGATTGGGGTATTTTGCGCAGGGAAACAGCAAAAAGAATGCAGACATTGCGGCGGCAGTGTTTTATGACACGGTCAAAATCGCCGTGTACAGCCAATCCTTTGGCGGACATCAGTTTATGCCGCAGCCCATGATAGACTTCATCGCCTCGTGGGAGGTCGAGAGCTACCGTGCCAAGATCGGGCTTGCGGGGGCTGCGCAAAAACGCCTGCACGAGAAAATCTGTATCGTGACGGGCAGCGCGCAGGGCTTTGGTCAGGGCATTGCGGACGAGATGATACGTGAGGGCGCCAACATGGTCATTGCCGACCTCAACGACACACTGGCGGAGCAGAACGCCGCCGGCTACCGCTCGGCAAAGGTCATTCCGGCAAGGGTCGATGTGTCCGATGAAGAATCGGTGCGGCAGATGCTTGAAAAAACCGTGCTGGAATTCGGCGGGCTGGACGTGTTTGTCAGCAACGCTGGTGTATTAAAAGCGGGCGGACTGGACGACATGGACGTCAATAGCTTTGATTTCGTGACAAAAATCAACTACACCGCATACTTCATCTGTGTGAAGTACGCGTCAAAGATTATGAAGCTGCAAAACCGCTTCGACAAGACCTATACGGCGGACATCATCCAAATCAATTCAAAGTCGGGGCTGGCGGGCAGCAACAAGAATTTTGCCTATGCCGGCGGAAAATTCGGCGGGGTCGGTCTGACCCAGAGCTTTGCGCTGGAGCTTGCCGAATTCGGCATCAAGGTCAACGCCATCTGCCCGGGCAATTATTTTGAGGGACCGCTTTGGTCCGACCCGGAAAGAGGTCTGTTCGTGCAGTATCTGCGTGCCGGCAAGGTTGCGGGCGCAAAGACTGTCGGGGACGTTAAACGCTTTTACGAATCCAAGGTGCCGCTAAACCGCGGCTGTTACCCGTCCGACGTGGCAAAGGCGCTCTTTTATGCGGTCGAGCAGCCTTATGAGACCGGTCAGGCGATACCCGTCACGGGCGGACAGAATATGTTAAAGTAAATTGCGAATGTTTTTGCATGATAGGAAATGTCTATTTCCTATCATGCAAAAAGTGCCTATTATACGCCTTATCCGGCTCACGATAAGTGCGCAGTCAAACTTTCATTGGATTGATTTTGTGAGCCGGAAAGGCTAATGGTCATAATCATGGACACGCTCATTGAGAGGCTCAATCATGAAAATGCGGACGAAAGGCTCGCGGCTTGCCAAGCGCTTGCGGATAAAATAGAGCACGGCGAAATCGCCCGCCCCGGGGTCGGATGCGACGTCAACAACCATATCCACACCACCTATTCCTTCTCACCTTATTCGCCGGCCAAAGCGGTTTGGATGGCGTATATGGCGGGGCTTAGCACCGCCGGACTGATGGATCACGATTCCATCGGCGGCGCAGAGGAATTTATCGCGGCGGGGCGCATTCTCGGCATGGCGACCACTATTGGCGTCGAATGCCGTGCGGACGTTTCCGGCACCGCTTTGGACGGCAAAAAAATCAACAATCCCGACCAGGCGTCGGTAGCCTATGTGGCGCTCCACGGCATACCGCACACCCAAATCGCACGGGTGAGGGAATTCTTTGCGCCCTATATGGAAAAGCGTGATGCCCGAAACCGCAAAATGGTGGATAAGATCAATGCGCTTTTTGCGCCGCTTAACGTTGCGCTGGACTACGACAGCGACGTTATCCCGCTCTCCATGCGCGTACAGGGCGGCAGCGTCACCGAGCGGCACCTGCTCTTTGCGCTGTGCAAAAAGCTAACGGCACAGTTTTCAAAGGGCGAGGCGATCGTACGCTTCTTAAAGGAACAACTGAATATCGTGCCGTCCGAAAAGGCGGCGGCGCAGTTGACGGATACCGAAAACCCGCACTATGACTACGACCTGCTCGGTATGTTAAAGGGCGAGCTGGTCAGCGCTTTCTATGTGCCGGCGACGGACGAGTGCCCGAGGCTTGCGGAGGTCGCCGCATTTGCCGACGAAATCGGCGCGATTCCCGCCTATGCGTATTTGGGCGACGTGACCGATTCGGTCACGGGCGACAAGCGCGCACAAAAATTTGAGGACGGCTATCTCGACCTGCTCTTTGACGTGATCACAAAAGCGGGCTTTCATGCGGTGACCTATATGCCGTCACGTAATACGGTGGCGCAGCTTGCCCGTGTGATGGCGCTGTGCGGCGAATACGGGCTTTTGCAAATCAGCGGTGAGGACATCAACAGCCCAAGGCAGTCCTTCGTCTGCATGGCGCAGCGGGATACCTGCTTCCGTCACTTGGAGGATGCGGCATGGGCGCTGATCGGACATGAGCTTGCGGCGACGAAAAATTTGTCCGACGCCTTTTTTTCAAAACAGACGGTTACGAAATATCCCGTACTAAACGAGCGGATCGCCGCATATAAAAGCATGGCTAAGAGGTGATTTTGATGAACAAAGCAGTAAAGGTTTTAGCATTCGACTTTGGAGCGTCAAGCGGCAGGGCGATGCTGGCGTCGTATGAAAACGGCACGATCAAGCTGACGGAGATGCACCGTTTTTCCAACGACCCCGTCAAGGTGGGGAACACGCTGTACTGGGACGTGCTCCGGCTGTTTTACGAAATCAAGCAGGGGATATTAAAGACGGTCAATGCGGGGCACACCGACATCGCTTCGGTGGGCATCGACACATGGGGCGTCGATTTTGCGCTGTTTGACGATCAAGGCGAGATGCTCGGCAACCCCGTGCACTACCGCGACGCCCGCACAGAACACATGATTGAACGCGCCGGCGAAATCTTGGGCAGAGAGAAAATTTCGTCGCTGACGGGTATCCAAACCATCTTTTTCAATACGGTTTATCAGCTTTTGTCGCTGGTCAAGAGCGGCTCACCCGCTTTGAAAGCAGCCGACAAGCTGCTGTTTATGCCCGATGTGTTCAACTACTTTTTGACCGGCGAGATGACCAGCGAATACACCATCGCCAGCACCTCGGCGCTGCTTGACGCAAGCAAGCGCACCTGGTCGGACGAAATCATCAGCGGGCTTTCCATTCCCGACAAGATTTTCTGTGACGTCGTGCTGCCCGGGACGGTCGTAGGGCATATTTCGGACGACATTTGCGAGGAGCTTGCGTGTCCGAAAATCCCCGTCATCGCCGTCGCCTCGCACGACACCGCCTCCGCCGTGGTCAGCGTTCCCGCCAAAGAAACGGACGGCAGCTTTGCGTACCTGAGCTGCGGCACGTGGTCGCTGATGGGCGTGGAGCTGGACGAACCCGTGATCACCGAAAAAAGCGCACGTTATAACTTCACCAACGAAGGCGGCTTTGGCAGTAAAATCCGCTTCATCAAAAATATCATGGGGCTTTGGATCATTCAGGAGTGCCGCAGGTATTGGCAGTCAAAGTCGATGGACATGAGCTTTGACGAGATGGAAAACGCCGCATGGGCGGCGACGCCGTTTCAAAGCTTTATCGACCCCGACGATTTGCTGTTCGCCACCCCGGGCAATATGCCGGGCAAGATCCGCTCGTACTGCGAAAAGACAGGGCAGATCGTACCTCATGAGGTGGGCGAATATATTCTTTGCGCCGCACAGAGCCTTGCGCTCAAATACCGCTGGGCGGTCGAAGCGCTCGAAGATACGCTCGACAAGAAAATCGACGTCATCAATATGATCGGCGGCGGCATCAAGGATTCTATGCTGTGCCAGTTCACCGCAAACGCTACGGGACGCACCGTTATCGCAGGTCCTGTCGAGGCTACGGCGATCGGCAACGCGGCGGTTCAGCTGATTTCGCTGGGCGCAGTAGAGGGTCTTAGCGACGCAAGACAGGTCGTGCGCAATTCTTTCCCCATGAAGGTTTACCAGCCAAGGGACAACGTCACATGGGACTTTGCCTATGACGAATTTAAAAAGCTGTTGGGCTGATATAATTATAAGATAAACAACTAAAATGGAGCAGACATGAACTGCTCCATTTTAGTGTTTATCTTCTTTCCTGCGCACGACTATCTGTAAGATATTCATCTTTTGCAAGCGGTCCGTCAGGCAAACGAAGTGCAGGCTTTCGCCCAGCAGCGACAGATAGTCGTCATCCGCACCGATCGTCCCTCCGCAATTCGTACAGATACATTCCTCACGGTCAGCCATAATGATCGAATTCGGGAACCCACCCAAGAATTTTTCCATTTTTCTCACTCCATGCTTCCGATAATCCCGGGATTGCGGCGCCCGCCAAGCGGCGGACGCCAAACCCCGGTTTACCGAAAACACATCCAAACATAAAAAAGCATGCAGATCTTTGCCCCATGGCAATTTCCTACACGCTTGAACTCTGTTTTAAACTGAATAACGGCACGATTCCCCTCTTGAAAACAGGAGAGGATTGTGTTATAATAAGTGCGGTGCCGGTCATCCGGTTGCGTATAGGTGCTGTTGACCCATATTGCAGGGGCAATGTGTTGCTGCACATTGTCCTGCCGCTTTTTTTATTCTTCAGTGCTTCCGTTGGAACCATTTTATCATATTGAGGAAAATAGTGCAATAGCTTTTTAAAAATTAATAACAAAACGCCTCGGGCGTTTTAGGTGCGAAGCCGAAACCCTTTGCCAAGGAATCAATTAAATATTTTTCATATGATAGGAAATAGAAATTTTCTATCATATGAAAAAGCGTTCGGGTGCACCCGAACGCTTTTTTAAATTCACGATTTATTTTAAGTTAAAGAATGTGCTGTTGCCGGGGTACACCGCAACGTCGCCAAGCTCTTCCTCTATCCTGATGAGCTGGTTGTACTTCGCCACACGGTCGGTTCTCGACGGTGCGCCGGTCTTGATCTGACCCGAGTTGGTCGCCACCGCGATGTCGGCAATGGTTGCGTCCTCGGTCTCGCCGCTCCTATGCGAGGTAACGGCTGTGTAGCCTGCACGGTTGGCGGTCTCGATGGCTTCGAGGGTTTCGGTCAGCGTACCGATTTGGTTGACCTTCACGAGAATGGAATTTGCCACGCCGAGGTCAATGCCCTTTTTAAGACGCTCGGTGTTGGTCACGAACAGGTCGTCTCCGACAAGCTGGATCTTCTTGCCGAGCGCCTTTGTGAGCAGCTCCCATGCTTCCCAGTCCTCCTCCGAAACGCCGTCTTCGAGCGAAACGATCGGATACTTTTCGGCGAGCGTGACCCAGAAGTCTACCATCTGCTGCTTTGTAAAAGTGATGTCGCTCTTCCAGAAATAGTAGTTGCCCTCGTCACCCTTCTTCTTCGCTTCCTCATACATTTCGGTCGCGGCGGCGTCGATAGCGATCTTGAAGTCTACGCCAGGCTTGAAGCCTGCTTTTTCAACCGCTTCGATGATGACCTGGATGGCTTCCTCGTCGCTTTTGAGGTTCGGCGCAAAGCCGCCCTCGTCGCCGACAGCGGTGCTGTAACCTTTTGATTTGAGCACGGTTTTGAGGTTATGGAATACCTCCGTGCAGTTGCGGACGCCTTCGCTGAACGATTCTGCGCCGACCGGCATGATCATGAACTCCTGAATGTTGACGCTGTTGTCGGCATGCTTGCCGCCGTTGATGATGTTCATCATCGGTACGGGCAGCACCTTTGCATTGCAGCCGCCAATGTAGTTATAGAGCGACACGCCCAGCGCTTCTGCGGCAGCCTTAGCCACTGCCATCGAGACGCCGAGGATGGCGTTTGCGCCGAGGCGACCCTTATTGGGTGTGCCGTCAAGTTCTATCAGCGCTTTGTCAATGTAAACCTGATCAAGGACATTCAGCCCGATGATCGCTTCCGCAATTTCGCCGTTTACGTTATCCACAGCCTTAGACACGCCCTTGCCGAGGTAACGGCTCTTGTCGCCGTCACGCAACTCGACCGCTTCGAACGCACCGGTGGATGCGCCCGACGGTACGGCTGCCCTGCCTAAAAAGCCGCCTTCAACGGTAACCTCGACCTCAACGGTGGGGTTGCCTCTTGAATCCAAAATCTCTCTTGCCCATACATTTTCGATTAAAATTTCCTGTTTCATTTCGCTACACTCCTTTATTTGATGATCATACTTTCTCCCGTCATTTCCGACGGTATATCAAGCCCCATTAAATCGAGCATTGTTGGCGCCAAATCCGCAAGCCGCCCGCTTTCTTTGAGCCCGGCGTCACCGCCGACCAGAATCAGCGGTACGGGATTGGTCGAATGTGCCGTCTGGACGCTGCCGTCCCCGGCGAGCATCTGCTCGGCGTTGCCGTGGTCTGCCGTGACGAGCGCGACGCCGCCCTGCCTTGCGATGGCGTCCAGCACCTTGCCGACACAGGCATCAACCGCTTCCACCGCGGCGACGGCAGCCTCAAATATGCCCGTATGACCGACCATATCGCAGTTTGCAAAGTTTAAGATGATGACATCATAGACGCCGCTTTCGATGCGCCGGACGCACTCGTCGGCGACCTCATAGGCGCTCATTTCGGGCTTTAAATCATAAGTAGCGACCTTGGGTGAGGGGATCAGCGCCCTGTCCTCGCCCGCATAAACCGCCTCGACGCCGCCGTTGAAGAAGAACGTGACGTGCGCGTACTTCTCAGTTTCGGCGATACGGAGCTGCTTCAAGCCCTTACTGCTGATGTATTCGCCGAAGGTGTTCGTGAGCAGAGTCGGCTTAAACGCCACCTCCACATTCGGCATATCGGCGTCATACTGCGTAAAACAGACATAGTATGTAGGGAAGTATCCGTTTTTACGCGCAAAGCCGTCAAAAGCCCCGTCAACGAAGGTCCTGGTGATTTCCCTTGCCCTGTCGGGTCTGAAATTGAAAAAGACGACGCTGTCGTTTGCCGAAATTTTGCCGCTCTTTGACACCACGGCGGGCATGACAAATTCGTCGGTCACGCCGTCTGCATAAGACGCCTCGACCGCTCCGACCGCGCTTTCCGCAACAGCGCCCTCGCCATAAACCATAGCGGCATAGGCTTTCCCGACACGCTCCCAGCGGTTGTCACGGTCCATGGCATAGTATCTGCCCATCACCGTCGCGATTTCGCCGACGCCGATTTCCCTGATTTTATCTTCGAGCTGCCTGACAAAATCAATGCCCGATGCCGGGGGGACGTCGCGACCGTCAAGCAGGCAGTGTACATAAACCTTGGAAAGCCCGCGCTTTTTGGCGAGCGCCAAAAGCGCATAAAGATGCGTGTTATGGCTGTGCACGCCGCCGTCGGACAGCAATCCAATAAGGTGCAGTGCTGTGCCGTGTTTCTTGCAGCTATCAATTGCACCGGTCAATGCGCCGTTTTCAAAAAAGTCGCCGTCCGAAATGGATTTTGAGATCCTCGTCAGCTCCTGATAGACGATGCGCCCGGCGCCGATATTGGTGTGACCGACCTCGGAGTTGCCCATCTGACCGTCCGGCAGCCCGACGTCCAAGCCGCTGCAATAGACCCTGCTGTGCGGGCAGGTCGCCATCAGCCTGTCCATGTTTGGCGTCTTTGCCGCTTTGATAGCGTTTCCAACCGTTTCACCGGTCTGTCCGTAGCCGTCCAATATGATAAGCGATATGAGTTTTTTGTCCATGGTCTACCCCTTATACCTCACGATTTTGGAAAAGTCCTCGGCTTTTAATGACGCGCCGCCGATCAGTCCGCCGTCGATGTCAGGCTGCGCCATCAGCTCCGCCGCGTTGGCTGCGTTCATGCTGCCGCCGTACTGGATGCGGATGACGTCAGCGACCGCTGCGCCGTAAAGCTCTCCGATGACGCTTCGGATGACGGCGCACACCTCATTCGCCTGTTCGGCGGTTGCGGTCTTGCCCGTCCCGATCGCCCAAATCGGCTCGTACGCAATCACGATGCCCCTCATCTGCTCGGCGGTGACGCCCGAAAAGGCAATCTTGATCTGTGAGCGCACCAGCTCGCTCGTGACGCCCAGCTCACGCTGTTCTAAGCTCTCACCGCAGCAAACGATGGGCACAAGACCCTTTGCCAGCGCGGTTTTTATCTTCTTGTTGACTGTTTCGTCGGTCTCCGCGAAATACTGTCTTCTCTCCGAGTGCCCGATGATGACGTATTTCACACCGAGCGCCAAAAGCATATCCGCCGAGATTTCACCGGTGAACGCGCCCTTTTCTTCAAAATGCAGGTTTTGCGCCCCGACCGCAATCGGCGTGCCCGCCAAAGCCTCCGCCGCAGTACAGAGCGCAGTAAACGGCGTGCATACGACGACGTCGACGTCAGCGCCCTCCACCAGCGGGATCAGCTCCGAAACAAGCTGCTTTGCCTCGATTGATGTTTTGTTCATCTTCCAGTTTCCGGCTACGATTTTTTTCCTTGCCATTGTGATAACCATTCCTTCCCGATTTGTCTATTTATCGTTAAGACATGCGATACCCGGCAGCTCGATACCCTCCAAATATTCCAGGGAAGCGCCGCCGCCGGTCGATATATGCGTCATCCTCGGGGCGAAGCCCAGCTGCTCCACTGCCGCCGCAGAATCGCCGCCGCCGATGATCGTTGTTCCGTTTACATTTGCCACCGCTTCGGCAACCTTCCTGGTGCCGTTTGCAAATTTCTCAAACTCGAAAACGCCCATAGGACCGTTCCAAATGACCGTTTTGGCGTCTTTGAGCGCCGCTGTAAACCTGTCAACGGTTTCAGCGCCGATGTCAAGACCCATCCAGTCGTCGGGAATGGCGTCGGACGGAACGATTTTACTTTCGGCGTCCGCCTTGAACTCGGAAGCAATCGTCGTATCGACAGGCAGCAGGAAGTTCACACCCTTGACCTTTGCCTTTTCAACCAGTGATTTGGCAAGCTCCAGCTTATCCTCCTCACACAGCGATTTGCCAATATTCATGCCCTGCGCCTTTAAGAATGTATATGCCATGCCGCCGCCGACAATCAGAGTGTCCACCTTGTCGAGGAGGTTTTCGATGACGCCGATCTTGTCTGAAACCTTTGCGCCGCCCAGGATTGCCACAAACGGGCGCTGGGGCGAGGTGAGCGCGCCGCCCATGATTTCAATTTCCTTTTGGATGAGGAAGCCGCACACTGCGGGCAGATAATCCGCAACGCCTGCGGTCGAGGAATGCGCCCTGTGCGCCGTACCGAACGCGTCGTTGACATAGATTTCGGCAAGCGACGCAAGCTGCTTTGAGAATTCGGGATCGTTCTTCTCCTCTTCCTTATGGAAACGCACATTTTCAAGCAGCACGACATCGCCGTCCTGCATAGCGGACGTCAAGGATTTTGCGCTGTCGCCGATGACGTCGGACGCCATTTTAACGTCCTTTTTCAAAAGCTCCGAAAGCCTTTTCGCAATCGGCGCAAGGCTGTATTTCATATTGAATTCGCCCTTCGGACGTCCGAGGTGTGAGCATAAGATGACCTTTGCGCCGTTTTCGATCAGGTATGCGATGGTCGGGAGCGCGCCGAGGAGCCTGTTCTCGTCGGTGATGTTTTTGTTGTCGTCGAGCGGCACGTTAAAATCGCATCTTACCAAGACTTTTTTGCCCGTTACGCTGACGTCTTTGACTGTCTTTTTGTTCAATTTTTTACACCTTCCTAAATTTGATAATCATTTGTCAAAAATTTAACCCTTGATATTTTATACCATATACATGAATATATCAAGGGTTTTTTAATAATATTGTGTAAATTATTTTGCAGACCTGCGCCCTGGTCGCATGATTTTTCGGGTCAAACATCCGGTTTTGGTCGCCGGAAATCACCCCTGCGGCGGACAGCATACGCACGGGAACAGCCGCATACTCCGAAATGCTGCCTTCATCGGCAAAGACAACCGGCGTCTGCGCATCCAGGGTGATGCCTAAGTAAACCATCGTGTTATAGACCATCGTCGCAAGCTGCTCCCGGGTGACGGACTCGCTCTCGCCGAAATAATCCTTGCTCATGCCCGATGCGATGCCCAGCTTTTGCGCACTCGCAATATAAGGGTATTGCCAACTGCCGGGCGGCACATCGGCAAAGCCGCACCCGGCGGTTTCGTCATAAAGCCCGAATGCAAGCACAATTATTTTCACCAGCTGCGCACGTGTGACGGCGTCATTGGGATGAAAATACGCCGGCTCCCCCGAAATCACGCCGTACTGCGCCAGCGCCCGTATGGCGTCGGTCGCCCATGCAGGCTCATCGATGTCGGTAAAATTCACATTATGATAGCTTGCGCCGCCGAAATAGGCGTCTAAGGTGTCATTGTCCGCATATGCGGCAGACAGCAGTAAGGCTGATACCAAAGCCACAGCCGCAAAGCGTTTGGTATGCGTCATATGCCGTCGATGTCGCCGCCATTATCAGGCGTTGCCGTCGGCTTGGGCGTCGGCGACGACGCAGGCGTCGAGGTAGGTGTGGAAGTCGGTTTGGGTGTTTCGGATGTGTCCGGCGTCGGGGACGGCTTAGGCGTGGGCGAAGGCACAGGAGTTGCCGAGGGTTTGGGGGTTGGCGACACGCTCGGCTTCGGTGTCGGCGTGCTGCTCGGCGTATTGCTGATTTCAACCAGCGCCTTATACTTTTCTATCTGCGCTTCAAGCTCCGCAATCTGCTCTTTTTGCGCCTCGATAATCTGCCGTAGCTCCGATACCTCGGAAGGCAGACTGCCGCCGTTGTCGGTCACTGCGGTCGAGGGTGTGCCGGCAGCGTCACTGTCGGCTGTTTTGCCGCCCCTCATTACGTTATAGGTGATGATGAACGCCAGCGAAAATATCAGGATCAACAAGACCAGTGCGACTGCCACCATGATAACATTTTTACGTCTGTTAGGCGTGCCGCTGACATTTGCGTACCTTACTTTTCTCATATCCTTCCACCTCATTTTGTTACTGTTTTTAATGAATGACTTGCGGGCACCCCAAAAAAGCGCAGCAGGGTGCGTTTTCATTATTATACCACTGTTTGGATAAAATATAAAGTGATTTTCGTAAATTTTGTTTGAAATTTTTTATCCGGCGCAGGGTTCCTTGACAAAGCATCACGCCGGCGCACCGAAATGTAACCGGTGATCACAGCCCCCTTGGATAAAAATATGGTAAGTTTATGTGGAAAATTCAGAAAACATCTGATATAATAAAGAGAATACATTACCCTTGGAGGATGCTATGACCTTTATTATCGCACAAATCGTCGGCGGCTTCGGGCTGCTGTTTGCGGTCATCTCGTTTCAGCAGAATACCCGAAAGCGCATACTGCGCTTTCAGATGGTCGCCGCAACGTTCTTTTCCGTACATATGTATCTGCTCGGCGCAATGACGGGCATGGTGGTGAACATTGTTGGCATCGTCAGGAACATCCTTTTCTATAAAACGCAGGGCAAAGGGACGCAAAGCAGGGCGTTGCTCTACTTTTTGATTGCGCTTTATGTGATCGCAAGCGCCGCCACCTATAAAAATATTTTCAGCATATTCCCCGCCATGGCGGTGATTTTGCAGACCGTCGGGCTTTGGATGAAAAACCCGAAAAAAATACGCCGGATTTTGATTTTTGCGACGCCCTGCTGGTTTACCTATAACTTTTTCAACATGTCCATTGCGGGCATGATGACCGACGTCCTTTCAGCGACATCGCTGATTGCGGCAATGCTGCGGTATGATTATCCTATATTTAAGAAAAAACAGGAGGCGGAATGATTTGAAATTCATATCTTGGAACGTCAACGGTCTTAGGGCCTGCCTCAAAAGCGGCTTCATGGATTATTTCGGCGCAGCGGACGCCGACGTCTTTTGTGTTCAGGAAACCAAGATGCAGCCGGAACAGGCGGAAATAATCCTGCCCGGCTACAAACAATACTGGAACAGTGCCGAGAAAAAGGGCTACTCAGGAACCGCCGTGTTTACCAGGCATATGCCGCTGTCGGTGTCCTACGGTATCGGCATCCCGGAGCATGACACCGAAGGACGTGTGATTACGCTTGAATTTGACAAATATTATCTCGTGACCGTCTATACCCCCAACTCACAGCGCGAGCTTGCAAGGCTGGATTACAGGATGGTTTGGGAGAACGCTTTCGCCGGGTACTTAAAAGCGCTGGACGCCAAAAAGCCCGTGATCGTCTGCGGCGATTTGAATGTGGCGCACAACGACATCGACCTGAAAAACCCCAAGACCAACCACAAAAATGCCGGTTTTACCGACGAGGAGCGCGCCAAGTTCACCGCGCTGCTTGGCAAGGGCTTTGTGGACACCTACCGTCATTTCTATCCCGACAGGGAAGGCGTCTACACCTGGTGGTCGTATATGTTCAGCGCCCGCAAAAACAATGCGGGGTGGCGCATTGACTATTTTTTGACCTCCGAGCGTATAATAAGCCGTGTGAAATCGGCGGAAATTTATGACGATATTTTCGGCAGCGACCATTGCCCTGTGGGATTGGAGGTGGATTTTGATGACTGATCGTGAGCTGGTTGACCTTGCGTGCGGTATGCGTGCGCTTGCCTATGCGCCGTATTCGGGCTATCGTGTCGGCGCCGCGCTGCTGTGCAGGGACGGCAGCGTCGTCACGGGCTGCAACATTGAAAACGTCTCATACGGCGCAACGATTTGCGCCGAACGCACGGCGCTTGCCAAGGCAATCTCGGAGGGCAAAACAGATTTTGTGAAGCTGGCGGTCTGCGCCTCTGGCGATGCGCCTGCGTCCCCTTGCGGCATCTGCCGCCAGACCATCAGCGAATTTACCTCAGACGATTTTGAAATCCTTTGCGCCAACGAAAAGGGCAATTATCAAGTATACACCCTCGCGCAGCTTTTGCCGAACGCTTTTGCGCTTAAGGGAAGGGGCGATGACAAATGAATCCCTCATACCACATCGGCTTTACCGAAAGTCCTAACGCCAAATATGCCATTCTGACGGGCGATCCGGGCAGGGTGGAGTGCATTGCACGATACTTGGACGACCCGCATTTCTTCGCCGAAAACAGGGAGTACCGCACCTGGCGCGGGAAAACCGACGGCGAAAACGTCTTGGTCACCTCAACGGGTATCGGCGGTCCTTCCGCCGCCATTTCCGTCGAGGAGCTGTATGCGGCGGGTGTGCGCAGCTTCATCCGTGTCGGTACCTGCGGCGGCATGCAGACCGAGGTGGCCGGCGGCGACATCGTGATCGCAACGGCAGCCGTCCGCATGGAAGGCACGTCGAGGGAATACGCTCCCATCGAGTACCCGGCGGTCGCAAACTATGATATAATACAGGCACTGGCACTGGCAGCCAAAACAGAAAAAATACGACGCCACATCGGTGTCGTACAAAGCAAGGATTCATTTTACGGTCAGCACAGCCCGTCACGTATGCCTGTCGGCACAGAGCTTGAAAACCGGTGGGACGCCTGGATAAAATGCGGCTGCATCGCTTCCGAAATGGAGTGCGCCGCCATCTTCATCGTGTCGTCCATCCTTAGGGCAAGGTGCGGAGGCGTGTTGTCGGTCGTGTGGAACCAAGAGCGCACCAAGGCGGGACTGCCCAATCCCGAGGTGCACGATATGGATGGCGCCATCAGGACCGCCGTTCAAGCCATCGGCATTTTAATAGCGTCGGATAAACCGATTACAAAATAGGTTTAAGCTGATAGTTTACCGTGTCGCCGTCCGATGAAATCAGCAGGTATGTACATGCTTTAAGTGATGTAAAGTCAGTTGCCTTTACATCTGAAATTCCTTTTATTCCGATGTATCTGATTCCGTTTTCGATGAAAACGGAATTTTTATTGTCGGCATAGGCGACAAAAACATTCTTGCCCTTGTCGACCAGCTTCTCTTCCAAAAGCCGCTTAAACAGCGCAAGCTCGTCCGCATCGGGGAAACCTGCCGCATTCGGCGGCTGGCTCATCGTGATGACGACATTTTTCACTCCGGTATTATCCATCTGTTCTAAAAAGCGGATCCACTGCTCGGCGTCGGACTTTCGCAGTCCGCCGCTTTTATTGTTCAGCTGGATGATGACATTGTCCTGCTTATAGGCGGCGTAGTAGTATTCACCGTAAATCTTCGGCCTGCCGGTCTGTTCCGACACGTCCTGGCGCACGCTGCCCAAAAAAGCCATGGTGTCAGACAACGCTGCCGCTTTATTCACCATACGGTAGGCATACAGCTTGCCGAGAATTGTGGTGTAATTTGTGTTTCCGAGTACGGCAATCCTTGTTCCCTTTGTTTCGGCGTCGGGCGGCAGGCGCATGGCATCGCTGTCCCCCTCCTCCTTTTTGGGCTTGACATAAATATTGACGGCTGCCGTAAGGTTTTTATACTTCGCTGTTATTTGGGCGTTTCCGCTGCTGTTGGTATGCAGCGTGTTGCCGCTGAAATAGCCGTCAATACCGCTGACGGAATAGTTGACTTCACCCGCATCAAAATCCAGGCTGCGATAGTACCGGTCATACACCCTCGGGGTGAATGTGTATTCGGCATCCGCATAGTAGACCGTATCGCTGCCGGCCATGTCCAGCACGGCAGGCTTGCCGACGGCAGGTTTGCCGCTGGCGAGCTCCTCGAGGGGCACGTTCAGCATGACGCCGACGGCGCTGGTCACCCTGCGCATAGCGCCGTCCGACACCTTGTTTTTAAGTGACAGGATATTTTCGAGCGGAGTCTTGGACACCAGTGTGGTAGACCCGCCGCCGTCAAAATTGATGGCATAGTAGCAGCCAAGCTCTCGCATATAATTTCTCATCTCGGAAAGCGTCATGCCTGCCGAATAGGTCTGCCTGCCTTCCACCGCCACAAGATAAACGATCTTGCCGCTTTTGTCGACACCCATAGCGGTTCTCGGGTGGGTGCCGGAAATGTTATGGGTCACGGGTGCGTCCTTGCCCTCGCTGAGCAGCAGCGTTCCGCCGCCGACCGCCATCTTATAGGCTTCGGGGTTGGGTGAAAACCACGTATCAACCTTCACTGCATCACCAACGGAAAAGTTGTCGGTCAAAAAGGTGTCATAGTCCGTGGACGCAATCACATAGCTATTTTCGGGGTAGGGCTTCCCCGCCTCCCCCTGCCGGAACTCCGCAACCGTGTCGTCGGTCACAATCATCTCGGTGCATACGCCAGGCGCTCCGGGGGTGTTGGCTTCCCATTCACTGTTATACAGCACCAAACCGCCCTCGTCGAAGTATTTGTTAACGTGGATGATTTGGCGGGTGGCGCCGTTGGGTGCCTCAACATTCATATACTGATCCCAAAGACCCATGGTAACGGTGTTCTCAAAATCCATCGCCGCCGTCGCCATGCTCTTCCCCCGTGCAGGGGAGGTCAGCATCCTGCCGTTATCCACCACCACGCCGATGGCGCTCGCCTTTGTCGCATCGCTGCCCGACGGCTGAAAAAAATCGGCGTTGACGGCGGCAAGCGCATTGTGCTGCTTAGCAAGCTCCAACACGTTCTCACGGGTGTGCACGCCCTTGTTTGAGGTCAGTGTCTTTAAGCCGAGAAAGCTGTTATTCAGGTCAATCCTGACGGTGTATATCTTATACCACCCGTTGTCGGTGAACCTGTAATGCCGCGTCTGGACGACACCGTCCGTCAGGATTGTCTCGGTCTTGGTATCGTATATGTTCGCTCCGCCGACCGAAATGCCGGAGGCGGCTATCACAAGGCACAGCAGTGCCGGAATTATTCGCTTCATATGTATGTCTCCTTTTAAATTCTCTGTTTCATTATACACTTTTTCAGCCGCTATTTCAATGGTAATCAGCGGAATTTTGAAAATTCACAAAAAGTACTTGATTTTTGAAAAGTGATGTGTTATCCTATATAGGCAGTTGCGCTGTTAGCTCAGTTGGATAGAGTGACTGACTACGAATCAGTAGGTCAGAGGTTCGAGTCCTCTACAGCGCGCCAGTACTGACCCCCCAACCATGGGGGTGTCGGTACCTATACCGTCACAAATATCTGTTGCATTTTATGCTTTGCTGTGATATAATATTCGCAAGCGAATATTATACGCTCCGCGTGGAATTTATTGCGCCGCCGAATTTTTCCTCGCAAAAACCGCTCGGAAACGGCGATGCGCAATTATATCATAGACTTTTTCAAAATCTATGATATAATATGTGAGGCGTAAGAACAATTTTAGGGAGGATGAATATCTCAATGGGTACAGTGGTTACAATATTGCATATAGTTGTTGCGGTTGCACTGATTGTCATCGTACTTTTACAGTCGGGCAAATCTTATGGTTTATCAGGCTCTATCGCGGGCGGCGCCGAAACGTTCTTCGGCAAGAATAAGGGGCGCACGATTGACGCGCTTCTCAGCAAGCTGACAACCGTCGCTGCTGTGGTATTTCTTATCACCTCGATAATCCTTGCGTTCTTTAAATAAACCAAATCAAAAGCCGCCTGCATTGGCGGCTTTTTTTCTAAGAAATACAGGAACCGGAGAAGTAAAACGGTATACACGATTAAAGGGGTGATTGATACGGACTTTAAAGAACTGCTCAGCCAATACGGCTTATCTCAGACGTTTTCGCTTGCCGTGACCGATGAGGTCAGCGCAATACCGGACATGATTCCCGAACGGGAGATTGCCAGACGCAAGGACCTGACGGACATGACCATCGTAACCATTGACGGCGAGGACGCCAAGGATTTAGACGATGCCATCAGCATTTCACGCCTCACAAGCGGGCATTACATGCTTGGCGTGCATATTGCGGATGTCAGCTATTACGTCAAGGAGGGCTCGGAGCTCGACTTAGAGGCGTATAACCGGGGAACCAGCGTCTACCTTGTGGATCAGGTCGTACCGATGCTGCCTAAGAAGCTGTCAAACGGGCTGTGCAGCCTGAACCCCCACAAGCCGAGACTGACCCTTTCGTGCTTTATGGAAATCGACCAAACCGGCGGCGTGGTCAGCTACGAGATTGCCGAAACCGTGATCAAAAGCAGTGCAAGGATGACCTATACCGCCGTGACCGAGGTGCTGAGCGGCGATATGGCGGCAAGGAGCCAATACGTCGACCTCATCCCCACCTTTGAGCTGATGCGTGAGCTTGCGCTGATTCTGCGCGATAAGCGTTCCCGACGGGGCAGCATCGACTTTGATTTCCCCGAGCCGAAGGTACTGACCGACGAGGACGGCAACACCGTCGGCATCAAGATCTATGAGCACACCATCTCGAATAAGATGATCGAAGAATTCATGCTGGCAGCCAACGAAACCGTCGCACGGCACATGTTCAGGCTGGAACTGCCCCTGGTGTACAGGGTGCACGAAAGCCCCGACCCTGATAAGATCGAGCGCTTTGCAACGCTGGTGCGTAACATGAACTACAAGTTCAAAACGGGCGCAAAAATCAGCCCCAAGGCAATGCAGAACCTGTTGTTTAAAATCAAAGGCACAACCGAACAGGTGATGCTCAGCACGATGATGCTGCGCTCGCTGATGAAGGCGCGGTACAGTAACGAAAACCTCGGACATTTCGGGCTTGCAGCAGAGTATTACTGCCACTTCACCTCTCCCATCCGCCGCTATCCCGACCTGATGGTGCACAGGATTTTGCGTGAGTGGCTCACAGGCAGGCTTGACGAAAAACGTATTGCGTATTACGTCAAGCTCACCAAGGACGCTGCAGAGCAGTCTTCGGAAACCGAGGTCGCCGCAACCGAGGCGGAGCGTGACTGGGTCGCCTATAAGATGTGCGAGTATATGCAGGGGCAGGTCGGACAGGAGTTCGACGGCTTCATCTCCTCCGTTACCTCCTTCGGGCTGTTCGTTCAGCTCCCCAATACCGTCGAAGGGCTTATTCGGATGGTCGACTTAGACGACGACTACTATGTCTATGACGAACAGACGATGTCCTTAACAGGCAGACGCAGCGGCAGGACGTATTATATGGGTGAAAAGATCCGTGTCCGGCTTGCGAAGGTCAATGTGGATTTAAAGCAGATCGACTTCGTGCCGGTCGACGTGACCCCTAAGAAAAAAGAGGTGAAAAAAAATACAGATGGAAAAACAGCAAAAAAGCCGCAGCGACAGCATAAAGGTCGTCGCTCAAAACAAAAAGGCAAGGCATGATTATTTCATAGAGGACACCATCGAGGCAGGCATCGAGCTTTTCGGCACCGAGGTCAAAAGCATCCGTCAGGGCAAGGTGAATTTAAAGGACAGCTATGCGTCGGTCGACAGGGGTGAAATGTTTGTCAAGGGCATGCACGTCAGCCCGTATGAAAAGGGCAACGTCTTCAACAAAGACCCGCTTAGACACAGGCGGCTTTTACTGCATAAGAGCGAGATCAACAGGCTGCTGGGGCAGTCGATGCAGCAAGGGTTCTCCATCATTCCGCTGTCGGTGTATTTCAAAGGCTCACGGGTCAAGGTGGAGATTGCGCTGGCAAAGGGCAAAAAGCTGTATGACAAGCGTGACGACGCCGCAAGGCGTGACGCAAAACGTGATATCGACCGTTCACTCAAAGAACGCAGCCGATAGATTTGGGGGCGTAATGGTTTCGACGGGGACATTTAAACAGGATAAGCGAGTAGCGGTGGGCGCCGCTTAAAAAGCCCAACCTTTAAAGTAAAAGCTAACGATAATTTAGCATACGCTGCCTAATTAAAGGCGGCCGTTCTTACTGAGAATACCACGGCTTAGATAAGAGCGTCACTTAGTGGTGAACGTGAGGCGGCAAAGCTTTGAGCCGCCCATGAACCATGAAGCTACTGATGTGCAGAGCTTGTTTGCGTGCTCTGTGCGGAGGGAATATTGAACACAAACTACACTCGTAGAAGGTCTTGTGGCGTG
>JAKJBX010000020.1 GCA_022706765.1 Bacillota bacterium
GCCTCCCGTAGGAGTCTGGGCCGTGTCTCAGTCCCAATGTGGCCGATCAACCTCTCAGTTCGGCTACTGATCGTCGCCTTGGTGAGCCGTTACCTCACCAACTAGCTAATCAGACGCGAGTCCATCTCTCAGCGATAAATCTTTGGCAACAAAGCCATGCAGCTCCGTTGCATTATGCGGTATTAGCGTTCCTTTCGGAACGTTATTCCCCACTGAAAGGCAGGTTACTCACGCGTTACTCACCCGTCCGCCGCTAATCTTTCGTCCAGCACTAAACCCTCAGCTTATAGCTGAGCGCTTAGTGCTGGACTAAGACCCGCTCGACTTGCATGTGTTAGGCACGCCGCCAGCGTTCGTCCTGAGCCAGGATCAAACTCTCGTTTAGATGGTATCTAAATCGAGCATCTGAGTAGCTCAAAATAAATCTGACTTGTAAAAAGTACGTTTAGTACTCTTAAAATTGACGAGAACTCTTTGTACATACTTGTACTTCTGTTCTCTACGCTATTCACTTTTCAAGGTTCATTCCCCGCTCACTGAGCGGAATTACATTATACCAAAAACCCTGTTGTCTGTCAAGCGATTTGTGAAATTATTTTACGTTTTTTTGCTCTTTCACCAAAGCCCGCTTGGCGACAACGAAAGTTATTGTATCACGCCTTGTCCGCTTTGTCAACACTTTTTGAAAATTTCTTTAAAACATTTGAAAAAGCGGCGTTTTTCGACGCCTGACGGCGCCTGAATACTGCAAATTCCCCGCCTTTACTGTGCGGGAGTGTTGGTAAAATGCTGTTTGATCAGCGCATTGGTTTCGGAAACGTTATACAAAAAGCAATCCAGGTTGCCGTACCGGGTCGACGCCATGCCGCCGCTGCCCGGCAGCGAGAACGACACGATGTTTTCGCCGTCCATGCCCCTGACCACCGAAAGGTAGGACAGCATGTCGGCAAGGCTGCAATTGGTGCGGATACTTTTCGTTGCTTCCTTATATACGTCATCCGCCATCCTGAAATATTTCAGCTGCAATTTCTGCTTGATAAACGCTTTGATGAACTCCTGCTGCATTTTGATCCTGCCGAGGTCCGCCTCGGGATAGCCCGAACGGAATCTGACAAGCGCTTCCGCATCCTTGCCGTTTAGCGTCTGATAACCCGCTTTAAGGCTGATATAAAGGTTCTGGACAGGATCGGTATAGAACATGCCCGACTCGCCCCTGTTGTTCTTATTGATGGCGGGCACCTCGAACTCCACCCCGCCGAGCAGGTCTACCACATTGCGGAAGCCGGAGAAATCGACCACGGCATAGTAGTGGATCGGAAGCCCCGTCACCTGCGTGACCGCTTTGATGGTGTTGTCTTCTTTTCCTTTATAGCTGTAAAGGTGATTGATTTTGTCATACTGACCCTGGAACAGAATTCTTGTGTCCCTTGGGATGGAAAGGATGCTGACCTTCTTGTTGACATTGTCGACGGAAAACAGCATGAGGGTGTCGGTATGCCCCTCTCCTTTGTCAAGACCCATCACCAATATGTTGGCGCGCTCCTTGCTCGGCGGCGGCAGGTCGGGGATGTCGTCGCCGTCCGGTCCCGAAAACGGCGCCACAAAGCTCATGGCAGCCCAAATGCCGCCGAACGCTGCAAGGCACACGCCGAGCACGCAAAACACAATCATTAAATACTTTTTAACATTCATTTCTAAGAAACATCTCCTTAGGTCATAGCGAACAACGCCACGACGCCGTGTGATGTAAATTTTATGCGTTCCGCTGTGGCGGAACGCATAGGATAGTTGGTGGAGGGAGATGGATTCGAACCATCGAAGTCGGTGACAACAGATTTACAGTCTGCCCCCTTTGGCCGCTCGGGAACCCCTCCGCAAATTGTGATATTCCATTATAAAGAATCATACAGTCCGGCAAAGTGCGCCGGAAAAGTATTGGAGCTGGTGATGGGACTCGAACCCGCAACCTGCTGATTACAAATCAGCTGCTCTGCCAATTGAGCTACACCAGCGCTTTGACGCTTAATCATCAGGGCATCGAATCGGTGACGCTTAAACATATTAACACATCAGACGGCGGTTGTCAACACCTTTTTTGCGTCTGCTTCCGACGCAGGAACATCATAAACCAATTCCGGCAAAAAAATCCGCTTCACCGTATAACGCAGTGAACGCGTTTATGCGCTGCGATTAACCCAATCATTCGGAAACACATATAATTATAATGGAATGATATAGGATTCCAAGTAAGAAGAAAGAGGTGCTAATAAAATGTCATATGTCTGGAATCATTATGGACACAAGGCCGAAAAGTCCCAAGAGTATGATATAAAAGAGGTTGATCAGTTCTGCGCTTCACAGGAAGGCTGCGGCTGCACAACGGAAAATAACAAGCCGGTACCGCCCTGTCCCATATGTCCTCCCGGTCCTCCGGGTCCGCAGGGTCCAAAAGGCGATCCCGGCTGTCCCGGTCCCAAAGGAGACGTCGGTTACCCGGGACCCCAAGGTCCAATGGGTCCAATAGGTCCGGAGGGGCCGAGAGGACCGAAGGGGCCTCAGGGCGAAAAAGGAGACAAAGGTGATCCCGGCTGTCACGGACCGGTAGGTCCGCGCGGTCCGCAAGGTCCAATAGGTCCCCGGGGGCATCAGGGAGTACGGGGCGATGTGGGTCCCCAGGGAGATCCGGGTTGTCAGGGTCCGATAGGACCCAAAGGAAACCCCGGTCCGGAAGGCCCGGCAGGTCCACAGGGCCCTATCGGTCCAAGAGGGGATACCGGACCCGTAGGTCCGCAGGGTCCGGCAGGTCCGGAGGGAGCACAAGGTCTGCAAGGTCCGACAGGTCCGGCAGGTCCGATAGGACCGGAGGGTCCGGTAGGTCCGACAGGTCCGCAAGGTGCACAAGGTGCAATGGGCTGCCAGGGTCCGCAAGGTGAGGTCGGTCCCACAGGCGCAACCGGTCCCACAGGCGCAACCGGTCCCACAGGTGCAACAGGCGCAACGGGTCCGGCAGGCGCAGACGGCGCAGATGGTGCAACAGGCGCAACCGGTCCCACAGGTCCCACTGGTGCCGACGGCGCAATAGGTCCGACTGGCCCCACTGGTGCTGACGGCGCAATAGGCCCGACTGGTCCGACAGGTCCTGCCGGAGAAGTCGTTTTGGCTTATGGATCTTTAAGAGGAGCTAACAACGAAACACCTGGAACAACATTCACACCCGTCACATTTAATATTGTTGGACCCTTATCAGATACGGTCACAGTCAGTGGATCGGGCAATGAATTAGTGGTGGGAGAAGACGGCGTTTACCAGGTAACGATATCGATTAACGCTGAAGCCACTACTGATCCGGATCCGGATCAACCATATCTAAATGCGATTATTACTGTCAATGGCGGACCGATTTTTGGCGATACCACTACTTTTTTCAAGATATCTAATAGAAGCAGTTCAACATTTGTCGTTCAAGCCGCCCTGACAGCAGGGGATGAAGTTGGTGTTAGTATTAATACGGATTTTCCGATGATTTTAGGTTATATGAATCGCTCCTTAACTGTTGTGCAGTTGAGTCATTAAATGCTTTGCAATATTAACGGGGCAAGGGTGCGGCAGAGATGATCCGCACCCTCTCGCCGTTAATAACGCCAATATATACGCTGCGCTGTTACGCTTGCAATTAGCCGCTAATTCATGCATTAGTACCGCTTCAACATTTTCTTGTGTTTTAGATGGTTTTGTCATATAATATCAAAATAAGAAATACTGTGCACAATAGACAGTCCTATTTATAGCCTTGGCATAGCATATGAATATAAAAAGCGCGCCATAGAGGTTATGGAGTATGTCTATATGTAGAGGGGAATATCGAATTTGTTTATAAAAGCAAATACAGAGATTAAAGTATGAGACGCTACAAAACCGTCGAGTATCATTATTCAAAGACAGCCTTATTTATTGATTTTGCGGTGAAACATCGTATAATAAAAATATGCAAAATTTCATAAGCGAGGACAAGCATATGAAGCAAAAATATACAGAAATTAATTCAAAAGCAATAGATAAATGGGTTGAAAGCGGTTGGGAATGGGGTATTCCCATATCTCATGCTGAATATGTTAATGCGATTAACGGTCAATGGAATGTCGGGTTAACACCAAGGAAATCCGTTCCCCAAAGGTGGTTTTCACCATTTATAAGAAATGGCGGATTGATCGGCACTAAGTTGCTTGGGCTTGCAAGTGGCGGCGGTCAGCAAATGCCTGTATTCTCTGCATTAGGAGCAAATTGCACAGTCATGGATTATTCCAAAAAGCAGCTTGAAAGCGAAAGAATAATTGCTGAGCGAGAGGGTTATTCAATAAATATCATCAAAGGCGATATGTCACACATATTTCCTTTTGATGATGAAGCGTTTGACATAATATTTCACCCGGTTTCAAATTGCTATATAGAAGATGTGCAACACATTTGGAATGAATGTTATCGTATTTTAAAAAAGGGTGGCGTATTGCTTTCAGGGCTTGATAACGGTTTAAATTATCTTTTTGGAGAAGACAATCCCTTACTGGTTGTTAATAAATTGCCGTATAATCCATTAAAACACGAAGAATTATACAAAAAGTGTATGCAAACAGATGGCAGTATTCAATTCAGTCATACAATTGAAGAACAGATTGGCGGTCAGTTAAAGGCAGGATTTACACTTACTGATTTATACGAAGACACTGATAATGAAGGTATTGGGAAATACGCACCTAATTTTTTAGCCACAAGAGCGGTAAAAGCGTAAATCAGTTAAGCTGTGCTTAACATAAGGAGTCAGAACGATCATAACCCACCTCCATTAAAGAAACCCAGTAATATCAAAGAAAAAAGTTGTCAAACACAAAGTTCGGCAACTTTTTTAATGGTCGGAGTGGTAGGTAACACCATCTCCGAAAAAAGGCAGCTTACAGGCAATTGACAAGCGATATTTAGTATAAACAATACCAAATTTTCAAAAATCAGCACCACGCGGAATGGTGACAATCCGTGCGGTGTTTTTATATAAAAAATCTAACAGATACGCCGGTTTGTGGGAAATCGAAGCGTGCAGGTGCAATGGTATCATTTTTAAAAATTATGAATACACTGTATCATATGATTATCGTGCTTTTTGCACGCTTTGGAGGGTTATAAATGAATAATAATAACGGATGGTTTCAATTAGAGAGAGGGAATACCCAACGCTCGGCAGGCAGGCAAAATCAACAAATCAAGCGCAGTCAACCTCAATCACCTTCTCCGGATGCTTATAGGAGCGATAAGCCGATGGCTGCCGAGACCTCCCGTTCAAACATAACGCCTGTAAAATCCGAGAGCTCGAATGTATCCCATTCGCAGACGGTGGGTGTACGGGGTCCTGTCCTTTTGCAGGATACCGCTCTGCATGAGACTTTGGAGACCTTTGTATTTTCCACCACGCTTTCGCGGCGTATACATACCAAAGGATATGGCGCTTTCGGTCATTTTCGCACCACGCATTCGATGAAGGAATATACCAAAGCCGAATTTTTGCAAACACCCGGTCAGCAGGTGCCGGTGGCGGTGCGCTACTCCCTGGCGTCAAGCAATCTGGGAACACCGGACACTTTAAGAAATGTGCGCGGGTTCAGCACCAGGTTTTATACCGACGGGGGAATCTTCGATCTGCTCTGCAACCATCTCCCTGTCTTTTTTGTCCGCGATGCGATTCGTGTGCCGGACGTCATCAGCCATCTTTCGCCCTCTCCGGTGAACAATCTGGCCGATCCGGAACGGTTTTGGAGCCTGTTTGCCAAATATCCCGAGACAACCAATATGCTGGTATGGTTTTTTTCAGACTTGGGAACGGTCAAAAGCTTGCGGCATATCCGGGGGTATAGTGTGAGCACCTATGTCTGGCTGAATGCGCAGGGCGTTCGACGCTATGTAAAATACATCTGGATTCCCATGGCGGGGCAAGAATATATTGACCGGCAGGAAGCACAGCAGCTTGCATGCAAAGACCCGAACATCGCCGGGCGCGACCTATATGACAGTATCGCGCAAGGCAGGGCTGTCGAATATGAGCTGCGCGTACAGCTAATGAATCCAGAGGATGCAAACACACTTCCGTTTGATCCTTTGGACGATACCAAGGTATGGGACGAAGCCCAATATCCCTCTTTACCCGTCGGGCGGATGGTTTTGAACCGTAATCCGGACAATTATACCGAGCAAGTCGATAAATTGGCCTTTAATCCAGCAAATCTGCTTCCCGGGCTGGAGTTTTCAGATGACAAGATATTGCAGGGACGCACGTTTATTTATTCGGATGCACAGCGTCATCGGCTGGGTCCCGATTATCGTAATATCCCCGTTAACAAACAACAAGGCTGGTCTCCTGCATCGATGGTATCCAGCGGGGACGGCAGACATATCGCCGGTGAGATTATGCGCGCCGAAATCCCCAACCCGGATAATTTTACGCAAGCAGGTCAGAGGTATGAGTCTTTTTCTGCGTTGGAGAAAAGGAACCTGGCGGATAATATTGCGTCAGAGCTTGTGGCGGCCCGACCTGATACCCAGCGCGCCGTCTTGAGAAACGTGGAACAGGCCTCCCCCGCGCTTGCGGAGGCCATCAAAAATCAAATGCCTTTGTATGCCGGCACAGTGGGAAGATAGCCTCTTTCCCTACCGTTGGAGCAGGGCAAATCCATTGTCATATGATTGATACTTTTGAGGTCGAAAGAAGCGTGGAGCATCAAAACATACGGAAAGAATTAAGCAATTTGTTTTCGGTGCTTAAGGTCGGAGTGGCAGTAACACCACTTCCACCAAACCCGAATAAAATCAATGGTTTACAGGCGATTAACAAGCTGTATTCAGTACATATACTACTTGTTTTAATAAGATTATAACGCAATGTCGTTATTGATACAATACCAAGATTAAATTTTTTAGCACTACAATTTTTATAGTTGTGGTGCTCTTTATTTTAAAACTTTAAAGACACATTGACATCCATCTATTTGTAGTGTAATATAATATATAGACAATTATCAATATGAGGTGATTACTTTGGATAAAAAATATGAGTTGAATGTCAGACTGTTCAAGGCTTTATCAGATACAAACAGACTAATGATTGTGAATATGCTTTCTTATAATGAACTTTGCGCCTGTAAGATTTTAGAGCAGTTGGGAATTACACAGCCGACCTTATCCCATCATATGAAAATCCTTTGTGATTGTGATTTAGTGAAGGGGCGCAAGGATGGTAAATGGACGCATTATTCATTGAACGGAGATACTGTCAGCAATTTAGTATCATTTTTCCACGATATAACTATTACAGATAATAATTGTATGTGCAAAGAGGATGAAAAGGGGTGTTATGATTGATATGGGTTGCGTGAATGTGAAAGAATGTGCCTGTCCTAAAACGACGTGCAAAAATCATAGTAAATGTTGTGCATGTGTTATAAAACATAAAAATACAGACAGCTTGCCGTATTGTCTTTTTTAGATAATGATGGTGATAAAAGCAATAAAAGCTATTGCCGAAAATTAAAAGCGCGTTTTGAAAACAAATAAAATAATATATCATGGGGGTATGCACAATGAAACCAAAGGTTGACGACAAAAGATGTTTTGCCAGTAAAACCGTATGCAAGGCAATCAAAGCTTGTCCTACCGGAGCAATAAACTACATAGAGGTCGACGATCCTATTTGGGACAAAAAGTTAGTATGTAACTGTGCTCCGCCAACAGAAGAAGGCTCCTGGGGTTGTGATTGCGGTGGTGATTGCGGGAACGACCTGTATAGCTGCGGCGGCACACCCTACGGAAGAATCATCATCGACTATGACAAGTGCATTGAATGTGATATTTGTGCCGAAGAATGTTGCGGAACTGCCATTGATATGATTGATTGAAAAATGTGATACACAAAGAACATAGGCGCAAAGCAAAGGGGTTGAGCGGTAGCAACACCATTTGCGCCCGAAAAAACCAGTCATATCAAAGAAAAAAGTTGTCAAACACAAAGTTCGACAACTTTTTTAATGGTCGGAGTGGCGATACAGAACTTATACCAAATCTTCACTCGTGCGTTGGGGACCCCACGAAGCTTGCTTCGTGGGGAAAAGGAGGGGCAAGGGAGCGGGCAGATGTTTTTCTTTCGCAAAAGAAAAACGGAGCAAAGCGGACTTTGCTCCGACGTGGTCGGGGTTACAGGATTTGAACCTGTGGCCCCTTGGTCCCAAACCAAGTGCGCTACCAAACTGCGCTAAACCCCGAAATCGCCTTTTAACACAGCGCTACTTATGATACACCATACAAATTTTCATTTCAACCACGGCAATTTTGATTTAAGCCTGTCATATGCGTATTTTCTCGCGATTTCTTTTGTTTTTTCCGCTTTTCTCACGCCTGCAACACCTGTTTCCCCCTGCGATACGCCGAATAGGCTTGACAATTGGCAAAAAATCAGTAAAATAGTTTTAGGGAAAGGGATGATGAAATGTTAAACACCGAAAAAACCATGGAGAAAATCGTAGCGCTCTGCAAAGGCAGAGGCTTTGTTTATTCCGGCTCGGAGATATACGGCGGGCTGGCGAACACCTGGGACTACGGTCCTTTGGGGGTAGAGCTTAAAAACAACGTCAAGCGGGCGTGGTGGAAAAAGTTCATTCAGGAAAGCCCATATAACGTCGGCTTGGACGCCGCTATCCTGATGAACCCGCAGACCTGGGTCGCCTCGGGACATGTAGGCGGCTTTGCGGACCCCTTGATGGACTGCAAGCAATGCAAGACACGCCACAGGGCGGATAAGTTGATCGAGGACTTTGCGCACATCACCGCCGACGGCTGGACGGATGCGCAGATGACGGACTATATCAAGGAAAACAACATCCCATGTCCCGACTGCGGCGGGCACAATTTCACCGATATACGCAAGTTCAACCTGATGTTCAAGACCTTTCAGGGTGTGACGGAGGACGCGAAGAACGAGATTTTTCTGCGCCCCGAAACTGCGCAGGGCATCTTCGTCAACTTCAAGAACGTCCAGCGGACATCGCGTAAAAAGGTGCCATTCGGCATTGGTCAAGTCGGCAAGTCGTTCCGAAACGAAATTACCCCCGGCAACTTCACCTTCCGCACCCGTGAGTTTGAACAGATGGAGCTGGAATTCTTCTGCAAGCCGGGTACCGACCTTGAATGGTTTGCCTATTGGAAGGAATTCTGCAAAAACTGGCTGCTTGACCTGAATATGCGCCTTGACAACCTGCGCCTGCGTGACCACAGCCCCGAGGAGCTCTCGCATTATTCCAACGCCACGACGGACTTTGAATACCTGTTCCCGTTCGGCTGGGGTGAGCTTTGGGGCATTGCGGACAGGACGGATTTCGACCTCAAAGCCCACAGCACCCATTCGGGTGAGAACTTCGAGTATATGGACCCGACCACCAACGAGAAATACGTCCCCTACGTCATCGAGCCGTCGCTGGGCGCCGACCGTGTGACGCTGGCATTCATCGTCGAGGCGTATGACGAGGAGGAAGTCGGCGAAGGCGACACCCGTGTCGTACTGCGTTTTCACCCCGCGCTTGCGCCGATTAAGGCGGCGGTGCTGCCGCTTTCCAAAAAGCTCGGCGGCAAGGCGGAAGAGATTTATCAAACGCTTGCAAAGCAGTTCGCCTGTGACTATGACGATGCGGGCTCGATCGGCAAGCGCTACCGCAGGCAGGATGAGGCGGGTACGCCGCTTTGCGTGACGGTAGACTTTGAAACCGAAACAGACGGCGCTGTGACAGTGCGTGACCGCGACAGCATGGAGCAGGTGCGCATCCCCATCACAGACCTTGCGGCGTACATCGCCGGTAAAATTGTATATTAAAGCAGCATAAAGTGTTCGGGCTTCCGCCCGAACACTTTTTATGACGGCAGGCATTTGGCACAAAGCATTTTATGCGGCAAACAAATCAATAATACTGTCTACTTCTGTTCACTTCTATAAATCCTGTTACCGTATAAGCCCTCCGAAATCCATAAGAGCATGATTAAAGAAGCAAAATCAAGAAAAGCGCTGTGAAGAATATCATAGCTGCCTAACCTGGAAGCTACCCCTGCTTTTTCAGCGATAAATTCAAGTATCAAGGTAATGATTGTGAAAAACACAACTGTTACAAACTTTTTTGTAAATCCCGTCTTCATATAATTGACAAATATCATGCCTCCTGCCCCTGCCCAAAGCAAGTGGAATAAAGGCGCGCCTAAAATATTAACCAACGGATTATTAAATCTATATAGACCAAGAGAAACAATGTAAACATCAACTAATGTCAACGTCAGTATAGAAATAACGGCGATAGGCAGCAGTTCCTTGATTCTTTTAGGTTTCATGACGATGAAAGCAAACAGCCAGGTAAAAACAAAATAAAACACATGCGTATATCTGAGAATATCCATGACTTTCCTCCTCCTGTCAACTTTACCTTAGTATTTGTTAAAGAAAGTATTTTGATACATATTTCTCAGCGGTTTGGAATGGATCAGAATGGCTTATGCGTTTGCTTAAAATTGCATATTATAGTTTGCCGTTACTTATACTATGCAAATAGTGATGACGCTAAATTGCATTGAAAGAGGTGAAGTTTATGACGAACAATAGATTAATCCATGAGAAGTCGCCATATTTATTGCAGCACGCGCACAATCTCGTGGATTGGTATCCGTGGGGTGATGAAGCGTTTGAAAAGGCGAAGACCGAGGACAAGCCTGTGTTTTTAAGCATCGGCTATTCCACCTGTCACTGGTGCCACGTCATGGCGCATGAGAGCTTTGAGGACGACGGGGTCGCCGAGGTGCTAAACCGCTGCTTTGTTTCCATCAAGGTTGACAAGGAGGAGCGCCCCGACGTCGACAGCGTGTACATGAGCGTGTGCCAGGCGTTCACCTGCAGCGGCGGCTGGCCGATGTCGATGTTTTTAACACCCGACCAGCATCCGTTTTTTGCGGGAACATACTTTCCAAAGGACGCCTTTGTCGGTCTGCTGACAAAAATTCATGAGGCGTGGCAGACGGACAGGGAGGCGCTGACACATTCGGGCGAGCAGGTCGTCCGGGCGCTCAGCCGCACGTCGAAGGGCGGGGGCAGTCTGTCCGGCGCCGCCGCAGATGTTGCCGCCGAGGCATTTGCGCACGCCTTTGACAAGACCTACGGCGGCTTTGGTCATGCGCCGAAGTTCCCGACGCCGCACAACCTGATGTTTTTGATGGCGTATCACGAACGGACAGGCGACGCCAACGCCCTTAAAATGGTGGAAACGACGCTGACGCAGATGTACAAGGGCGGCATCTTCGACCATATCGGCGGCGGGTTTTCACGGTATTCGACCGACCGCTACTTCCTTGCGCCGCATTTTGAAAAGATGCTGTATGACAACGCCCTGCTGATGATGACCTATGTCAAGGCGTATCACCTGACAGGCAACGCTCTCTACAAAAGGGTTGCCGAAAAGACCGCCGGTTATGTCCTGCGGGAGCTGACGCACCCTGACGGCGGCTTTTATTCCGCGCAGGACGCCGACAGTGACGGCGTCGAGGGCAAATACTATGTCTTTGACTATGACGAAATCATCAAGCTGTTGGGGGCGGAGGACGGCGCGCGCTTCTGTGCCTATTTCGGCATCACAAAAGGCGGCAATTTTGAGGACAAAAGTATCCCCAACCTGCTGCATGCCGACGGGCCTGACAGCCGCTTTGAAGCCTTCCTGCCAAAGGTCTATGACTATCGCAAGCTGCGGACACGGCTGCACCTTGACGACAAAATCCTCACCGCATGGAACGGCATGATGATTGCGGCGTTCGCGCTGATGCACCGTATAACGGGCGAGACCGGATACCTCGACGCCGCCGGGCGGGCGATGGACTTTATTGACCGAAACCTCTGTGACGGCGATAAGCTGTTTGTCAGCTGGCGGGACGGCAAGCGTTCGGGCGGCGGGTTTTTGGACGACTATGCCTATTATATCTTCGCGCTGCTCCACCTGTATGACGCGACCCTTGACCCAAAGTATTTAGAGCGGGCGCAGGGGCTTTGTGAGCGGGCGGCCGACCTGTTTGCGGACAATGAAAACGGAGGCTTTTACCTCTATGGCAAGGACGATGAGCAACTGATTTTAAGACCCAAGGACACCTATGACGGCGCAGTCCCGAGCGGGAATTCGGTGATGGCGTATTGCCTTGTGCGTCTTGCGCACATCACGGAAGACGCCGGTCTGGCAGCAGCAGCCGAGCGGCAGCTGCAATTCCTGGCGGCGCAGGCAAACGACTATCCGACGGGGCATAGCTTTTACCTGCTTGCGCTGCTAAGATTCCTCAATCCGCCGGCGCACATCGTCTGTGCGCTCAAAGATACGCACGCCCCCTTCCCTTACGGCGCCGACGTTCGCGTCATCCCCGGAGGCAGCGACGCATACCCGCTTATGAATAACGCGACGACCTATTACGTGTGCAAAGACAAAAGCTGCCTGCCGCCGGTGAACCGCTTAGATGATGTTCTTTAAAGACGTCCTTTAACGTCAAAAAGCGCCTCAGCGGCGCTTTTTGGTGCGCAGCCGAAACCCTTTGCCAAGGAATGAATTAAATGTTTTTGATATGGCAGAAAATTTTTATTTCCTGCCATATCAAAAAGCGCCTCAGCGGCGCTTTTTTGATTGTAACATCAACATTTTAAAAAAACTGTTGCATAAATTTCCTTTATATGATAAAATAGTGACAACGGAAACACGGACAGGCAAAAAAAGTGGCAGGACAATGTGCGACCAACACATTGCCCCTGCAATACGGGTGACCTACCACCTATACGCAACCGGATGACCGGCACCGCATTTATTATAACACATTCCTCTTTTATTTTCAAGGGGGTGGGCGGACGGATAATTCGGCATTTCAGACAAACGCAAAGCGTGTAGGCAATTGCCGTAAGGGGCAAAACCTGCGCGCTTTTTTATGTAAGCCCGAGGTATCCGAACCCGCATAGGTTTTGGGCGGCGGATTTGTGCCCATGCGACGCAAAATCCCTTGGCAATACACAAAGTATTACCCGCGTGATTTTGCTTGCCTGAACAAAAATCCGCTCGTCCAAAACTGCGAAGCACCCCCGCTGTTGGAAATTTTGATGGATTTTGCGGCGAAGGAGGACGGTTGGCTGACGCCAACCGACGACGAGGAACAAAGAAAGACGCAAAATTAACACAGCGGGGGCTGTGTGTGTTCGGATACCTCGGGCTCTGGAGGTGTTTTCGGTAAACAGGGTGTGGCGTCCGAGTGCAACGGGCCCCAAGCCTTGATTTTATCGGAGGCATGAGGTAACAGGAATTTCCCAATCACACAAAAACGCCCTTTACACTATGGTGTAAAGGGCGTTTAATTTCATTAATAGATGATGCGTCTTGCCACTTTCAGGCGCTTGCCGTAGTTCGTGCCCCACAGCGATGTGACGCTGACGGGCGTTCCCGTCTGGACCGAATGGATGAAGTTACCGTCACCCATATAGATGCCCACATGTCCGTAGGTCTGGCTGGAATTGGAGAAAATCAAGAGGTCGCCGGGCAACAGCTGATCCCATTCCACCGCAATCCCGTTTTGGGTCTGACCCGCCGCCGTCCTGTTCAAGGTATAACCAAACTGCTTGTACACATATGAGGTAAAGCCCGAGCAGTCAAACCCCGTGGACGGAGAGCTTCCGCCGTATTTGTATTTATAACCGATATACTGCTTAGCGTACTCGACGACCTCCTCGCCCTTTGAAGGGCTTGTCCTGTCGACGCTTGCGCCGGAGCGGTCGGTCGCTTCCATTCTGACAGTTATGTACTGAGCTGAAACAAAGCCGTTGTTCCCGTTATATTCTGCCTTCAACCAGCCGTTTTCAGCGCCGTCAACGTTAATGATCGTGCCATTGGGAATCACACAGATGATGCCGTAATTGGTACCGGGTCCCGACCTCAGGTTCAATCCGCCGTTCGCTTTGACCAAGCCCGTATCCGCACTCGCCGTCATCGACAAACCGATGACGCATGCTGCGGTAACGACCCCCAGCCGAATTATCCTTCGTAAATCCACCGAACCACCTCTTTGGTATGTTTTCCCCATTATACACGAAATTCGGCGAATTGTCAAACCTTTTTGTAATATTTCTGTAATAATTTCTCGGGTGAACCCCGCAAATGTCATTGACAATGCGGCTGAAAAGGGATAAAATGAGAAGCATGAGGAGGAATTTTGGATGAGCCTGCCGGTATTCGGATTTTTACTTTTGAACATTGTGATGCTGACGACGGGTCAAGCGCTTTGGAAAACCGGCATTGAAAACGTCGGATTTTCACTGTCCCTTTCGGGCATAATAAAGATGATTTTCAATCCGTTCATCTTTGCGGGTCTGGTGATATACCTTGTGGCGACGGTGCTTTGGTTTTACATCCTCAGCAAAGCGCCGCTCTCGATCGCATACCCGATGCAAAGCCTGTGCTATGTGCTTGCCGCAGTGGTGGGCATCTTGATCTTCAAGGAAAACGTGACGCTTATCCGATGGGCGGGGCTGTCGCTGATCGTGCTCGGCGCCATTTTGATTTCGAGGGGGTAAAAGACATTTTCAGCATCAAGGGTGAAACCAAATCGACAAAATTATGGCTGCTTGCCATTGTTACCATATATTTTGCGCTGTGCGTTGCTTATTTTTGTTGCCACAGCAACACCGGCATCAACGGTGACTATTTGGCGTTTGACAACGACGACAGCAAATATCTGCGCAGTGCGTGGACGCTTTTGGAGACGGGCAAATACACCTACAACTTCCCCGACAAGGACACGGTTTTTATCATGCCGGGGCTGACGACCGTGCTTGCGGGATTTGTTTGGGCTTTCGGCAGGTTTCCGCTGATGCCGTTCAGCATCTTCCAGGCGCTGCTCGGGTGCGTAAGCCTGTACCTGATTTTCCTGTGCGCCAGATGGCACTTCAATGCCCGCATCGGGCTGATCGCCGCAGGGATAATGGCGCTCTACGGTCCCAGCATATACATTACCGGCGTGCTGCTGACGGAGTCCTTCTTTTACACGCTGTTCCTGCTGACCTATCTGTTTACGCTTTATGCGGTTGACACCGGGCGTATGCGCTACTATGCCTGGGGCGGCGTTTTTTTAGGGCTTTGCGTGCTGTTTCGCCCGATCGCCGTGCTGTATCCGCTTGCCGTTTTGGTGATGTGGCTGCTTCATAAATACCCGCTGAGGGACATGATCAAATTCGGCGCTGTGGTCACAGGCATCGTCTGTGTCATCCTGTCGCCGTGGATCATCCGCAACGCCGTGCTGTTCGGCGAATTTATCCCGCTCACAAAGTCCTCCGGCAACCCCGCCTTGCAGGGCACCTTTATCTACTATGACCAGACGGAGTTTTACAGCACAGGGACGGACTATCGCAACCAATTAAAAGCCTATACCGACGCCGACCTTTCGCAGTATAACACGGACGAGCAGGTGCAGGACGCCGTGGACCGGGCGATGGTGCGGCTGCGCTTTAAAGAATACATCGTCAAAAAGCCTGTCGAATATTTTTTGTGGTACGTGTTCGGCAAAACCGTCATGAACTTCGGCGCACCGATGGTATGGATGCCGATGCTGGGTATCAGCAGGGTGTTTTATTTCATCCAGCACCAGCTGTTGCTGCTTGTGGGGATCTTAGGGTTTGCGGCGATGACGAAGACCCAGCGCGGCAAGCGGCAGAGGTGGTTCCCTGCGGTGCTGGTGCTGTGGCTGAGCAGTATCCACCTGCCTTATTACTGCTTCGCGCGGTACGTTTTTCCCGTCATGTTCGGCTTTGCGGTGTACGGCGCTTTCTTCATCGACCGTATGATTAAACAAAAATCATCTGTTTCTAATTGATTTTTAATGGCTTTCACATGGCATATAAAGCCTCCGCCGTTATAATAGTGCCATAACAATTTGGAAAGGGTGGAAAAATTATGGCAACATTTGAACAGGTCGAAAGGCTCAAGGAAAAGGCGAACGTATCCTACGAGGATGCAAAGGCGGCGCTCGACGCCACAGACGGCGACATGCTCGAAGCGATCATCTATCTTGAAAAAAACGGCAAGGTCGCTCCCCCCATGGGCGGCGGCTATTACAACTCGCAGGACGCCGCACAGCCCAAGCCGCCCGCCGTCGAGGCGGCGCAGGCGCAAAAGAATGAGGAAACCATCCCGATGCTGCTCAAACGCTTTTTCAGGTGGGCGATCCGGATGTTCAACAAGGGCAACCGCAACAGCTTTGAGGTCAGGAAAAACGACAGCGTCATCATTTCGGTCCCTGTGACTGTGCTGGTTTTCCTGGTGATCTTTGCGTTTTGGATCGTGGTGCCGCTGATCATACTCGGTCTTTTCTTCGGCTGCCGGTATGTCTTTCGCGGTCCCGACCTTGACGGCGCGCCAGTGAACGGCATGATGGACTCCGCCGCAAATGCGGCTGAAAACTTTAAGGCGGAGATGACGGACGACGACAAATAAAAAGCGTTCGGGCGCGCAGCGCTTTCCCGAACGCATCCGCGCAGGCGAATTGATTTCGCCGCAGCGTAAAATTAAATTAGGCAGGTGGGGAAGCTTGAACGGGCGTATTTTGATCATTGAGGACGAGGAAAAGCTGGCAAGGTTTGTCGAGATGGAGCTTTCGTACGAAGGGTATGCGGTGGAAAAGGCGCCGGACGGCAGGCTCGGCTTGGAGCTTGCCCTCGGCGGCGGGTTCGACCTGATCATCCTTGACATCATGCTCCCCGGGCTGAGCGGCATGGAAGTGCTGCGCCGGGTGCGCAAAAGCTCCGACGTGCCAATCATCATGCTGACGGCGAGGGACACCGTCATCGACAAGGTTTCGGGGCTGGACAACGGGGCGGACGACTATATCACCAAGCCCTTTGAAATCGAGGAGCTGCTGGCAAGGATACGCAATGCGCTGCGCAAAAAGGCGGGCGCTTTGCCGCCCAAGCTGCTGTCGGCGTGCGGCGTGGCAATGGATATCGAGCGCCACGCGGCGTCTTACGGCGACACGCCGATCGAGCTGACCAAAAGGGAATTTGATCTGCTGCGCTTTCTATTGGAAAACAAGGGGATCGTTTTTTCGAGGGAGGCGCTGCTCGAGCGTGTGTGGGGCTACGAATACGCGGGCGACACCAATGCCGTCGACGTGTATGTCCGCTATCTGAGGGGCAAGATCGACGATGTCTATGGCGTCAAGCTGATACATACAATACGCGGCGTGGGATATGTGATCAAAGATGAGCGAGAGTAGAAAAACCGATTCGTCTATTGTCTTTAAGCTGAATATGTGGTTTTTATCACATGTCTTCTTTAAAATACTGATTTTTAATGCGGTCATCATTATACTTGCCGCCTTTGTGCTCTTTTCCAATGCGGAAAAAATGGCCACCTCCCCCGGAATATACGTCAGCCGCTTATCGGAAACCTCGTACGTCAAGCCCTTCGGCGCGGAATTTCCGCAGTGGATAAAAGGCGTCATACCACCTCAGACCCGTGACAACATCCGCACCTTCAAGCCGGCGGCGCCGACGGGCAGCTTTTGGATGAATGTCCGCAATTTTGAGTACAGGATATGGGTGCCCGGGGACGGCATATACGTTGCCAGGGACTACCCTATCGGCTATGACATTATTTTGTTCATCAGGCTGTTTATCGCCCTTTTGGTGTTTGAGCTGTTTTCGTTCGTATCGACCGTCATCAAGGGCAACAAAGCCGTGCGCAAGGCGCTTCGCCCCATCGCGCAGCTGACTGAAACGGCACGCAGCTTCAGCGCAGGACAGGACATCCCGGTCAACGACTTAAAAGGCACGATCGCCAAAATCAATGCGGCGGGGCTGGACACTAGAATCAACCCCGAAACGACCCAAAGCGAGCTCAAAGAGCTGGTGCGGGCGGTCAACGGTATGCTCGACAGGATCAACGCCTCGTACCGCTCGCAGATCCGCTTTGTGTCGGACGCGTCGCACGAGCTGCGTACGCCCATTGCGGTCATTCAGGGCTATGCCAACCTGCTCGACCGATGGGGTAAAAACGACCAAAAGGCGTTGCAGGAGTCCATTGAGGCAATCAAGGCAGAGGCGGAAAACATGAAGGAGCTCGTGGAGCAGCTGCTGTTCCTCGCCCGGGGAGACAACAATTCCATGCAGCTGAGCATGGAGGACATCCACCTGAGCCATTTGGCGGAGGAGGTCGTCCGTGAGGCGGAGATGATCGACAAGGGGCACACCTTTTCGTCCCATACGGACGAGGACCTTGTCATCGTCGGAGATGCGCAGCTGATCAAGCAAGCGATACGCATTTTTGTGGATAACAGCATAAAATATACCCCCGCCGGCGAACACATCCGGGTCAGCGCCGTGCGTGAGGGCAAAGCGGCAAGGCTGGTGGTACAGGACAACGGCATCGGCATCCCCTCGGAAGACCTGCCCTATGTGTTTGACCGCTTCTTCCGTTCGGACGACTCACGGGCGAGAAAAACGGGCGGCACGGGGCTTGGGCTTGCCATCGCCAAATGGATCATCGAGCGCCACCACGGCGCGATCGAGATACTCAGCCGAAAGGACTTCGGCACAAGGGTAACCATAACGCTGCGCTGTAAGCCGGAGCCGCAAAGTCAATAGCGGCGGGCGCATGGGGCAGATGTTGCTTTTTGTATAATGTTCGTTTTAACAATAGATAAAAAGCAGAGCAGGGGTGTGCGTCAAGGACGGCTACCCCTGCTCTATATATTATACGAAGTAATCGTGCTTACAAAAAGGACATTTTGGATAGTCCATATCGTGCGACTTCCCGCAGGCGGGGCATTTTTGCTGCGCAATCGTACCGGCGGAGGCTGTATTTTCTGACTGAAAAAACTCAATTTTGCCGCAGGATGGGCAGGTATAAATAGCTGCCTCCATTGCGCCCGCGATCAAGTTTGGCAAGTCTCCCAAAAGCCACCCTGTCTGCCCCAATTGTATTTTTTTATTCGCAATATATTGCATGGTTGTATGGCAGCGCAGGCACTGCACGCTTTTGCGCACAATAAACACCTCAATTTAAATTATTCCAGCACCGCTGCACAGCGGTCGCACAGGTCGGGGGCTTTATTGCCGACATCCTCGGTGAATGTCCAGCATCTTGCGCATTTCCCGCCGTGGGCGGGCGCGACCCTGACGCTGATGCCCTCGCCGCCCTTTTCAAGGGTGACATACGAGGCGATCAGTATGGTCGGCAGGTCACGGAGTACCGACGCCATAAAGTCATGGTGCTTATCGTCGGCAAGAATCGTCACCTCCGCGCCGAGCGAGCTGCCGATGACCTTGTCCTTGCGGGCAAGCTCAAGCTCCTTGGACGCGATGTCGCGGACCTCCAAAATTTTGTTCCACTTTTCTTCCAGCGCTTCAGAATAATAGGAGGCATCCGCCTGTTTCATTTGGTTGAGGAAGATGCTGCTTGGGTCATCCCCTGCCGTGCGGGGCAGGTATTGCCAGATTTCCTCGGCGGTAAAGCACAGCACCGGCGCGATCATCCGGACAAGGCTGTCCAAAATCCTATACATCGCCGTCTGAGACGAGCGTCTGGCATAGGCGCCGGGTTTTTCGCAGTAGGTTCTGTCCTTAATAATGTCAAGGTAGAAGTTGCTCATGTCCACCACGCAGAAATTGTGGACGGCGTGCAGCGCAATGTAGTATTCATAGGCGTCATACGCCGCATTGACCTTTTCGATCAGCTTATTCAGGCGCATCATAGCCCATCGGTCGATCTCGGCAAGGTCACTGACGGCATCGGTATCGGGGGCAAAGTCTGAAATCGAACCGAGGATATACCTTGCGGTGTTACGGATTTTGCGGTAGACCTCGGACAGCTGTTTTAATATGTCCTTGGAAATACGCACATCGGATTTATAGTCGGCGGACGCCGCCCAAAGGCGCAGGATGTCCGCGCCGTATTCGTTGATGATATCCACCGGCGGAAGCCCGTTGCCGAGCGACTTGCTCATCTTGCGTTTTTCCTCGTCGATGACAAAGCCGTGGGTCAGCACCGTCTTATAGGGCGCAACGCCGTTTTTCGCCACGCTTGTTAAAAGAGAGGACTGGAACCAGCCCCTATATTGGTCGTTGCCTTCAAGGTACATATCCGCAGGAAAAGTAAGGTCGTCGCGTGTGCCCAAAACCGCACTGTGCGACGATCCGCTGTCGAACCAGACGTCCATTGTGTCGGTTTCCTTGGTAAAATTACCGCCGCCGCAACCACACTTAAAGCCCTCGGGCAAAAGCTCGACAGGCGACAGCGTATACCACGCATCGGAGCCTTTTTCACTGAACACCTTGGCGACGGAGGCGATCGCCGCCCCGTCGATGATGGGTTTTTGGCAGTCGGCGCAATAGAAAATCGGAATTGGCACGCCCCACATGCGCTGGCGAGAGATACACCAGTCCTTGCGGTCGGCGACCATTGCCGAAATCCTGTCCTCGCCCCATGCGGGAACCCAAGTAACGCCCGCAATGGCTTCGAGTGCCTTTTGTTTAAAGTCATCAACCGACGCAAACCACTGGTCTGTCGCCCTGTATACAATCGGGTGGGAGCAGCGCCAGCAGTGGGGGTAGGAATGGTCGACCGGTATTTGCGCAAGTAAACTGTTTGTCTTTTGCAGCTGCGCGATGATCGCCGCGTTGGATTTTTGATAAAACATCCCAGCAAACGGACCGGCATGTTCGTTGAGATAGCCCTTGCCGTCAACCGGCACGATCATCGGCACGTCATAGCTGCGGCAGGCGTCATAGTCCTCCGCACCGTGCCCCGGGGCGGTATGGACGCAGCCTGTGCCGGCGTCGAGGGTAACATGCTCACCGACGATCACCAGCGAATCCCTGTCCAAAAACGGATGGGAGCATACGATGTATTCCAGCTCCGAGCCCTTGTATTTTCCGACGATCTCGTAGTTTTCAATGCTTGCCGCCTTTGTCACAGCCCCGATCAGCTCGGTTGCGATGACGAAAATTTCTTCGCCGACCTTGACGAGCGCATACTCAAAGTGCGGATTGACCGAGATGGCGACGTTGCCCGGCAGCGTCCATGTGGTGGTCGTCCAGATCACGAAAAAAACCTTATCTTTGAGGCCGCCGAAAAGACCCTTGTCCTCCTTGACGGCAAACTTGACGTAAATGGAGTTGGTCGTGTCGTCCTGATATTCAATTTCCGCCTCGGCAAGGGCGGTTTCGCAGTCGGTACACCAGTACACGGGCTTCAAGCCCTTATATATGTAGCCGCGCTTTGCCATCTCGCCGAAAATTCCGATCTGCTTGCCCTCATATTCGGGGCTGAGCGTCAGATAGGGGTTTTCCCAGTCGCCGAAAATACCCAGCCTTTTAAACTGTGTGCGTTGGTTATCCACATATTCGAGCGCAAAGTCTTTGCAGACCTTGCGGAATTCCACAGGCGTCGCCTCGCTTTTGTTGATGCCCAACTTTTTGATTGCCTGACGCTCGATCGGCAGACCGTGCGTATCCCAGCCGGGAACATACGGTGTGCAATACCCCGTCATGGTTTTTTGCTTCAATACAATATCTTTTAAGGTTTTGTTCAGCGCATGTCCTATATGAATATTGCCGTTGGCAAACGGCGGTCCGTCATGCAGAATGAACTTCGGTCTGTCCTTGCCTGCCTCCATCAGCTTTCCGTAAATGTCTTCCTTTTCCCACTTTTCGAGCGTTTCGGGCTCTCTTTGCGGCAGACTCGCACGCATGGGGAAATCGGTGTTCGGCAAATTCAAGGTCTTGCCGTAATCCTCTGCCATGGGTATCACTCCTTAATAGACTTATCTCTCAGGCAGGAATAAATCCTGCCTGCGCTCGTGCGGCGAGCGGTTGCGTTCGGGAAAGCGCTTACGCGCCCGAACGCTCTTTTGAGATTTTACTTATCGCTCCGGCAGGAATGAGTCCTACCTGCATTTTTCTATTCTGCGACTTCGACAGGCACAGCGTCCGCTGCCTCATCCCTTGCCGCATCGCCGCTTAATGCGTCCAAAAGCGCATCGGTATGGTTTATTGCGGTTTCAAGTGTGTCAAGCTCCGCCGCCGGGGCGGGCGCATCGCCGGCGACCGAAAGGTCGACCGCCGCACTCGCCTGCAATTCCAGCTCTTCGAGCGCTTCCTTGACGCCGATCAGCTCGACAAGCGTCTTGTCGGAGGCGGAAACGTTTTCAAGCAAGTCAAGCTGCGACTGCAACAGCGCCGTCATCCTGGCACGGTAGACGTCGATGCTGCGCTTGATCTCGTCATATTTAAAAGAAATCTTTTTGACCTCGTCGTGGGCGTCGCCGATCAGCCTTCTCGCGGAGTCCTGCGCCTCGGCGATGATCAGCTCCGCCTTTTCACGCGCCGTCGTTTGGACCTTTTCGCCCGTGCTTTGGGCGACAACAAGGGTGTTTTTCAAGGTTTCCTCCAACGTCTTGTAGCGGTCGAGGGCTTCTTTGAGCGACGAGATCTTGTCCCTGGACTCGATGTTCTCCCGATAGAGCTTTTCATAGCCGTCGATGATGAGGTTCAAAAACTCGTCTACCTCGCCTGCGTTGTAGCCCCTGAAATCCTTTTTGAATACCTTGTTTTGAATGTCAAGCGGTGTGATCATCTGCACGCATCCTCCCTAAAACAAATTTTTTTCCTGCGGGCGTGTCGACACGCCCTAATATCTCCTGATAACAACGGCGAGCCGACCCTTTTTGGTCTCACCCTTTATGCCGAAAAGTTCAAGCCGTCCGTGTCCCTTGACCGACACCGTCTGCCCCTCGGCAACGGTGCGGCTGACGCTGTCTGACGGCGCCCAGTCGACGCTCACCCTGCCGGACTTTACCAATGCGGCGGCGTCACTTCTCGAAACGCCCAGCCCCGCACCCAAAAAGGCGTCCAATCGCAGGGATGAGAGCGTCGTTCTGATTTCCCTGAATTTTTTAGGCAACCGGTTAATTTCCGAAAAGCCGCACAAACTAAGGGATACCGGCTGATTCCCGATGCGTTTTAATTCCGAGACGATATATTCCGCGATCTCGGTTTTGCAGATGATAAAACCGCAGCCTTCCCCAATGACAATATCCCCAACCGCATCACGCTTTATTCCGAGCGCAAGGATACCGCCCAAATAATCCCGGTGCGAAAGGGCTTCTATGTCCCTGCCCGACGTCTTAATCACGCTGAGGTGCCAGTCGGGCGGCACGCCGTCGGGATAAAAGGCGATGACCTGTCTTTCGGCATCATCAAACCCTCCATATGCAGAAAAACAAACACAGCAACTCTTTGCCAGCGCGCGCTGCGCCAGCGAAAGCTCGTGTCCGTTTAAGAACTGTGTGGTCTTAGCCGAATGGTTTTTTTCTGCGCCCTGCACCGTGTCGTATACACGGGAGAGCAAAAGCCGTTCCTCGGCGTTTTTAGCATACCCCAAGAACCTTTCCCTGTCCATAGCCGATTATAAGGTGATGCGCGCGATCAGGCTTTGCAGGAAACGGATCAGCAAAAAGGCGATAATGGGCGAAAAATCAAGCCCCACGCCTCTGCCTGACATCGACCTTGACATCAGCTTGCGGACGGGCGCCAGTATCGGTTCGGTAAGCGTATACAAAAGCTCGACAAAACGGTTGTGACCGATTGGCAGCCACGAAACAACGACCCTGACGAGTATCAGGAAATTGATGATGTCTAGCACACTGATCAATGCCTGTCTGATCTGTACCATGGGATTCTCCGTTTCTGTTTTTGTACCTTAATAGCTCCAAGGGAAAACGCCTTTGGAGCGCAGCTCATCCTTAAAATCACCCATAATGCCGACGTTATAGGGCGCAATCAAAAAAATGCCGCTTGAAATCTTTTGAATGTTGCCGTCAAGCGAGAACACCGCACCGCTCAAAAAGTCAACAATACGTCTTGCGACCTCGCGCTCAACGCCCTCTAAGTTAATGACGACCGGCTTTTTGGATTTAAGGTGCTCCGCAATATCCCTTGCCTCGTCGAATGATTCGGGGGAAACGACGACCACTTTAAGCTGCGTGGTGGTATGTATGTTGACGACCTTACCCTTTTTGACCGAATAGTCCTTTTCCTCCGCCGCACCGGCGTCCAAAAAATCCTGTTCGTCGTCGATCTCCGTGTCGAAGCCGACAAAGCTTTTCATCTTATTCAGCAAAGAGCTCATGTTTACAAAACCCCCTAAATTTGATAATTTCTCGATCCGAATATGCCTGTCCCGATACGCACGATGCTTGCGCCGCTCTCGATTGCCGCCTCAAAATCATGCGTCATGCCCATGGACAAGACTTCCATACATATATTATGGTATTTTTTACGCTTATTGTCAACAAATAATTTATTACAATTTTCAAACATTTTTTTAGTCTGGCTGTCCGTCGCACCCAGCGGCGCAATGGTCATCAGCCCCAAAACCCTGATATTTTCAAGGGTCTGTATGCCCTCGAACAGCGCATCGAGCTCCCCGGGCGCAATGCCGAATTTTGTCGCCTCGCCCGAAATATTCACCTGAACCAGCACATCGGCAGTGATACCGAGCTTTTTGGCGTATGTACCGATCTCCGCCGCCAGCCGCAGGCTGTCGACCGAGTGGATGAGGCTGACCTTGCCGACGATGCTTTTGACCTTGTTGGTTTGCAGGTGCCCGATCAGGTGCCAGCTCACATCGGGGATCTGCGGGTGCTTTTGCAAAAGCTCCTGCACCTTGTTCTCGCCCAGCACACGTACGCCGCACTCCACCGCCTCTAAAATGCGGGGCACCTCCACGGTCTTGCTGACCCCGACAAGCGTGATGTCGGCGCCTGTGCGCCCGCTCTTACGGGCGGCGTCGTCGATCTTTTCGCTGATGATTCTGACGTTGTCACCGATGCTCATGGCTGCGCCCCCAAACCATCCCCGACACTGTTTCCCGACACGATCACCTCGTCATAGAGCAGCAGTGGGTTTTCCAATTTGTTATTCTCAGCCACGACGACATAATCGTTACCTGTATGCAGCACCTCGACCTGCCGGAATCTCGGGACGCCTTCTTTTAATATGTAAACGCCGCAGCCGCCGTCGTCCGGCATACGGATAGCGGACTTGGGCACCTTAAAGCCACTGTATGTTTTTTTGATGATGTCGGCGCTGACCCTGCGCAGCGAATAAATATCGCTGTCATACTGGCTGCACGAGATCACGACGGTCACCTTGCCGTCCTTTACCTCAGACAGAGCATCGATATTGGCGTCGAGCGCCTTGCCCGAGATGTCGGGAAAGCGCAGCCTGACGTATGCGCCAACCTTTAAGTCCGCCGCCCAGCCCTCGTCCACCACAGCGGCATAGTACCACGCATAGTTGTCGATGATTTTGATGACAGGCGCACCCTTTTGCGCATTTTTCCTTTCGGCAAGCTTGACGCCGTCCGCAGCCTGCAGAACGTCAGGGGTGATTGCGCTGCGGTCTTTGAGGTCGAAGTATCCCTCAAAGCCGTCGATGACCGAGCTGAACACACCTGCCACAGGCGCATAGATGTCCGCCCTGCCGCCACCCGCTCCAGCTTCAAGCTGCGCCTTTTCGGCAAGCAGCCGTTCCAGCTTGTCCGACTCAGGCACAGGCTCTCCCCTCTCCTTGGTGCGCTGGGCGATCAGGCTGTCCAAATCGTCCTTATATTCCGCCGTTTTTTCAATCTCGCCCCGATAAACGGCGCCAATGATGTCTTCAACAGTCTTGGTCATCACTGCATCGACCTGCTGTGCGTCGCCGACGACAAGGCTGCCCTTCATGCCGCCCTTTTGCAGGGCGGCGATCCGCTCGTTAATGCTGGCAAGCCTGCCTTGCAGCGCTTCATCCACCTTGCCCGCAAATACGGCGGCGATCCTTGTCCCCTTGTTTACACGCTCACCCTCGCCGGCGACGCTGCTGAGCATCCCGTCCGACGGCGAGGCGATCACATACTCATTGCGCAAAAGATAGCCGTCGGTGCTAATTTTATCCTCCAAGGTGCCGTAATAGACCACCTCGGTTCGGATAGGCTCCCGCACGATGGTGATCAGCCATATGAGGCAAAACGCAAGCACGAGAAAAACAACGACCCTCAGCAGAAGGTTTTTGCGCTTTTTACGCTTTTTGCGGTAACTGCTTTCGACCTCTGGCGTCATGGTGTCCTCTCCCCTATGCCTATGCTTCACTGCTCATAAAGTTTATCGGCTTCGACGGTATGATCGTCGAGATGGCGTGCTTATAGACCAGATGCTGCTTGCCTTCGCATTCGAGCACAACGGTGAAATTGTCAAAGCCCCTGACGACGCCCTTGAACTGAAACCCGTTCGTCAAAAAAATTGTGACGATAATCTTTTCCTTTCTCGCCTGATTGAGGAAAATCTCTTGCAGATTTATGTTCCCCTTAGACATTGTTCTACCTCCTTACCCATTGGATTTCGTCGTTTTTACGAAACCATGTCATCTGACGCTTTGCGTACCGTCGGGTGCCTTGCTTAATCTGCTCTTTCGCTTCGTCCTCTGTGATTTCGCCGCTTAAATAACGCAGTATTTCCTTATAGCCGATTGCCTGCATGGCGGTGGCGCTTTTCCCAACGCCCATGTCCAGCAGCCGTTGTACCTCGTCTGTCAGCCCCATGCCGAACATCTTGTCCACCCGAATGTTGATCCTGCTGTAAAGGGTGTCTCTTTCCGTTTCAATGCCATAGATTTGCACCTCGTAAATCCTGCCCGCCAGCCGGGATTTTTCCTGTTGGCTGGTGATGGTTTCGCCCGTCTGATGATAGACCTCCAACGCCCTGATGACCCGCTTGCGGTCAGATACATGGATGCGCCCGGCGCTTTGCGGATCGACCTTGAAAAGCAGGTCGTGAATGTGTATATTGCCCTTTTCGTCCGCTAATCTGCCGAAATATTCCCGAAGCGCACCGGAGGCGACGCCCTCCTGATACTGTATATTATTGACAATTGAATCGATATATAAACCTGTGCCGCCCACCAAAAGCGGAATTTTTCCCCTGCTGTGAACCTCGGCGATGGCGGCGTGCGCCGCAACGCAATACTGCGCCACACTGTAAGGCTCCCCCGGATGTGCGATATCAAAGAGATGATGCGGCACGACCGCGCGCTCTTCGGCGGTCGGCTTTGCGGTGCCGATGTCCATATGGCGGTACACCTGCATGGAATCGGCGTTTAGGATCTCGCAGCCCCGCCTCACCGCCGTTTCAATCGCCATCGCTGTTTTTCCCGACGCAGTCGGTCCCGTTATCACAATCAAGGGCTTCATCTTGGCATTGCAACCTTTCTTTTCCTAAATCCTGCGCTTGAACATTTTTTCAAGCTCATACTTTGTCATCGTCACCATCAGCGGACGCCCGTGGGGACAGGTATTCACGCCGCCCGTTTTGATGACGTCGTCTATCAGCGCCGTGATCTCACGCTCGTCTAAGGCGTTGTTGCCCTTGACCGCCGCCTTGCATGCGATCATTTCGAGCATTTCCTCCTCACGTGCGGTGAGAGGCGTGTCCGGCCTGCCGACCCGCTCGATCAGCTCCGTCAGCAGGTGCTTGATTTCGCCCTCGCCGACCGACGCCGGCGTCCGGCGCACCAGCACCGAATTGTTACCAAATTCCTCGATTTCAAAACCCAAGTCCGTAAAAATCCCGAGGTTCTCAAACAGGGCGGCAAACTCCTCCGCCGAAAGTGTAACCGCCGACGGCGTAAGTAAGAACTGCGACATCGGGCGGCTTTCCCGCCTTGCCGTAAGCAGCCGCTCGTAAATCATCCGCTCGTGTGCGACGTGCTGGTCGATCAGCACCATTTTACCGTCTGCCTCCACGACGATATACGTCCCAAAAAGCTGACCCGCAATACGGTATGTCCCGTCCTCCTGCGGCTCAGGCTCTGTATCTTCCAGCTGCAAGGTGATCTCCGCCAGTGTGTTTGGCATAAAAGGCGTCGGCGGCACCAGTCCGTCCGCCGGAGCGATCGGTCGGTGTAAAGGGGCGGCTGCCTGACCCGATGAAAAGCGTGTCTGGTTGTAATCCTTGGTGAAAACAGGCGCGGAAAAGGTTGAGCTTTGCGCCTGCGCAAGGTTTTGCGGACCCGAAAGGCTTTCCCGCACCTCGTCCGCACCCTCCCTCAGCGCATTTTTGACCGCCCAGTACACCGCATCGCAAACCGCACGCTCATTGGCAAACTTGACCTCCTGCTTAGTGGGGTGGACATTGACGTCCACCGTGCCGGGCGGCACGCTCAGGTGTATCACAAAAAACGGGAACCTGCCCGTCATCAGTGTGCCGGAAAAGGCATTTTCCGCCGCATAGGTCAGCGAGCGGTTTTTAACCTAAATTCCACGTGCATTTTTTATTAGCTTAAAAGAACACTATTTCACGAAGAATTTAAACTGATACTCCCACATTGTAACATTATTTACCACCACCTTTCAATCTTTTTCAATAAATTATTGATTGCAACTTTGGAGTAAAGATACTTATTAAACCCTGCAAGTTATCCACAGA
>JAKJBX010000026.1 GCA_022706765.1 Bacillota bacterium
CCGCCGGCAAAATGATTTCGCCGCAAAGCATTGCGGTAGTCGCTTCCGCCACGGGGCTTTTGGGCTTTGAGGGTAAAATCTTTTCACGGGCAGTCAAATATTGCTTGGCATATATCGTCATTTTGGGCGCCATTGTGGCGGTATTTAAGTGAGCTTCACAAAAACAAAAAAGTGCCTTTCGGCACTTTTTTGCTTTTAGGGGGTAATAATATATTACTCGGGTTGTTCTTCACCGAGTGTGACTGTGACAGTGATGACCTTTTCCTCACGCACGATGGTCAGCTCCATTTGTTCGCCCGCTTTGTGGGTGTCCCGAATCTTATTCAGATCATCCACAGTTGTGACTTCCTTGCCGTCCGCCTTAGTGATGATGTCCGCAACCCGGATACCCGCTTTTTCCGCGCCGCTGAACTCCGCAACCGACAGCACATACACCCCTACAGGGAGGTTGTAGCGTTTTGAATCGGCGGCTGTAATCGTACGGGGACCTATGCCGATGACCGGTCTGCCCTTGATGTAGCCGTTTGAGAGTAACTCGTCGATGATCGGCGCCGCGATGTCGATCGGGATGGCAAAGCCCATGCCCTCATAGCCCGACGCGCCAATTTTGACCGTGTTGATACCGATGATCTGTCCGTATTTGTTCACCAGCGCACCGCCGCTGTTGCCCGGATTGATGGCGGCGTCGGTCTGGATCAGGGTGTACTGCCTGCCCTCGACGTTCATCGCCCGGTTGAGTGCGCTGATGACGCCCGCCGTGACCGAACCCGCAAACTCCTGCCCCAACGGGTTGCCGATCGCTACCGCAAGCTCGCCGACTTCAAGCGCAGAGGACCGTCCAAGCTCCGCGACGGGAAGTCCTGTTTCTTCTATTTTGATGACGGCAAGGTCGGTTTTTGCATCCTTGCCCACAAGCTTGGCGTCATATTCCTTGCCGCTGCTGAGCACCACCTTGACAGTGCTTGCGCCTTCAATGACGTGCTGGTTCGTGATGATGTAGCCGTCCTCTTTAATGATGATGCCCGAACCGCCGCCCTCCTGCTCCTGCATCGCGCCGAAGAAGCTCTGGCTCTTGACCGTGCTGACCACGCCCACAACGGATGGTCCCGCCTTTTTGGCGATATCGGCGACCGACAACGCGTCGCCCGAAGCAACGACAGGCTTTGCGCCCGTCGGCGACGGGGACTGCTGAGCCTGCGCCGGTGCGGCGGCGCTGCCAATTCGGTACTGTGTATAGGTCGACGCACCCGCAAAAATCATGGCGCCCACAAGCATACCGGCAATAGAGGTCGCCGCATAGCCGAAAAAGCCCCGCTTTTTCTTTTCGGGCGCAACCTGTACTTCCTTATAGACAGGACGTGCGGTTCCGTACACAGTGCGCTGCTGGTAATCATCGCTGTGCCATGTATATTGGGCGCCGGGCGTGTTCTCCCCGACGATTTGCGCATCCACCGCCTCTGACCGTTCGTTTTTTTCTTCTTCAAACATTGTCATCAAGTCTCCTTTGAAGTATCTTATGCTATTAGGATACCGCAAAAGTTTGGCTTTTTGATGAACAAATTGTAAATATTTTTACATGATAGGAAATCAAGATTTCCTATCATGTAAAAATATTAATGCGTCCCTTGGCAAAGGGCTTACGTCAGCGCACCAAAAAGTACCGCAAAGCGCTTTTTATATAAGCTATGCGGAAGGCAGGGTAAAGGTGAAGGTCGTTTGCTCCTGTTGGTTGTCCAGGATGATTTGCTCCCCGTGCTGGCGGATGATGCTGCGCACGATGAACAGCCCCAGTCCGAAGCCGTCGTCATTTCGGGTGCGCGAACGGTCGGTTTTATAAAAGCGGTCCCAGATATACTGCTTGTCGGCGTCGCTGATCCCTTCGCCCGTGTTGGAGACGGAAACATAAATTTTCTTGTCCTGCCGCCTGACGCTTGTCCTGATAGCGCCGCCCCGCAGAGTGAATTTGACCGCATTGTCCATGAGGTTCTGTACAACACGGTGGATTTCGTTCTCGTCGCCAATGACAAAGATATTTTCGTCCTCGTATTCAAAGCTCACGGATATGTCCTTGTCGTGCAGGGCGGCTTCAAACGACAGCATCACCACACGCAGCATCTCAATGATGTCAAATGCCGTTTGATTGAGCGTGGCTTTGTCCTCTTCATATTTGGAAATGTCGATAAAAGTACTGACCAGCCTCGACAGGCGCTTGGCTTCCGCAGACACGATTTTGAGGTACTCGGTCTGCTGCGACGGCGCAATCGTGCCGTCAAGTATCCCCTCTACAAAGCCGCTGATGGTGGTCATCGGCGTGCGCAGGTCGTGCGACACATTGGCGACAAAGGCGGCTCTGACCCGCTCGTGCTTCTCGATGGCTTCCGCCATAGTGTTAAACGCCGTCGCCAGCTCGGCAAGCTCGGCAATGCTGCCGACCTCCACACGCCGGTCATACCTGCCCCGCGCAAGCTCGTGCGCCGCGCCGCTGAGCCCTCTTATCGGCTTGATAAGCTGTTTTGACAGCACATACGACAAAATAAAAGCGACCAGCGAGGACGCTACAATAGACACGGCAAGCATCGAAAACAGGGCGGAGCGGTCCTTTTGTACCTCGGGCATGGGTGAGTTGAAAAACACGACCCCATAAACCGTGCCGTTAATTGTCACGGGGACTGCGACGGTGAACACCTTTTTGCCGAACAGGCTGTCAAAAACCCCCACCTTGAAAAGATTTTCGCCGCCGAGTACGGCGTCAAACGCCGAGATGTCAATCGACTTGCTTAAAAACACCTCCTGCGATGGACCGGAGAAATTCACCACGCCGCCCTTGGTATCGGTGATGATGATATACGACTGGGTGCTTTGTGCGACCAGGTTCATGTTCAGCCGGTAAAAGCTCTCGAGCTGGCTGTTATACACAGTCGCCACCGCTGCGGTCAGCTCACTGATCCTTTGGGCGTTTTGCAGCATCGTGTTGGTTTTGGACGAAATGGTATAACGGTTGATCAGCAGGATATGTATGCTTCCCATCACCACCGCACTGGTCAATATCACCGAAAGCCCCAGCCACATCAGCGGGCGGAATATGCTTTTTTTCATCATATAACCTCTTTCACAAGGGCGCTGTTAGCTGCGCACCTCGAATTTATAGCCGATGCCCCACACCGTTTTGAGCTCCCACGCGGCGGAGGCGTTTTCAATCTTTTCACGTATCCGCTTGACGTGGACGTCCACTGTGCGGGTATCGCCGTAATATTCATAGCCCCACACCTCGTTTAAGAGGGCATCCCTTGAATACGCCTTGTTAGGATTGGACGCCAAAAAATACAGCAGCTCAAGCTCCTTGGGCGGCACGTCTATACGTTTGCCGCCCACTTCGAGCGTATGGTTGACAATGTCTATGCAGAGACCGTCATATTCGGTCACGGTGCTGACGGCGCTGTCAGCGCCGTCATAGCGCCGCAGCACCGCCTTGATCCTGGCAATCAGCTCCTTCATCTCAAACGGCTTGACCATGTAGTCGTCCGCCCCCAGCTCCAAGCCCATGACCTTGTCATAGGTTTCGCCCTTGGCGGTCAGCATGATCACCGGCACCTTTGAGATGTTGCGGATGTTGCGCAGTACCTGCCAGCCGTCCGTACCGGGCAGCATCACGTCTAAAATCACCACGGAGGGAAGCTGCTCCGCATACAGCCGGACCGCTTTGACGCCGCTGTGCGCTATCAGCACCGCATAGCCCTCCTTGGTCAGATACAGACGCAACAGCTCGCAGATATTCGGGTCGTCGTCCACCACCAATATTTTTGTATCAGGCACAGCGCTTTCCCTCCCTATTCCTGTTTTGGGTGCGAAACAGTAGATTATACGACCTCGTAACCCTCTTCCATGATGGCGTCTGCAATTTGGTCGACGCTCGCAGCGGTGCCGTCAAAGTCCACCGTAACCTCGCCGGATTCGAGACTCACGCTGACCGATCTGACACCCGCAAGCGCCTCCACCGCCCTCTTGACGCTTGCCGCGCAATGCGAACAGCTCATGCCGTCGACATGCAATTTTGTGGTTTCCATAATTCCCATCCCTTTCATTTGAATTCTTACTTTAAAAATAATACCCTGATTAGCGATATTATATGCCTCCGGCGGAATTTACCGCCCGTGCAAAATTTTCGGCTGACGCCGAAACGCACATGGGTAATTATATAATAATTCCTTACAAAATTATTATATAATATTTCCCTGAAATTTTCAATATATATAGAATGTAATGATTTGTTTTTTGAAAGGGATGATTGTGAAAATGTGCGGAATTTCCGGGTTCGCCGACTTTGAAAAGGATGTTTCGGGCGAGAATGAAATCCTGAGCGCCATGAATGAAATGCTGACCCACAGGGGACCCGACGCTGCGGGGCTTTGGCTTTGCGCCGAGGCGGCGATCGGGCATAGACGGCTTGCGGTGGTAGACATTGAGGGCGGCGTCCAGCCGATGATCAAAAGTGAAGGCGAGCGCAAATACGTCATAACCTATAACGGCGAGCTTTATAACACCAAGGAATTAAAGTATGAGCTTGAACACCTCGGTCACGTCTTTTACACCAGCTCAGACACCGAGGTGCTGCTTTCAAGCTATATTCAGTGGGGCGAGGGCTGTCTGGCACGCCTGAACGGCATCTTTGCCTTTGCCGTGTGGAACGACCATGACAAGTCGCTTTTCCTTGCCCGTGACCGTTTCGGGGTCAAGCCGCTGTTTTACACCATCTTAGACGGTAGACTGATTTTCGCCTCCGAAATCAAGGCGCTGCTGGCGCACCCCAACGTTGACGCGGTTATCGACAACAACGGCATTTCTGAGATTTTCGGGCTCGGTCCCACGCACACCCCGGGCAGCGGGGTTTTTAAAGACATCCACGAGCTGAAACCCGCACACTTTATGCGGTTCTCGCAGGTCGGGCTGTGCATCCGCCGCTATTGGGAGTTTGCCAGCGAGGAGCACCACGACAGTCTTGCCAACACCGCCGAAAAGGTGCGCTACCTTGTACGTGACGCCATCACACGTCAGCTGGTTTCGGACGTTCCGCTTTGCACCTTTTTGTCAGGTGGTCTGGATTCGAGCGCCATTTCCGCCATCGCCGCAGGACAGTATGCCTTTGAGAAGGGGCTCAGGCTCGATACCTATGCGTTTGATTACAAGGACAACGATCGCTTTTTCAAAAAGAGCAGCTTCCAACCCGACGCCGACAAGATGTGGGCGGACAGGATGAGCAGCGAGTTGTCCTCACGCCACCGAAATCTGATTGCCGACACGGACGTCATCATCGGCGGGCTTGAAGCGGCTGTGTATGCGCGGGATCTGCCGGGCATGGCAGACATCGACTCGTCCCTGCTGTTCTATTGCAGCCAGGTGAAAAAACGCCATACCGTAGCGCTTTCGGGTGAGTGCGCTGATGAGGTGTTCGGCGGGTATCCGTGGTTCCACTCGCAAAAGGCTTTTGAGACGCCGATGTTCCCGTGGCAGCATGCGATTGCGCAGCGCACCAAGCTGCTCAGCGCCGATATGGCGTTTTACACCGACCTCGAAGCCTATGCCGCCAGGCGATATACCGAAACAGTGGAAAAGACGCCGAGGCTGCCCGGCGAGAACAGTCACGAGGCAAGACGCAGGGAAATCTTCTACTTAAACATCACATGGTTTATGGCGCAGCTTTTGGAGCGCAAGGACAGGATGAGCATGGCGAGCGGCTTAGAGGTGCGTGTGCCGTTTTGCGACCACCGCCTTGCCGAGTATGTCTGGAACATCCCGTGGAACATGAAGTCGCTCGGCGGGCGAGAAAAGGGCATCCTGCGGCTGGCGATGAAGGGCATCCTGCCCGATGACATCATCGACCGCAAAAAAAGCCCCTACCCCAAGACTCATAACCCGAACTATGAATTGAAGGTAAAGGAGATTTTGCATGAGATACTTTGTGATCATCATTCACCGCTGCTGGAAATAGTCGATAAGGACTATATTTTGGAGCTTATGCAGATGCCAAGCGACCTTGGCTGCCCGTTTTTCGGTCAGCTGATGAGTATGCCGCAGCTTTTTGCCTACCTCATTCAAGTCAACATTTGGCTGAAAGGATATCGGGTGTCGATTAGGTAGCATATACTGCAAAGCACCCTATAACATGAAGTGCACCCCAAAAGTTAGACAAAAAATCTAATTTTTGGAGGTGCATTTTTCAGGAGCAGGTTATGCCCCCGTACATACGTCGCCCGTATGGTGTGTGATGAATCCCCTTCCATGATGACATTGCCCCGGTCATTGACAAAGGTTGTCGTTATATCATTAACAGTTTTGCCCGTACGCAGCCCTATAGGATTATACGCATACTGCGCCGTTATACCCCCGGTCTCATATTTCACAAGCTGACCATAGGCATTATACCTGAAAAGCTCATTGCCCCCAAGCCCTTTTCCCAGTTCAAACCCTTCCATGCCTGTGCCCTGTGTTATAGTGCTCTTCAGCTTTGCGATAGTGTTGCCGTTGGCATCATATTTGTAGTCCGTGATGTCTGACATCTGTCCCTTTGTTTGTGATTCCCTTAATAATTTGTTACCAATATCATAGGTGTAGTTTGTAACATACGAATTTGCAGGGGTCATCAAATCCTG
>JAKJBX010000001.1 GCA_022706765.1 Bacillota bacterium
GATTTTGACATCGGCATCATCCTGATCACGGTGAAGCTGATGCAGCTTGCGCCCGAGGTCGTGTCCGATATTAAGCTAAACCAAAGGCTGCCGCTGATCGTCGAGATCCCCGACCGCCACGGTATGGGCAAATCGGAGGACTATATTACGAAGTACATCAGGGACGCCATCGGGCTTAAACTGTAAAACGGCAGCCGAAAGGAATGGGAAGCATGAATGTATCCGAAAGCAAACTGATCAATTTTGAAAATAAGGTTATGCAGGAGGCGCAGCAGAAAAAAGCGGAGCTGCTCGGCGCGCTTGCTGCGGAGAAGCAGGAAAAGCTCACAAAAATCGAGGCGGAGTTAAGGGAACAGGCGGAAAGAACGTTAAAGCGTGAGCTGGTCAATATTTCAAAGGCGAAAAACGAACAGGTCGTTCACGAGCAGCTTTTGTGCAAGCAGCAGGTGCTTTCTGAACGCCAGTCGCTGATAAGCGGCGTTTTCGACAGCGTTGCGGGACGCCTGGCGGCGTTTGCGCGGTCGCCGGAATATCAAGCCTATCTGTTTGACGCTGTTGCGGCGGCAAAAGAGAGCCTGCCGACGGCAAAGACCGTGCGGATCGTCAAAAATGACGAGGCATATGCGAGTGCGCTTGAAAAGCTGGGCTTTGAGGTGGAATACCTCGGCAACTCGGAAATCGGAGGGTTTGTCCTTGTGGACAAAAACAACGGTATGCAGATTGATGAAACCCTTTTGACAAAGCTGAGGTCTGCCCAGAGCAGCTTTTTGGAAACCTATAATTTAAAGATATGAGTGTGATCGTATGGAAATCAGCGGTATCATTTACAGCATAAACGGTCCTGTCGTCAAGGTTTCAGGCAGCAGGGAATTTAAAATGTACGATCAGGTTTTCGTTGGAAACGAAAGGCTAATCGGCGAGGTCATCGGCATCGGGGAGCGGCACACCGTCGTTCAGGTCTACGAGAATACGACGGGTCTGAAAGTCGGCGAGCCGGTGGTCTCGGGTCAAAAATCCATGAGCGTTATCCTTGCGCCCGGCATCCTCGGCGGTATATTCGACGGCATCGAAAGACCGCTCAAAGTCATTGAACAGCAAAGCGGCGCGTTTATCGCCCGGGGCTTGCAGGTCGATCTGCTCGACAAGAAAAAGCAGTGGCAGGTCGAGGTACTGGCACGGGCGGGTGATAAAGTTTTTGGCGGTACGGTCGTCGCGCAAACGCCCGAAACGCCCCAAATCATGCACAAGATCATGGTGCCCTGTCACATTTCGGGCATGGTCAAAACCGTCGCTCCGAGCGGGGCGTACACCATCACCGATACGATTGCCACCGTCGAGGACGACAGCGGCAAAACCTACGACATACGCCTGATGCAGGAGTGGCCTATCCGCATCCCCAGACCCTACAAAAGCCGTGTCAATGTCAGGCGCCCGCTGATGACGGGTCAGCGTGTCATCGACACGCTGTTTCCTTTGGCAAAGGGCGGCACGGCGGCGGTCCCGGGCGGTTTCGGCACGGGCAAGACCATGACGCAGCATCAGCTTGCGAAGTGGAGCGATGCGGATATCATTGTCTACATTGGCTGCGGCGAGCGGGGTAACGAAATGACGCAGGTTTTGGAGGAATTCACCTCGCTGGTCGACCCGAGGAGCGGCAACTCCCTGATGGACAGAACGACGCTGATCGCTAACACCTCGAATATGCCTGTGGCGGCGCGTGAGGCAAGCATTTACACCGGCATCACGCTGGCGGAGTATTACCGTGACATGGGCTACCATGTGGCGATCATGGCGGACTCGACCTCACGCTGGGCGGAAGCGCTGCGTGAGATTTCGGGCAGGCTTGAAGAAATGCCGGCGGAGGAGGGCTTCCCCGCCTATTTGTCGTCCCGCCTTGCGGCGTTCTACGAGAGAGCGGGCTATGTCAACAACTTAAACGGCAGCGAAGGCTCCATCACCATCATCGGTGCGGTGTCGCCGCAGGGCGGCGACTTTTCCGAGCCGGTCACCCAAAACACCAAGCGCTTTGTCCGTGCGTTTTTGGCGCTTGACAGGATGCTCGCCTATTCAAGGCACTATCCCGCTATCAACTGGCTGACGTCGTACAGCGAATATGTCAGCGAGGTGCGGCACTGGTACGAGGACAACGTCGATTACCGGTTCATGGACTACCGTACCCGCATCATAGCGGTGTTGCAGGAGGAGGCCAACCTCAACGAGATCGTCAAGCTGATCGGTGCGGACGTGCTGCCGGACGACCAGAAGCTGATTTTAGAAATCGCAAGGGTGATCCGGACGGGCTTCTTGCAGCAAAACGCCTACCACGCCAGTGATACCTTCGTGCCCGTCAAAAAACAGTTTTTGATGATGGACATGATACTGCGCCTCTATGACCGGGCAAAGACGGTGGTCCTGCGCAACATCCCGATTGCACAGCTTGTGGCGACCGGCATCTTTGACGAGGTGGTCGCCATCAAATACACGGTAGACAACGACTCGCTGGATAAATTCGATGAATTCAGGCAAAAAATAGACGACGCTTGCGGCAAGGTCATTGCCGATAACGAGGTGATAAGACGATGAATGTGGAATATCTCGGACTAAAATCCATCAGCGGCTCTCTGGTCGTCGTCGAAGGCATCAGGGACGCCTCTTTTGAAGAGATTGTGGAAATCAAAACGACCGACGGCGAGGAGCGCATGGGCAAGATCATTGAGCTTGCCGAGGACTATGCCGTGGTGCAGGTTTATGAGGGCACTCGTGCGCTGTCGCTGACCAACACCGTCACCCGCCTGACGGGACGACCGATGGAGGTCGGCGTGTCGAAGGAGATCCTCGGCAGGGTTTTTGACGGCGCAGGCAGACCGATCGACGGGCTGGGCAAGATTTTTGCCGACAAGTATTTAGACGTCAACGGTAAGCCGATGAACCCCGTCTCCCGTGAATACCCGAGGAACTATATCCAAACCGGCGTGTCGGCGATAGACGGGCTGACGACGCTGATTCGGGGGCAGAAGCTGCCGATCTTTTCGGGTAACGGGCTGCCGCACGACGAGCTTGCCATGCAGATCGCCACCCAGGCGAAAATTGAGGGTGCGGACAACGACAACTTTGCCATCATTTTTTGCGCCATGGGCGTGTCCAACGACGTTGCGGACTACTTCCGCACAAGCTTTGAAAAAAACGGCGTGCTGCAACGTGTTGTGATGTTCCTGAACCTGTCCAACGACCCCGTCGGTGAGCGCATCATCACCCCAAGGTGCGCGCTGACGGTTGCGGAATATTTAGCGTTTGAGCACAACATGCACATCCTCGTCATCATGACGGACATGACGTCCTATGCCGAGGCGCTGCGCGAAATCTCATCGTCGCAAAACGAGATCCCGTCCCGAAAGGGCTTTCCGGGCTACCTGTATTCCGATCTTGCGTCGATGTACGAAAGAGCCGGCATGCTGAACCGAGGCACGGGCTCGATCACGCAGATACCGATTTTGTCCATGCCTAATGACGACATCACCCACCCGATCCCCGACCTTACCGGTTACATCACCGAGGGGCAGATCGTGCTGGAACGCAACCTTTACCAAAAGGGCATCTATCCGCCAGTGAGCATTCTGCCGTCGCTGTCACGGCTGATGAAGGACGGCATCGGCGAGGGCTTTACAAGGAAGGACCACCCCGACGTCGCCAACCAGCTTTTTGCGGCGTACTCGAACGTGCAGGAGGTGCGCTCACTCGCCTCGGTCATCGGCGAGGATGAGCTGGGCGATACCGACAAGAAGTACCTGCAATTCGGCAGGGCGCTCGAAAACGAGCTGATTGCGCAGGCGAGGGATGAAAACCGTGACATCGGGCAGACCCTTGACCTCGGCTGGCAGCTGCTCAAAATCCTCCCGAGGGAGGAGCTTTCCAGGATGGACACCAAGATTTTGGACGAATTCTACCCTGCATGAGGTGAAACCGTGTAAAAGTTCCTTTCACACGATCGTCTCCGACGGATGCACGCGAAACGCGATAGGAAGGCGGCGTGCATAGCATTGGGAAGTCGAACACGCACAGCCCCCGCTGCGTGAATTTTGCGTCTTTCTTTGTTGTCGTCGTCAGTTGGCGCCAGCCAACCGTCCTCCTTCGCCGCGAAATCCATCAAAATTTCCGGCAGCGGGGGTGCTACGCAGTTTTGGACGAGCGAATTTTTTGTTCAGGCAAGCAAAATCACGCAAGTAATACTGACGTATTGCCAAGGGATTTTGCGCCGCATGGGCACAAATCCGCCGCCCAAAACCTATGCGGGTTCGACTTCCCAATGCTATTACCCGCGTTTCGGCGCGGCAACCTCCTTTATTCCTCTGCTCCGCGGATAAAGGAAAGCGTTAAATTCTTATTTGTGCCGACGCGGAGCGGCGGAATGGAGGTTGAAATGGATATCACACTGTTTCCGACAAAGGGCAACCTCATACTTGCAAAAAACTCTCTGCGCCTTTCAAAGCAGGGCTATACGCTGCTGGATAAAAAGCGCAATGTGCTGCTTCGCGAGATGATGGAAATGATTGAGACCGCCAAGGAGATCCAGTCACAGATAGACGAAACCTTTTCGCAGGCGTACCATGCGCTTCAAGCGGCAAACGTGATGTTCGGAATCAACACCATCGGCAGGATCGGCTATGCCGTCCCTGTGGACGACGGCATCAAAATCCGTTTCCGGAGCGTCATGGGCGTCGAGCTTCCGATGGTCGACGACGAAACGGACGAGAGCGAACAGTACACCTACGGCTTTTACCGTACGGGCTCGGCGCTCGACGAGGCGTATAAAAAATTCGAGCGTGTCAAGCAGCTGACCTTAAAGCTTGCCGCCGTCGAAAACTCTGTTTTCAGGCTTGCCGCCAACGTCAAAAAGACGCAGAAGCGTGCCAATGCGCTCAAAAATATCGTCATCCCGAGGTATGAGCGCATCACAGCTGCCATACAAAACGCACTCGAAGAAAAGGAAAGAGAAGAATTCACCCGCTTAAAAGTCATCAAAAGCAGGAAATAGCGGAGGAAAAACAATAGTGCGGGGCACATGCCGAAAGCATGTGCCCCGCACTTTGGTTGTATGATCAATAAACCCCGTGTGTCCTACTGACGTCATGCACAAAGATGATGCCGTTGCCGGGCTTGTCTAATTCCAGCTTTTCTTTGATTGCGGCGGTGGTGGCGTCCGTCAGGCGGCTTTCGGTCAAAATGAGTACGATTTCCTTTTCCGGCTCGATGTCCATCGAAAATAGCTTGCTGGTTTCGTGGATGCCGGAGCCTCGGGCGTTGATGATGGTGCCGCCCCGGGAGCCTGCCGACGTCGCCGCTTCTATGACCGTTTCCGCCTTTCCCTTGTCGACCACTACAAAAATCGATTGATACATTGTCGGATTTTCACCTCTCTCATTTTTATCATTGCTGCATTTGCAATGCCTCATGCCTAAGACGCTTACGACAGGCGTCGTAAATGCGATGCCGTGGTGCGGCTTACTCAGCCCGAACTTTGCGTCGAGCGCTTCGAGCACCGGATCCACCGTACATTTTTCCGTCAGCATGATGGCGATTTCTTTTCTGGCATCTGTCATCTCCAAAAGCTCTAAAAAGCGGTTTTTGACGGTGCCCCTGCCCATAAATACAGTGCCTCCGCATACGCCGTTTTGTTTGCCGACCCTTATGACCTTGCTTCCCAAACCGAAATTGACAATTACACAAAGCAATTCAAATTCCTTGATTTCAGAATTATTCTGCATCTGCTTCAATGCCCTCCTTATCGGATTTCAATTTATAAATAAACCCCAGTATCTGCAAAGTGATAACGGGCGTTAATGCCACCATTGCGATGACGCCGAAGCCGTCGATCAGCACGTCCGCACCCTCTATGGCGTCGGCGACGCCCTGCGTAAAAGCAAGGATGATGGTGGCGGTCATCGTGCCTGCGGCGACGCCTCCCGAGTCGAACGCCATACCGATAAACAGCTTTGGCACGATATACATCAGTGCGATTGAGATTAAATAGCCGGGCAGCAAAAAGTGCCAGAGCTGGACCTGAGGAATGAGTATCCTGACCACGGAAAGCATGACGGCGACTCCGACGCCGATGGACAGCGCGACCAGCACGGTTGAGCGCTTGACATAGCCGGCGGTGACGTTTTCGATTTGGTGCGTCAGGACATAGACCGCAGGCTCCGCCAAAATGGATACCAAGCCGATAACCAGTGCGACGATGACGACATAGACCTTGTTTTCCATGGACGCTATCTTGTAGCCGATGGCGTTGCCTGCGTCCATATACGATGAGTAGACGCCGACCAAAAACAAAATCAGCCCGACGGACGTATAAAGCAGTCCTTTTAAAATCCTGTTAAACACTTTTTTCGACAGTTTAAACGAAACGGCGTTAAAAATCAAAAATATGATTAGCAGGGGGAGCAGGGCGAGGAACACCTCATAGGAGATGTCCGGAAGCTGGCGGATAAACGGCGCCCATATCGACGCCGAATCCGAAGCGCCGTGCTCGAGCGCGCCGGTGATTTCCCCCGTCTTAGAAAAAAGCCCCATAATCATCACGGAAAAGATAGCACCGGTCGACGCAACGGCGACCAGACCGAAGCTATCCTTTTCGGACGCCTTACTGTCCTTTTTCATGGCGGACACGCCGATAGCAAGCGCTAATATAAACGGAACGGACATAGAGCCGGTTGTTGCGCCTGATGCATCGAAAGCGATCGCCAGGAAATCGCGGGTGGTAAACATGGACATCAACAGGATCAAGCCGTAAACGGCGGTGAGCACCTTAAAAAGCGGGATATTGTACACGATTCTGACAAGCCCCACAACCAGCATAACGGCGATGCCCACGGATACGATGCCCACAATGCCGAACTTTGAGATGGCGCCCGATGTGACGGACGAAACCTGCTCCGCCAGTATGTGGAGGTCGGGCTCGGCAACCGAGATGAAAAAACCGAGCAGCAGTCCGCCGATACCGACGATCCATATCTTGTTGGATTTAGTAAGGCTTGGTCCCATATGGTTGCCGATGGGGGTAACGCCGATATCGACCCCGAGCAGAAACAGGGACAAGCCAAGGACGATGGTGACCGAGCCGATAAGAAATCTTATAATAAGGGGTGCCCCCAGTGGCGTGAAAGTAAAATTTAAAATCAGTACTAATACGGTAATCGGTAATACGGCAAATAATACTTCTTTAAATTTTTCAAAAAGTATATTCAAATATACGTCACTTCCTTTCAGAAAAAATCAATCACGCTGTCCGGACGCCATTCACCCGCTTTCTTTTTAATTTTTACGCTTCGGCGAAATACATTCGCCTACACTTGCGGATATTATATCATAAAACGATTGCTTTTTCAAGCGCGGCGGGTGCGAAAAAATTGAAAACAACCCATATTGCTCTATACAAAACGGCAAACTTGTATTATAATAGGTGACGAAACGCTTTTCGGTCAATGATGATGTGAAAAGGGTCCGCACGGACTGTTTGTGCGGATTATTACAATGAAAAAGGGTGAAAGAGCTATGTTAAAGGGTAAGGTAGCGGTCGTCACTGGCGGCGGCGGGATTTTGTGCGGCGTGTTTGCCAAAGCGTTGGCAGAGCAGGGCGCAAAGGTTGCGGTATTGGACTTGAATTTGGAGGCGGCGCAAAAGGTCGCCGACAGCATCGGCGGCATTGCGGTACAAACCAATGTCTTAGATCACGAAAGCTTGGAAAACGCCAAAAAGGTGATCAATGAAAAGCTGGGCACATGTGATATTCTGATCAACGGCGCAGGCGGCAACAACCCCAAGGGCACGACGACCAAGGACTATTTGGAGCTTGCCGACCTTGAAAACAGCGAGATCAAGACTTTTTTCGACCTCGACAGCAAGGGGATCGAATTTGTCTTTAACTTAAACTTCCTCGGTACGCTGATGCCGACGCAGGTCTTTGCCAGGGATATGCTGGATAAAAAGGATGCAGTCATCGTCAATGTTTCCTCGATGAACGCTTTCTGTCCGCTTACCAGGATCCCCGCATACAGCGGTGCAAAAGCGGCGGTATCCAACTTCACCCAGTGGCTTGCGGTGCATTTCAGCAGGGTCGGCATCCGTGTCAATGCCATCGCACCCGGCTTCTTCATCACCGACCAAAACAGAAGCCTTTTGACCAATGAGGACGGCGCCTTCACCGCAAGGGCTCAGAAGATCCTGTCCCAAACCCCGATGAGCCGTTTCGGCGAGGCGGAGGAGATTGTGGGCACGCTGCTCTATTTGGTGGACAGCAAGGCGTCGTCGTTTGTCAACGGCGTGGTGGTACCTGTGGACGGCGGCTTTTCGGCTTACTCGGGCGTATAAAGAGCATATGATAAAGGCGCGGATTCAAGTGTTTGAATCCGCGCCTTTTGTTATTTCTTTACCAGCTTCAAAACGCCCAGCACGATGAGCGGCACGATGATTGCCGACGCGATGACCTCAGGCGTGCCGTTGGTCACTGCCACACCCGACAGAAACGGCAGCGCTGTCTCCGGCGGCTTGTTGATGGTCTGCATATAGGTTTCGGCGAACACGATGTAGATCATGCCCAGCACGCCGACGGTGTTGGTGACGGTGCCGAAAATCGCCGATAAAAATGCGCTTGTGCCCGTCCCGAAACGCTTTCTTGCCGCGGCATAGACATAATAGGCGACGACGCCGATGAGGATGCGGGGCAGAACGGACACCAGCGGATTAAAGAACACAAAGCCGGTCGCCGTCGGACGCATGACCTTGTCGATGATGCTCCATATACCAAACAGCAGACCGATTAGACCGCCGACAATGGGTCCTTCCAAAATTGCGCCGATGATGACGGGAATATGCAGTATCGTAATTCTGAACGGCAGCCCCGGAATTTCTATAATGCCCAGCCCCGAAAGCCCGAGCACAATAATGAGTGCCGTCAGCATCCCGATGATCGCAATTTTCCTTGTGGTTAATACTTTGTTTTCCATCCGACTTAACCTCCTTAGTATTTAACGGTTAACTTATTCTACAACAAAAAAAATAAAAAAGCAATACCCTATTGCATTTTTATGCAAAAAGTGTTATAATTTTACCGAATAAGGAGTTGGTAAAGATGATAAAGGTATCGGTTTTGGGCGCCACAGGCTATGCAGGTATTGAGCTTGTGCGGCTTTTGGCCAATCATCCCAAGGTGAAAATTATGCATCTGGTTTCAAAAAGCTATGCGGGCAAACCGCTTGCGGAGGTCTATCCGAGTTTTAAAAATGTGCTGGACATCACGTTGGAGGATATGGACGCCGACGCAGTGACCGCCGACAGCGACGTGGTTTTCACGGCGTTGCCGCACGGCGCATCCAAAGAGGTCATCCCGCTGCTGGTGTCAAAGGGCGTCAGGGTCATTGATTTCAGCGGCGATTACAGATATAAAGACAAGGACGTTTACGAAAAGTGGTACGGCGAGCCGCACAGCTCACCCGAGCTGCTGGCGCAGTCGGTCTATGGGCTTTGTGAGCTGCACCGCGATGAGATCAGGAAAACGTCGCTGGTCGGCAACCCCGGCTGCTACACCACCTGCGCCATACTGGCGCTTGCGCCGCTGGTCGGCAAGGGTCTGATAGACCCCGTCAGCATCATCATCGACGCCAAGTCAGGCGTGACGGGCGCGGGCAGAAGCGCCGCGCTGGATTACAGCTTTTGCGAGTGCACCGAGAACATGAAAGCGTACAAGATAGCAACCCACCGCCATACCAGCGAGATTGAGCAGGAGCTGTCAGCGATTGCAGGGCAGCAGATCACGCTCAGCTTTACGCCCCACCTGATCCCTTTGAAGCGCGGGATACTGGCGACCTGCTACGCTAATTTAAAGAAAACCGCCTCTGCAAAGGATTTGATCGACCTTTTCAAAGCGTATTACAAGGACGAAAAATTCGTACGCATCTATGAAGAGGGTGAGCTGCCCGAAACCAACCACGTCGCAGGCTCCAACTTTGTGGACATCGGGCTTGCGGTCGACAGCCGTTTAAACCGTGTCGTCGTGGTGTCCTGCCTTGATAACATCGTTAAGGGCGCGGCAGGTCAGGCGGTTCAGAATATGAACATCCTTTTCGGCGAGGATGAAGGGCTCGGTATCGACAATGCCGCATTTTATTTATAATCATGGAGGTCGCTATGCAAAAATATATCAACAAAGCTAACATTCTAATTGAAGCATTGCCCTACATCCAAAAGCTGGCGGGCAAGACGGTGGTCATCAAATACGGCGGCAACGCCATGATCAGCCAGGAGCTGAAAGAAAAGGTGATGGAGGACATTACCCTGCTCAAATATATTGGCGTCAATCCCATCGTGGTACACGGCGGCGGTCCGGACATTTCCGAGGCGCTGGGTGTTTACGGCGTCAAGAGCGATTTTGTCAACGGGCTGCGTGTGACGGATGCGCAAACCATGGAGGTCGCCCAAATGGTGCTGGTGGGCAAGACCAATAAGTCGATCGTGTCGGCGCTGAATAAAATGGGCGGCGCTGCGATAGGGCTGTGCGGCATTGACGGCAATCTGATCGCGTGTCAGAAGCATATGCCCAGGGTGGACGGTCAGCCCGTCGACATAGGATATGTTGGCGAGATCACGCACATTAACGCCCATGCGCTGCAAATGCTGGCAAACGACCGCTACATCCCCGTCGTTGCGCCGGTCGGCGTGGGTAAGGACGGCGAGAGCTACAATATCAACGCCGACACCGTCGCAGGGGCGATCGCCTCGGCGCTGAGGGCTGAAAAGCTGATGCTGCTGACCGATGTGTCGGGCATCAAAAGGTCGGAGGACAGTGAAGAGATCATTTATGAAATCTCGCAGAAGGACATCTTCAAGATGATCGACAACGGAGAGATCAGCGGCGGCATGATCCCTAAGACACTCAGCTGTATCGACGCCATTGATGCGGGCGTCAAGCGTGTGCACATCATCGACGGGCGTATCCCCCATTGCATATTGCTTGAAATCTTCACCGATACCGGTATCGGCACGATGATTACGGCATAGCATTGTCAAAAACATGATAATTTTGTATTTTCCTGCGGTATTTATTGACATTATGTCATCAAAGTGGTACGATATTGTCATGCTTATTAAGGAGGTCAACCCATGAAGCGGAGCATTGCAATATTGACTGTCATGTTGGTGTGTTTCACAGCGGTGTATGCCGGAGGTTCGGGCGGTAACAGCAGCAGTTCAACATCCTCTGCAAGCGTCCCCGCAAGCCTGACTGCGGATGTGATGACCGTGACCGAAGGCGGAAACATTACCCTTGACCTGACGCTTGACACCGACCTGGAGATTGAAGGCGCGACCCTGATATTTGACTTCCCCGAGGACATCATCGACACCATTACCCTTCCGGAGGAGGTCACCGCCGACTTTAACTTTGATACGGGCATCCTGTCGCTCGAAGCGCCAAAGCAGTTCGGTCCGGGTGACGTCGTGCTCAGCTTGGATCTACTGTTAAAGGATATTGTGCTCGCCGCCGGCGAGGAGAGCAGGGATTATACATTTTCGATCAACGCCGAATCAAAGGTCGTGTCGCAGTCGCAGGAATATTTGCTGATCGGCACCTCCGGCACGGTTACCGTTACACCTGCTTATGTTACGGCGTCCGCCGCACTTTATTCGGAGCTGACGGACACAAGCGGCATCACCGCACGGCTTTACAACGGAGCGGACAGTATCCCCGTTGCTATTGATGGAATCACGGACGACGAAATCATCCTTGAACCGTTTCGGAAGGTGCTTTTGGTATCGGGCGGCTACACGCTTGAATTTGCGGGCGAAGGCTTTGTCACCGCCACGCTTCCCGGCAGTGCGCTGACGTCGGATGTTGTCGCGGTCAAAGGATTTTACCCCGGCGATGTCAACGCCGACGGCAAAATCAATTTTAAAGACTTTAATGCCCTCGCCTCGCTGATTGTATATGAACGCACCAATATAGCCGGCGACCTTAATCGTGACGGCAAGGTTGACGCCCAAGACGTCGCATGTCTGCTGGACGGATATCAGGCAATGACGGAGGAGGATGCCGTATGAAAAAGCTCATCGTAATCATGACGGTCATCGCGCTGCTTTTACCGTCCTCACTGTATCTGACTGCGGCGGATACCGACCCGGTCGTCTATCTCGACGCCAAGGGTGTTGACCTTACTGTGAAGGATTTTGTCATCCCGGTTAAAACGGTTGACGAAATAAAGGATACGGGGATTTTTGGGTTTTCACTGGTCGTCACGTTTGACCCCGATGTCGTCAAGGTGACCGACGTCAAAGGGGCGTCGGAGGACAGTATTGAAGGTATCAAAGAAATCGACAACACCGAAGGCACGCTGACCTACTGGTTCACATTTGGCAACAAAGCCTTTGAAAGCAGCAGCGACAAAACGCTTGCCAATATCAGCTTCAGCCGGAAAACCATCGGTGTGGCTGAAATTGCCATATCCGACGACTCGGAATTCTACGGTGCGGACGGCGAGGACGGTATGAGTCATCCTATTACCGTGGATTTAGAGAATTCGGACCATCCGGGCTGGGTCGAGCTGGCGATCGGCAAGGTGAGTAAGCCTTCAATTGAGGCGAGCACAATTACATCCAGCTCTCCCATCACGGTAAGGCTGACCACAAGTGACGAGGATGCAGAGCTCTACTACACCTTTTCAAGCTCCGGCACGCCTGATAAGCTGTATGAAGGGTCGTTCAAGGTATCCCAGGCCGTTACCACCGTAAGGGCGGTTGCGAAAATCAACGGCGTATACAGTGCGGTTGCGGTAAGAACATTCTACGTCAATTCCAATACGTCGAATAGTAACAACAATACGCCGGTCGGTATACCGAGCGAAACCTCGGCCGTAATTTCTGCAAGCGCCGGGTTCTCGGACATCACAGGGCATTGGGCAGCGCAGTATGTCACAGCGCTGTCTGACAAAGGCATCGTGAGTGGCTATGAGGACGGCACCTTTAAGCCGGACAACCCCATCACCCGTGCGGAGGCAGCTAAGCTGATCGTTGCGGCGCTCGGTCTTTCGCCCACATCCGAGCCGCACCTGACCTTTGCCGACAGCGGCGCCATAGCCGATTGGGCAAAGGGTTATATCCAAACGGCGGTCGACAAGGGCATATTAAGGGGCTATGAAGACAACTCGTTCGGTGCGGACCGGTATGTCACCCGAAACGAGTTTGTTGTGATGGCTGCAAGGGCGTTTGCGTTTGAGCCGGGCGGTGACGAGCTGCCGTTTGCCGACAAGGATGCCATCCAGTCATGGGCGGTGCCGAGCATTACGGCGGTAGTAGCACGAGGGATTGTTTCGGGGTATGAGGATAACACCTTCCGACCCGAAAACCCTGTGACTCGTGCGGAAGCCAGCAAAATGCTTATCGGCTGCCTGCAACAATAGGGTACAAAGCACTTCTCGAATGACGAGTGAAAAGCCGCTCGTCATTCTTTTTTGCGCTCTTGTCATCCGTCCGCAGACATTTTACTTGATAATTAGAAGGATATGTAGTAAAATACTTTATAATGAGGATTGACGAATACAAGAATCAGGATGTGCTTTTGCGGCATGATTTATTTGGATAACAGCGCAACAACCAAGCAGTACAAAAGCGTGACGCAGGCGATGCTCAGCGTTATGGATGAGCATTACGGCAACCCGTCGTCGCTGCATACGATGGGTGTCAGTGCGGAGCGTCTTGTCAAACAGGCGCGCAAGCGGGTAGCGGCGGCGCTTCAAGCGCCCGAGCAGGACGTGTATTTCACGTCCGGCGGCACGGAGGGCAACAACCTTGCGCTGCTGGGGGCATACCGCGCGCTGCGTATAAAGGGCGGGGTCGTCACCACCCGCACTGAGCATAAATCCGTCTTGGAGCCGCTCAAAACCCTTGCGAACGTTACGTATTTGGACGTCGATAAGGACGGACAAATCAGCCTTGAACAGCTTGAACAAAGCGTGACGGATGCGACCTCGCTGGTCAGCGTCATGCACGTCAACAACGAGGTGGGTACCATCGCGCCGATTGCCGAAATCGCCGGGATAATTAAGTCTAAAAATCCCAAATGCCTTTTCCATGTCGATGCGGTGCAAAGCTTTTGCAAGCTGGCGTTTCCGAAAAACGCCGCCGACCTCATCACCGTGTCGGCGCACAAAATCCACGGTCCGAAGGGTGTCGGCGCGGTGTATGTCAAAAAGGGCGTACGCATCTCTCCGCTCGTGTATGGCGGCGGTCAGGAGGGCGGACTTCGCAGCGGCACGGAAAACACCGCCGCCATTGCGGGCTTCGGCGTCGCAGCGGATACGGATACGGATATTTCGTACGTCCGACATCTGAACAAAATACTGTGCGAGGGTTTAAAAGATGTTATTTTCAACAGCAGTCCCAACGGTTCGCCGTATATCTTAAATGTTTCCGTCCCGGGGATACGCTCGGAAATCCTGCTCCACAGCTTGGAGCAGCGCGGGGTCATGGTGTCGTCGGGATCGGCGTGCTCGTCGAACAGGCCGTCGCCCAGCCATGTGCTGACCGCCATGGGGCTTTCCAAAGAAATCATTGACAGCAGCATACGCATCAGCCTTTCAATGATGAATACCATAGACGAGGTGACCGAGGCGGCGAAAATTATCACCGCTGTCATTGAAAATATTAAAACACGGCTAAGGAGAAGTTAATGGATAAAATCATACTCTTAAAATACGGCGAAATCATCTTAAAGGGGCTTAACCGTCCCGTTTTTGAGGATAAGCTGATGAAGAACATCCGCAGCGCCGCAGGCGGTGACCTTGCCAAGATCAGCAAGGCGCAGGCGACCGTCTATGTAGAGCCTGCGCAGGGCGCGGACGCGGAGGCGCTTGCCGAAAGGCTGTCGAAGGTGTTCGGCGTGGTGTCGGCGGCAGTTGCGACAGTTACGGAAAAGGATCTCGAAAAAATTTGTGCGGTTGCCGTTGCTCTGGCGGGCGTAGCCCAGCCCGGCACTTTCAAGGTCGAAACCAAAAGGGCGGACAAGCGCTTCCCCTATACGTCGCCGCAGATTTCGGCGGCAGTCGGCGAGGCGGTTTATGAAGCATGCGACCACCTGACGGTCAACGTGCAAAATCCCGACCTGCTGGTCAAGGTGGAGGTCAGGGACTTTGCGGCATATGTGTATCTGAGTAAAATTGCGGGCGTGGGCGGTATGCCGACAGGTACAAGCGGCAGGGCGACTCTGCTGCTGTCGGGCGGCATAGACAGCCCCGTCGCGGGGTACATGGTTGCCAAGCGCGGCGTGGAGCTGGACGCCGTGCATTTTTACAGCTATCCGTATACCAGCGAACGTGCCAAAGACAAGGTCATTGAGTTGGCAAGTCTTTTGTCGGGCTATTGCGGCACTATCCGGTTAAGCGTCGTGCCGTTTACCGAGGTACAGCTTGAAATCAATCAAAAATGCCCCGGCGAACAAATGACGCTGCTCATGCGCAGGATCATGATGTATATCGTCAACCACATCGCCGCCCAAAACGGTTCGCACGCACTCATCACGGGTGAGAGCATCGGACAGGTCGCCTCGCAGACGATCGAGGCGCTTGCGGTGACGGATGACGCTGCAAAGCTCCCTGTATTCCGTCCGCTGATCGGCATGGACAAGGAGGAGATCGTGCAGATCGCCAGGAAAATCGGCACCTTTGAAACCTCCATCCTGCCGTATGAGGACTGCTGTACCGTCTTTACCCCGAAGCACCCCAGTACCAAGCCGAAGCTCGAAAAGATCCTGCAAAGCGAGGCGCTGCTCGATGTGGAGGGGCTTGTTCGAAGGGCGATCGCCGAAACAGAGGTCATCACATTAAGGGCAGGGGATACGAACCCCCTGTCTCTAACGAGGGGAAGCCTATGAGCCTGCAAAAGCTGCTTTTGGAAAAACAGTTGACGGTCTCTGCGGCGGAGAGCTGTACGGGCGGCTTGATCGCCAAGCTGCTCACCGACGAGGGCGGTGCGTCGGCATATTTTGAAATGGGCGTCGTGACCTATTCCAACGCCGCAAAGGTCAGGCTGCTGGGCGTATCGCAGTCTACGCTTGACACATACGGCGCAGTCAGCATGCAGACCGCCGCCGAGATGTGCGAGGGCATGCGGAAGGTCAGCGGCGCGGATATTGCGATCGCCGTCACCGGCATCGCGGGACCGTCGGGCGGCACGGCGGACAAGCCGATCGGTCTGGTGTATGCGGGTGTCAGCGGCAGCTATGGCACAAGGGTCGAGCGGCTGATGCTGACGGGCACGAGGGCGGACATCCGATGCCAGGCGGCGCAAAAAGCGCTGCAAATAGCGCATGACTATATTGTTGACAATTTTGGTTAAATCAGGTATATTCTTTATGTAAGGGAAAGGGGAAAGATAGGGTTATGGACGAACAAAGGAAAAAAGCGCTTGACATTGCATTCGCACAGATAGAAAAGCAATTTGGTAAAGGGGCGGTCATGCTGCTGGGCGAACAGCCGCATTACAACGTGGAGGCAATTTCGACCGGTGCGCTGTCACTGGATTTGGCGCTGGGCATCGGCGGCGTCCCGAAAGGCAGAATTGTTGAGGTTTACGGTCCCGAGTCCTCGGGTAAGACGACCGTTGCGCTGCATGTCATCGCACAGGTACATAAAACCGGCGGCGTCGCCGCTTTCATAGACGCCGAGCACGCGCTCGACCCCAAGTACGCCCGTGCGTTGGGCGTAAACACCGACGAGCTGATCGTGGCGCAGCCCGACACGGGCGAGCAGGCGCTCGATATTGCGGAGCATTTGGTCAGGAGCACGGCGGTGGACGTCATCGTCATCGACTCGGTTGCGGCGCTCGTGCCCAAGGTGGAGATCGAGGGGATGATGGGCGACGCACACGTGGGCTTGCAGGCGCGACTGATGTCACAGGCGTTGCGAAAGCTCAGCGGCATCATCAACAAATCCAACACCGTTGCGATCTTCATCAACCAGCTGCGTGAAAAAATCGGCGGCATGGGCTATGGTCCCAATGAAACGACAACGGGCGGACGCGCGCTCAAATTCTATGCGTCTGTGCGCCTTGACGTACGCAGGATCGAAACGCTCAAAAACGGCACCGATATGATCGGCAACAGGACGCGGGTCAAGGTCGTCAAAAACAAGGTCGCACCGCCGTTTAAGATTGCGGAGTTTGACATCATGTACGGTCAGGGCATCTCAAAGGAGGGCGACATCTTAGACCTTGCCGTCAAGATGGGCATCGCCAAGAAGAGCGGTTCGTGGTTCAACTATAACGAGACCAGACTCGGTCAGGGCAGGGACAACGCCAAGCAGTTCTTGAAGGAAAATAAGGACGTCTGCGACGAGCTTGAAAAGCTGGTGCGCAGTAAGGCGGCAGCGGACGGCACGCCGGAGCTGGACTTTGACGGCAGCGACGTCGAGGAAGCTGTCGCAGAGGCAAATGAATAATCACGACGAGTCGGAGCGGGCAAGGTTTGCCGCGCTCTGGTATTTGGGCAGACAGATGCTGACGGAGTCGGAGCTTCGGCAAAAGCTTTTGAAGAAAGCATATGCCTCTGGCATTATCGAAAGCACGCTGGATGAGATGAAACAGCTCGGTTACATAAACGACCGGGATTATGCACAAAACTATATCGGCGACGCTGTGGAAAACAAAAAATTAGGCGCTGTGCGCATACGCCTTGCGCTGATGCGAAAGGGCGTCGGGCGCGAGCTGATTGACGAGGCGCTGTCCTCGCTTAATGCTGACGCTGCCGGCACGCTCAGACAGCTGATTGAACAAAAAAGCCGAAGCCTTGATTTATCCGACCGAAAGCATCGGGAAAGGCTGGTCGGTTTTCTTGTGCGCCGGGGCTATCGCTATGACGAGATCGGTCCGGCGCTGAGGGAATACCAAACAGAGGACATGGAGGAAACGGAATTTGACTAAGGTTGCCATTGCGTCGCTGGGGTGTGCAAAAAACCTGGTGGACACTGAGAATATGCTGGGTATCATCACAAACTGCGGCTGTGAGGTGGTCGGCGACGAAAGCCTTGCGGAGGTCATCATCGTCAACACCTGCTGCTTTATAGGCGACGCAAAGCAGGAATCCATCGACACGATTTTGGACGTAGCGCGGTGGAAAGAGGAAGGCAGCTGTAAAAGGCTGATTGTCACGGGCTGTATGGCGGAGCGTTACAAAGAAGAAATCATCAAGGAGCTGCCTGAGGTCGACGCGGTCGTCGGCGTCGGGCATTTAGAGGACATCATGTCGGCGATCACAGGCGAGGCGTCAATGCTGCTGGGTCGCCCGTACAGCCACCCTGCCTCCCAAAGGGCGAGGCTGACCCCGCCGTATACCGCCTATCTCAAAATTGCGGACGGCTGCGACAACTGTTGTACCTATTGCGTCATCCCGTCCGTTCGGGGCGGCTTCAACAGCCGTGCGATCGAGGACATCGTCGCCGAGGCTAAAACCCTTGCCGAAAGCGGGGTCAAGGAGCTTATCGTCATCGCACAGGACACCACCGGCTACGGCATCGACCGCTACGGCGAGGTAAGGCTGGCGCCGCTTTTGAAGCAGCTGTGTCAGATCAGCGGCATCGCGTGGATACGCCTGCACTACTGCTACCCCGAACGCATCACCGACGAGCTGATCGACGTGATCGCCGGAGAGGAAAAGATTTGCAAATACCTCGACCTGCCGATACAGCACTGCAACGACGACATCCTGCGCAAGATGGGCAGGAAAGGCGGCAGGGTGCAGCTGACTGAGCTGATTGAAAGGCTGAGGCAAAGAATTCCCGGCATTGCCCTGCGCACAACAATGATTACGGGCTTCCCGACCGAGACGGATGACCAGTACCTTGAAATGCTGGATTTTATTAAAGATATGCGGTTTGACCGCCTCGGCGTTTTTGCCTATTCGCAGGAGGAGGATACCCCCGCCGCCTGGATGGACGGTCAGATCGGCGAAGACGTCAAGCGGCGGCGTCAGGAAATGCTGATGCTTGCGCAGTCGGAGGTGTCACAGGCGCTGTCCGGAGCGAAAATCGGCAGGACTATAAAGGTGCTGACCGAGGGGTATGACGCCCTCACCCGTCAGTATTACGGCAGGAGCGAAGCCGACTCGGCGGACATTGACGGCAAGGTGTTCTTTAAGTCAAAGGTCAAGATCCCCGAGGGCACATTTGTCGATGTGCTGATTGACAACGCCATGGACTATGACCTGTTCGGCGCAGTATCACGGAAGGAAGGTTAAAATGACGACGGCAAACAAAATCACCTTGTTCAGAATATGCTTAGTGCCGGTTTTTATGGTATTTTTGTTGTACGACATGTATTACGCGGAGTACATCAGCGCCGTTATTTTCGTCATTGCGGCGGCAACCGACGGCGTTGACGGCTACGTCGCCCGCAGGTACGATCAAATCACCACCTTCGGCAAGTTTATCGACCCGCTTGCAGATAAGCTGCTGGTGACGGCTGCGCTGATCGGTTTGGTGGGTATGCAAAGGCTTGACCCGTGGTTTGCGCTGATCATCATATCCCGCGAATTCATCGTCACCAGCCTGCGCATTGTCGCCATATCAAACGGCAAGGTCATACCGGCGGGCGCCTCGGGCAAAATCAAAACGGTGCTGCAAATCTGTGCCATTGTCGCCATGCTGATCGACCGTATTTATGAGATTTCATTCGGCGGCATACTGCTGTCCCAATTTTTAATGTTACTGGCTGTCATAATCACCGTATACTCCGGAATAGAATATATCATCAAAAACGCCGCTTTGATCAATCATATGAAATAATAAGTGTCACAAAAGAAAGGGCTGACAAAGGTGAAAGTAATCGTTGATGCAATGGGCGGCGACAACGCACCCGAAGAAATCGTCAAGGGCAGCATCGAGGCGGCAAGATCCCTCGGCGTCGAGGTCGTTCTTGTCGGCGACGTCACACGGATCAAAAAAATTGCCGGTAACCAAAGCGGCGTGACCATCGTCCATGCGTCGGAGGTCATTTCCGGCGAGGAGGAACCCATGCGGGCGATCCGCGCCAAAACCGACTCGTCGATGGTGCGTGGGCTCAAAATGCTGTCCGCCGGCGAGGGCGACGCCTTTGTATCGGCGGGAAATTCGGGTGCGCTCGTTGCGGGTGCGACGCTGATTGTCAGACGCATCAGCGGTGTCCGCAGAGTCGCACTGGCGCCGATCATCCCCACTGAAACCGGCTCGGTCATTTTGGTGGACGGCGGCGCAAACGTCGATTGCAGCGCCGAGCTGTTGCAGCAGTTTGCCGTCATGGGCAACGCCTATGCGAAAACAGTGCTGGACGTTGAAGCGCCGAGGGTCGGGCTTTTGAACAATGGCACTGAGGCAAGCAAGGGCGGTGAAGAGGTGCAGGGTGCCTATAAGTTCATCCATGCGCTGCCGCTCGATTTTGTGGGCAATATCGAGGCAAGGGACGTTTTAGACGGCGTGTGCGATGTACTGGTCGCCGACGGCTTTACAGGCAACATCCTCTTAAAGTCCATCGAGGGAACGGCGATGTACTTCTCGAAAAACTTAAAGGCGGTGCTGATGAAAAACCTCGCCACTAAAATCTCCGCCCTGCTGCTCAAAGGCGGCATCGGGAATATGCGAAAGAAATTTGACTATAACGAGCATGGCGGCGCACCCGTTCTCGGCGCAAAGGGCGTAGTCATCAAGGCGCACGGCTCGTCAAAGTCGCTTGCCTTTTACAATGCCATTCGCCAGGCAAAGAAGTTTTATGAAGCCGGCGCTGTCGGCAGCATCGAAGAGCTGATCGCCAGGGCAGGATCGCCCAAGACGCAGGCGATCCGCAGCGTGATTGACAAGGCAAAGACCGTGCTGCACAGGCAGGGTAATCCAAAGACGTGAAGAATTGATGAAAAATACTTGACGGAATATGAAATATATTATATAGTAATTTCAACAAATAAAAAACAAAATATCATAACAGGAGGAATAAAACATGGAATTTGAAAAGGTGAAAGGAATACTTGTCCAGCAGCTTGGCGTTAGCGAGGACGAAATATCAATGGATTCATCATTGCTGGACGATTTGGGTGCGGACTCACTCGACCTCGTGGAGCTCATCATGGCATTGGAGCAGGAATTTGACGTTGAAATTCCCGATGAGGAAGCTGAAAAAATCAAAACAGTCGGAGACGCCGTTAATTTCTTAAAGGAAAAAGCCCAATAGGGCTTTTTGCGTATGCAACCACACCAAGCGTTTGGTGGCATACGCAAGAAGAAACTTTTTCGGCAGTCCCCGAAGAGCAGGGGGATGGAATCATGCAGGAACTTATGAAAAAACTCGGCTATACGTTTCATGACGAGGGGCTTTTAGTCACTGCCCTGACCCATAGCTCGTATGCCAACGAGAATAAAAAGACCAGCACAAGCTATGAACGGCTTGAATTCTTAGGCGACAGCGTGCTGTCGTTTGTTGTCAGCACACACATCTACAACAATTTTACAAGCCTGCCGGAGGGAGGCTTGTCAAAGCTGCGTGCGGCGCTCGTCTGTGAGCGATGCCTTGCGGATTGTGCGCAAACACTCGACCTCGGCTCACACCTGATCCTCAGCAAGGGCGAGGATATGACGGGCGGAAGGACACGCCCCTCCATTCTTGCGGATGTTTTGGAGGCGATCATCGCCGCCGTTTATTTAGACGGCGGTATCACGGCTGCGGAGGACTTCACCCTGCGCATACTGGATGACAGCATCAGGCGGGTCTGTATGGGCAAGGGCGTGTTTAAGGATTATAAGACGGAGCTTCAGGAATATTTGCAGCAGGACGACAAAAGCGTGGAATACATCCACGTTAAGGAGGAAGGACCGGAGCACGCCAAGGTCTTTACCGTAGAGGTGATGGTAAGCGGCAAGGCGCTTGCCGCCGGCACGGGCAAGAGCAAAAAGGACGCCGAGCAGACCGCTGCGCAAAAGGCGTTGGCGGCGCTGCATCTCAAGCTAAAAGGTTGCTGTAAATGAAAAAATATAAAATCATCCCGATTTTCGTGCCGCACAAGGGCTGCCCGCACCAATGCGCCTTTTGCAACCAGCACCGCATTACGGGGCAGCTTGCCGGCGTGACGCCCGGGGACGTTCGGCAAAAGGTGGACCAGTATCTGCAAACCATTGACAGTGAAAAGCACCGTGTCGAGGTCGCGTTTTACGGCGGCAGCTTCACAGCGATTGATAAAGCCGCCCGAACCGCACTGCTTGCGGCCGCCAAGGCATATAAGGACGGCGGAAAAATCCACGGCATACGCCTGTCCACACGCCCCGACTATATCAGCGGCGACATTTTGCGTGAGCTTGAAGACTACGGCGTTACCGAAATCGAGATGGGCGTCCAAAGCATGTGCGACGAGGTGCTTGCCGCCAATAACCGCGGACATACAGCCGCGGATGTCAAAGCGGCGGTGAGGGAAATCCGGCGGTTCGGCTTTGGTTTGGGGCTTCAAATGATGGTCGGGCTGATCGGCGACACAGTTGAAACCTCCGTCCGCACCGCAAAAGAAATAGCGGCATTGAAACCGGATTTTGTGCGGGTCTACCCCACGCTGGTCTTTAAGAACACGCCGCTTTATGACCGGTATTTAAACGGCACATACATCCCGCTCAGCGTTGAGGACGCCGTTGCCATCTGCGTGCCTGTTATGCGGATTTTTGAAGAGAGCGGCGTCAAGGTCGTCAGGCTGGGGCTGTTGGTCGGCGCCGACGAGGCGCAAGACAGCCTTGCGGCGGGACCGTACCATCCGCACTTTCGTGAATTAGTCGAGAAAAGGATGTCAATTAATGTATCTGAAACGGTTGGAAATGCAGGGGTTTAAATCCTTTGCCGAAAAAATTTCATTACAGTTCGGAACAGGCATCACAGCTGTTGTCGGTCCCAACGGAAGCGGCAAGAGCAACATTTCCGACGCCATCAGGTGGGTCATGGGTGAGCAAAGCGCCAAGTCGCTGCGCGGCGGCAACATGCAGGACGTGATTTTTTCGGGTACGCAAAAGCGCAAGCCGCTCGGTTTTGCCGAGGTGTCGCTGGTTGTTGACAATGCGGACAAGACCCTGCAAATCGACTATGACGAGGTCGTCATCACCCGTCGTGTCTACCGTTCGGGCGAGAGCGAATACTATATCAACAGCGCGTCCTGCCGCTTAAAGGACATCCACGAGCTGTTTATGGACACAGGCGTGGGGCGTGAGGGCTATTCGATCATCGGTCAGGGCAAAATCGTTGAGATCATCAGCAGCAAAGCGGAGGACAGGCGTCAGATTTTTGAAGAAGCCGCCGGCATCACCAAGTACCGCTACCGCAAGGAGGAGGCGGAGCGTAAGCTTGCGCATACGCACGATAACGTGCTGCGTGTCAGCGACATCATCACCGAGCTTGAAACGCAGCTCGAACCGTTGCGCCAGCAGTCGGAAAAGGCGAAGAAATTCTTAAACCTTCGGGATAAACTCAAAACGGTGGAAGTAAACGTGTCGCTCGAAAACATTGCGCGCCTCAAAAAAGCGCTGGACGAGGCGGCGGATGTTTTTGGCAATTTGGAGAGGCAGACAGGCGCCGTCAAAGCGGAGGTCGAGGGCATCGAGCGGACGATCGCCGCCCTGTTTGAGGATATCAAGACCGGCGAGGAGGGTGCGGAACAGCTCCGCGTCCGTCAGGAGAGCGGCAACGCACAGCTTTCGGGCTGTAAGAGCGACATTGAGGTGTTAAAGAGCCGGATCGCGCACAATGATGAGAGCGTGAAGCGCATCGGGAGCGAGATCGACGAGCTGCAAAGCAAGCTCGATGAGCTGGACAGCTCCCTGTCCGAAAAGGACGGCGACTATGTCCGGATCGCCGCTCAGGAAGAAGCGCTTGCGGCGCAGATAGCGGCGTTGACCGATGAAATCGCCGCCGCCGAGACGGAGCTTGCCGCACAGGGTGAAAAGACGGAGCAAATCAGCGCCGATATGATAGAAAAGCTGAATGAGGTTGCGGCGTTCCGGCTGAAAAACGGCAATCTGCAAGCCTTATCGGGCAGCTTTGAGACACGCAAAAATGCGATAGAAAAAGAATTGGAAGAAAAAAAAGACAGCTTTGAAGCCCTGTCGCAGGGCGTTTTGGACTTGGCGCGGGAGCTGAAACAAAAGACTGAGGAAAAAGAAGCGCAAAGCCTCCAATATCAGCGGCTTTCAGACCGCATCAAACAGGCGGAGGAGGCGCTGAGCGCCCATCAGGGTGAGCACCGCCGGCTGCAAATCCGATCCGAACAGGCGCATTCACGCTATAAGCTGCTGTCCGATATGGAAAAATCCTTTGACAATTACAGCAAAAGCGTCAAGAGCGTGATGCAGGCGCTGGGGAGCGGCGCATTGAAAAACGCCGTCATCCACGGCACAGTGGCGCAGCTTATTACGGTGCCAAAGACCTATGAGGTCGCCATCGAGACGGCGTTGGGCAGCGCCGCGCAAAATATTGTGACCGGAACTGAAAACGACGCCAAAACGGCGATTGAATATTTGAAGCGCAATCAAGCGGGCAGGGCGACCTTTTTGCCGGTCACCGCCGTGCGCGGCAGCCTTTTAAACGAAAAGGACCTGGATAAGTGCAGCGGCTATTTAGGTATAGCATCTGACCTTGTGACCTGTGACAACGCCTTTGAAAACGTCGTCGGCGGGCTGCTGGGGCGGGTCGCCGTGGTGGACACCGTCGACAACGCCATTGTCATGGCGAAAAAATACCAGTACCGCTTCCGCATCGTCACTAAGGAGGGTGAGCTGCTGACCCCCGGCGGTGCCATGTCGGGCGGCAGCAGGCAAAATGGTATCGGGCTGTTTGCCCGTGCCAACGAGCTTGCGGCGCTTGCCGACCGCACCCGTGAGCTGCAAGCCGCGTTGCAAAAAATGCAGACGGAGGAGCAGGACATGCAAAGGACGCTTGCCGAAGCCATGTCGGAGGGCGAAGCGCTGTCCGAACGGCTGCGCAGGTTGCAGGAGGCGTGCATCAAGCTGTCATCGGAGCATAAGCACTCCGAGGCGTTTTTGCAGTCCGCTGTGGCGGCGCGGGAAGCGCTTACCGCCGAGCACACCCAAACCACCGAAAAAATCGCCGAAATGGCAACGCATATACAGCGCAATAACGAGGAGATCACGCTTTTGGGCGTCCAAATCGCTGTCCTCGAAAAGCAGAGCGAGGGGCAAAAGGACAGCAGCGCCAGCCTGATGCGCCTGCGTGATGAAAAAGCCGCCGCGCTGCTCGGGCTTAAAATGGAACAGAGCAACGTCCAAAAGGACATTGCCCTCCACGCCGAACGCACTGAGCTTGTTAAAGCCCGAAAGCAGGAGATCGCCGTAAGCATCGCGCAGAAACGGCAAAACATCGCCGAAATCAACGACACCAACGAGGATTTGGCGGACGACATCGGCTTTAAGACCCAACAGATTGAAGAAATCGCACAGGAGCTTATCGCCTTGAAGGAGGCGCTTGCGGCGTCGCAGTCGGATGGTCGCAGAAAGCGCGACGACATCCAGCAAAATCAAAAGCTGCTCGGCGAGCGCCGGGAGGTTCAGTTCAAGCTGCAAGAGGAGCAAGGCAGATTAGAGGGCAAAAAGGCGAAGTCAGAGTTTGAGCTCGAAAATATCATTAACCGGTTGTGGGAAGACTATGAGCTGACGGTGTCCGCCGCCGAGAAGCTGCGTACGCCGATGGACAGCCTGCAAAAGGCGCAGCGTGAAATCAACGCCTTAAAAGAAGAAATCCGCTCTCTCGGCAACATCAACATCGACGCCATCGAGGAATATACGGGCATCAAGGAGCGCTTTGACTTTTTGACAACGCAGCGTGACGACCTGGTCGAGGCGCAAAAGAACCTCGAAGCCGTCATTGCGGACATGGTGCTGATCATGAAGGACCAGTTTGCCGAGAAGTTCAAAATCATCAACCAAAATTTCAGCGAGGTCTTTGCCGAGCTGTTCGGCGGCGGCAAGGCGCAGCTGACCCTCACCGAGCCTGACGACATTCTGTCGAGCGGCGTCGGCATAGAGGTGCAGCCGCCGGGCAAGGCGGTCAAGAGCATCATCGCCCTGTCGGGCGGTGAGCAGGCGTTCGTGTCGATCGCGCTGCTGTTCGCCATCTTAAAGGTGCGTCCGTCGCCGTTTTGCATACTCGACGAGATCGAGGCCGCCCTCGACGACGTCAATGTGTTCCGCTATGCGGAGTACCTGAAAAAATTTGCGCAAAGGTCTCAGTTCATCGTGGTCACCCACAGGCGGGGCACCATGGAGGCGGCGAACGTCCTTTACGGCGTCACCATGCAGGAGCAGGGCGTCACCAACCTTTTGTCACTGAACATAGACGATATTGAAGGGGTTGTCGTTTGAATAAATTCAAGCTATACCTTTGGCGGAATTGATTGCGCTGCCGCAATTTTCGCATAAAAACCGTGCGAAACGGCGCGGCGCAAAGAACCGTCTAAACGCCTTATCCGGCTCACGATAAGGCGCAGGGGTTAATTTTGTGAGCCGGAAAGGCTAATGGTTCTTATCATGGGCATATTCGACAAAATAAAAAGCGGTCTGACCAAGACCCGTGAGCAGCTTTCGGCACGCACGATGGATGTCATCAGCCTTTTTTCAAAGGTGGACGAGGCGCTGTTTGAGGAGCTTGAAGAGGTACTGATCATGTCCGACGTGGGGTTTGAAACGTCGGGCGAAATCATTGAACGGCTGCGCCAAAAGGCACGTGAGGAGCGCATACAGGACGGCGAAGCGCTGAAAAAAGCGTTGCAGTCGATTATTGCGGACATCATGGGTGCGGACGAGGATTTTGCCGTCGGGACGCCGACCGTTATATTGGTCATCGGGGTCAACGGCGTGGGAAAAACGACCAGCATCGGCAAGCTGGCGGGCTACTTTAAGTCGCAGGGCAAAAAGGTGGTGCTTGCCGCAGCCGATACCTTCCGCGCGGCGGCGATCGACCAGCTCGAAATATGGGCTGACCGCACCGGCGCGGACATCATCAAGCAACAGGAGGGCAGCGACCCCGCCTCGGTGGTCTATGACGCCGTGAGCGCCGCAAAGGCACGCAGGGCGGATGTCCTCATCTGCGATACGGCGGGGCGGCTGCACAACAAAAAGAACCTGATGGATGAGCTTGCCAAGATCAACAAGATCATCGACCGGGAGTTCCCGCAGGCGCAAAAGGAAGTGTTGCTTGTACTGGACGCCACCACGGGGCAGAACGCCCTGTCGCAGGCAAAAAGCTTTAAAGAGGCGGCGGATATCACGGGCATCGTCCTCACCAAGCTTGACGGCACGGCAAAGGGCGGCATCGTGATCGCCATCAAGCAGGAGCAGGACATCCCCGTGCGCTTTGTCGGCGTGGGGGAAAAGGCGGACGATCTCCAACCCTTTTCACCCGAGGACTATGTCCGTGCGTTATTTGAATAAAGGCGCCGACATGACCCTCTGCTTTGCGGGAAGTAATAAGCGCGCCGACGTGACCTTCTGCTAAGGAATGAATTCATTTATTTTTATATGATGCCTTGCATCATCCATTAAGGAGTTGAAGTCCCGATGAAAAAACTGCCGATAAAGCGTGTTGCGGCAATCGTCTTGTTTTTTGTGCTGTCCGCATTGATTATCGGGCTTTCCCGCATCTACACCGACTATATCGAGCTGAGTGAAATCGGCGGCAACTTCACGGCGGTGTTTTGGCGCAACTTCAATGTCCACGCCATCACCATGGCGATGGCGTTTGTCATCTTCTTTACGCTGTTCCTTACAAACCTGCTCGCCATCCGCAGGAACTTGGTCGGCATGGACCGTTCGTTTGCCTTTTTAAGGCGGACGCTGCCGCTTGTAGCGGTCAGCATTTTGCTGGGCATTGTGTTTGCCGATTATGCTCGGCGTCTGATTGCGGATACCTTCCTGCCCTTTTTGTCGAGCGAGTGGTTTGACCGGGGCGACCCGATATTCCACAAGGATGTCGGCTACTATGTGTTTCAGCGGCCCTTCCACATAGCGGTGTCAAAAACGCTTTTAGGCTTTGGCGTCTTTGCCATGTTCTTCACGGCGCTGGCATATATCGTGCTGTATGCACGCTATGATTTTTACAACATGAAGCAGCTTCTGCGTGAAAAGGGCATCATCGTCCACCAGATCATCACCGTCATTTTGTACTTTTTGATCAAAGCGTTTTCCTACCGCTACGAAAGCGAGGAAATCCTGTTTAAGGTCAACAAGGAGTTTGTCGGCGCAGGCTATATCGACGCCCATATCTGGCGGGAGTTTTACAAAATCCTGTCGGTGCTGCTGATCGCCATAGTCGCCCTGACCATTGTGTTTGCGCTCAATTCCAAATACCAGTTTGCCATCACGACGGTTTTGGGCTATCCCGTCGCTGTTCTGGTGGTCGTCCTGCTCGGTCAGGCGATGCAGACGCTGGTGGTGTCACCCAACGAATTCAAAGTCGAGGCGCAGTATTTGCAGGAAAATATCAACTTTACCCGTGCGGCATACGGGCTTGATAAGGTGACCAATTATGACGTTGAGGTGAAGTATGACCTGACGGGTCAGGACATTATGAACAACCTCGGCACGATGAACAATATCCGCCTGATCGACTATGACCAGACCATCAAGGCTGCCAACCAGATCCAGTCCATCAGGAGCTACTACCATTTCTTTGATACCGACATCGTACCCTATACGATCGACGGCAAGCCCACGGCGGTCGCTGTTTCGGCGCGTGAGGTCACCACGGATAACCTCGACGAAACGGCAAAGAACTATATCAATACTAAAATGAAGTATACCCACGGCACAGGCTTGGTGATGAACCCAATCAACCGTGTGACCGAGCAGGGGCAGCCGTATTTTGTCATCAGGGACATCCCGCCCCGTTCGCTCGAAGGCACGCCGGAAATCAGCCAGCCCCGCATCTATTTTGGCGAGACCATGCAGGACCATGTGATTGTCGGCACCCGTGACAAGGAGCTTGACGACATTGATACGGAGGGGTTTTCCTATGACGGCGCTGCGGGAATACGCCTGACGCTGATGAACCGCTTTGCCTATGCCTTGAAATACGGCGACTTCAAGCTGTTGGTATCCGACCAGATTTCCTCAGACAGCAAGATCCTGACCAACCGTGTCGTGATGGAGCGCGTCAGGAAGGCAGCGCCGTTTTTGACCCTGGACAGCGACGCCTATCTGCTGATCGACGGCGGAGGCAGGCTCAAATGGGTGGTCGACGGCTATACCTCTACCAAGTGGTACCCGTATTCGCAGTACAACGGCGACATCAACTACATCCGTAATCCCGTCAAGGCGGTCGTCGACGCCTACGACGGCAGCGTGAAGTTTTACATCACCGACAGAAGCGACCCCATCATCCGAAGCTATGAGCGGATATATCCGACGCTGTTTGAGCAGACGGGCTTCCCGTCTGACCTGGCGGAGCACATCAGGTATCCCGAGGACATTTTCAAGATCCAGGCGGAGATGCTCAAAAGGTACCACATCAACAACGCCGGGGATTTTTATGAAAAGAGCGGGGTTTGGGCGGCGGCGCGTCAAAAGTATATGGGCGACAAGCCCCAAAACATTGAGCCGTACTACACCCTGATGAAGGTGCAGGGCGGCACCCGTGAGGAGTTTGTGCTGATGCTACCCTATACGCCGCTGGGCAAGGACAACATGGTGTCATGGCTGGCGGCAAGATGCGGCGCCGAAAACTACGGTCAGCTGGTGTGTTACCGCTTCGGACAAAATGAAAACGTCTATGGACCGTACGACATCGAAAAGAAAATCGACAACGATCCGGCGCTGGCGCAGGAGCTTGCGCTGTGGGGTGATTCGGTCGTGCGGGGAAACCTGCTGGTCATCCCGGTCAAAAACAGCATCCTCTACGTCGAGCCGATTTACATTTCATCGGGCAAGGACAAAGGACAACTGCCCGAGGTCAAGCGCATTGTGCTGGCATACGGCGACAGGATCGTGGCAAAGCCCACGCTCGACGAGGCGATCCGGTCGATGTTCGGCGTCAACCGTCCCACCGTCGTCACCACCAACGAGGAGTCCATGGACGACGTGATACAGCGCGTTATCAAGAGCTTTGACGATGTTAAGGCGTATTCCAAGCAAAATGATTGGGAAAACTATGGCAAGGCGATCAAGGAGCTTGAAGAGAATATCAGCGTGCTGCGTGAAAAAAATACTGAAACGCATCAGGAATCCGGGCAAACTGATGAAAACCCCTTGACAAATCAGCGATAGTATATTATAATGTGTAAAGTAATTTGCTTTACACATTATCAAAGTGCGGGGTGAATGCTATGACCAAGGACCTAAATATCACGCTGTTGTTTGATTTTTACCACAATATGCTGACCGATAAGCAGGCGGACGTCATCGACCTTTACTACAACAACGACCTGTCGCTTGCCGAGATCAGCGAGCATTTGTGCATCACGAGGCAGGGCGTTCGTGACATCATCAAGCGTGCGGAGATGATCATGAAGGACGCCGAAGAAAATTTAGGGCTTGCGAAGCGGTACATCACCATTAAGACTGCCGCGGAGAAAATTGGCAAAGAAATCGCCGAAATCGAGCTGGTGGAAAACACCGCGGCAGTGCCGTGGATTGCGCCGAGGCTCAAAAGGATCAAGGAGCTGCTGGAAATCATAAAGGAATAACTTGGAAGGAATAGATACATGGCATTTGATAGTTTGACCGAAAAGCTGCAAAGCGCCTTCAAAAAGCTGCGTGGTAAGGGCAAGATCACCGAGGCGGACATCCGGGAGGGTATGCGTGAAATCAAGCTGGCGCTTTTGGAGGCGGACGTTAATTTCAAGGTCGTCAAGGATTTTGTCGCCAAGGTGACCGAGCGGGCTGTCGGGGCGGAGGTTTTAGAATCCCTCACCCCGGGGCAGCAGATTGTTAAGATTGTTCACGAGGAGCTGACCGCCTTAATGGGCGGCAGCAATGCGAAAATCAATATATCTCCGAAGCCTCCGACCGTGATCATGATGACGGGACTTCAAGGCGCAGGCAAAACCACCACCGCCGCAAAGCTTGGCGGGTTGATGAAAAAGCAGGGCAAGCGCCCGCTGCTTGTGGCGTGCGACGTTTACCGCCCCGCGGCGGCGTTGCAGCTTGAAGTGGTCGGCGGCAAGCTCGGCGTTCCCGTGTTCAAGATTGCAGACAGCAAAAGCCCTGTGGATATTTCCGTGGCGGCGATTGCGCACGCGCAAAAAAACGGCAACGACCTTGTGATCATTGATACTGCAGGTCGCCTGCACATCGACGAGGCGCTGATGGCGGAGCTGATCGCCATCAAAAGCAGCGTGCCGGTCACTGAGACCCTGCTGGTCGTCGACGCCATGACGGGTCAGGACGCTGTCAGCGTGGCAAAGAGCTTTAACGAACAACTTGCCCTCGACGGCGTGATACTGACGAAGCTCGATGGCGACGCAAGGGGTGGCGCGGCGTTATCTGTGCGTGCCGTGACCGAAAAGCCGATCAAATTCATCGGCACAGGCGAAAAGTTAGAGGACTTAGAGCCGTTCCACCCTGAGCGTATGGCACGCCGTATCCTCGGTATGGGCGACATGCTGACGCTGATTGAAAAGGCGGAGCAGACCTTTGACATGAAAAAAGCCGAGGAGCTCGAAAGCAAGCTGCGCAAGCAGCAGTTTGACCTCAACGACTTTTTGGAACAGTTTGAACAGATGAAGAATTTAGGACCGCTCGAAAACGTCCTGGGTATGCTTCCGGGCGTGAATAAAAAAGCCCTTGCGGGCGCACAGCTCGACGAAAAGAAGATGGGGCGCGTCGGTGCGATCATCAAAAGCATGACCCCCAAGGAGCGCAGGAACCCTGACATCATCAATTCGAGCCGCAAGCGCCGAATAGCGGCGGGCAGCGGTACGCAGGTGCAGGATGTGAACGCGTTGCTCAAACAGTTTGAGCAGATGAAGGTGATGTTTAAACAATTCGGCAATATGAAAAAAGGCGGCAAAGGGAAGATGCGTTTTCCTTTCGCATAGATTGTTTCGGGCTATGTGATCGTATCCGTTGCCCAAAACGGACAAAACAGTGTAGGAGGTGTAATAAATGGCTGTAAAAATCAGACTCAGAAGAATGGGTGCAAAAAAGGCGCCTTTTTATCGTGTTGTTGTTGCGGATTCAAGATACCCCAGAGATGGCAGATTTATCGAAGAAATCGGAACGTATAATCCGCTGACCGAGCCTGCCGAGGTGAAAATCGACGCGGAAAAGGTTCAGAAATGGATTAAAAACGGCGCGCAACCGACCGATGTGGTTAAAAGGCTTCTTAAAAACAGCGGTATTTGATCGCTGAACTTTTCGTATTTTCGGGAATGGAGCAATTTTTATGGAGAGCAGGCTTAGCAAACTCTTGGAATTTGTCGCCAAGTCGCTGGTTGAAAAGCCGGACGAGGTGAGCGTGACGCAAACCGACAACGATACCGCCATTGTGCTTGAACTGCGTGTAGCGGAGGGCGATATGGGCAAGGTTATCGGCAAACAGGGCAAGATAGCGAAAGCTATCCGTGTTGTGATACGTGCCGCTGCGGCAAAGGAACCTAAGAAAATCATTGTGGACATTGTCTGAAAAACCGGGGGGTGAGGGTGCGATGCGCCCTCTCCCCTTTGCGTCATTTTATACTAATCGTTGATGAAAATGATGCAATCTTTCCGGTCTTTTTTCCGCCCCACGGCGTTGTTGTCCTTGACAGGCGTCAGCCTGTCTGTGTCCTCCGCCTTGCGAGACGAAAAAAATTCACGGAAATCTTATCACCATTTTCATCAACGATTAGTATTATCACAATATCCGGCGAGGTGGCTATGGATAACAAAACGCTTGAAATCGGGAAAATCGTGAGCACCCACGGTTTAAAGGGCGAGGTCAAGGTGACGCCGTGGTGCGACGACCCGCAAATTTTCGCCCGCCTTAAAACCGTTTCCGGAGGCGGCAGGGCATTTGACATCGAGGGCGTCAAGTTCCAAAAGAACAACGTCATATTAAAGCTGTCGGCGGTCGACCGCATTGAGGATGCAGAGACGATGCGCGACTGCGTGCTCAGCATTGAGCGCGCCGCGCTCGGCAGTCTGCCGGACGACACCTACTATGTCGAGGACCTTTTGGGGATGTCGGTTTTTTTGCATGGGGAGTTGCTTGGAAAAATTACCGACTGGTTCGCCACGGGCGGCAACGACGTGTACGTCGTGCGGGGCGAGGACGGCAAACAGCATCTGATTCCCGCCATTCGTCAGGTCGTCAAGGGTGTGGACATCGAGGGTCGCCGCATGGACATCGCATTGATTGAGGGGCTGCTCGATGAAGGTTGATATTCTGACGCTGTTTCCCGAAATGGTCGAGGGCGTGCTTGCCGAAAGTATCATCGGCAGGGCACAAAAAAACGGTATTATCAGCATACGCTGCACCAATATCCGTGACTTTTCAACGGACAAGCACCGGCGTGTGGACGACTACCCTTACGGCGGCGGCAGCGGCATGGTTATGCAGCCGGAGCCGATTTACAACGCCTACCGGAGCATCTGCGGCGAGGCGGGCAAAAAGCCGTTTGTGGTGTATATGTCGCCGCAAGGAAAGGTGCTCAGCCAGCAATTGGCAAAGGATTTGTCGCAAAAACGGCATATACTAATCCTGTGCGGACATTACGAGGGCGTCGACGAGCGCATCATCGAAGAAATCGTCGATATGGAGGTCTCCATCGGCGACTATGTGCTGACCGGCGGCGAAATCCCCGCCATCGTGCTGTGCGACGCGGTGTGCCGGCTTGTGCCTGGTGTGCTGTCGAGCGAGGAAGCCTTTTCGGAGGAGTCGCACTACAACGGGCTTTTGGAATATCCGCAGTACACGCGCCCGCCCGAGTTCATGGGCAGGACAGTGCCGGAGGTCTTGCTTTCGGGGCATCACGCCAACATTACCCGATGGCGGCATGAGCAGTCGCTCAAGCGCACACAGGAAAAAAGACCGGATTTGCTGGATAAGAAGGAGTAGGGATATGGACAAGGTCGGGATTTTGGGCGGTACCTTTGACCCCATACATTATGGGCATTTGTTTATTGCCGAAAACGCGCGGCATTGCTTTGAGCTGGACAAGGTCATCTTTATCCCGACGGGCAAGCCGCCTCACAAGTCGCTGCTCAACGTCACCGACAAAGCGCACCGCTATGCCATGGCGTGCCTTGCGGTTAAGGGCAATCCGCATTTTGAGGTGTCCGGCATCGAGGTGTCAAAGGACGAGGTTTGCTATGCCGTCGACACGATGACCGCCTTAAAAGACATGATGCCCGACGCCGATTTTTATTACATCGTGGGCGCCGATTCGCTGTATGACATGGTGCACTGGAAAAACTTTAAAAGGCTTGCCAAGCTATTCAAAGTGGTGTCGATCAACCGCATGACCAGCAAGTTTGTCGATGTGGAGGAATATATCAAGACCATCACCGAAAAATACGGGTTCGAGGTGCGCACGCTGGAAATGCCTATCATCGAGGTTTCATCCACCGAGATCCGCCGTCGTGTCAAGGAAAGCCTGCCGGTCAAATATATGCTGCCTGAAAGCGTGGAGCGCTATATCAAAAAAAACAAATTGTACAGGTGAGGGATGTTTGGATATGGAGTTGGAAAAGATTGAGCACGCCATGGAAAAGCTGTTGTCTGCGCATCGCCTTGCGCACAGCAAAAACGTGGGCGAGGAGGCGGCGCGTCTTGCCGGACATTACGGTGCGGACGCCATGCAGGCAAGGCTTGCGGGGCTGACCCACGACTGTGTCAAGGAGCTGGACTTCGGCGTCATGCTGGATATGTGCCAAAGGTACGGCTTGGTGCTTGACGAGGTCACCCGAAACGAAAAGAAGCTCATTCACGCACAGCTCGGCGCTGTGTACGCGCAAAGGGAATTCGGCGTTGACGACGAGGTTTTTGACGCCATCCGCTACCACACAACCGCAAAGGCGGACATGCCGCTTTTGACCAAAATCATTTACGTTGCAGATTACATCGAGCCCGCACGGACATTTGACGGCGTTGAGGCGCTGAGAAAGCTTGCCTACATAGATTTGGACGCCGCAACCCTTGCAGGGCTGGATTATACCATAAACAAGCTGGTGAGCGGCGGAAGAATGCTTCATCCGGAAACCGTCAACGCCCGCAATTTCATCATCCAAAGGGCAAGATAAAGAACAAAGCGTTCGGGTGCGCAGCACTTGCCCGAACGCATCCGCTCGCCGCGCGAACGTAAGCGCAGGCGAATTCACTTCGCCGAAGCGTGGAAATTACACCGATTTTGTGTGATTTCTTATGAAAGAACAAAGCGCAGGCAGAATTCATTTCCGCCGAAGCGCTATTAAATGAAAAAGGAGTTATCATATGTCGTTAGAGCTTGCAAAAAAAATTGCCGGTGTGCTGAATGATAAAAAGGCACAGAAAATCGAAGTCATCGACATCAGCGGCGTCAGCCAGATCGCCGATTATTTTATTATATGCACAGGAACCTCCTCCACCCACGTCAAGGCATTGGCGGACGAGGTCGAATTCCAACTGGGAGACATCGAGCGCGAGGTCGGCTACCACAAAGAGGGCTACGGCAGCGCGTCGTGGATCTTGCTGGATTACAAGGACGTCATCGTCCATATCTTCTACGGCGAGACCCGTGACTTTTACAACCTCGAACATCTGTGGAGCGACGGCGTTAAGGTTGATATAGAAAAGATATTGGAGGCGTAAGCATTGCAATACAATTACAGAGCGATCGAAAATAAATGGCAAAAATACTGGGACGACCATCAAACCTTCAAAGCGTCGACGGATAAGACGCTGCCCAAATTTTACGGACTGGTGGAGTTTCCCTATCCGTCTGGACACGGGCTGCACGTCGGGCACCCGAGGGGCTATACGGCGCTCGACATCATCGCGCGCAAAAAACGCTTGGAGGGCTACAACGTCCTGTTCCCGATGGGCTGGGACGCTTTCGGTCTGCCGACCGAGAACTTTGCCATCGCCAACAAGATCCACCCCGCCGTCGTGACGGCAAAGAACGTGGAAAACTTCAAACGCCAGCTTAAAATGCTCGGCTTTTCGTTTGACTGGTCAAAGGAGATCAATACCACCGACCCGCAGTACTACAAATGGACGCAGTGGATATTCTTAAAGCTCTTTGAAAAGGGGCTTGCCTATAAGACCAAAATGCCGATCAACTTCTGCACACAGTGCAAGGTCGGTCTGGCAAACGAGGAGGTCGTCGGCGGCGTGTGCGAACGCTGCTCCGGCGAGGTCATCCAAAAGGAAAAGAGCCAGTGGATGCTCAAAATCACCCATTATGCCCAGCGCCTGATCGACGATTTGGACGCGCTGGACTACATCGAAAAGGTCAAGGTCCAGCAGAAAAACTGGATCGGACGTTCGGAGGGCGCGGAGGTCAAGTTCGCCGTCAGCGGCACGGACGACGCCATTACGGTCTATACCACCAGACCCGACACACTGTTCGGCGCGACCTATATGGTGCTGTCGCCGGAGCACCCTTATATCGACAAATACAAAGACCGCATCACCAACTTTGCAGATGTAGCGGGCTATAAGGCGCAAGCGGCAAAGAAGTCCGAGTTTGAACGCACCGAGCTTGCCAAGGACAAGACGGGCGTTGCGCTCAAAGGGCTAAGTGCGATAAATCCTGTCAACGGCAGGGAGATCCCGATTTGGATTTCGGACTATGTGCTGGTTACATACGGCACGGGCGCCATCATGGCGGTGCCTGCCCATGACAAACGTGACTGGGATTTTGCCAAGAAGTTTGATCTGCCGATCATCGAGGTCGTGTCGGGCGGCAGGGACGTTCAGGAGGAAGCCTATGACGACGTCGACGAGGGGACTATGGTCAACTCCGGCTTTTTGGACGGTATGCAGGTGAAAGACGCCGTTGCGGCGATGATCAATGACCTTGAAGCGAAGGGCATCGGCACAAGACGAGTCAATTTCAAGCTGCGTGACTGGGTCTTTTCGCGTCAGCGCTACTGGGGTGAGCCGATCCCAATCGTCCACTGCGAAAAATGCGGCTATGTGGCGCTTCCTGAGAGTGAGCTGCCGCTTGTCCTGCCCGAAACGGAGAACTTTGAGCCGGGCGACGACGGCGAGTCGCCGCTTGCCAAGCTGACGGACTGGGTAAACACCACCTGCCCGAGCTGCGGCGGACCGGCACAGCGTGAAACCGACACCATGCCCCAGTGGGCGGGGTCGTCATGGTACTTCCTGCGCTATATTGACCCGCACAACGACGACTTTTTGGCGGGCGCAGAAGCATTGAAATATTGGCTGCCTGTCGACTGGTACAACGGCGGTATGGAGCATACGACGCTGCACCTTTTGTATTCAAGGTTTTGGCACAAATTTTTATATGACATCGGCGTCGTGCCGACCAGGGAGCCGTATCAAAAGCGCACTTCCCACGGCATGATCCTCGGCGAGAACGGCGAGAAGATGAGCAAGTCCAGGGGCAACGTGATCAACCCCGACGACATCGTAAAAGCTTTCGGCTCGGACACCTTCCGCACTTATGAGATGTTCATCGGCGCATTCGACCAGGCGACGCCGTGGTCTATGCAGGGGGTTAAGGGCTGCTATAAATTTTTAGAGCGTGTGTGGAATTTGCAGGACATTGTCTGCGGCGGCGAGGACTATTCGCCCGAGTTAGAGGGACTGATGCACAAGACCATCAAAAAGGTGAACGGGGACTATGACAGGATGAAGTTCAACACCGCCATTGCGGCGCTGATGAGCCTGCTCAATGAGGTCACCAGGCTCGGCAGGATTAACAAAGGCGAATTTAAGACCCTGTTGATCCTGCTCAATCCCGTTGCGCCGCACATCACCGAGGAGCTTTGGGAGATCATCGGCGGCAAGGGCACCATCGCAAAGTCGGCATGGGTGACCTACGACGAGGCAAAGACGCTCGACGATGAAATAGAGATCGTCATACAAATCAACGGCAAAATCAGAGAAAAGCTTGTCGTCGGTGCCGACGAGGACACCGAGTCCGTCAAGGCGAAGGCGCTGGGCAACGGTAAAATTCAAGAGCTTTTGAGCGGCAGCGAGGTCGTCAAGGTCATCGTGATCCCGAAAAAGCTTGTAAATATAGTAATCAAATGAGAGGGGTCAGATGATTGTGGAAAACCAGGTACAGGTTGTAACGGTTGCGGCGCTTATCCTTTTTTCGGTTTTGATGGTGGGTATTGGGGTTTACAGCTCCCGAAAGACACGAACGGTCGAAGGCTTTTTGCTCGGCGGGCGCAATATCGGCGCTTGGATCAGCGCGTTTGCCTACGGAACCACGTACTTCTCCGCAGTGCTCTTTATCGGCTATGCCGGCAAGTTCGGCTGGGACATCGGCTTTCCCGCCATGTGGATCGGCATCGGTAACGCCGTGCTCGGCTGTTTGGCGGCGTGGCTTGTGCTCGCCAAAAAGACCAGGCGCATGACGCACAGGCTCGGCTCCAAAACCATGCCGGAATATTTTGAAGCACGCTTTGACAGCGGCGCCATGAAAATTTATGCGGCGCTCATCATCTTTATTTTCCTCGTACCCTATTCGGCGGCGGTCTATAAGGGGCTCGGTTCGCTGTTCGTCACGATTTTCCCCGGTGCGGACATCGCTATCTGCATGGCGATCGTCGCGGTGCTTACGGCGATATACCTCGTGTTCGGCGGCTATGTCGCCACGGCATACACCGACTTTGTACAGGGTATTATTATGATATTCGGTGTATTTGTTATGGTTTTTGCGATCGTCAATAATCCCGAAGCCGGCGGCTTTGCCAATGCGTTCGCCAAGGTTAAGTCACTCGGCGATGCGGCGGGCAACCCGTCGCTGGTTAGCTGGTTCGGCGGCAGTTACTGGAAGTTCCTCGCCTATAACATCATGCTCACCAGTTTCGGCACATGGGGATTGCCGCAGATGGTCACCAAGTATTATGCCATCAAGGACGAAAAAAGTGTCAAGCAGGCAACTGTGATTTCATCGCTCTTTGCGCTGATTATCGGCATGGGCGCATACTTTGTCGGCTCGCTCGGCAGGATATTTGTCGAGGTGGGTGAAAAAGGGCTGCCCAAGGGCGGCTATGACATGGTCGTTCCCCAAACGCTGATGAACTCGCTCGGTGCGGACGGCAATGTCTTTACGACAATCATACTGGCGATCATTATGCTGCTGCTCTTGTCGGCGTCGATGTCCACGCTGTCGTCGGTGGTGCTGACGTCCAGCAGCGCTATTTCGGTCGACCTCATCCCCGCAGTCTACCCCAAATTCAAAGACCGTCACCAGATGACGGCTTTAAGGGTGCTCTGCTTTGTCTTCGTCGGGCTGTCCTATTACTTTGCGACGCAAAATATTACGTTTATCGTAAACCTGATGAGCTTTTCGTGGGGCGTTGTCGCCGGCAGCTTTATCGGTCCGTTCCTATGGGGCCTGTACTATAAAAAGACCACCAAGGCGGGCGCATGGGCAGGTCTTGTCAGCGGTCTTGCCACGGTTGTAATACTTACGACAATACATACAATGATCTCGGGAGACTTTAAGTTTGCGATGAATATGTCGCCCCAAACGGGGACTTCGGCGATGCTGGTGTCGGTGCTGGTCGTTCCGCTTGTCAGCCTGCTCACTAAAAACGTCCCGGCGGAAAGCGTCAAGATAGCATTTGATATAAAATAACGCAATGCGAGGTGCAAAAGCCTGATGTGGAATAAAGCAATCGAAACCATGCGCCGTCCCGACATGGAGGCACTGCAATTAGAGCGCCTGAAAGCGACGGTCGGCAGGGTTTACAATAACGTTCCGTTTTACCGCAAGCGGTTGGACGACGCGGGCGTCACGCCCGAGTCTATCAAGTCCTTAAAGGATTTGCAGCGCATCCCCTTTACGGTGAAAAACGACCTGAGGGATCACTACCCCTTCGGGCTGTTTGCCGTGCCGATGAAGGACATCGTCCGCATCCACGCGTCCAGCGGCACGACCGGCAAACCGACTACCGTCGGCTACACCAGGGCGGATTTGGAGATGTGGAGCGAGTGCGTCGCACGCCTGGTCATGGCGGCGGGCGCGACCGGGGACGACGTGGCGCAGATCGCTTTCGGCTACGGGCTGTTCACGGGGGCGTTCGGGCTGCATGCAGGGCTTGAAAAGGTCGGTGCGGCGATTATCCCGATGTCGAGCGGCAACACCGAAAAGCAGATCATGATTATGCAGGACTATAAAAGCACCGTGCTGGTCAGCACACCGTCCTATGCGCTCTACATGGCGGAGGTCATGGCGGAGATGGGCGTGAAGCAGTCGGACATCGCCTTAAAGTACGGGCTGTTCGGTGCGGAGGGTTCTACCGAGGAGATGCGTGCGCAGCTTGAAAGCCGCTGGGGTATCATCGCCACTGAGAACTACGGCATGAGCGAGCTTGTCGGACCGGGCGTGTCGGGCGAGTGCATACATAAAACGGGCATGCACATCAATGAGGACTGTTTTATCCCCGAAATCATCAACCCCGAAACGGGCGAGGTTTTGGAATACGGCGAGAAGGGCGAGCTGGTCATCACCACTATTTTAAAAGAGGGCATCCCCCTTTTGCGCTACCGCACCAAGGACATCACCCGGTTGATCCCCGAGGTCTGCCCCTGCGGCAGGACAAGCATACGCATGGAGAAGATCCAGGGGCGTTCAGACGATATGCTGATCATCCGGGGCGTCAACGTGTTCCCCTCACAGGTGGAGAGCGTGCTGCTGGGTATGCCGCACATCAGCCCCCATTACCAGCTTGAAGTGTCTAAAAACGGCTTTGTCGACGCCTTGAAGGTCATCGTCGAGTTGGAGGACAGCTCGCTGCTGGAATCCTTCTCACAGCTTGAAGCGCTTGAAAAGTCGATACGCCATAAATTGCAGGTAGTGCTGGGATTGGACGCAAGGGTCCAGCTGACAGAGCCTAAAACCATCGAACGCTCGATGGGCAAGGCGAAGCGTGTCATTGATTTAAGATAGAACAGATATAAGAGAGGGTTTTGATATATGAAGAAGCTTATGCTTGGCAATGAAGCGGTGGCAAGGGGCGCCTATGAGGCAGGCGTTGGCGTTGTTTCGTCCTATCCCGGCACGCCAAGCACCGAGATTACGCAGGAGATTGCAAAGTACGATGAGGTCTATTCCGAGTGGGCGCCCAACGAAAAAGTGGCGCTCGAAGTGGCGATCGGCGCATCAATGGTCGGCGTAAGGGCGATGTCCTGTATGAAGCATGTCGGGCTGAACGTGGCGGCGGACCCGCTGTTTACCGCATCCTATACGGGCGTAGGCGGGGGTCTGGTGGTATGTGTCGCCGACGACCAGGGTATGCACAGCAGCCAAAACGAGCAGGACAGCCGTTTGGTCGCCATCTCGTCCAAGGTACCGATGTTAGAGCCGTCGGACAGCGAGGAGTGCAAGGAATACGTCAAACAGGCTTTTGTACTCAGCGAAAAATACGACACCCCCATGCTCATCAGGCTGTCGACAAGGGTATCTCACTCCCAAAGCCTTGTCGAGGTCGGCGAGCGCAAGGAGCACGTCCCCAAGGACTATGTCAGGGACATGGCGAAAAACGTCATGATGCCGGCAATGGCGATGAAACGCCACCACTATGTCGAAAAGCGTTTAGACGATATGCGCGCGCTTGCGGAGGACTGTCCTTTCAATACGGTTGAAAAAAACAGCGATAAGGTCGGCGTCATCTGCGGCGGCATTGCGTACCAGTATGCCAAAGAGGTGTTTCCCGACGCCTCATTTTTAAAGCTCGGCATGATCAATCCTATGCCGTCAGAGCTGATTTTGGATTTTGCCAAAGGCGTTGAAAAGGTCTATGTCATAGAGGAGTTAGAACCGGTCATCGAAAACCATTGCAAGGTGCTGGGCATCGACGTCATCGGCAAAAGCATCCTGCCCAACATCGGCGAATTCAGCGTGGCGCAGATCAAAAAAGCCGTCGACGGCGGGGAAACCGAAAAATTCACGGTCAGCGAGGCGGTGCCCGGCAGACCGCCCGTCATGTGTGCGGGTTGTCCGCACAGGAGCACCTTCTATGTGCTCAAAAAGCTGGGGCTGATCATCAGCGGCGACATCGGCTGCTACACCCTCGGCGCACTGCCGCCCTCCTCGGCGATGGATTTTTGTGTGTGCATGGGCGCAAGCGTCGGCATGGCGCACGGCATCGAAAAGGCAAGGGGCAGGGAGTTTGGCAAAAAGGTTGTTGCGGTCATCGGCGATTCCACTTTCATCCACAGCGGTATCACGGGACTTATCGACATTGTTTATAACAAGGGCAACAGCACCGTCATTATTTTGGACAACTCCATCACCGGCATGACGGGGCATCAGGACAACCCCACCACGGGCTACACCATCAAGGGCGAGCCGACTAAGGCGGTGGATTTGGTGCTGCTGTGTAAGGCGTGCGGCATTGACCGGATCGTGGTAGCCGACCCGTTTGACCTCAAAGGCTTTGAAGAGGTCGTGCGTGAGGAAACGGCGGCGGTGGAGCCGTCGGTCATCATTGCGCAAAGACCCTGCATTCTGCTCAAATCTGCACAGATGTATCCTGCACGGGTCATTACGGACGACTGCAAAAATTGCAAAATGTGTATGCGCCTCGGCTGTCCCGCTATCTCCGAAAAGGACGGCAGACCGACCATCGACGCTACGCTTTGCGTCGGCTGCGGTCTGTGCGTCAGGGTGTGCAAGTTCGGTGCGATCAGGCAAGACGATTCAAATTTGAAACGCCTTGCCCAGGGAAAGGAATGAGATGATATGTCACAGAATATGAATATTATGATCGTCGGTGTCGGCGGCCAGGGTACGCTCCTGACCAGCCGCATACTCGGCAATCTTGCGATAGCGCAGGGCTATGACGTCAAGGTTTCCGAGGTACACGGCATGTCGCAGCGGGGCGGCAGCGTCGTCACCTATGTCAAATACGGCGAAAAAGTCTACTCCCCCGTCATTTCCGAGGGCGAGGCGGACATCATCCTCGCCTTTGAAACGCTCGAAGCCTTCCGCTACATAGGCTACCTCAAAAAGGACGGCAAAATCCTCATCAACACCCAGCAAATCGACCCGATGCCCGTTATCACGGGGGCGGTGCGGTACCCGGAGGGCATTATCGAAAAGATTAAGGCGACGGGTGCAAGGGTGTTTGAGGTGGATGCGCTTGCCGCCGCCGCCCGTGCGGGCAACGCCAAAGCGGTCAACGTCGTGATGCTGGGCGTTTTGGCGGCGCAGACCGATATTGATAAGGATAAATGGCTTGCCGCAGTCGAGCAGACCGTGCCGCCGAAATTTTTGGAATTGAATAAAAAAGCCTTTGAATTAGGTTATTCTTTATAGGAAAGGGATGAGTGCCATGAACAACTTCTGGGATCAGAAAAACGAATGTCTGTCAAGGGATGAGCTGCACGACCTGCAATCCAAGCGGCTTGCCGCTTTGGTGAAGCGTGTCTATACCAATGTGCCGTATTACCGCAATAAAATGCACGATAAGGGCGTGCTTCCCGAGGACATTAAATCGGTAGAGGACATCGAAAAGCTGCCGTTTACTACCAAGCAGGACCTTCGTGAAACCTATCCCTTTGGGCTTTTTGCGTCGCCCATGGATGAGATCATGCGTGTCCATGCGTCCAGCGGCACGACGGGCAAGCAGACGGTCGTCGGCTATACGGCGGATGACATCAGCCTGTGGTCGGAGCTGATGGCGCGCTGCTTTACCATGACGGGTGCGGATAAAAGTGCGGTTGTTCAGGTATCCTATGGATACGGACTGTTCACTGGCGGTCTCGGCGCGCATTACGGCGCGGAACGCATCGGCGCGGTGACGGTGCCGACCTCGTCGGGCAACACCCAAAGGCAGATCACGATCATGCAGGACTTCGGCACGACAGTGCTGTGCTGTACGCCGTCGTATGCGCTGTTTCTTGCCGAGACGATGGAAGAGGCAGGCGTCAAGCCGGAGGACTTAAAGCTGAAAGCAGGTGTTTTCGGTGCGGAGCCGTGGACGGAGAGTATGCGCAGCGAGATTGAAAGCCGTCTGAAAATCAAGGCGTTCGACATCTATGGACTGAGCGAAATTATGGGACCCGGCGTGTCGATGGACTGTATCTGCCAAAACGGTCTGCACGTTTGGGAGGACCATTTCATCCCCGAGATTATCGACCCCGATACGGGCGCAAGCCTGCCGGGCAATACCAACGGCGAGCTGGTATTCACCACGCTGACCAAGCAGGGTTTCCCGCTGATTCGCTACCGGACGCGGGACGTGTCGTCGCTGAATTACGAAAAATGCGGCTGCGGCAGGACTATGGCGCGCATGGCGAAGCCGTGCGGACGCACCGACGATATGCTGATTATTCGGGGCGTCAATGTTTTCCCGTCACAGATCGAAAGCGTGCTGCTTGAAATGGGCGAAACCTCGCCGCATTATATGATCATCGTCGACAGGGTCGGCACCCTCGACACCATTGAGATACAGGTCGAGCTGACGCCCGACATGCTGTCGGATGAGGTCAAAAAGATTGAAGATCTGGAAAACCGGATCCGCAAAAACATTGAGAGCATTTTAGGGCTTGCCGCGAAAATCACCCTTGTGGAGTCCAAGACCATTCAGCGCAGCGAGGGCAAGGCAAAGCGTGTCATCGACAAGCGGAGCAAATAATAACAAGGAGGGGGTTTCCCATGTTAATCAAGCAGATTTCAATATTTATTGAAAACAAATCGGGGCGTTTGGCGCAGATCACCAAGCTGTTCGGCGAAAGGGGCGTCAATATTTTGGCGCTGTCGATTGCCGACACCACCGACTTCGGTATCCTGCGTCTGATTGTGTCCAACCCCGAGGTCGCCGAGCGGACCGTCAAGGAATTCGGATTGACCGCCAAAACGACCGACGTCATCGGCATATCCATTCCGCACATCCCGGGCGGACTGGCGCAGGCGCTGTCGGTGCTCAGCGACGACGGCATCAGCATCGAATACATGTATGCTTTTGCGACATGCTCCGAGGACAATGCCATGGTCATCCTGAAAGTGTCGGACAACGGTGAGGCGATGAAAATCCTGACGAATTCGGGCATTAAAATCCTGACCGACGCCGATATCGCCACGCTATTCTAATGTGAAAAAGGTGAAGAGATAGCATGAATCCGGGTAGAATTTCAGCGGCAATGAAGCTGTTGCTCGTCACCATTTTGTTGACATTGCAGCTGCTGATTATGTTTGCGGCAGTGCATTTTCTGCGCCAGTATTCGGCGTTTATCTACACCATGCTCGAAGCCGCTTGTATGGTCGTCATCATCCTGCTTTTAAACGAAAACGGCAACCAGGTCTACAAGTTTTCGTGGGCGATGATCGTGGCGATATTTTCTGTCTCCGGTCTGATTATGTACTTCATGTGGGGCAGGAACAATAAAAGCAAAAAAATGCGCCGTGATATGGCGGGCGTGCTGGAACGCTCCGCCCGGTTTGCCGGCGCCGTCGGCAGCGCCGGCGCGTCGCTCGAAGCGCAATTCCCCGAACTCAGAAGGCTCAGCAGATACCTCAAAAACGAGGGCTTTGAGTCTTTTTCCAATACCGCCGCCACGTATTATTCGTCGGGTGAGGAGAAATTCGAGGCGCTCTTTGCCGACCTTCGGCGTGCGGAGCGGTTCATCTTTTTGGAATATTTCATCGTCTATGAGGGGCAGATTTTCAAAAGGTTGTACGACATCTTAAAACAAAAGGCGTCGGAGGGCGTTGAGGTCCGCTTTATCTGTGACGATGCGGGCAGCATCACAAACACGGGCATATTCCAAAAGCGTTTCAAGCAGGACGGCATCTCATACATGACCTTTAACCCGATGAACAAATATGTGGACAAGCTGTATTTCAATTACAGAAACCATCAAAAAATCGCCGTTATCGACGGGCATATCGGCTATTGCGGCGGCGTCAACATCGCCGACGAATACGCCAACCTCTATGAAAAGCACGGGCACTGGAAGGACAGCGCCATCCGCTTGGAGGGCGACGCCGTATGGGGGCTGACGCGGATTTTTCTTGAAATGTGGGAGTTTTCAGGCGGTCATGTGACGCAGGATTACAGCCTTTACAAGCCGCAAAAGTCATGCGTATCGGGCGGTTTTTTTCAGCCGTTTGCCGACGGTCCGACCAACAATCCCCGAAACCCTGCCGAGGATATGTACTGTCAAATCATTGCGGGCGCAAAGGAATATGTCTACATCACCACGCCTTACCTTGCGCTGGACGAGGTGCTGATGAAGACCATGGCGCTGGCGGCGCAAAGCGGCGTGGACATCAGATTGGTTACCCCGATGGTGTTCGACCACTGGTACACCGACCTGGTGACAAGCTCGTTTTACGAACCGCTGCTGAGAGCAGGGGTCAGGATTTTTGCGTATACGCCCGGCTTTATGCACGCCAAAACCATCATCAGCGACAGCAGCAACGCCATTGTCGGCAGCATCAACCTCGACTACCGCAGCTTTTACCTGCATTATGAATGTGGTGTGTGGCTGTGTGACACCGGCGTGATTAAGGACATCCTGTCCGATTATGAGGAGATTTTCAAGGTATGCCGTGAGCTGTCACTGAATGAATGGCGCAAGCGTCCGCTGATTAAAAAGGCGCTTGAAAAGCTGTTTCGCATTTTAGCGCCCGTGCTTTAAGCAAGGAATACACATCAGAAAAGCAGCCCGCGGGCTGCTTTTCTGATGTGTATTCCTTAAATCCGTTATTCCAAAATATAGACCTTTGCCGTACGGCGTCCGAAACGGAGCGCCTCCTCGGTGGTTTCCATATACAGGTCAATTTTGTTGCCCTTGATGGAGCCACCGGTATCTGCTGCAACCGCTGTGCCGTAGGTCCACGAGCCGTCCGCCGCCTCGATATAGAGCCGTGAGCCGAGCGGAATCACCTTCGGGTCGACCGCAACCACGCCGACCTTGGTCGAAACGCCTGTCGCCGTCCTGCCCTTGATGCTGTATGCGGAGGCGCCGCACTCCAAGACCGCCTTGTAACGCAGCTCACCGCCGCGGGATACCACCGTGCCCCTGTGGTACACCACCGCCACCTTTGCGGGTGCGGGACCGTATTCAACGATTTCCGCCTGCGGCTCTTTGGTGACGTTGGTCTCAATCAGCGTTCGGCTGACCTCTTTGTTGTTTTCATAATAGACCTTGTAAACCTTTTCGGCAATACCCTCGCTGCCCTTGACGGCAACCCTGGTCTGACCTTCTTTAAGACCGGTGTTTGCTTTTTTGGTCACTTTGTACGGAATGACTTCCTCGACGGTGACGGTTTCCTCCTTGGAGTGTACCAGCCTGATGGTCATGCTTTCGATAATGGGGGCGTCTAAGCTGACGTTTAAGATGGTGCCCTCTCCGACCGTAACGCCGGCGCTGTCTAAAAATTCCCTGACCGTCTTTTTGGCGGACTTTTTGAGGATTTCCTCCTCGCCGTTGATGAAGTAGACGAAAACCGCCCGGCTGACGATGATTCGGGCGCCGTCCGGCACTCTTTCGTCCGCCGCAAAATTGATTTCGTCGTCGGCTTGCAGGGTCACGCCCTTTTCGGCTAAAATCTCTGCCGCCGTATCCTTGTAGGTGACGAATACTTCACTGTATCCGTTGTCGTCAACAATGCTCACCTGTTTTGACATGGCATAAACCAAACCGCTGATGGATAGTGCGCCAACCGCCAGCATACTGACTGCGAGGACGATTAGGCGCCAACTAGGGTGTGGCTTAGCTTCTTTGTCGAACAAATGCATGTTTTACCTCCTGATTGTTCGGAAAAGGAACAAAAACATCGGGGGGTGTTAATCTTTATAGTGCTTTTAAATTGCCCTAATCCTTTTTTTGAGGCGTATCGGAAAATGGTGCAATACCCCTCATATACCATTATATCCAATTTGCGCTAAACTATGCACAAATTGGATATATTGACATGTTATCTCTTTGAGAACTGCGGCGCGCGCCTTGCGGCTTTGAGGCCGTATTTTTTACGCTCCTTCATGCGGGGGTCACGGGTCAGGAACCCGTTTTGTTTCAGAATGGGGCGGAAGTTTTCATCGACCTCCAAAAGCGCACGTGCGATGCCGAGACGGATCGCACCCGCCTGACCGGTCACGCCGCCGCCTGTGACGGTTGTCACAATGTCGAACTTGCCGGTGGTCTGAGTCGCTTCGAGCGGCTGACGGGTGATCAGTTTGAGTGTGTCAAGACCGAAAAAGTCGTCGATGTCACGCTTGTTTATGGTAATAGCACCGTTGCCGGGAATCAGGCGAACCCTTGCTATTGATTTCTTTCTTCTGCCTGTGCCGTAGTAAGAAACTGCTGCCATTGTTATCACCTCTCCTTATCTATTTAATTTCACGGTCCCAAACAACCGGACTTTGCGCCTGGTGATTGTGGACGTCATTTTTGTAGGTACGCAGCCTACGCAGCGACGCTCTGCCGAGCGTGTTGTGCGGAAGCATGCCCCAGACGGCAAGCTCCATCGCCTTGTCCGAGCGCGATGCCATCAGGTCACGGTATTTGACCGCTTTAATGCCGCCGACCCAGCCCGTGTGACGGTACCAGACCTTTTGATCCAGCTTGTTGCCCGTCAAAACCGCCTTATCGGTGTTGAGGATGATAACAAATTCGCCGCAGTCCGCATGGGGTGTGAATGTCGGCTTGTGCTTGCCCCTTAAAATCGAAGCGGCAACGGCGGCAACCCTGCCCAGCGGTTTGCCGGCAGCGTCAATGATGTGCCACTGTCTGTCAAGCTCTTTTGCTTTTGCCATAAAAGTGCTCATTTTCTAACCTCCTGAAAAAATGTAACCAAATATGATGATAAGAAAGACGCATAATTGGATTTTTTATCGTTACACTCCAAACATTTTAATATAATATCTGCGCGTTGTCAAGCACTTTTTTTCAAATTTTCAATCTGCATTTTATAATCTCAGTTTTTTGCGTTTATTTGCGCCTATACTCCATTGTTTAGCGGTATCAATTCAATAATTCATATGATATAATAATCAAAACCAAACCACAGGGGGACCTATGAAGAAATACGAAGGGTATATGTTATGCTCTGACATGGACGGAACGCTGCTGGGCGCCGACCATTTGATCTCGGAGGAAAACCGGCGGGCGATCGCATATTTTATGAGCGAGGGCGGCGTATTCACCGTTGCGACAGGCAGAACGCCGGTGAGCATCCACCGGATATTTTCGGAGGTGACGCCCAACGCCCCGATCGTGACGCACAACGGCGCAGCCATCTACAACCTGTCGGACGGCGCCTACGTCAAGACCATGCCGCTTGGCAGCGACGCCATTGAGGTTGTGGAATACGTTGAAGAAAATTTCGGTTATGCCGGTTTTGAAATATACGACCACAGCGACGTCTATTTCTACAAGGTGAACGACAGCATCGACTGGCACGTCGGGGTGGAATATTTGAGGATGGTCGAAAAGGATTACCGCGCTATTGCCCGCCCCTGGACCAAGGTGATGTTTGTGCAGACCAAAGAGGAGACGGTGCGTCTGCGTGAAGCGCTCAGGAAAACGCCGTACTGGGACAAGTATTCCTTCATCAAAAGCAGCAGCATTTTCTTGGAACTGCTCGACCGTTCGGCGACCAAGGGCAACGCCATGCTGGACTTAAAGAAGATGCTCGGCATACATACCGCCGTCTGCGTGGGCGACAACGAAAACGACATCTCGCTGCTGAAAGCGGCGGACATCTCGTATGCGGTGGATAACGCCATCGACGAGTTGAAAAGCGTCGCCGATCGTATCACCGTCGGCAACAGCGACCATGCCATCGCCAAGGTCATCGAAGAAATATCTGTGTAAATAATCTGCACATGCGATAATTTTTGCTTTACTTTTGGGGCATTTTTTGGTAGAATACTAATTGGAAACAAAACGCTTTCGGCGTTTTAGGTGCGCAGCTGGAATCCTTTGCCAAGGAATGAATTAAATGCTTTTCTTCCATAGGAAATTTGAGAAATTCCCTATGGAGGGAAACGCTAATCATGTCGGAAAGGTCGATGTATGATTATGAAGATCACAAAAGCGATTATCCCTGCGGCAGGCTTGGGGACGAGATTTCTGCCCGCCACCAAGGCACAGCCGAAAGAAATGCTGCCGATAGTTGACAAGCCCACGATCCAGTACATCATTGAGGAGGCAGTTGCGTCGGGCATCGAGGATATTATGATCGTCACGGGCAGGAGCAAGCGCGCCATTGAGGACCATTTTGACAAATCCTATGAGCTGGAAAATGAGCTTGAAAAATCAGGAAAGCTTGAGCTTTTAGAGGACGTCAGACAGATTTCCAATATGGTAAACATCCATTATATCAGGCAAAAGGAGCCGAAAGGGCTTGGACACGCCATCCTGTGCGCCAAGACCTTTGTGGGCAGCGAGCCGTTTGCGGTACTGCTCGGCGATGACATTGTCGACGCCTATCCGCCCTGCCTTGAACAGATGATGGATGTGTTTAACGTCTATAATACATCCGTGCTGGGCGTTCAGCATGTGGAGAAAAGCGAGGTTTGCAAGTACGGCATCGTGAAAGCGGAGCCGGAGGGCGACAAGCTGTTCCGTGTGCTGGATATGGTGGAAAAGCCGCCGGTCGGCAAGGCGCCGAGCGACATTGCCGTTTTGGGCAGATACATCATCACACCGACCATCTTTGAGATCTTGGAGCGGACAGCACCCGGCGCAGGCGGCGAGATACAGCTGACCGATGCGCTCAAAGTGCTGTGCAAGACCGAGCCGATGTATGCCTATGACTTTGACGGCAGACGCTATGACGTCGGCAACCGCATGGGCTTTTTGGAGGCGACGGTGGAGTTTGCGTTAAAGCGTGACGATTTGCATGACGGGTTTTTAGCATACTTGGAAAAGATATTAAAAAGGAATTAACAAAGGAGAGGGCTATCTGATTATGCCAAAGTATAAACGCGTGATCATCAAAATCAGCGGCGAGGCGCTGGCAGGAAGCAAGGGCTTCGGGCTTGACGGGGAGACCATTAACGCCATTTCGGATGAGATCAAAAAATGCACCGACATCGGGGTGCAGGTCGGCATTGTCTGCGGCGGTGGCAACTTTTGGCGGGGCAGAGCCGGCAAGAACATGGACAGGACAAGGGCAGACCACATGGGGATGCTTGCCACGGTTATCAATGCGCTTGCCTTGCAGGACGCCTTGGAACAGCGGGGCGTGCCGACAAGGGTACAGACAGCGATTGAAATGCGTGCGATTGCCGAGCCGTATATCAGGGGCAAGGCAGTTAGGCACCTCGAAAAGGCAAGGGTCGTTATCTTCGCCTGCGGTACGGGCAACCCCTATTTTACCACCGATACAGCCGCTGCGTTGCGTGCGGCGGAGATGGATGCGGACGTCATCCTGCTTGCCAAAAAGGTAGACGGCGTCTATGACAGCGACCCGAACCAAAATTCGTCCGCCGTCAAGTTCGACTCCATCAAATACCTTGATGTGCTCAATAAAGGGCTGGGCGTTATGGACGCCACCGCAACCTCCCTTTGCATGGACAACGACATCCCGATCCTGGTGTTCGGGCTTGACCGACCCGAGAACATCACCAAGGCTATACGTGGCGAAACCATTGGCACGATCGTGCGTTAAGGTGAAAAATGGCGTTGAATGTTATTTTGGCACATCTCATATTTTCGGTCTCCCTTGCGTATAACCATATACGCGACAGTCGCCCAAAATTCCATTCAATCGATTGGTGTGATTACTACAACGAAAGGAATGAATAAACCATGAATGAAGCGTTAAAAGAATTTGACGTCAAAATGGAAAAATCAATCGCCTTCTTTGCGGAGGACATTGCGACGATAAGGGCGGGCAGGGCAAACCCTGCGATTTTGGACAAGGTGAGCGTGGCATATTACGGCACCCCGACTCCCATAACACAGGTGGGCAACATCTCGATGCCCGAGCCGCACATGCTGGTCATCCAGCCATGGGACGCAGGCATTTTGTCCGAGATCGAAAAGGCGATCCACAAGTCGGACATCGGCGTGAACCCGCAAAATGACGGCAAGGTGATCCGGCTCAGTTTTCCGACTCCGACCGAGGAGCGCAGGAAAGAGTTGGTGAAAACGCTGCACAAAAAGTCTGAGGATGCCAAGGTGCATATCCGCTCGATCAGGCGTGATGCGATCGACCATATGAAGGCGCTCAAAAAGAAAAGCGAAATCACCGAGGACGATTTAAAGGATTTGGAAAACGAGATCCAAAAGCTGACCGACGCCAAGATTAAGGACATCGACGGCATCACGGCAAAAAAAGAAAAAGAAATCCTCGAGGTTTAAAGCATGGGCTTTTTTAAACGCAAAGAAGAACACATCGACCCCGATAATCTTCCGAAGCATATCGGCATCATTATGGACGGTAACGGCAGGTGGGCATCGAGACGAGGGCTGCCCCGAAACGTCGGACACCGCTCGGGTGCACAGACGCTGAAAAAGATTACGACGCTGTGCAGTGAAATGGGCGTCAGGGCGCTCACTGTCTATGCCTTTTCGACCGAGAACTGGAAACGCCCCAAGGCGGAGGTCGACCACCTGATGCTGCTTTTGAAGGAGTACCTGTCAAAGGCGGAGGAGGAGCTTGCCGGCAAGGACAACCGCATACGGGTCATCGGTGACATCACCCCTTTCAGCGAGGAATTAAAGCAGCTGATCGCGCATATCCATAAGCTGACGGAGCATCAGACGGGGCTGACCCTGAACATTGCCTTAAACTACGGCGGGCGAAACGAAATTGTCGCCGCGGTACGGCACATCGTGCAAAGCGGTGTAAAGGCTGACGAGGTGGATGAGGCGCTGGTGGAACAATACCTGTACACCGCCGAAAACCCACCCGTCGACCTCATCATCAGACCCAGCGGCGAGATGCGTCTTTCCAACTTTCTGCTGTGGCAGAGCGCCTATGCGGAGCTTTGGTTTTCCAACGTGCTGTGGCCGGATTTTAACGAAAAGCATTTAAGGCAGGCAATTTTAGAATATCAAAAAAGGCACAGGCGATACGGGGGGATATAGCGGATGAAGCAGCGCATCATTTCGGGCGTCATTGGGGCAGCATTGCTGGTCGCTGTTTTGCTGTCGGATACGATCATTTTAAATATTGGCATGGCGAGCGTCGCTTTTATTGCGCTACTCGAAATGTATGGTGCGGTCGGGCTGACCAAGTATCTACCGCTGCAAATCTTAGGACTGGCGGCGTCCTTTGCTTTCACTTTTGCCTATGCGTTTGCCAACAAGCTGCTGATGCCGCTGATGTTTGTCTATGTTGTGGCGCTGTTTGCGTTGTATATGAAAAAGGACGGCAATTTAAAGCTGCATGACATTTCCAAAATGTTCTTCCTGACGATTTTTATATGCTTTTTTCTGGTCCATTTGGTCTTTATCCGAAAGCTGCCCCACGGGCAGTATCTGATTTGGACAGTGTTCATCGGCGCATTCCTTACCGACACCTTTGCCTATATCGTCGGACGGATTTTCGGCAGGCATAAGCTGTGTCCCCGGCTCAGTCCCAAAAAGACCGTGGAGGGCAGTGTCGGAGGGCTTTTCGGTGCGTGCGCCGGCATGTTGGCTTACGGGCTGATCATGCAGTACGGGTTCGGGCTGGGTGCCAATTACCCCAACCTTGTTTTGCTGGGGCTTGCAAGCTCTGCCGCCGCACAGTTCGGCGACCTTGCCGCATCGGCGATCAAGCGGCAGTACGGCGTCAAGGACTACGGCAACATCATCCCGGGGCACGGCGGTATCATGGACCGCTTTGACAGCGTCATCTTCGCCGCGCCGGTCGTCTATATCGTGGCGACCAATCTGATACTAATCGTTGATTAAAATGATGCAATCTTTCCGGTCTTTTTTCCGCCCCACGGCGTTGTTGTCCATGACAGGCGTCAGCCTGTCTGTGTCCTTCGCCTTGCGGGACGAAAAAAATCCACGGAAATCTTATCACCATTTTCATCAACGATTAGTATGATACTGATCTTTGCGAGGTAACACATGAAAAAATTAACCATACTCGGCAGTACGGGCTCTGTCGGCACGCAGGCTTTGGATGTGGTTTCACATTTAGGCAATGTGCGTGTGATAGGGCTTTCTACAAATTCAAACATCCGTCTGCTCGAACAGCAGATCCGCCGTTTCCGCCCGCAGATCGCCGCCGCCAGTGACGAAAAGGCGGCAGCTGCGTTGAAAGTTGCCGTGGCGGACACCAACACCAAAATTGTGTCGGGCGAGGGCGGGCTTTGCGAGGCGGCTTCTTTTGGCGACGCCGGGGCGGTGCTGACCTCGGTGGTCGGCAGCGTCGGTCTTTTGCCGACCTGCGCGGCTATTGAGGCGGGTCGTGACATACTGCTTGCCAACAAGGAAACGCTCGTGACGGCGGGCAGCCTGGTAATTAGGCTGGCACGTGAAAAAAACGTCAAAATTATCCCCATAGACAGTGAGCACAGCGCCATATTCCAGTGCGTGCAGGGCGGCGGTGACATCAGACGCGTCATCCTCACCGCGTCGGGCGGTGCGCTTTTCGGCAAAACCCGAGCCGAGCTGGACGGCGTGACGGTCGAAAAAGCGCTGGCGCACCCGAACTGGCGGATGGGGCAAAAAATTACCATTGACAGCGCCACACTGATGAACAAGGGGCTTGAAGTCATCGAGGCGCACCACCTGTTCGGCGTGCCGTATGACGACATCGAGGTCGTGGTGCACCGCGAGAGTATCGTCCATTCGATGGTGGAGTTTGCCGACAACAGCGTCCTGGCGCAGATGGGCGTTCCGGACATGAAGCTGCCGATACACTATGCCGTCTGTTACCCTGAGCGCATACCTTCCGCCACGCCGAGGCTGGAATTTTCGGCGCTCAGCCGGCTGACCTTTGCCAAGCCCGATACCGATACGTTTCGCCTGATGCCCATGGCGATCGAGGCAGGAAAGAGCGGCGGCAGTATGCCGACCGTGCTGAATGCGGCGAACGAGGCGGCGGTGGCAAAGTTTTTGAGCGGAAAAATCACATTTTTGCAAATTGAGGGTATGATTGAAAACGCCCTTGCACATCATAAAAAGATTGAGAATCCCTCGTTGGAGGAGATTATTGCGCTGGACAGGGGCATAAAGGAGGCGTTGGCGTGATTACGGCGATTTCTGCGATAGCGGTGTTTTTGCTGCTCATCACCGTGCACGAGCTGGGACATTTTTTGGCGGCAAAGGCTGTCGGCATCCGGGTTTTGGAGTTTGCCGTCGGTATGGGACCGGCGATTTTTAAAAAGCAAAAGGGCGAGACCCTCTATTCGGTGCGCATCCTGCCCATCGGCGGCTACTGCAAAATGGAGGGAGAGGATGAGGCAAGCGCCGACGATGCGGCATTCGGCAACAAAAGCGCATGGAAGCGGCTGGTGACCCTTGTTGCCGGTGCGTTTATGAATATCGTCACAGGATTTTTTGTTTTGCTTTTGATGGCATCTCTGATGCCTGCGGTGTTGACACCTGTGGTGTCTACGGTGCTTCCTGATTCGCCCGCAGCGCAGGTTGGGCTTGCCGTGGGCGACAGGATTGTCGGCGTAAACGGTACGAGAATCAACGTATATCATGATTATCAGTTTGAGATGTCTCGGTATTCGGGCGGCGAAATTGCATTGGAGTATAAGAGGAACGGTGTTTTGCATACTGTCAATCTGGTTCCAATGAAGGAAGACGACCGAAGCATTATTGGCTTTACGACGGCAATAAAGGAGCTAACCTTTACGTCAAGAATTTCCGAGGCGTTTTACACCGCAATCTTTGATGCCAAATACGTCATCGTATCACTTGGTGATTTGATGACCGGAAAGGTCAGTGTTCGGGATATGTCAGGTCCAGCCGGCATTGTGCAGGCTATTGGAATGTCCGCTAAGGAAGGTTTTTTGAATTTGCTGTGGCTGACGGCGTTGATCACCATCAATCTCGGCATCTTCAACCTATTGCCCATCCCCGCGCTGGACGGCGGGCGTGTGCTGTTTATCCTGATTGAGCTTATCAGCCGCAGAAAGATCCCGCCCGAAAAAGAAGGCATGATCCACTTCGTCGGCTTCGTGCTGCTGATTGCGCTGATGATTTTTGCTACCACCAACGACATTGGGCGCATCTTTGGCGGATTTTTTGGAGGGGCATAATGAATAACCGCAAACTGACAAAGCCCGTCAGAGTCGGGAATATCACCATCGGCGCAGGCGCCCGCATTCCGGTGCAGAGCATGTGCAACACCAAAACCGGCGACGTCGGTAAAACCGCCGAGCAAATCGCAAAGCTCGAAGCGGCAGGCTGCGACATCGTCCGTTTGGCGGTGCCCGATAAAGCCGCCGCTGACGCATTCGGCACCTTACGTCAAAAGACCAATTTGCCGCTGGTTGCCGATATACACTTCGATTACCGGCTGGCGCTGATATGTGCGGCGGGCGGTGCGGACAAAATCCGCATCAACCCCGGCAACATCGGCAAGAGCGACAATGTGCGTCAGGTCGCCGAGGCATGCAGGGCGCATCACATCCCAATCCGCATCGGGGTCAACATGGGCTCGATAGATGCCGAAAGCGAAAAAAAATACGGCAGGACGCCGCTTGCCATGGTCGAAAGCGCCTTTTATCACATAGGTCTTTTGAACCAATATGATTTTGACGACATCGTCGTATCCTTAAAAGCATCGGACGTTGCCAAGACGGTCGAGGCTTACCGCCTGATGAGCGCGCGCAGCGGCTATCCCTTGCATATTGGCGTGACTGAGGCAGGCACCGCCTATATGGGGATGATCAAGTCCGCTGTGGGCATTGGTTCATTGTTGCTTAGCGGCATTGGCGACACCATCCGTGTTTCGCTGACCGCCGACCCCACCGAGGAGATCAAAGCCGCCAAGGGCATTTTAAGGGCGGCGGGCTATTCGGACGGCGGGGTCGAGTTCGTGTCCTGCCCGACCTGCGGCAGGTGCGGGATCGACCTCATCGGTATCGCATCAAAGGTGGAGATGGCGCTTGCGGCTACGGACAAGCCCATCAAGGTCGCCGTCATGGGCTGCGCCGTGAACGGTCCGGGCGAAGCAAAGGACGCCGACATCGGCATCGCAGGCGGCGACGGCTGTGCAGTGCTGTTCAAAAAGGGCGCCATCATTAAAAAAATCGACGAGGCGGACATCGTATCCGTCCTGCTTGATGAAATAGGAGACATGTAGACCATGAGACTGTCCGAGTTCTTTTCAAGGGTTGACAATACCATATTACAAACCGCAACGGTGCAAAACGTCGCGGTGGACCGAAGCGCCCGGGAGGTGACGGTGACCGCCCGTTTTGACGTGCTTGCGGCTTTTTCGGATATCAAAAACGTACAGGAGCAGATTTGCACGGCATATGCCCTCAAAAAAGCGACCATTCACCCGAGGTATGACGCCGCCCTGTTGTCCGGCGGTTTTTTGGGCAACCTCACCGAATACGTCTCGGAGGAATACCCCGTGGCGATGAGCGTCTTAGCGGGCGCAACGGCACGCTTTGAAGAGGGCGTGTTTGCGGTGTCGCTGAAAAATAACGGTCACGAGACCCTGACGCAAATCGGCTTTGATGCACTGGCACAGGGTATCATCCGTGAGCAGTTCGGCACGGAGGTGCAGGTCACGGCGTTTTCACAGTCACAGACCTTTGAGGAGTATGAAAATGTCAAGAAGCAGACCATTAAAAGGGTGGAGGAGCAGAAAAGCGCCAAGCCCCGGGAAGAAAACCCGGTCGTGCTGGGCAGGGAGATCAAGACCGACAACTATTTCCCGATAAAGAACATCGACGAAGCCAGCGGCAGGGTAGTCGTCTGCGGTGAGATATTTTCCAAAAGCATTGATTCACGTGAGACACGTGACGGCAAATACATCGTCAATTTTGATATCACCGACTTTGAAAGCAGCGTCACCTGTAAGCTGTTCGGGGTGGAAAAGCGGGATTTCCAAAGGCTTGAATCACGCCTGACCAAGGGCGTGTGCGTTGCCGTCAAGGGGCTTGCGCAGTTTGACAAATACGCCCGGGAAGTGCTGGTGATGGCGGACGACATTAACATCGTCAAAAAAGAGGTGCGCATCGACGACGCCGAGGTCAAGCGTGTCGAGCTGCACCTGCACACCAAAATGAGCTTTATGGATGCGATGGCGGACGTCAAGGACATCGTAAAGCGCGCGGTGTCGTGGGGGCACAAGGCGATCGCCGTCACCGACCACGGCGTGGTGCAGGCTTTCCCCGACGCTGTCGACAGAATTCCACCCGACTTCAAGGTCATCTTCGGCGTCGAGGCATATCTGGTCGACGTCGGCAGGGCGATCACCTTCGGTGGGCAGGGTCAGGGGCTGACTGACGGCGTCGTGGTGTTCGACACCGAAACCACGGGCTTTTATCCGCATAAGGACAAGATCATCGAAATCGGTGCGGTCAAGATCAAGGACGGCGAAATTGTTGACCGGTTTTCGGCGTTCGTCAACCCCGAGGTACCGATTTCCGAAAAAATCACTAAGCTGACCGGCATATCGGACGGTATGGTCGCCGGCGCCGAAACGATTAAAAGCGTGCTGCCGAAGTTTTTGGATTTCTGCGGCGATGCGGTACTGGTCGCCCACAACGCCGGCTTTGACATCGGCTTCATCCGGGCAAACGCCAAAATGCTGGAGCTGGAATTTGCACCCACCTATGTTGACACCGTCGAGATGGCGAGAGGTGCGCTGCCCGAGCTTGAAAACCATAAGCTGAACGTCGTGGCAAAGGCGCTCGGCATCAGCCTGGAAGGTCACCACAGGGCGGTCAATGACGCCGAGGCGACGGCGCAGATTTATCTGCAGCTCGCAGGCAGCGCCGGGGTCGCAACGGTGGATGAGCTCAACGAGGCGTACGGCGAACCCCAAACCTTCAAGAGCAAAAAATACAACCACGCCGTCATTTTGGCGAAGAATTATACGGGGCTTAAAAACCTGTACAAAATCATTTCACAGTCCCATCTGAACTATTATTATAAAAAGCCCTGCATGCCGAAATCGTTGTATTTCAAGCACATGGACGGGCTGATGATCGGCTCCGCCTGCGAGCAGGGCGAGCTTTACCAGGCGATTTTAAACGAAAAAACACCTAAGGAAATTGGTCAGATAGCCCGCATGTACGATTATTTTGAAATCCAGCCGCTCGGCAACAATGAGTTCATGGTGCGTGACGGCATTGTCAAGGACAGAAATACGCTCATTCAAATCAACAAGCGGATCATCGAGCTGGGCGAGTATTATAACAAGCCCGTCGTCGCCACCTGCGACGTGCATTTCCTTGACCCCAAGGATTCCGTCTACCGCGCGATACTGATGGCGGGTCAGGGCTATTCCGACGCCGACTTGCAGGCGCCGCTCTACCTGCGCACGACCGACGAGATGCTGGCGGAGTTTGACTATCTCACGCCCGAAAAGGCGTATGAGGTGGTGGTCGGGAACACCAACAAAATCGCCGATATGTGCGAGCGGATGATTCCCGTGCCAAACGGCACCTTCCCGCCCGTTATGGGCAATTCCGAAAAGGAGATCACCGACATGTGCGTTGCCAAGGCAAAGCGCATTTACGGCGAAAAGCTGCCCGAAATCGTGGAGCAGCGCATGAACAAGGAGCTGACGGCGATCAACAAATACGGCTTTTCGGTGATGTATCTGATTGCCCAAAGGTTGGTGACCAAGAGCAACAGCGACGGCTATATGGTCGGCTCCCGGGGCTCGGTAGGCTCATCCTTCGCGGCGTTCCTCAGCGACATCACCGAGGTCAACGCACTGCCGCCGCACTATGTCTGCGGCAGGTGCCAATACAGCGAATTTATCACCGACGGCAGCGTCGGCGCAGGGGTGGATATGCCCGACAAGCCCTGCCCGAGGTGCGGTGCCGGACTTGCCAAGGACGGACATGACATCCCGTTTGAAACCTTCTTAGGCTTTGAGGGCGACAAAGAACCGGACATCGACCTTAATTTCTCCGGCGAATACCAGCCGGTCGCGCACAAGTACACCGAGGAGCTGTTCGGCGAGGGCTATGTTTTCAGGGCGGGTACTATCAGCACCCTTGCCGATCGCACCGCCTACGGGTATGTGAAAAAATACCTTGAAGAGCGGAACATCACCGCCACCAGGGCGGAGGAAAACCGTCTGGTCGCAGGCGTCAGCGGCGTCAAGCGTACGACGGGACAGCACCCGGGCGGCGTTATGATACTCCCCAAAGGACACGACATTCATGAATTCTGTCCGATACAGCACCCTGCCGACGACGATTCCAAGGGCGTCATCACCACCCATTTCGACTACCATTCCATCAGCGGCAGGCTGTTAAAGCTCGACATCTTAGGGCATGACGACCCGACCATGATCAAAATGTTGGAGGATTTGACGGGCGTCGACGCCAAAGCTATCCCGCTCGACGACAAGCAGACCATGAGCATCTTCACAGGCACCGGGGCGCTGGGTGTGAATCCGCAGCAGATCGGCTCGGAGGTCGGCACCTTCGGCGTGCCGGAGCTCGGCACAAAGTTTGTGCGCCAGATGCTGGTCGAAACCAAGCCGACTACCTTTTCCGAGCTTGTCCGCATATCGGGTCTTTCGCACGGTACGGACGTGTGGGCGAACAACGCTCAGGAGCTTGTGAAAAATAAGGTTGCTACGTTGCGTGAGGCGATTTGTACCCGTGACGACATTATGACCTATCTGATTTATGCGGGGCTGCCCTCAAAGAGCGCCTTCGACATCATGGAGCGTGTGCGAAAGGGCAAGGGGCTGACGGAGGACGATGAAAAGCTGATGCGGCAGTACAATGTTCCCGACTGGTACATAAGCTCTTGCAATAAGATCAAGTATATGTTCCCCAAGGCGCATGCCGTCGCCTATATCACTATGGCGCTGCGCATTGCGTGGTTCAAGGTGCACCGCCCGCTGGAATTCTACCTTGCGCATCTGACCGTCCGCGCGGACGAGTTCAACGCGGAATATATGTGCGACCCGGGGCAGGTTAGAAGCAAAAAAGCGGCGCTCGAAGCCATCCCCGCAAACGAGATGACGCAAAAGGACAAAAACATTCTGTCGATACTCGAAATCGTCAACGAGATGTTCGAGCGGGGCATCAGGTTTTTAACGATAGACGTATACAAGTCCCATGCCTCCCGCTTTTTGGGTGTCGACGGCAACATCCTGCCGCCGCTTTCGGCGATTGCCGGACTGGGCGAGTCGGTTGCTGAGTCAGTCTGCGAGGCGCGGGAAAAGGAAACGTTTACCTCCATCGAGGATCTGCTGTGCAGGACAAGCCTCAGCAAAACGGTGGCGGACATCTTAAAGCAGCAGGGCTGCCTCGGTGACTTGCCGGACAGTAATCAGTTAACTTTTTTTTGAGGAAAACCTTATGCTTTCAATCAAGGAAATCATTGTGGTCGAGGGGAAATACGATAAGATACGCCTGTCGCAGCTTGTCGACACCGTGATCATCACCACCGACGGCTTCGGGCTTTATAACAACAGCGAAAAAACCGCATTATTAAAGCGTTTGGCAAAGGAGCGGGGCGTCATCGTGCTGACCGATTCGGACAGCGCGGGCTTTCGCATTCGCAACTTTATCAAAAGCAGCCTCGGCGGCATAAGCGTCAAGCACGCCTATATTCCCGAAATACCGGGCAAGGAGCGCCGCAAAAGCCGTGCGGGCAAGGAGGGGCTTTTGGGAGTCGAGGGCACGCCGGACAGCGTGATTATAGACGCTCTGCAAAAGGCTAATGCTACTCCGGAACTCAGCGCCGGCGGCGTCACCAAGGCGGATTTTTTTGAGGACGGGCTTGCGGGCAGGCAGGACAGTGCGTTAAAACGCCGCCTTTTGGCGAAAAAAATGGGGCTTCCGCAGAGGATGTCTGCGAATGCCCTTTTGGATGTGATCAACCTGCTCTATACACCCGAGCAGTACCGTGCGCTGATTGATGATATGTAAAGGCGTTATTCCTCACGTTCGAGGATTTTGCAGTTGCCCACAAAAACCGCGCCCTCGTCGGCGATGAGGCTGCCTACGGTGTGTTCGCCCCGGACTTTGGCGGTGTCCTTGACGGTCAGCTGACCCTTGGCGGAAATATCGCCGTTCACGCCGCCCGCCACGATCACGTTGACGGCGGAGATGTTGCCGGTAATGACGGCGCTTTTGCCGATGACAAGGTCGCCGCTGACGGTGATCTCACCCGTGACGGCGCCGTCGATTTTGCAATTGCCCGAAACCGTAAAATGCCCGTCGATTGACGTTTTCCTGCCAATCAGGGTATCAATTTTCATAATATCTGAGCCGACATTCACTTTTTTGCCCAGTAAGCCCTTCGCTTTTGTCAAAAAACTCATCTTAACAACTCCTTTATGATGTAGTAAATTCTATGTCGAAATAAAAAATCCTGCAAAAATTCCGAAAATGCTTGCAATTTCCAAATAATTAGGGTATAATAGCTAAGGATGAATTGCAGAAATGACTTGACAAAGAGTGGGGAACCCCACTCTTTATATTTTGTGTGACGCACAGCGTCACACAAAATATAAAGCAATTAATTCATTCCTTGGCAATGGGGTGCGTTAGCGCGCCTAAAACGCCGAAGGCGTTTTGTTGTGTGACGCACAGCGTCACACAAAATATAAAGCAAATCATTCATTCGACCGGCAACTTGCAACCCGTAACAACAAGGAGCGTACACTATGTCTTATTCAAAAACGGAAAGCACGGTTTTGGGCATTGCTCAAAGCGTCGCAAACGCACAGGGGTATGACGTCTATGACGTGGAGTACGTCAAGGAAGGTCCGCACTGGTTTTTGCGCATATTCATCACCGGAGGGGACGGCGTCAGTCTTGACGACTGTGAGATCATCAGCCGTGCGGTCGGGGATGTACTGGACAGGGATGACGTTGTCAAGGAAAACTACTTCCTCGAAGTGTCCTCGCCCGGCATCGAGCGTGCGCTTCGGCAGGACTTTCATTTTGATGGCGCGATCGGCGAGAATATCAGGGTCATGCTCAAAAACGGCAAGACTGTTGAAGGCGTCCTGATGGCGCATGATGCAGACAATATCACAGTCGATGACAACCCCATTGGTAAGCAGAATATTAAGAAGGCAAACATACTTTTTGATTTCGAGTGAAATCAAAAAGCAATTAATTCATTCCTTAGTAAAGGCTCACGTCAGCGCACCTAAAAAGTGCCTGTTGGCACTTTTTGATTTCGAGTGAAATCAAAAAGCAATTAATTCATTCCTTGGCAATGGCTCACGTCAGCGCACCTAAAAAGTGCCTGTTGGCACTTTTTGATTTCCGGTGAAATCAAAAAGCAATTAATTCATTCCTTGGCAATGGCTCACGTCAGCGCACCTAAAAAGTGCCTGTTGGCACTTTTTGACTTCAATATATAAGGAGAGAGATAACAAAATGAGTGAGGATTTTTTGATGCTTCTTGAAGAGTTCGAGAAGGAAAAGGGCATAAGCCGTGACGTTCTGATTGAAGCGCTTGAAGTGGCATTGGTATCAGCATATAAAAGGAACTATGGCGCAAATCATCTGGTGAGGGTCGAGATCAACCGCACGAACGGCAGTATGAACGTCTTTTTGCAAAGGACGGTGGTCGGTACTGTTGAGGACCCGCTGACCCAGATTTCGCTGATCGACGCTAAGCATGTCAATCCGATTTATGAAGTCGGCGACATTATGGAGGAAGAAACCGTACCCCAGACCTTCGGCAGGATCGCGGCGCAGACGGCGCGCCAGGTCGTGACGCAGCGTATCAGGGAAGCGGAAAGAGGTATCATCTATAACGAATTTGTCAGCAAGGAAAACGACATCATCACCGGCATTGTCCAGCGTATCGAAAAGCGCAATATCATGGTGGACATCGGCAAGACCGAAGCCATCCTGACGCCGCAGGAGCAGGTACATGCCGAAACCTATAAAAGCGGACAGCGCATTAAGGTCTATGTTGTTGAGGTCAACAACACGACCAAGGGACCGCAGGTGTTGATTTCGCGCACGCATCCGGGACTTGTCCGGAGGCTGTTCGAGCTTGAAGTACCCGAGATCCAAAATGGTACCGTTGAGATCAAAAGCATCTCACGCGAGGCGGGATCGAGGACAAAGATCTCCGTCCGCTCAAACGACCCGAACGTCGATCCGATCGGCGCATGCGTCGGACCGAAGGGTGCGAGGGTTCAAAAAATCGTAGACGAGTTAAAGGGCGAGAAAATCGACATCATTAAATACAGCGACGACATTGCCGAATACATTTCCGCGGCGCTTTCGCCGGCAAAGGTTATCAGCGCAACAGCGGATGAGGAACAGAAAATCTGCACCGTCACCGTCTTGGGGCACCAGCTCTCGCTTGCCATCGGCAAGGAGGGTCAGAACGCACGCCTTGCCGCAAAGCTGACGGGCTATAAGATCGACATCCTGAAAAGTGAAAGCGATGAAGAAACCGACGATGAAGCATAAAGTGTACAACGAAAGCGGCAAAAGGGTCAGTGTGCGTATGTGCGTTTCATGCCGGCAGAGTAAGCCCAAGGCGGCGCTTGTCCGTGTGGTCAGGACGCCGGATGGCAGCGTGGCGATCGACGAAAAGGGCAAGCTGTCCGGCAGGGGCGCATACGTCTGCAAAAGCCGGGAATGTGTTGAAAAGAGCCAAAAAATCCGGGGGCTTGAGCGTGGAATCAACGCCGAAATCCCGAAGGAGATATACGAGGTGTTGTTAGGATTTGAAAAATGACGGTTTAATGCGCTTGATAGGGCTTGCACGCAGGGCAGGCAAGGTGGTGCTCGGCAGCGACGGCATCGAAGCGTCGGTGCGGTCGGGCAAAGCATACTTTGTCGTATTGGCGTCGGATGCGGCGGAGAATACCGCAAAGCGTCTGACGGATAAATGCAAAAGTTATGACGTGCCGTTTGCTGTTGTGGGAACGAAGCAGTCGCTCGGCAAAATATCAGGCAGGGAAGAGGCGGCTGCGGTCGCGGTGACCGACAGGAATTTCGCAACCGGCATGATGCGTGTTTGCGAGGAAAATAACAGGGGGGTTGTTTAATGGTAGTAAGAGTTAAAATACATGAGGTGGCGAAATCGCTGAACCTGAAAAGTGCGGACATTGTCCAGGTGCTTTCGGGCTTCGGAGGCAAACCAAAAACATACAACAGCTCGCTTGAAGCGAACGAGCTTGATATTGTGTTCGACTACTTTACGCAAAAGCATCAGGTTGAGGAGTTCACCTTTATCCTGGAAAAAATCCAAAACCAGCCTGTCGTGATTGAGGAAACGGAGTCCGAGGAAATCATCATCGAGGAGATCAACAAGCCTATCGTCAAGCAGGCGCGCTATGTAGACACACGCACATCGAGCGTTGATCTGCAAAAATTTGATACTGAAAAAATCGAGGAGCTCGTGCCCGACAACATCGACGACAGCGTCACCACTCAAAAGCAAAAGATTAAAAAGTCCCAGTCAAGGGCAAAATATGATAAGCGTCCCGAGGAAGACAGCAGGCAGACGCGTGAAAAGAAGGCCGCCAAGGAAACCGTGATCGTCAAGGTGCCGGATGAGATCAGCGTCGGCGACTTTGCCGAGCGGCTGGGTCAGCCCGCCGCGGATGTCGTGAAGCGCCTGATGCTGCTGGGCGTTATGGCGTCAGTGTCGCAGACGATCGATTTTGACACCGCCTCGCTCATTGCGCAAGACTTCGGCGCAACCGTCGAAAAGGAAATCATCTTCACCGAGGAGGACCTTTTGTTTAACGACACCGTTGATACCTCCGACCAGCTCGTTCCCCGACCGCCCGTTGTGGTGGTGATGGGTCACGTCGACCATGGCAAGACTAAGCTGGTCGACTATATCCGCAAAGCCAACGTCATCGACACCGAGGCGGGGGGAATCACCCAGCATATCGGCGCCTATACCGTGCATATCCATGACCGTGACATCACTTTCCTGGACACCCCGGGTCACGAGGCGTTCACCGCCATGCGTGCGAGAGGCGCACAGGTCACCGACATCGCCATATTGGTGGTTGCGGCGGACGACGGCATCATGCCGCAGACAGTCGAGGCGATCAACCATGCCAAAGCGGCGGGCGTCAGTCTCATCGTCGCTATCAACAAAATTGATAAAGAAACGGCAAACGTCGAGAGCGTCAAGCAGCAGCTCACCGAGCACGGGCTGGTCGCCGAGGAATGGGGCGGTGACACAATTTGTGTGCCGATTTCGGCGCTCAAAGGACAAAATATCGACACGCTGCTCGAAATGATCCTCCTGACCGCAGATATGAAGGAGCTGAAAGCCAACCCGAACCGTGCGGCAAAGGGTGCGGTCATTGAGTCCCGCCTCGACAAGAGCAGGGGACCCATCGCCACGCTGCTGGTGCAGAACGGTTCGCTGGGCGTGGGCGACGTCATCGTTGCGGGCAGATCGGTCGGCAGAGTGCGCGCCATGGTGGACGACAAGGGCAAACGCATCAAAAAGGCGGGACCCAGTATCCCGGTCGAAATTTTGGGGCTCAGCGAAGCGCCTGACGGCGGCGAGCTGTTCTATGCCGTCGCGGATGAAAAGAAAGCCCGTGACGTCGTCGAAAAGCGCAAGCAGAAAGCAAAGGACGTCCTGCACAAGTCGACCCAGCAGGTTGTGTCGCTCGAATCGTTGTTCGACCAAATTAAGCAGGGACAGGTCAAGTCGCTGAACATCATCGTCAAAGCGGACGTTCAGGGCTCGGTCGAGGCGATCCGGCAGTCGCTTGAAAAGCTGTCGAATGACGAGGTCCGTGTCAATATCATACACGGCGGCGTCGGCGCCATCACCGAATCGGATATTATGCTCGCGTCGGCATCCAACGCCATCATCATCGGCTTCAATGTTCGTCCCGATGCGGCGACCACCGAGTCGGCAAGCCTTAAAAATGTTGAAATCAGACTGTACAGGATCATATATCAGGCGATCGAAGAGGTCGAAAAGGCAATGAAGGGTATGCTTGAACCCGAGTACCGTGAAAACGTCCTCGGTCATGCCCAGGTGCGCCAGACATTCAAGGTTTCGGGCGTCGGTACGATTGCGGGCTGCTACGTCACCGACGGCAAGATCTCCCGCAACAGCGAGGTGCGTGTCGTGCGTGACAGTATCGTCATCCACGAGGGCAAGCTCGATTCGCTCAAACGCTTCAAGGACGACGCCAAAGAGGTCGCTTCGGGTTACGAGTGCGGCATCGGCATCGAGCGTTTCAACGACATCAAGGAAGGCGACGTTATCGAAAGCTTTGTGATGGAGGAAGTGCCGAGGTAAAAAATAATGCATTCCTTGGCAAAGGATTACGGCTGCGCACTTAAAAAGTGCCAACGCACCGTCTTTACTGAAAGGATAAACAGGCTATGAGTATTAACAGGATAAACCGCATTAACGAAGAAGTCAAAAAAGAAGTCAGCGACATCATCCGCGGGCTCAAAGACCCCCGCATCGGTGAAATGACCAGTGTGGTGGCGGTGGACGTTACCAAGGATATGCGCTGGTGCAAGGTGTTTATCAGCGTTTTCGGGGACGAGCGGCAGCAAAAAAGCACGCTGGACGGGCTTAAAAGCGCTGCGGGCTTCGTCCGCAAGGAAATCGGGCAAAGGCTCGGGCTGCGCTATACGCCCGAGGTGTTGTTCAACCTTGACCACTCCATCGAGCACGGCGCGCATATCAATCAAATTTTGCATGACATCGGGGATGAATCGCACAGGAAGGAATGACCGGATGTTTAAAGAGATTTCACAGGTGCTTTTGCAATCGCAAAACGTGGTGATCCTGCCGCACAGCAGCGCCGACGGCGACTGCCTCGGCTCGGCATACGCCTTAAAGCTGATGCTGTTGCAGCTCGGGAAGACCGCCGTTGTCCTGACCGATGAGGACAACCCCAAGATATGCAGCCTGCTTTTCGGTGCGGAGGAGGAAAGGCCCGTTGTCCCCGACCTTGCCATCGCCGTCGACTGCGGCGATCTTGACAGGCTGGGCGGACGCAAGGGCGTCTTTACGTCCGCGCCCGTGACGGTCAACATCGACCACCACCCGACGAACACAGGCTTTGCGGCGCATAACCATGTCGACTCCGGTGAGGCGGCGACGGGGCAGATCATCTTTGAGCTTTTGGAATACATGGGGCTTTTTCTGACCAAGGAGATTGCCGCCGACCTCTACATCGCCATCGCCAGCGATACCGGACGCTTTTCGTACAGCAGCGTCACACCGAAAACCCTGACGATCGCGGCAAGGCTTTTGGAGGCGGGCATCGACCATGTCGGCATCAACGAGGTGCTGTTTGAAAAAAATCCGATGTCTAAAATATTACTTATGCGCGACGCACTGAATGCTTTTGAAACATATCTGGACGGCAAGATTGCACTGGTCAGCATCACCCGTGAGCAGGTGATCGCCTCGGGCGCCAACGAGGAGGACGCGGGCGGTCTGATCCTGCTGCCAAGGAGCTTAGAAACCGCCGTAGTGGCGGTCAGCCTGCGTGAATCCGTGAACAAGCCCCTTGTCAAGGTCAGCCTGCGTTCCAATACCGTGGACGTGTCGGGGATCGCCCGGACCTTCGGCGGCGGCGGACATGTGCGTGCCAGCGGCTGCACGATAGACGGCAGTATAGAGGCTGCAAAGGAAACGCTGCTTGCCGAGATCAAAAAGGTGATGGGATGCACGGAATAATCAATGTGAATAAGCCGGCGGGCATGACCTCGCACGGCGTTGTCGCAAGAATACGCCGCATCAGCGGCATCAAAAAGGTGGGGCATACCGGCACGCTTGACCCGGACGCCGAGGGTGTGCTGCCGGTCTGTGTCGGCAAGGCGACCCGGCTGTCGGATATGCTGACAGGCTCGGATAAGCGTTATACCGCCGTGCTTTGGCTCGGCATCACCACCGATACCCAGGACATCAGCGGAAAGGTGCTCGGCGCTTCGGACGACATTCCCGGCGGGGACGCTGTTCGGGCGTGTATCGGACGCTTTACCGGCGAGCTGATGCAGGTGCCGCCGATGTACTCCGCTATCAAGGTGGGAGGCAAAAAGCTCTGTGACCTTGCGAGAAAGGGCGTCGAAATCGAGCGCCAGCCACGCAAAATCACAGTTTACGGCATTGACATATTAAGCCTCGACGGCTGTTCGGCTGTGCTGGACATCAAATGCTCAAAAGGTACTTATATCAGGACGCTTTGCCACGACATCGGCAATGCGCTTGGCTGTGGCGGCTGCATGGAAAAGCTCACAAGAACCCAGACCGCCGGCTTTAAGCTTGAAGATGCGGTGACGCTCGATGCTTTGGAGGCGGACGGCATTGAAAAACATCTGATTCCCACCGATGAGCTGTTTGATTACGACAAGCTCACCGTATCGGGCGGGGATGAAAAACGGGTGCTAAGCGGCGCCCCGGTTAAAGCGGATAGTGCGGCGGAAGACATGTGCTACCGGATATATGGAAGTGACGGTCGATTTTTATGTATATCAAAATGCTCGAAGGGGATGCTGACGCTCGTCAAGAGTTTTTATTAGACCATGGCGCAGTCATAGCGCTCGGCAGCTTTGACGGGCTGCACAAGGGACATATGGCGCTGATACGTCAGGCAGTGGCGTCGGCAAAGCAGGATGACCGCTTAAAATCCTGCGTGTTTACCTTTTCACACAGCGGCACCCTGTCGCCCTGCATATCCTCCGATACCCAGCGCATCGGGCTTTTGCGCAGCGCAGGGGTCGACCTGCTGGTGATGCGTGAGTTCACCGAGCAGTTCAAGCACATTTCGCCGCAAATGTTTTTTGAGCAATACCTGGTCAAAAAGCTGCGCGCTAAGGTGATCGTCGTCGGTTTTAACTACCGCTTCGGCTATATGGGCGGGGGCGACGCCGCATTTTTGCAAATGCTGTGCCACCAAGCCGGTATCGCGCTGTTTGTCATTCCGCCCGTGCTCTATGAGGGTGAGCCGGTATCCAGCACCCGCATACGTCAGGCGGTTGCGGATGGCGCCCTGTCGTCGGCACGGGAAATGCTGGGGCGGGATTTTTCGGTGACGGGCGCAGTGTCCCGGGGCGACGGCATCGGCAGGACGCTTGGCTTCCCGACTGCCAACCTTGCGGTTGAGGCGGGTCATCTCATGCCGCCGACGGGCGTTTATGCGACCAAAACCGTGGTGGACGGCAGGGCTTATCCGTCGCTGACCAACTACGGCGCCAAGCCGACGATCAAAAAAGGTATGGATCTCATCGAAACGCACATACTGAATTTTGACGGGCAGATTTACGGCAAGACCATCGAGGTGTTTTTTGAAAGGAAGATCAGGGACATCAAAACCTTCCCCTCAAAAGAAGCGCTGATGCGCCGGCTTGATGCGGACCGGCAAGAAATTCTTGACAAACCGTAAACCGTGTGTTAAAATAATAGAGCTTTACTGGGTTTCAGGAGGTTATCCACAGATACCTGTATCAGGTGTTTTCCGTTGCTCGGTATTTGCATAAAAATTTATGTGGAGGTACGGCATGTTAAAGGAAAAGAAACAAAGCATCATCGACGACTACAAAACGCATGAAGGGGACACCGGCTCACCCGAGGTACAGGTCGCTATCCTGACGGAGCGCATCAACCACCTCAACGAGCACTTGAAAATCAACAAGAAGGACCACCATTCCAGAAGAGGGCTGCTCAAAATGGTCGGTCAGCGCAGAGGTCTTTTGAATTACCTCAGCAAAAAGAACATCGAACGGTACAGAACCTTAATACAGAGGCTTGGGCTCAGGCACTAAAATGCGGAGGGCGGACTTTTTGTGTCCGCTCTTTCTGATGTAAAGGCAAACGTTGTTTGCCTTTACATCAGAAAGAAAACCCCATTTCTTTCAAAAATCCGGGGCAGTCATCTTAGCAGTTAATTATGTGCCTTGAAACGGCAGGGCGCAAAATTAAGTGCTAATGCTGTCCCGTCAAAACAGGAGGAACAGACAATGGCAATCAGAACATTTGAAACAGAGGTAGGCGGCAGAAAGCTGGTCGTCGAAACCGGAAAAATGGCGCAGCTTGCCAACGGGCAATGCCTCGTACGCTACGGCGAAACGGCGGTACAGGTTGCGGTCACCGCATCCGAAAAACCCAGGGCGGGCATTGACTTTTTCCCGCTCAGCGTGGACTATGAAGAGCGTCTTTACTCCGTCGGCAAAATTCCCGGCAGCTTTATGAAGCGCGAGGGACGCCCGTCGGAAAAGGCAGTACTGACCAGCAGGGTCATCGACAGACCAATCCGCCCGCTGTTCCCGAAGGACCTGCGCAACGACGTATCGGTCGTGGCGACGGTGTTCTGCGTCGAGCAGGACAACCAGCCCGAATTTGCGGCGATGATCGGCACGGGCATCGCACTGGCGGTTTCCGACATCCCGTTCGACGGTCCGATTGCCAGCGTGTTCGTCGGCATCGAGGACGGCAGGTTCGTTATCAACCCGACCTCGAAGCAGCGTGAGACAAGTCCCCTGAACCTGACGGTTTCAGGCACGAAAGAGCTTGTCGCCATGATCGAGGCGGGCGCAAGCGAGGTTGACGACGATGTGATGTTTGATGCGATCATGTTCGGTCACGAAGAGGTCAAAAGGCTTTGCGGTTTCATTGACGAAATCGCCGCAGAGATCGGCAAGCCCGAGAAGATCAAATATGAGGCGCACCATGTGAGCGAGGAAATATACAATGCGGTCTCCGGCTTTGCGCTGGATATGGTCAAGACGGCGATCGACACCGACGACAAAAACGTCCGTGACGCCAACCTGTTTGCGGTGCGTGAGAAAATTGACGCAGAATTTGCCGATAAGTTTGAGGACTATGAGGCAAACATCGACGAGATCATGTACCTGATGCAAAAGAATATCGTCCGCAGATGGCTGCTCGACGAGGGCAAGCGTGTGGACGGTCGGGGCGTTGATGACATCCGTCCGCTGTCGGCGGAGGTTGGGCTGTTTGCCCGAACGCACGGTTCGGGACTGTTCAGCAGGGGTCAGACCCAGGTGCTCACCGTTGCGACGCTCGGCGCGCTCGGCGAGGTACAAAAGCTTGACGGCATCGACGATTCAGAATTCAAAAGATATATGCATCACTATAACTTCCCCTCATACAGCGTGGGCGAAACCCGCCCGTCAAGGGGACCTGGCAGGCGTGAAATCGGTCACGGCGCGCTTGCGGAAAAAGCGCTTGAACCCGTCATCCCGTCAGAGGACGAATTCCCTTACGCTATCCGTTTGGTCAGCGAGGTGCTTTCCTCAAACGGCTCGACCTCACAGGGCAGCATCTGCGGCAGCACGCTGGCGTTGATGGACGCAGGCGTACCGATCAAAGCGCCTGTGGCGGGTATTTCCGTTGGTCTGATTACCGAGGGCGACAGGTTTATGACCATGCTTGATATCCAGGGGCTTGAGGACTTCCACGGCGACATGGACTTTAAGGTGGCTGGCACCAAAAAGGGCATCACCGCCATTCAGATGGACCTTAAAATACACGGCTTGACCCCCGAGATCATCAAGGAAGCGCTCATCAAGACCCGTGACGCAAGGTACGGCATTTTGGACGGCGTCATGCGGAATGCCATCGCCGAACCCCGCCCCGAGATGTCGAAGTATGCACCGAGGGTGGTCATTATGCAGATCGACCCCGATAAGATTCGTGATGTTATCGGCTCGGGCGGCAAGGTTATCCAAAAAATCATCGCCGACACAGGTGTTAAGATTGACATTGACGATTCCGGCAGGGTGCTGATCATGTCCTATGATCAAGAAAGCAGCGATGCGGCGGTCAAGATCATCACCGGCATCGTCAAGGAGCCGGAGATCGGCGAGGTTTACCTCGGCAAGGTCGTCAGGATCATGGCGTTCGGCGCGTTCGTCGAGTTCCTGCCCGGCAAGGACGGGCTGGTGCATATTTCAAAGCTTGACAAAAAACGTGTCGAAAAGGTTGAGGACGTCGTCAACATCGGCGACGAAATCATGGTTAAGGTCATAGAAATCGACGATAAGGGAAGAATAAATCTGTCAAGAAAAGATTGCCTCAAAGATTAGTCGTTGATATAACAACCGTTGCCGCCGCAATTCAGACATGGGTTGCGGCGGTTATTAGCTTAGAGCTGTATTCATACGAAGATGAGGGTTGATATTTTTGCACGAAATCATTACGCTGCCGGGCGGACTTCGCCTGGTCATCGAAAATATTCCGCATGTCAAGTCCGTCACTGTCGGCGTTTGGGTGGGAACGGGCTCCTGCCGTGAAACACGGGCAAACAGCGGCATTTCACATTTCATCGAGCATATGCTGTTCAAAGGGACGCAGCGGCGCACCGCCAAGGAAATCGCGGAAGCGATCGACGACATCGGCGGACAGCTCAACGCCTTTACAGGCAGGGACTGCACTTGCTTTTATGCCAAGGTGCTGTCCGCTCATTTGGATATGGCGGTCGACATCCTTGCTGACATGCTGTTCAACTCGCTTTTTGACCAAAACGATATGGCGCTCGAAAAAGGCGTCATACTCGAAGAGATCAATATGTACGAGGACACGCCGGAGGAGCTTGTCCATGATGTGCTGACGGAAAAATCGTGGCAGGGCAACGCCTTGGGGTATTCGATTTTAGGGTCGGCAAAATCCCTGAAAAAAATCACCCGTGAGGATGTTTTGGCGTATATGCAAAAATACTACACCCCGTCGAACTGCGTGGTGTCGGTGGTCGGAAACTTTGAGCGTGAGGTCCTTTTGGATATGTTGAAGGCCAGCTTCGGCGCATGGTCGGACAGCGGTCATGTGTTAAAGCAGCTTGCCACGCCGAAGTTCATGCCCACCGTGACGCATATCAGCAAAGACATCGAGCAGTCGCACCTGTGCGTGGGTTACAATGCGCTGGCGAGGGGACATGAGCTGAGCTATGCGCTGATGGTGGTCAATACCGTCCTCGGCAATGGGATGAGCAGCCGCCTGTTTCAAAAGATCCGTGAGGAAAAGGGGCTTGTCTACGCTATTTATTCCTATCAAGCGATTTATGCCAAGGCGGGGATGTTCACCATCTATGCGGGGATGAACCCCGCGCGCGTCGACGAGGTGACCGCGCTTATCTTAGACGAAATCGCCGGCATCCGGCGGCACGGCATCACACAGCGTGAGCTTGAAAAATGCAAGGAGCAGCTGAAAGGCAGTCTGATTTTGGGGCTTGAAAGCACGTCCAGCAGGATGCACAGCTTTGGTCAGTCGCTTTTGCTGATCAACAAAATTCGCACGCTTGACGAGATGATCGAACGCATAGACGGCATTGATGCCGAAAAGGTCAGGGACGTGATCGATTTAGTTTTCAACACGCCGTCGATCGCACTGGTGGAAAACAAAGGGTAGGAGGAAAGGTGTATGTTTGGTAAAATCATCACAGTGATTGCCGTATTACTGATTCTGTGGAAACGGGGCGAGATCTGTGCCGGCGTCGCAAGGGCGGTCTATGCGCGGGGCAAGTCTGAAAACTGGCGCAAATGGTATGCCTTTGCCGAAAAGATTGGCGGCATGAAATTTAACAACAGGCTGACCTACGCCTACCTGATTTTAAAGGAAGGTGACCCTGACGCCGCCAACAAAAAGTTTGCGCTGCTGTCGATGGAGCGTCTGACGAGGGAGCAAAAGCTGCAGCTCAAAGCGTCCTATGCGCTGGTGTATTGGAAGCGCGGCGAGGTGGATACCGCTATTGAAATGCTTGAAGAGGTTATCAACTCCGCCAAAACCACCAGCACCTACGGCAGTCTCGGTTATATGTACGCCTTTAACGGCAACCTTTCCAAGGCGCTCGAATTCAATCAGGAAGCCTATGAATACAACAGCACCAACCCCATCATCGTCGACAATTTGGCGTTCACCTATTACAAGGTTGGCGAATACGCCAGGGCAAGGGAGTATTATGAAAAGCTGATGGCGTTAAAGCCCACCTTTCCCGAGGCGTTTTACGGCTATGGCAGGCTGCTGGTCGAAATGGGTGAGACCGAGGCAGGGTTAGAGATGGTGCGCAAGGCGCTGTCGGCAAATTTTTCATATTTAACGGTGACTGACCGGCAGGAAATTTTGGATTATTTAGAAGAATTTGAAGATGATAATGCATAGCGGATATAACATATAATACACGGAATAAACCCCCGATAATAAGGCAATAATCCTATTAGGACTTATTATTCGGGGGTATTTTATGCCAAGCTTTGTTGTGTCGGGTCAAAAAAGATTGAGCGGCAAGGTCAGCGTCGGCGGCTCAAAAAACTCCGCATTGCCGATCATGGCGGCGTCGCTGCTGGCGCAGGGCTGCTCGACGATTTACGACGTGCCGGCGCTTTTGGATATTCAAAATATGACGGATCTGCTGACCTGCCTCGGCGCTTCGGTTGAAAAAAGCGGCTCGGGCTTTTCGATTTGCTGCCAAAAGCCGCTGTGCGATATCTCATCCTACGAAACCGTCAGCAGGCTGCGCGCCTCGGTTTTGGTGATGGGACCGCTTTTGGCAAGGTGCGGCAGGGTCAAGATCTCCATGCCGGGTGGCTGCCAGATAGGTTCCCGCCCTGTTGACCTGCACATCAAGGGTATGCAGGCGCTTGGGGCAAAGATCACGCAGGGGCACGGATTTATTGAGGCGAGGTGCAAAAGCCTGACCGGGACAAAGATCTACCTCGACTTCCCCAGCGTCGGCGCGACCGAAAACCTGATGATGGCGGCGTCGCTTGCCAAGGGGCAGACGATCATCGAAAACGCCGCCGTTGAGCCTGAAATCGTGGATTTGGCAAATTACATCAACCTCATGGGCGGAAAAATCGTGGGTGCAGGGACAGGAACCATCCGCATTACGGGGGTAACGGAGCTGAATGGACAGACGCATACGGTCATACCTGACCGTATTGAGGCAGGAACATACGCGGCGGCAGCCGCAATCACTAGAGGAAGGATACAGATAGATAACGTGGTGCCCGACCACTTAAAGCCCATCACCTCAAAGCTGCGTGAGGTGGGCATCGCTGTGACCGAGGGTGACAGTCACATCATAGTCGACGCTTCGGACAAGCAAAAGGCGACCGACATTAAGACGCTGCCGTATCCGGGCTTTCCGACCGATATGCAAGCGCCCTATTCGTCGCTCATGTCTATTGCGGAAGGGACGAGCATGGTGATCGAAACCATTTTTGAAAACCGCTTTCTCCATATGCCGGAGCTTGTGCGGATGGGTGCGCACGTCAAAATTGAGGGCAGGACGGCAGTCATCGAGGGAACAAAAAAACTGAGCGGCGCAAAGGTCAAGGCGACAGACCTGCGTGCGGGCGCCGCGCTGGTGATTGCGGCGCTGGCGGCGGAGGGCGACACCGAGATCGGCGAGATCGAGCATATTGACCGCGGGTACAGCGAAATGGACAGGAAGCTCACTGCCCTCGGCGCTGATATTGTACGTAAGGATTGATTTTTTCCTGATATTTTTGATAATTGATGATGAAATAGATCGGTATGACATAGCAGGCGATTAACTGACCCGCACCGACCGTGAGCATGTTCATCCATGTCAGCCCGCCGAATTGCAGCGTCAGATAATATCCCACGACCCATGCGTTTAACAGTACCGGAGGCAATGGCACCAGCCATTGTTTTTTTCGCAGCTTAAATGAAAGGAACGCCGCAACCAGGGTGGTTAGGCTGCCGAACACGATGTCAATGATGTTTCCTGTGTACATATTTGCCACCAAACAGCCGATAAAAAGCCCGGGTATCGCCGCGGGCGTAAATGCGGGCAGGATGGTCAGTGCCTCGGAAAAGCGTATCTGCACGGGACCGTAGGATAATGGTGCGATTAGCATGGTGAGTGCCGCATAAACTGCCGCAATCACCGCAGCATGTGCGATAAAACGTGTGGTTTTCATAGGGCTGTCCCCTCCGATTAGAAATAATTTTAATATTATACAATACTTTTGCAAAAAAAGCTACAATTTTGTGGATTTTTTTCTTGACAAGTTGATTTTGCAATGGTAAAATAATACCCTGACTATAATAGGTAAAATGGATTATTATGAGAAAAAATATCCGACATCCTTATTTTAAGCGGGTTTTGGAACGTAAATATTAACGAGGTGATTAGTTTGACAGTACATCCTATTAAACTTGGTAAGAACACACGCATGAGCTTTTCACGAATCGGTGAAACTTTGGAAATGCCCAACCTCATCGAAATTCAGAAAAACTCGTACAATTGGTTCATTACCAAGGGACTTGGAGAGGTTTTTCACGACATCTCACACATCACGGACTTTTCGGGCAACCTGATCTTGGAATTCGTGGATTATTCTATTGACAGCACGCCTAAGTACTCGGTTGAAGAGAGTAAGGAACGTGATGCGACATATTGTTCCGCCCTGCGTTCAAAGATCCGCCTTATTGAAAAAGAAGCGGGTGCGGTGAAAGCGGTCAAGGAGTCGGAAATCTTTTTGGGTGACTTCCCGCTGATGACCGAACAGGGAACATTTATCATAAACGGAGCCGAGCGTGTCATTGTTAGCCAGCTGGTCCGTGCGCCCGGCATTTACTATGCGATGCAGTATGACAAGACGGGCAAGCCGCTTTTCTCCAACACCGTCATCCCCAACAGGGGCGCGTGGCTGGAATATGAAACCGATTCCAACGACGTTGTGTCGGTGCGTATTGACAGAACGCGTAAAATCCCCGTCACGGTATTCCTTCGTGCGCTGGGGCTTGGCACTGACGCCGAAATCACCGGGATGTTCGGCGAGAGCGAGCTTTTGACGGCGACCATCGAAAAGGACACCGCCAAGACTGGTGAGGACGGTCTTTTGGGAATCTACAAAAGACTGCGCCCGGGTGAGCCGCCGACGGTCGAGTCAGCGGAAACGCTGATCAACTCACTGTTTTTTGACCCGAGAAGATACGACCTTGCCAAGGTCGGACGCTATAAATTTAACAAGAAGCTGGGCATCGCCGCGCGCATTAACGGACAAATGGTTGCGGCGGACGTTGTGTCGCCAGTCACCGGCGAGATTCTGGTGTCAAAGGGCGAAAAGCTCACCCGTGAAAAGGCTGCGCTGATCGAGCAAAACGACGTCAACCGTGTCGTCGTCGATTTAGAGGGCAGGGAGGTCGTCATCTTCTCAAACAAGATGGTGCACCTTTCGAATTATGTTGATTTTGATATCAGCTCGCTCGGCATTAAGGAAAAGGTTTACCTGCCGGTGCTTGAAGACATTCTCGCAAACAACACCACTGAGGAAGAAATCAAAGAAGCCATCTTGGACAGCGTCGACGAGCTGGTTCCCAGGTACATCAGGCTGGACGACATCCTGTCCTCCATCAACTATCAGATACACCTGTCCTTCGGCATCGGTACGACCGACGACATAGACCACCTCGGCAACCGCCGTCTGCGAAGCGTCGGCGAGCTTTTGCAAAACCAGTTCAGGATCGGTCTTGCCCGTATGGAGCGTGTCGTGCGTGAGCGTATGTCCATTCAGGACCTTGACGTCATTGCGCCTCAGACACTGATCAATATCCGCCCCGTGAGTGCGGCAATCAAGGAGTTCTTCGGTTCTTCGCAGCTGTCGCAGTTCATGGATCAGACCAACCCGCTTGCCGAGCTGACCAATAAAAGAAGGCTGTCGGCGCTCGGACCCGGCGGTCTGTCGAGGGAGCGCGCCGGCTTTGAGGTCCGTGACGTCCACCACTCGCACTACGGCAGGATGTGCCCGATCGAGTCTCCGGAAGGACCCAATATCGGTCTTATTTCATCGCTTTCGACCTATGCCCGTGTCAACGAGTACGGGTTTATTGAGACACCTTACAGAACGGTTGACAAGGAAACGGGTCAGGTCACCGACGAGACCGTCTACATGACGGCGGACGTCGAGGACGAATACATCATCGCTCAGGCGAACGAGCCGCTCGATGAGAACAACCGTTTCATCCATAAACACATCACATCACGCTACATGGATAAGATTTTGGAGGTGGAAGCAAAGGACGTCGACTATATGGACGCCTCGCCGAAACAGATGGTGTCTGTTGCCACCGCCATGATCCCCTTCCTTGAAAACGACGACGCAAACCGTGCGCTGATGGGCTCGAACATGCAGCGTCAGGCGGTACCGCTGATCAAGACCGATTCGCCGATCGTCGGCACGGGCATGGAATACAAGGCGGCTCAGGACTCGGGCGTGGTTGTGATCGCCAAAAACGGCGGCGTTGTCAAAAAGGTGACCGCCGAGGAAATCCAAATCAAAAATAACGCCGGTAAGCTTGACAAATATAAGCTGCTCAAATTCAAACGCTCAAACCAAAGCACCTGCATCAACCAAAAGCCAATTGTCGAAAAGGGCGAAAGGGTCGAGGCGGGCGACATCATCGCCGACGGACCGTCCACGGACACCGGCGAAATCGCGCTCGGCAGGAATATCCTCATCGGGTTCATGACCTGGGAGGGCTACAACTACGAGGATGCTATCCTTATTAACGAAAAGCTGGTCAAGGAAGATACCTTTACCTCCATACACATTGAAAAATACGAATGTGAAGCCCGTGACACCAAGCTCGGGTCGGAGGAGATCACCCGTGATATTCCCAACGTGGGCGAGGATTCGCTGCGCGACCTTGATGAGCGCGGCATTATACGCATCGGTGCGGAAGTACGCCCCGGTGATATTTTGGTGGGCAAGGTCACGCCGAAAGGTGAAACCGAGCTGACCAGCGAAGAACGTCTGCTCCGTGCGATATTCGGCGAAAAGGCAAGGGAAGTGCGTGACACCTCTCTGAAAGTGCCGCACGGCGAAGCGGGCATTATTGTTGACGTTAAAAAGTTCACACGGCAAAATGGCGACGAGCTTCCGCCCGGCGTCAATGAGCTGGTGAGATGTTATATTGCGCAGCGCCGCAAGATCAGCGTCGGCGACAAGATGGCGGGCCGCCACGGAAATAAGGGCGTCATCTCACGCATACTCCCCGAGGAGGATATGCCGTTTCTGCCCGACGGTACGCCGCTTGAAATCGTGCTCAATCCGTTGGGTGTTCCCTCGCGTATGAATATCGGACAGGTACTCGAAGTGCATTTGGGCTATGCGGCAAAAGCGCTTGGCTGGAAAATCGCCTCCCCCGTGTTCGACGGCGCCAACGAGGACGACGTCATGGATACCTTGGAGCAGGCGGGCTATAACCGTGACGGTAAGACCGTCCTGTTTGACGGCAGGACCGGCGAAGCCTTTGACAGCAGGGTAACGGTCGGCTATATGTATTACTTAAAGCTTGCCCACTTGGTTGACGATAAGATCCACGCGCGTTCCACCGGTCCGTACTCACTGGTCACGCAGCAGCCGCTTGGCGGCAAGGCGCAGTTCGGCGGTCAGCGTTTTGGTGAGATGGAGGTTTGGGCGCTGGAAGCATACGGCGCCGCATATACCTTGCAGGAGATTCTGACGGTCAAGTCGGACGACGTGGTCGGAAGGGTCAAGACCTATGAGGCGATCGTCAAGGGTGAAAACATCCCGAAACCGGGCGTTCCGGAGTCCTTCAAGGTGCTCATCAAGGAGCTGCAATCACTGTCGCTCGACGTCAAGGTGCTTGACGGAGAGCTGAACGAGATCCCGATCAGGGAAAGTGTGGACGAGGAAGAGGACTACACCATCAGGGAAATCGTTTTGGGCGATACCCCGGGCTATGAGAAGTCGGAGCTTCTGCCTCTCCCTGTCGCCAAGGAGAACATGACCGAGGACGACATCGTCGACGAGATTTTGAGTATGGATGAGGTTACAGAAGAGGACGAATTGGAAGAGGACTTTGCAAAGGACGCTGCGTTGTCGGACTTTGATGCGGAGGACTCGGACGAGGATTTTGACGAAGAAGAGGAAGCGGACGACATCCTGCTCTAAAAAACCCGTGGCAATGATGCAAATGAAGGTTTGTGCCATTGCCGAAAAACAAAAGGAGCTGAGCATATTGCTGGAATTCAATAATTTTGAAGCCATCCAAATAGGGCTGGCATCGCCGAATAAAATCCGTGAATGGTCACGGGGCGAGGTCAAAAAGCCCGAAACCATAAATTACAGAACCTTAAAGCCTGAAAAAGACGGTCTTTTCTGCGAAAGGATTTTTGGTCCGACCAAGGACTGGGAATGTCATTGCGGAAAGTATAAACGCATCCGTTATAAGGGCGTCGTCTGCGACCGCTGCGGCGTGGAGGTCACGCGCTCCAAGGTGCGCCGCGAACGCATGGGGCATGTGGAGCTTGCCGCACCCGTTTCGCACATTTGGTACTTCAAGGGCATCCCGAGCCGCATGGGTCTTGTGCTTGACCTGTCGCCGAGGATCCTTGAAAAGGTGCTGTATTTCGCGTCCTACATCGTGATCGACGCCGGCAAAACGCCGCTGATGAAAAAGCAGATGCTGTCTGAAAAGGAATACCGTGAGGCGCACGAGAAATTCGGAGACAAATTCCGTGCCGGCATGGGCGCCGAGGCGATTTTGGAGCTGTTGGAAGAAATCGACCTTGACGAGCTGGCGGCGGAGCTGCGTGAGGAGCTTGCCGACGCCGTGGGTCAGAAGAAGATCCGCATCGTCAAAAGGCTGGAAGTCATCGAGGCGTTCAGAACAAGCGGCAACCGCCCCGAATGGATGGTGATGACGGCGATCCCCGTCATTCCGCCGGAAATCCGTCCGATGGTCCAGCTCGACGGCGGCAGGTTTGCGACCAGTGATTTAAACGACCTTTACAGGCGTGTCATCAACAGGAACAACCGCTTGAAAAAACTACTCGATTTGGGTGCGCCGGACATCATCGTCCGCAACGAAAAGCGTATGCTGCAAGAAGCGGTGGACGCGCTGATCGACAACGGCAGGCGGGGCAGACCCGTGACGGGACCCGGCAACCGAGCGCTCAAATCGCTGTCGGATATGTTAAAGGGCAAGCAGGGACGTTTCCGTCAGAACCTGCTCGGTAAGCGTGTTGACTATTCGGGACGTTCGGTTATCGTTGTTGGTCCCGACCTTAAAATATTCCAGTGCGGACTCCCCAAGGAGATGGCGCTGGAACTGTTCAAGCCCTTTGTGATGAAACGCCTTGTCGCGGATAATCTGGCGCATAATATCAAGTCTGCCAAGCGTATGGTCGACCGTGTGCGCCCCGAGGTCTGGGACGTTTTGGAAGACGTCATCAAGGAGCATCCGGTGCTATTGAACCGTGCGCCGACGCTGCACAGACTGGGTATTCAGGCGTTCGAGCCGATCCTGGTTGAGGGCAGGGCGTTAAAGCTCCATCCGCTCGTTTGTACCGCATACAACGCCGACTTTGACGGGGACCAGATGGCGGTACACGTACCGCTTTCAGCGGAGGCGCAGGCGGAGGCAAGGTTTTTGATGCTTTCGGCAAACAACCTGTTAAAGCCGCAGGACGGACGTCCCGTTGCAGTGCCGACGCAGGACATGGTGCTCGGCAGCTATTACCTTACCATCATCAAGCAGACCGAACCGGGCACGGGCAAGGTATTCTCGTCTTTTGACGAGGCGATCATGGCGTACGAGGCAAAGGCGGTCGGACTGCATGCACCGATCAAGGTGAAGGTTTCTAAAATCATCGACGGCAAAAAGGTCACCGGCATCATCGACGCCACCGTGGGCAGGCTGATATTCAACGAACACCTCCCGCAGGATCTCGGCTTTGTCGACAGAAGCATCTCCGGCAATGAGCTGATGCTCGAAGTCGACTTCCTCGCCGATAAAAAGGCGCTGGGCAACATCGTCGACAGGTGCATCAAGGTGCACGGCACGACACAGACGGCTATCCTGCTGGATAAAATAAAGGCGCTCGGCTTCAAGTATTCGACCAGGGGCGCCATCACCATCGGCGTCAACGATATGGAGATCCCCGAGCTGAAAAAGCAGTACCTCGCCGAGGCGGAAGAGCAGGTCGAAAAGATCACCACCCAGTTCAGGCGCGGTCTGATTTCGGATGAGGAGCGTTATCAGCTCGTCATCGACACCTGGGACAAAACCAGTAAAAGGGTTGCCGAGGCGCTGATGGACCACCTCGACGAGTTCAACCCCATCTATATGATGGCAAACTCAGGTGCGAGGGGCAGCGTCAACCAGATCCGTCAGCTTGCGGGTATGCGCGGTCTTATGGCGGATACGACGGGACGGCCCGTTGAAATCCCGATTCGTGCAAACTTCCGTGAGGGTCTGAACGTACTGGAATATTTTAACTCCACCCACGGCGCCAGAAAGGGTCTTGCGGATACGGCGCTCCGTACCGCCGACTCGGGTTACCTCACCAGGCGTCTGGTCGACGTCTCGCAGGAGGTCATCATCCGTGAAACCGACTGCGGCACGGATGAATATATCACCGTGCGCGACATCAAGGACGGCAACGAAATGATAGAGGAACTGTTTGACAGGCTTTCGGGCAGATACACGGCAGAGGACGTTATTCACCCCGAAACGGGCGAGATCCTCGTGCCGAAGAATACGCTGATGTTCGATGAACATGCCAAAATCGTCATCGACGCTGGTGTTAAAGAAGTAAAGATTCGTTCGGTGTTAAAGTGTCAGGCAAAGGTCGGCGTCTGCGCGTATTGCTACGGATCCAACCTTGCGGTTGCTGACGAAGTCAATGTCGGCGAGGCGGTCGGTATCATTGCCGCACAGTCCATCGGTGAGCCGGGTACCCAGTTGACCATGAGAACCTTCCACACCGGCGGTGTTGCGGGTGACGACATCACACAGGGTCTGCCCCGCGTCGAGGAGCTTTTTGAGGCGAGAAAGCCCAAGGGTCTTGCCATTATCGCCGAGATCGCCGGCAAGGTCAGCATTTCAGAAGCCAAGAAAAAGCGTGAGGTCAATATTGTCGACGATGAAACGGGCGACGTCCGTTCCTACTTTATACCCTACGGCTCACGCATCAAGGTCGATGACGGGCAGATGGTACAGCCCGCCGACGAGCTGACGGAAGGCTCAGTCAATCCGCACGACATTTTGCGCATCAAAGGACCGTCCGCCGTGCAGAATTACCTCATCCAGGAGGTTCAGAGGGTTTACCGCCTGCAAGGCGTTGACATCAACGACAGGCACATCGAGGTCATCGTCAGACAAATGATGCGAAAGGTCAAGGTCGAAGAGCCGGGCGACACCATCCTGCTGACCGGCGCTTTGGTAGACATTGCGGAATTCAGCGCCATCAACGCCGAGGCTGAGGCGGAGGGCAAAGTCCCCGCAACCTGCGCAAGCGTCCTGCTCGGTATCACCAAGGCGTCGCTGGCGACCGACTCCTTCCTGTCCGCGGCGTCCTTCCAGGAAACCACAAGGGTGCTGACGGATGCGGCGATCAAAGGCAAGATAGATCCTCTGTTGGGGCTTAAAGAAAACGTCATCATCGGTAAGCTCGTTCCCGCGGGTACGGGTATGACCCGCTACCGTGACATCGAGATCCTCCATGACGACGAGGAAGAGCCCATGTCAGATATGATGATTTAGCTTGCGTATTGTTGACAAAAGCGTTATCCTATGGTAATATATGATAGGTTTTGTGCGTTACGGCGCAAAATATGAAGGGCTTCGTAAGGAAAGGAAACAGAATTTATGCAGGATGATGACAACCCGCATATGCGATATGTGGGGTTTAAGCAGTCAAAGCGCGCCATCGAGGAAGGTAAGGCGATCAGGGCTTACGTCGCGGAGGATTGTGAAAAATCGCTCAGCGATGTGATACTTGCGCTGTGCCAAAAGCACGGCGTTGCGGTTGAGCTTGTGCCGACCATGGCACAGCTTGGCAAGGACTGCGGTATCGACGTCGGCTCAGCGGTCGCCGTCATTGCTAACGCGTAGGGTTTGCGTATTTACGCGCAAATTTCTATATACCGGCGCTCGCTGTGCGGGCGCAGGAATTTTTAAGGAAAGGAGTTAGATCATTCGTGCCAACATTTAACCAATTGGTAAGAAAGGGTCGTGAAACGTCAGTCAAAAAGTCGACGGCGCCTGCGCTGCAAAAGGGCAGAAATACGTTGAAGAAGAAACTGACCGACATCAGCTCACCTCAGAAAAGAGGCGTTTGCACCGTTGTTAAGACCATGACGCCCAAAAAGCCGAATTCAGCGCTGCGTAAGATCGCCAGAGTTCGTCTGACAAACGGAATCGAAGTATCCGCTTACATTCCGGGTATCGGTCACAACATCCAGGAGCACAGCGTCGTTCTGATCAGAGGCGGCAGGGTCAAGGACCTCCCCGGCGTCAGGTATCACATCGTCAGGGGCACTCTCGACGCAGCGGGCGTTAACGCACGCCGTCAGAGCCGAAGCCTCTACGGTGCAAAGGTGCCGAAAGAAGCAAAGAAGTCATAAAGGTAAAAACGTACCATGCGTACGGAACATCACAACTTAAAATTAGTGCGTAGTACCATGGTATATCATATATATTTGGTAACACCGCACTGACAAATCGAGCATTGCTTGGATTTGAGTACCTGTGATAATCATTTATCATGTAAGGAGGGAAGTAAAGTGCCAAGAAGAGGTTTTATAGCCAAAAGGGATGTATTGCCCGATCCGCTTTACGGCAGCAAGCTGGTGACACGCCTGATCAACAACATCATGCTCGACGGCAAAAAGGGCGTCGCACAGAAGATCGTTTATGACGCTTTTGAAATCGTTCAGGGCAAGACAGGCAAAAAGCCGGTCGAAGCCTTTGAGGAAGCGATGAACAATATCATGCCGGTGTTGGAGGTCAAAGCACGGCGTGTGGGCGGCGCGACCTATCAGGTTCCGATGGAGGTTCGCCCCGACAGACGCCAGACGCTGGGTCTTCGATGGATCACAAACTATTCACGTCAGAGGAACGAAAAGACCATGCGTGAAAGGCTTGCGTCGGAAATTATGGACGCACTCAACAACACGGGCGCATCCGTCAAAAAGCGTGAGGAAACGCATAGAATGGCGGAAGCGAACAGAGCGTTCGCGCATTACCGTTGGTAAAAGACAGCATATTGAAGTTATGTAATGATATAGGGAAGTTTTATCGGCTTGTCCTACATCCTTGGAAAGGAGAACAAAGTGGGCAGAGAGTTCAGTTTGGAAAAAACCAGAAATATAGGAATCATGGCTCACATTGATGCGGGAAAGACCACCACCACAGAGCGTATTCTCTACTATACCGGCAGGGTTCATAAGATCGGTGAAGTGCATGAGGGTGCGGCGACGATGGACTGGATGGAGCAGGAGCAGGAACGTGGCATCACCATCACGTCAGCGGCGACCACCGCACAGTGGAAAGCACATAGAATCAATATCATCGACACCCCGGGGCACGTTGACTTCACCGTTGAGGTGGAGCGTTCGCTTCGGGTACTTGACGGCTCGGTAACGGTTTTCTGCGCAAAGGGCGGCGTCGAGCCGCAGTCGGAAACCGTTTGGCGTCAGGCGGATAAATATAATGTCCCCCGTATGGCATATGTCAACAAGATGGACATCATGGGCGCGGATTTTTACAACGTCGTTGCAATGATGAAGGACAGACTCAAATGCAACGCTGTTCCGATCCAGCTGCCGATCGGTGCTGAGGACACGTTTAGGGGCATCATTGACCTCGTTGAGATGAAAGCTTATGTTTATTATGACGATCAGGGCAAGGACATCAGGGAGGAAGAAGTCCCTGCTGACATGAAAGACAAGGCGGAGGAGTACCGCGCTGCACTGTTGGAGTCCGTTGCCGAAACCGACGAGGAGCTGACAATGAAGTACCTCGAAGGCGAGGAACTGACCCTGGACGAGATCAAAACAGCGATCCGAAAGGCGACCATCAGCGTTCAGATGATCCCCGTTGTCTGCGGGACATCCTACCGCAACAAGGGCGTGCAGAAGCTGCTTGACGCGGTTGTGGCATATATGCCGTCGCCGCTCGATATCCCGCCGATCAAGGGCATCGACCCCGACTCGGATGAGGAGACCGAGCGTCCCTCGGACGACAGTCAGCCGTTCTCGGCGCTGGCGTTCAAGATCGCGACCGACCCGTTTGTCGGTAAGCTGTGCTTTTTCAGGGTTTACTCGGGAACGCTCAAAAGCGGCTCCCATGTTTATAACTCGTCAAAGGACAACAAGGAGCGCATCGGCAGGATCTTGCAGATGCACGCCAACCACAGGGAGGACATCGACATCGTGTATTCGGGCGACATTGCCGCCGCCGTCGGTCTTAAAAACACCACGACGGGCGACACGCTCTGCGACGAATCAAAGCCCGTTATCTTAGAGTCAATGGACTTCCCAGAGCCGGTTATCCGGGTTGCGATAGAGCCAAAGACCAAAGCAGGTCAGGAAAAGATGGGCATTGCGCTGTCAAAGCTCGCCGAGGAGGACCCGACCTTCAAGACCTACACCGACGAGGAAACCGGTCAGACGATCATCGCCGGCATGGGCGAGCTGCATCTTGAAATCATCGTTGACAGACTGCTGCGTGAATTCAAGGTGGAGGCGAACGTCGGCAAGCCCCAGGTTTCGTATAAGGAAACCATCCGAAAAACCGTTAACATTGAGCATAAATATTCACGCCAGTCGGGCGGTCGCGGTCAGTACGGGCACGTTCTGCTCACGCTTGAGCCGCTCAAACCCGGCGAAGGCTATGAATTCGTCAACAAAATTGTCGGCGGTGTTATCCCCAAGGAGTATATTCCGGCGGTTGACGCAGGCGTTCAAGGCGCAATGCAGACGGGTGTCCTTGCGGGCTACAACGTCGTTGACGTTAGGGTCACCCTCTATGACGGCTCATACCATGAGGTCGACTCGTCCGAAATGGCGTTCAAGATTGCAGGCTCCATGGCGTTCAAGGAAGGCTGCCGCAAGGCGGAGCCGGTGCTTAAAGAGCCGATCATGCGTGTCGACGTTACCGTCCCCGAGGAGTACATGGGCGACGTTATGGGCGACCTTAACTCCCGCCGCGGTCAGATCCAGGGCATGGAGGCAAGGATGGGCGCACAGGCAATCACCTCATTCGTTCCGCTTTCCGAAATGTTCGGTTACGCGACCGAGCTTCGTTCAAGAACACAGGGCAGAGGACAGTACGTCATGCAGCCCAGTCACTATGAAGAAGTACCCAAGAGCATTCAGGAAGGCATCATAAACCAAAGGGCGAAAAAAGACTGATTTCAAATCTCATTAAATTATTATAAGGAGGAACATTGAAATGGCAAAAGCTAAATTTGAAAGAAACAAACCCCACGTTAACATTGGCACGATCGGTCACGTTGACCATGGTAAGACTTCGCTTACCGCCGCTATCACCAAGGTGCTTGGTTTCAAGGGTCAGGCTTCCTACACCTCGTACGACAACATCGACAAGGCGCCTGAGGAAAGAGAAAGAGGCGTCACCATCTCGACCGCTCACGTTGAGTATGAGACCGACGCACGTCACTACGCACACGTTGACTGCCCCGGACACGCCGACTATGTTAAGAACATGATCACCGGCGCCGCTCAGATGGATGGCGCTATCCTGGTTGTTTCGGCCGCCGACGGTCCGATGCCCCAGACCAGAGAGCACATCCTGCTTTCGCGCCAGGTTGGCGTTCCGCACATCGTTGTATTCTTGAACAAGGCTGACCAGGTCGACGATCCTGAGCTGATCGAGCTCGTTGAAATGGAAATCCGTGAGCTGCTCAATGCGTATGAGTTCCCGGGCGACGACACACCCATCATTGTCGGTTCGGCTTTGCAGGCGCTTGAAAGCGCTTCAAATGATCCCAACGCCGAAGAATATCAGCCGATCCTTAAACTGATGGACGCTGTTGACAGCTTCATCCCCACACCTGAGAGAAAGATCGACATGCCTTTCCTGATGCCTGTTGAGGACGTATTCTCCATCACAGGCCGCGGTACTGTCGCAACCGGCAGAGTTGAGAGAGGAACCTTGAAGGTTTCTGACGAAGTTGAAATCGTTGGTCTGACCGACGAATCACGCAAGGTTGTTGTCACCGGTATCGAAATGTTCAGAAAGCTGCTCGACCAGGCGGAAGCCGGCGACAACATCGGCGCGCTGCTCCGCGGCGTTCAGAGGACTGAAATCGAGCGCGGACAGGTGCTTTCAAAGCCCGGCTCGATCAACCCGCACGTACACTTCATGGGCAATGTTTACGTCCTGACCAAGGACGAGGGCGGCAGGCACACCCCGTTCTTCAACAACTATCGTCCGCAGTTCTATTTTAGAACGACCGACGTTACAGGCGTAGTCAGCCTCCAAGGCGGCGTTGAAATGTGTATGCCTGGTGACAACATCGAGATGGAAGTCACACTGATCACCCCAATCGCTATTGAAGAGGGTCTGCGTTTCGCTATCCGCGAGGGCGGCAGGACTGTCGGCTCGGGTGTTGTGACAAAGGTTCTCTAATCCATCGGCAACAGCATAACCAATTAATCAAACATCAAGCCCCCTTGCAGAGTATCCGCAAGGGGGCTGTCGTTTTTTTGCCATTCAACAAAAAAATTAATTCATTCCTTGGCAAAGGCTTGCGTCAGCGCACCAAAAAGTGCCTTACGGCACTTTTTTTATACGCATATTAATAGGTGATAAGCACCGACTGTGTTGCCTGGTCCCATTCGACATCAGCGCCGAGCGCCTCGGAAATTACACGGGCGGGCACAAGCGTCCTGCCGTTCCTGACGAACGATGCGGCGTCGCTTTGGATAGCGCTGCCGTTAAGATAAAAGACATTTTCGCCGATTTTGTGGTCGATGCGCCTGTCACCTTTGATCGCCACGATGGACTCGGTCGCCGCAATATACTCGACGGATGCGCCGAGCTTTTCAAATATCCTGCGCAGCGGCACGAAGGTGCGATCGTTTTCAAGCTGCGGCGGAACGTCAAATATCACACGCATACCATTGATATAGACGGCGATTTCGTCTTCCCTGCCGATTGCCTGGATATTCAGTGAGTTTTCGCGTGTCAGCGCCGGCAATTCGACGGATGTGACCTTGTTGATGTCGGCATATTTGGTGAGCATTTTGATACCAATTTTGATTACATCGGTCATTCCGGCGGCATTCGCATCAGTGCCTGCCGATTCCGCAATCTGTTTCGGGTCGATCACAAGATCAAGGTCAAGCGTCATACTGTCTAAATAACCGTCGCTGCCGATGGTGTAGGATGAAACCAAATCCTTACCGCCGAGCAGATCGATCTTTTGCAGCGGCGCAAACACCTCGGAAAAATCAAGCGCCTCCGTATCAATTGCCGAAAGCTCGGGTGTGATGGCAGTCATCGCCTTCAAATATTCTTCAAACAGCGGCAGAATAGCGCCGTTTTTAATGGTAGCGATATATGTTTCGCCCTTTTTCTCAGCGGAAATACCGGTGGTATCCATCTTTTCAAGGGCTTCCCAAAGCTTTGAGGTGTTGAGCATTCCCTGAAAGTTCAGCGCCATGCCCGCGTCTGTATAAAGGTCAGCCATATCCATGTAATAATACTGCTTGTCATAACCGGCGGCGCCGTTAAGCATCAAGCTTTTCAGCATGTCGGGCAGCTCGTAAACTGCAATATACTTGGGGTGATTCGCATCCGAGAAATCGGCGTCTGCCCAAAACGTAACCGGATAACTGCTGCCCATAAGCTGCGTATTGGTCACCAGCTTTAATTTGACAGCGGATTTATCCGCGTTCATGATCGCGCTGCCGCTTATCTGCATTTTAAACGTATTGATCACGCCAAGCGTCAATGCGGCGTTCGGATCGGTTATGCCGGACGTGTCCGCCGAAAGCGATAGCTCCGCAGTAAACGCATACGAATTGGCGTTCCCCGTCTTTTTATAGGCGTCCCAAAGCGCCTTTTCATCCTCGGTACAACCGGTCAGAAAGGCAAGCGAGAGACAGAGCACCAAAATAATGCCGATGACTTTTTTCAAATTAACCATCTCCTTATAGTCCTGTAAGACTATTATCTTATAAAAACAGTTGAATGTCAAGGCGATATTGGATATAATAGTAGGCAAGGGAGTGAAAAATTGCAGCAAATTTCAATTTTTTCCTCCGGCGGTTGCACACAAAATGGTAAGGAAAAAGGAAAGTGCTTAACAGCACTCGCATTTTGGTGCAGTGACCATTTTACGCCTTATCCGGCTCACGATAAGTGCGTGGTCAAGGTTTAATCAAATTTCGTGAGCCGGAAAGGCGAATGGTCATTCCCATGAAAAAATTGATGCTCATAGACGGCAACAGTATAGTCAACCGTGCGTTTTACGGTATCCGTCTTTTGACGAACAGCGAAGGACTTTATACCAATGCCGTCTATGGGTTTTTGAACATCCTGCTCAAATATTTGGACGAGGAAAAGCCGGACAGCCTGTGCGTGGCGTTTGACCTGCCCGCGCCGACCTTCCGCCATCTTCAATATGACCAATATAAGGCGCAGCGCAAGGGCATGCCGGACGAACTTGCCCAGCAGATGCCGCTTTTAAAGGAAGTTTTAGCGGCGATGAATATCGCCATGCTGTCGCAGGAGGGCTACGAGGCGGACGACATCATCGGCACGGGGGCGAAGTATTGTGAGGACCATGGCATTGACTGCGTTATTTTAACGGGCGACAAGGACGATTTGCAGCTTGCGTCAAAGCGCACGGTGATCAAGCTGGTCACGACCAAATCCGGTGGCTCCGAAACGGTGGACTATTCGTCGGACGTCGTGATGGAGCGATTGGGCGTCACGCCGGAGGAATTTATCGACGTCAAGGGGCTGATGGGTGACCCATCCGACAATATTCCCGGCGTTGCGGGGATCGGCGAAAAAACCGCCTTTGACCTGATACGGCGCTTTCACAGCATTGCCTATATTTATGAAAACCTTGACACCCTTGACATCAGGGACTCAGTCAGGAAAAAGCTCGCCGAGGGTAAGGAATCCGCGTTTTTGAGCAGTCAGCTCGCAACGATCGACAAAAATGTGCCTGTCCGTTTTGATACAATAGACTGCGCGATCAAAGACTATGACACGCAAGCCCTTGCCGCACTGTTCAAACGGCTGAACTTTTCCAACCTGACCTCCCGTTTAAAGTTAGAACAGTCGCCGAGGCAGCTGCAGCCGCAGACTGGCGCCATCGGCGGCATTGACGCCGTCAAGGCAAGGCTGAGAGAAAAAGGGGTCATGTATTATACTGTCGGCGACGGCGTTGTTGCGGCGGCGACCTGCGAGGAGGACGTCACCGTCGTGGAAGCGGCGGCGGACGCTTTTGCGGACGTGTTTGCCGACGAAGGCATCCGAAAAATCGGGCACAACATCAAAAACGACTTAGGCGGCGGGCTGGTGATCAACAATGTGTACTTTGACACCCTCATTGCGGCGTATATCATCTCGCCGTCCAAAAGCAGCTATGACATCGCCGGACTGACCCTTGACTATCTCGGCTATGACACGCCCGACACGCCCGGGAGCCACCTGGCTTCTGTCATTGCGCTGCACCGCTATTTGGACGAAAAGCTCACCGAATACGGTCAGCAAACGCTCTTTTACGACATCGAAATGCCGCTGGTCACGGTGCTTGCCGATATGCAAAGGATCGGCGTAGCGGTCGACAAGGCGATGCTGACGCAGTTTTCGCAGATGTTGCAGGAACGCATAGACGACCTCACCGGAGGTATTTACACATACGCCGGACAGGAATTCAACATCAACTCGACCAAGCAATTGGGCTCAGTGCTGTTTGAGGTGCTGGGGCTGCCGGTCATCAAAAAGACCAAGACGGGCTTTTCCACCGATGCGGAGGTCTTGGAAAAGCTGAAAGGGCACCATGAGATCATTGATCTTCTGATGGAATACCGCCATGTGACAAAGCTCAAAAGCACCTATGCCGACGGTCTTGCCGCCGTCATCAATCCGCAGACGGGCAGGATACATTCACACTTTAACCAGACCGTTGCGGTGACGGGGCGCATCAGCAGCACCGAGCCGAACCTGCAAAACATTCCTGTCCGCACCGAGCTTGGTCGTGAGATCCGGAAGATGTTTGTGGCGGGCGGCGAGGATTATATTTTGGTCGATGCGGACTATTCGCAGATAGAGCTGCGTGTGTTGGCGCATATCGCGGAGGACGAAACGATGATAGCGGCGTTTGAAAACGACATCGACATCCACACCCAAACGGCGTCGCAGGTGTTCGGCGTGCCGCTCGGGGAGGTGACCGCACAGATGCGCACCCGTGCAAAGGCGGTCAACTTCGGCATTGTGTACGGTATCGGCGATTACAGCCTATCGCAGGATTTGGGGATCACCCGTGCGGAGGCGAGGCAATATATTGAAAGCTATCTGGCGACCTTCGGCGGCGTGCGCCGGTATATGAGCGGCATCATCGAAAAGGGCAAGACCGACGGCTATGTCACCACCCTTTTAGGGCGCAGGCGGTACCTGCCGGAGCTAAAAGCTTCAGACTTTATCACGAGGGCGTACGGCGAGCGCATCGCGCTCAATACGCCCATCCAGGGCAGCGCGGCGGACATCATCAAAATTGCGATGGTGCGTGTGGCGCATCGCTTAAAGGCGGAGCGGTTAAGGTCACGTCTGGTCTTACAGGTGCATGACGAGCTGATCGTCGAGGCGCACGTCAGCGAGGAGCAAACGGTGCGCAGCATCTTAAAGACCGAGATGGAAAACGCCCTGCCGATGCGTGTGGCGTTAAAAGCCGACATCCACACGGGCAGGACATGGTATGACGCAAAGTAGCGGAAAGGACGAATGTCACATGAGGATGATCGGACTGACGGGCGGCAGCGCCGCAGGCAAGACGACGCTTGGCGGCGTGGCAAGAGATATGGGGTTTTATGTGATTGACGCCGACAAGGTCGGGCACGGCGTCATAAAGCGGGGCAGCGCCGCATACGATGAGATTGTCGCCGCATACGGCGAGGGCATCCTGCTGCCGGACGGTGAGATCAACCGCAGGGCGCTTGGCGGCATAGTGTTTTCCGACCCCCAAAAGCTCGCATTGCTCAATAGCATCACACATAAGCGGATCGAAGCGGCGGTTGACGGTATTGTCAAGACGTGCGGCAGCGAGGTGGTCGTGCTGGACGCGGCGGCGCTTTTTGAAAGCGGCATGGATCAAAAGTGCGACTATATCATCGCCGTCATCTCCCCGAGGGAGGATCGCATCACCCGCATCTGCATCCGTGACGGCATCTGCGCCGATCGTGCGCTCGGACGCATAAACAGCCAAAAGAGCGACGACTTTTATGTCTTGCGGGCAAATAAGATCATCAACAACGACGGCGACCTTGAAAGGCTGAAAAGCCTTGGGAGGCTGGCTTTTGAGGAGGCGCTCAATGAAAAGAAGACGTAAAGCGCTTGCCTATGCCTTGACAATCCTGCTGGTTGTCTGGGCGGGCAGCGCCATATTAAAAAGTTTTTATCCGCTCGACTACATAGACCTTATCCGGCAGCAAGCCGAAAAATATGGTCTTGACCCGCTGTTTGTCATCTCGGTCGTGCATGCGGAGAGCCGTTTTGCCGCCGGGGCGACCTCTCATAAGGACGCCAAGGGGCTGATGCAGATGAAGGAGGATACCGCAAAGTGGTGCGCCGACAACATGCGGCTCGAAGGGTTTACGGCGGAGCAAATCTATCAGCCCGAGGTGAACATCACGCTGGGCGTGTGGTACCTCAATTATCTGCTCGGCGAGTTTGGGGGAGACTATACCCTCACCCTGGCGGCATACAATGCGGGAATGGGCAACGTGAAAAAGTGGCTTGAAAACCCGCAGTATTCAAAGGACAGACGCACCCTTGACGTCATCCCCTATGGCGAGACCGAGCGTTATGTTAAAAAGGTGTTTAATAACTATACAATCTATAAAATGTTATACGGAAGGAATGGTTAATGATGGAACTGAAATACAACCCCAAAAACGGCTGGGAAGCAGGGGCTGATGCGGACAAGCAGGCGGCGTTTCCGTTTGCTGAGCGGTACAAGGCGTTTCTGGACAGGGCAAAGACCGAGCGTGAAGCCGCGCGCGAGGCGATACGGCTTGCCGAGGAGCGGGGCTTTGTGAACATTGATGCGGTCAAAAGCCTCAAAAAAGGCGACAAGGTCTATGCCGACAACAAGGGCAAGAGCGTTTTGCTTGTCGTTATTGGTGAGGACAGCACACAAGGGCTGAATATCGTTGCGGCGCACATCGACGCGCCGAGGATCGATTTGAAGCAAAATCCGCTTTACGAGGATTTGGAGCTGGCGTTTTTTAAGACGCATTACTACGGCGGCATCAAAAAATATCAGTGGACGACTATCCCGCTTGCGCTGCACGGCGTGGTGGTCAGGGGCGACGGCTCGTCGGTCGAAATCGTCATCGGCGAGGATGAGGGCGACCCCGTGTTCACCATCACCGACCTTTTGCCCCACCTTGCCCAGGATCAGATGAAAAAGAACATGAGCGAAGCCATCACGGGCGAGGGGCTGAACCTCCTGATCGGCAGCAAGCCGAACGCTGATGAAAAGGACAAGGTCAAGGGCGCAGTTTTGACACTGATTTCGGAAAAATACGGCATTGTCGAGGAAGACTTTATCAGTGCGGAGCTTGAAATCGTCCCGTCCGTCAAGGCGAGGGACGTTGGCTTTGACAGAAGCCTGATCGGTGCATACGGTCAGGACGACAGGGTCTGCGCCTATGCGGCGCTTGCGGGCATTTTGGAGGTTGAAAGTCCAAACCGTACGGCGGTCTGTGTGCTGGCGGATAAGGAAGAGGTCGGCAGCATGGGCAACACGGGTATGAAGTCACGCTTTTTCGAGGACACCGCTGCCCGCATCATCGCCCTGCAAAACAGCGGCTATAACGACCTCCTGCTCAGACAAACGTTTGCGGTTTCGATGTGCCTGTCGGCAGACGTGGGTGCGGCGGTCGACCCGGGCTATAAAGAGGTTTCGGAGCTTTTGAACGCCCCGAAGCTGGGCTATGGTGTGATGCTGACGAAATACACCGGCTCCCGTGGCAAGGCGGGCTCAAACGACGCCAGCGCCGAGTTTGTGGGCAGGGTGCGCAAGCTGTTTAACGACAACGGCATCGTGTGGCAGATCGGCGAGCTGGGCAAGGTCGATATGGGCGGCGGCGGCACGGTTGCGCAGTATATCTCAAACCTCAACATCGACACGGTGGATTGCGGCGTGCCGCTGCTGTCGATGCACTCGCCCTTTGAGATCTCATCAAAGCTGGACATTTATATGACCTTTAAGGCATATGGGGCGTTTTATCTTTTATAGGGGCATTATAGCAAAATAATAAAGTATCAAGCAAAGCTTGACAATCATATTGGGGGCAGTATCACTTGGAAAAATTTTTTGAAATATTTCTGACGTTTTTTAAGCTGGGGACATTCTCGTTCGGCGGCGGCTATGCCATGATTCCGCTGATTGAGCGTGAAGTATGCCGAAACAAAAAGTGGATTGACAAAGAAGACCTGTACGATGTGTTTGCCGTGTCGGAGGCGCTGCCCGGCGCCATTGCGCTCAATGCCTCCACCTTTGTGGGCTACCGGGTCGCAGGCATCCCGGGTGCGGTCGCCGCTCTGCTCGGCAACCTTTTGCCGTCCGTCCTGATCGTGTGGGTGTTGGTCGCCGCATTTTTGCAGGTCAAGGACAACGCTTATGTCCAAAATGCGATGAACGGCATCAGACCCGCCATCATCGCACTGATCACCTTTGCCGCCTATAAAATCGGCAAATCGGGCATTAAAGACCGGATCACGCCGTTTATTTTTGTCGGGGCGTTTGCGGCGTGCTATTTTTTTCACTTGCCGCCGATGCCCGTCATCATCTGCGCTGCCCTCACCGGGCTTGCGGTGGGCGCTGTCAAGGCGCATAAAGCGCATAAAAGCGGAGGTGAACAGAAATGATGCAGATGATGAACACCCTGTTTTTGATGTTTGCGAAGCTGTCGGCATTTTCGTTCGGCGGCGGCTATGTGATGATACCGATCATGCTGCGTGAGCTGGAATCGAACCGGCTGCTCGACCCCGCGAAGGTCACGGATATTGTGGCGATTGCGGGTATGTCGCCGGGATCGGTGGCGGTCAACGCCGCCGTCGGACTGGGCTATTATGTCTCTAAAATCAACGGTATGGGCGCATGGGGCGTGCTGCCGGCGTTCCTTGGTATTGCGCTGCCGTGTGCGACTATCGTCATCGTTGTGGCGAGCTTCTTTTTCAAGATCTATAAGCATCCTCGTGTCCAGTCTGCGCTCTATGGGCTTCGCCCCGCCATTGCGGGCATCGTGCTCTATGCAGCGGTCAAGCTCGCCAAATCGGGCGGTATGCTGTTGTCCGGCGCGGACACCGTCATCCCATCCGGCTGGAACATTTCATACCGCCTGCACCATATCATAGAACTCAAAAGCCTTGCGGTGTTTGCGGTCGCTTTTCTGCTGCTGATGAAGACAAAGCTGCACCCGATATTTTTGATCATCACCTCAGGCGTTGTCGGAATATTCCTGTTCGGCTTTTGACAGGCAAAACGCAAGTAAAGGAGGGGAGCGCCTGTGCCACCACTGAGTCTGCTGATCAAACCGGCGTCGAGTCTTTGCAATCTGCGGTGCGAATACTGCTTTTATCATGCCTCGGCAAACCAGAGGCAGACCGCCTGCTATGGCATGATGACGCCCGAATTGACAGAGCAGCTTGTGATAAAAGCGCTCGCCTATGCCGACGGCGTCTGCACCTTTGCCTTTCAGGGCGGTGAGCCTACGCTGGTCGGGCTGGATTTTTACAAAGCTTTGGTCGCACTGCAAAAGTTACATAACAAAAAGGGCGTGCGTATTCACAATGCGCTGCAAACAAACGGTGTGCTGATCGACGAGGCATGGGCGGCGTTCCTTGCGGAAAACCGTTTTCTTGTCGGGCTGTCGATGGACGGTCCGAAGGAGGTCCACGACGCCCTGCGAAAGGACGGCGGCGGCGAGGGGTCACATGCCGCGGCGATGCGTGCGGCAAGGCTTTTTGACCGGTACGGCGCTGAGTACAATATCCTGACGGTCGTCAGCCGTGCGTCAGCGCGCCACGCCGCGAAAGTGTACGGCTTTTTCAAGAAAAACGGATTCCGGTACCAGCAGTACATCCCGTGCCTCGACCCTCTGGGCGAGGCGCCGTTTGGGTATGCGCACTCGCTCACGCCCGAGCGCTATGCACAGTTTTTGAAAACGACCTTTGACCTGTGGTATCGGGATCTTATGGCAAACGACTACGTCAGCATCAGGGGCTTTGACAACTATGTCCGCATGGCGGCGGGTCATCCGCCCGAGTCCTGCGGGATGGCGGGCGTGTGCGCCGGATATTTTGTGATCGAAAGCGACGGCGGCGTGTACCCCTGTGATTTTTACGTGCTGGACGAGTGGCGCATGGGGAATGTGCAGGATTGCAGCTTTGATGAGCTTGCCCGATCGGACGCCGCCAAGCGGTTTGTGGAGACCTCCCGCCATGTTGACGAGGCGTGCAGGGGGTGCCGGTGGTTTTCGCTGTGCCGCGGGGGCTGCCGCCGAAACCGTGAGCCTTTTGCGGACGGCAGACCTGTTTTAAACAGCCTGTGTCCCGCATATCGGGCGTTTTTCGATCATGCCGGCGAGCGTATTGTCAGCCTTGCCGACCGCCTGAAAAATGGTACGATATAAAAAACAAGATAATCTGTAAAAAATGCTTGCATATTCAACAGATGTGTGCTATAATTTTTATGCTATAATGAAATACGAAGAGGTGATAAGCGATGAGGGAAGGAATACACCCGGATTATAAGGCGACAACGATTAAATGTGCTTGCGGCGAGGTTATTGAAACCGCTTCGACAAGGCAGAACATCCACGTCGAAATTTGCAGCAAGTGCCATCCGTTCTATACAGGCAAGCAGAAGCTGGTTGATACAGGCGGACGTGTTGACAGATTCAAAAAGCGTTTTGGTCTGAACGAAAACAAATAATCACATTAAAAAAGCCCGGTTTTTACCGGGCTTTTTTGTATGATTAGGAAATTTCTATTTCCTAATCATATGAAAACAATTAATTCATTCCTTGGCAAAGGGTTACGTCAACGTATCGACAAGTGCCGAAAGGCACTTTTTTGTTTGCATTATTTAGCCCGTTTAGGCAGACGGACATGACCGACTGCAAGGTATGAGCCGACCAGCACCAGCGCAAGCGCCGCAAATACATTGGCGCCGGGCGTGATGCCGTTGATGAGGAATGCCGCAAAGGGTGTTAAGATAGGCTTGATAAAGAACACAAACGACGCCGCCATGGCGGACGCATGGTGCATCGCCTTGAAATATGACCAATAGCCGATACCGGTCACCGCAACGCCCAAAAACAACAGGCTGCCGATGTTGCCGGCGTTCACCGGACCGACCGCGTCGATCCCAGCGGCAAGCAGGATGACGAGCAGCACAAGACTCCCGATCAGAAACGAATAGCCCGTCTGGACAATGCCGACGAGCTTTTTCATATACTTTTTGCTCAGCACCGTGTAGAGGCTGAACGTCAGCGCCGCCGCAACCGCCAGCGTAACGGACAAGAAGTCGCTGCCCTTTGAGAAGTCGGCGCTCACTAACACGCCCGCAATACACAGCACGATCGCCGCAAGCTTGACCGGTGTGATTTTATCCTTCAAAATCAGCGCCGAAAACGCAATGGTAAAGACGGCGTTTGATGAGAAGATGATGGCGATAATAGCGGGGTTTTCCGCCTTCATGACCGCATATTGCAGCAGCGGCATGCTGACGCATATACAAAATATGCCGAGCAGGGACATGACGGCATAGTCTTTTTTGCCGAGCGTAATTTTTGCTTGCCTGACCTTTGCGATCGAAAAGGTCAGTAAAATCAGCCCGCCGATGAAAAAGCGAATGAAGGTGATGGCAAACGGGTCGACCTGTCCCGCAATCAACTTGCTTACAGGCTCTAACGTGGTAAACAGCAGCCCTGTTAGCAGTATGTAGGGTAATCCCTTTTTCATAATGTGCTTGTGCTCCTTATAAATAGACGAATTGACCAACTATGTCTAAATTTCCGTCAATCATATCTTTGATTGTTTTCGCCCTTATCAGTCCTGTAACTGACCCAAAATATCCGCCGTTGCGGTACAGCCGCACCGTGTGACGCCCAGCGCCTTGAACCTGACGACGCGCTCTAAGGTTTTCACGCCGCCTGACGCCTTGACCTGAATTTCAGGCTTGGCATATTTGCGCATGATGATCAGATCCTTGTCCTCGGCGCCTCCGGTGCCGCAGCCTGTTGAGGTTTTAACGAAATCCGCGCCGACCTCGTTGCAGATTTCACACGCCTTGATGATCTCGTCCTCAGTCAGATAGCAGTTTTCAAAAATGACCTTGACGATGACGTTCTTCTCATGCGCCGCGTCGATGACCGCCTTTAAGTCCTGCCTGACGAATGTATAGTCGCCCGATTTGTGCGCACCAATGTTGATGACAACGTCCAGCTCCGCGCACCCGTTTTCGATCGCCTGCACTGCTTCAAAAACCTTGCATTCCGTGGTTGTCATGCCATGCGGGAAACCGATGACCGTCGTCACCGCCACGCTGCTGTCTTTGAGGATTTCCTTCGCGAGTACAACGTCGCTGGGTCTGACGCAGACCGCAGCCACCTTGTATTGGTCTGCAAGCTTGCAGCCGTCTATGATGTCCTGCTTTGTCATTGTCGGTTTTAGCAGCGCATGGTCAATCATCCCGGCAATTTCACTGCGCCTGACCGTTGGCAATGATAACGCCCCCTAAAATGAATTTTTTAGTTGTATTATACTGCTGTGACGCCTGAAAGTCAATGATTTTGCGTACGCTTCGTTCATTTATAGGAAATTACGCAAAACCGGCGTAATTTCTGCGCTCCGGCGAAGTGAATCCGCCTGCGCTTTCGCTCGCTTCGTTCATTTTCATTGGTATCATTTTACTCGAATTGCATTGCTTTTTAACAAAATATGTGATAATATGGTACTGACTTTATTTTGAAAGAGGGATGAGGATGAGAAGGATAACAGCAATGCTGCTGTGCATTTGCCTCGTGGCAAGCTTTATGCCGGTTGCGGCGGCAGTCGGTCCGCAAATCAGCGCATACGGGTTTATAAACGGCATCGGCAGTGTAGATTTACTCAACGCATGACGAGGCATCCGTGCAAGCTTATGTGGACATCTCAAATCCGGGTTCGATGGCGAATGTCAACCTCGGCATCCTGATATTTGAAACCTATGTTGACGATGAACTGTTTGAAAGAAAGAGCCTATCTCTTTCATTTGTCCATCCCTCAGGTACGATACGGCATCAAACAGATGCCATTACCCTGCCGCGGGGCGAGATCACCTTAAAGGCATAATCACATATAACGGCGTGACAACGTATCCCGAGGTCGCCATTTCCAGCAGTATAAGCAGTATTTCCGGCGCCGAACAGGACGGCATCAAATATGCAAAGGAAATCGCGATCGTTAAGGCGTTCAGCATTCTGGTGGGATATGAGGACGGCACGTTCAAGGCGTCAGGCGCTTTATCACGTGCGGAGCTGGCATTCATGCTCACACGCTTTGCCGGCAAGGAGTCGCTCATTGACGACGAAAACGGTGAAACGCCGTTTAGTGATGTGAATGCGTCGCATTGGGCGTCGGGCTGTATTAACATCGTGACAAAGATGGGCTGGATGAGCGGTTATGCGGATGGTACGTTTCTGCCGGAAGCACCGGTCACATTGGAGCACGTGGCAATCGGCGTGGTCAGTGTGCTGGGCTATGCGCCGATGGTCGGACCGCTGGGGTATGTGGACAAAGCGAACACCCTGGGCGTCACGTCGGGAACAAGCCTGACGAAAAACAGCCTTGTCAGCCGCGGCGCACTTGCCAGGCTGATGATCAATGCGCTTGAAATTCCCCTGGTGCAAAACGGGGTCATTTTAGACGGCTACGCATCGCTGTATCGTGAAACGACGCTGTCGAATATTTATTCGGCGGCGAAGCTGAAAGCTGTTGTGATGCGACGGTATGATGCTTACAGCGTATCAAAGCAAGACCAGGTCCGCATTGATATCCTTCAAAATTATGAAACGAAATTTTACAATGCCTTTGAGCAGTATGACTCAATAGATGTCAAGGCGGGGAATACGGCTGTCAAATCGCTGGTCGGTTATCCCGCTTTGATGTATGTCCGATATAACGGCGTATCCGTTCCCGCCACTGTGCTTTACTGTGCAAAGGACGCTGCAGGTCAAAGCGAGGTGACCATCGGTCACACTCAGATTAAAAACGCTGAGGTAAGCGGCGGCGTTGTGACGGTCACATGGAATGACGGACAATCCCCGTCAAACAGGACGCTGAGGATATATGACAATGCCAATGTCTACATAAACGGTGTGCGCAGTATGTCGACTGTATTTCAGGCGCTGACAAGCACCACATTTTACGGATACGTCTCCTTTGCGCTGCTCGACAGCAGATCTGACCAGGATTATGACACGGCATTCTTCACATGCTACACCAATACCGTTGTCGATTCGGTCAACCCGTTTACGGGCAGGGTGACTCCCAAGGCGGGCGCGCCGATTACCTTTGCAAACGACGACAGCACCTCGTCGGTACTGTATGACCTCAACGGAAACGTCATTGACTGGAAAGCCCTGAAAAAGCATGATGTCATATCGTTCAAGCTGATTGAAGGCACAAGAAGGGTGTATGAGGCGACGCTTGTCGGCAAAGCCATTCAAGGCAAGATTATGGAAGTCAACGGCGGTGAGTTTACCATCGGCGGCGACATCTATTATGTTGACGGACGGATTCTCACTGAACCGGATTTACAGCTCCTTGACGAAGGCACTTTCTACCTTGATATTTTGGGCAACATCACCTACTTTGCGCCGCTGCCGTACAAGGCGAATTACGCGTATGTGATGGACATTGAGGCTGTGATAGGTATTCAAAGAAGGACTGAAATGAAGCTGTTCACCGGCAGCGGCGAGGTGGTCGTTTTCGTTGCGGCAAACCAGGTGAAGTTCAAGCATTGGAACGGAGCAGGCTACGTTTCGGACTGGATTCCTTCGATTGAGGTCGCCGATGCGCTGCCGCGTGACACATTCATCGCCTATACTTTGAATTCCAGCGGTCAGGTCAATGAAATCACGCTGACAAACCCTGAGCAGGACGGCGGAACAGGGCTGAGGGCATTTTCGCTGTATGCCTCATCGCAGTATGCTTTTTATAGCAACGCTACCCGATCTTTAAAGCTTGGCATCAACGGCAAGCGGGTGTATCTGACGGAGGACACGGTTATTATGCTCGCTCCGCCGTCGGTGTCCGGCTGTGAAGAAGAAGAATATCAGATCGTGCCGTTCAACATGCTGGATGCCGTCGCTGAGGATTGGTACGCGGTCGAGGTCTATGATGTCAACGACGGCTATGAGGCGGGGGTCATACTTGTCAGAACGCCGGACGGCGTGCGAATAGCGCCGCAGGGCATTTCGCCCGCAGTCGCGGCGAAGGGGGGCACAGAGGAGGACGGCAGCAAGCTCACCGTGCTGCAAAACGGTAAGGCAAAAGGATTCGGTTGGCGCAGTGATTGGCAAAAGCCCGCAAAGGGCGCGGTCATACTGGTTGAACCATATTTCAACGGCGCTGTCAGGGGACACTGGGAGATAGCGCGCCTTGCGCCGGATATGGAGAGCGTCATAGAGGGCGTGGACCTTCCGTATATCAATATGTTGGATGAAGACATACGCTTTACCGTAGAGCAGGTGACGGGCATTAAAAACAATATGCTTGAAACCAGTGCGCAGGATGTGCTGATTCCCGAATCGGCGAATGTTTATGTATATGAAGAAACGGCGGACGGCAGCGGTAAGGTCTATTCGGCAAGCCGTGCTGCCAATGTGTTTTACAGCAGCAATACTTACCTGTATGATAATAATAACCAGCCGCTTGAGTCCGTTTATATGTGCTGCCGTGAAGTAAACGGCAGGGTGACGGATGCCGTGCTGTATCTGTTCAGGAACGGTTTTTACGAGCCGCAGCCGTCGGAGGTCATCGAACTTTACACGGCGACCGACTTTGTGGGCGCGTCCGTCAGCTACCGCAATGAAACGGACGATGCGCAGGAACCTGTCCTTGTGCTGGCACGCTACAAGAACGGCAGGCTCGTGGAAGTATCGCAGACGGCAAAGACCGCCCAGCCGGATGAGCTGTGCACGTTCAAGGATATGCTGATCTCCGACCTTGACAACGGCGAAACCGTCAAGGCGATGCTGCTCGACGGCTTAGACAGTATGAAGCCGCTGACGCCGGTATCCTCCACAGTGATTGCGGGAGAGCGCAAAGCCATAGGCGGCGGGCTGACAGTCAACAGCGGGGACGTCACGGGTGTCCAAATCGTCGGCGATGCCGTTCGCCTGACGCTGTCCGGCACGCCGGATACCGTCGATATTGCCGCGGACGCCGGGATTTATGTGAACGGTATTCCCTCGGCGGATGTTTATGCAATCTTCAATGACTTTTACGGAGAGTCGTATTTGCAGGATTATGACAGTGCGGCCGGTCGATACCGAAGTGTATACTTCGATAACTATACCAATTTCATTGTGGACTATGTGGATAAGGCAGCCAAGCGGGTATTTTTTGTGGATGACGCTTCGATCTCATATGACGAAAGCCTTCCCGATTTCTTTGCGGTTTTGATGGATACGGACGGCAGTCTGCTCGAATGGACGGATTTGCAGGAGAACGATGTCCTTTCGGCACGCGGGGCAGGAAATGTTTTCATAGCGACCCGCATCAGAAGCAGCGTCACAGGCAGCATCACGGCGTTTGCGCAGGGTGTGAGACACGATACGGCTGAGGTTGACGGCGTTGCATATGCCGTGTACAGATCGAACATTTTCACCGATGAATTTATACTCGGGCAGTCCGGTATCTTCTATCTTGACCGTTTCGGCAGGATCGCTTACGCCGACTGGGACATTTCGCTCTACCGCAATTACGGCTACGTTTACGATTATGCCGTCACGTATGGTATTCGCCGGACATTGGAAATCGCCCTGTTCACCCGCTATGGAGATAATGTGGTCCTCAGTGCAGCGGACAGGGTCACGATCATGAATCACCCGACGCTGGGTACCGGCTATGCGCTGGGAGGCGACGAGGCTGCCGTTTGGCTGGACGCCGCGCCCGATATGCGTTTTATTCAATTTGACGTAAACGATGCGGGTGCAATCGAAACCATCGTCTATCCTTTGCCGGAATTTGGGGTCAAGGGTTCGCGTATATTTTCGATGTATGCGGAAGGGGACGACGCGCAATACTTTCATAACACGCAGTCTCTTTGGGTTGACGGACGGAGGGCGACCGTCACCGATAAAACCGAGATATTCCTTATAAATCCGGAGGACAACCGGGACAGCGCAATACTTTCGCTTTCCGACTTAGTGGACGACTACGGCGGCATGGACGGCGTCAGCGTATATGACGTCGGCTGGGACGGCGCAATCGGCGCGGTTCTCATGGATTATCGCCGCGCTGACCTAACGTCGGACAATACCGGCATCGCGATGATACAAAGAACCAGTCGATCCGTGAACAGCGACGGCGACGATATTTATATTTTAACCTACTTGCAGGATGGTCAGCCGAAAACAGTCTCCACGGTCAGCGACGGCTTTGATTTGCAGGTCGGCGACGTGATTGTCCCGAGGCTCAACTCACACGGCGAGCTTCAAGAGAACTACCGTAACGTCGCAAGAATAAACGCATCATCCAACCATGTCGTACCCGGACCCGGATTTATTGAGCCGGACATGGGCATGGACAGCGTTTATTACCTTGGCGAAATATCGGATGTCAAGGGCAGCCGGATCACGATTGAAGCCGACTTTTTCGAAGACTTTATCATTCCCTCGTCGGCGAACGTCTATGTTTATGATGAAGGCGCGGTCAGCCTTAACAGAGTACGCCTTGCAGGCTACGACTTTATCAACGTCTTGTATAAAGAGGACGGTGTGCTGTATAACAGTGCAAGCCACGATGAGCTGGCGTCGGCATATGTGCTGATTCGTGAATATAAAGGAAAAATCGTCGACGTGGTGATTTATCTGTTTATATAACGCGTCAAACAAGATAGCGCATCAAAAAAAGACCGCCGGAGCATTTGCTCTGGCGGTCTTTTTGGCGTTTCAGTCGTAAATCAGGGCGCCGGTATGCGGCGACAAGCCCGACAGGCTATTGATAAACAGGATTTTGATCTTATATTGGCTGATATCGTCGGCATTCATGTAAAACGCTGCGGTATACGGCTTGCTCTGCCCGGACGCCAGGCGGAGCGTCGAAGTGTCCTGCGCCGAAACGGCGATGCCCTTCAAGACGTCCTTGCCGCCCACAGTCTTATACAGCGCCAGCGCAACCGTGACGTCAAGCGGCGAGATCGTGTGGTTCTCCACCATGGCGCTCAGGCTCAAAAGACCGCTCTGTGCCCCCGACAGCGCCGCAAAGGCGGTAGGCGTCGAAATGTTTTTACTGCCCAGCATCAGGGTGACGCCCTCTTGTGTGACGTCGCTAAATGCCTGGTCGTTATCGGTGATCGTGATGATTGACGTGTGGTCGGTCATCAGCGCGCCGTCCGACGGGCTGCTCAGCACCAGTGAGAACGTTTCGTCGCCCTCCTTGATCCTGTCGTCTATGATCGGGATAGATATCGTCTTGACCGTTTCATTTTCCGCAAAGCTGAGCGTGCTCGAAACGGCGGTGTAATCAAGCCCTGCCGAAGCGGTGCCGGACGCTGTCGCGTAATTTACCGTGACGGGCTCTTGGGTGTTTTGGCTTCTGACGACCGTGACGACCGCATTGCCCGCATCCTCCGATACGGTGTACGAAGCCTGCTGGACGCCGATGCTTACGGGGGTGATATCGGTAAACGCCTTGATGCAGAAGTTTGATTCGGCAAAGACCGGCAGATCGGACAATGCCCACCACATATTATCGTCAACGCTGTATCCGACAAAGCTCTCATACGGATTTGCCGACGCCTTTGACGAAATAATTTTACCCGACGCATCCTTTGCGTCCGGAGACTCTATGGCTACCGGATAGTTGAATCCGGGGGTCGTCAGTTCGACCGCAACGATGAACTTCTCCCCGGCGGCAAGGCTTGCGGGCGTATCCAGTCGGATGGTGTAGTAGCCGGGGTATGTAATGGTACCCGATTGTTGGAAGGTAAACGCGTCCGAGTCGATGTCCCCGCCGTCATAGCCGGGCATTGTGTATATTTTATAGGACGTGTTTTCCGCAAGCGCGTAAAACGATACGGCGGAAAGCTTTTCAAACTGGCTGCTGCTTGCGGTGAAAACATTGAGACCGGCTAAGGTTTCGTCGCCGACGCCCATACTGCTTGTGGCGCCTAACGGGTCGTACTGATAAATATTATCGTAATTATCCTTGTCCTCCGCCGAAGCGATGGCGTAGCTGTATTGTCCGATCAGCTTGTCATAATAGGACACATAGAAGTAGCCGTTGTCGCCGTAACCGTCGCCCCAGGAGTTTTTGCAGATGAACGCACCGTTAGCGGGGGGCTGAGTCAGAAAGTTTGTTTTGGAAAAGCTGTTGTCCCAGCCGACGATCGTAATACCGTGGTTAATAATGCTTGACGGACCGTTATAGTAATGCGCATTGTTTGCCATGCTGTATGACAAGCTGTCATACAGCATGGCGGCGGACACCGAGCCGTACTCCATCACGGCGCGCTTTATCCGCTCAACATCAACGATATCTTCGGTCAGATAAACAATATCCTGAATGTGCTTGCGCACCTTATCCGGCATGTAACCCATCGTCAAGTTGTAAGCGAAAGGGCGGTAAGCGTAATCGTCGGTCTCAAAGACAGGTCCCGCCCATCTTGCAAGATACGCGACCGCAAATTCACGGTTTCCGCCCTCGTCATAAGTCACGTCAAAGCCATGGTTGTTCATCAGGTTTCTTTCGGAAAAATCATAGACCTGCTGACCGTTTTTGATGAGCAGCGACTCAACAGACGACAGCGCCGCAAAAGCCCAGCAAGGACCGTCGACGAATTGATTCTTCGCAGGGCTTTGATAGACGGGGTCATACTTCGAGGGCAGCGGCATGCCTGAAAAAAGCAGACCCGACTTTGCTTGGTTTGACCTGGCTATCCGCAGCGGCGAAGGGATATATCCGCCGTAATCCTGTGGGTTTTCCAAATATTCCGCATACTCGTCGCTGACCGGCGCAGTTTCAAACTGCGGCACAGCGGCAAAGGTAACGCCTTGGACCATCTGCAACAAGACTAAGGCGGTCGCAAACAACCGCTTGAACAGTGCTTTCCTATGCATATTTCCACCTCCGAATATGATATCATTGCACCTCGCCGTTTTCGGGCGCTTTTTGTGCGGGGAATATCGGCGGCGCAAATCATATCTGCTTATAAGTATTATATCAGACTGATAAAATAATGTAAATGGTTGAAATATAAAATAAATCGTAGTATGATAATGTTGAAAGGGGCTGTTATCATGTACCGGTTTCTTAAAACGCACGAGGCTTACATAAAACAAGCGGCGGCATCCGCCCCGCCGGAGCAGCTTTTGCGGCTCAAAGCCTACCATATGACGCAGATCCGCTTTTTGCAGCATGAACGGCTGATGCATCTTTTGGTGACGCTGTTTTTCGGTATGCTGCTGTTTGCCTCCTATGTCCTGACCTGCTTTTGCCCCGTACCTTTTCTCTTTGCGTTGGATGTGATCGTCACGGTGCTTGAACTGTTTTATATCGTCCACTATTACAGGCTGGAAAACGGCGTCCAGCGTTGGTATACGATTTATAATGATATGAAGTGACGCGCAACATCCGTCGCCGCTTTTCTGCCCGCACCGCCGTCGACATTCTTGCCTTGCGCCGGTATGGCTTTGCCCTCCCGCCTTGTTGCGAACAAAGAAGCCAATTTTTGTCCACATCATCGTCGCCGCCCTTGCCTTGTAATGAACAAGGAATCCAATGACATCGCTTTCACCTGCGTCATTGTCACCGTCCTTACCTTGTTTGTCCTTCTGCCTTAATATGAACAAACAAATCCTGCGGCACTGCATGCCTGTCATGCGCAACGGTATAAGCTTCTTGACCGACAGCAAAAAAACAAAAAAATACTTGACAAATTATAAAAGTGCCAATATAATATTAGTAACGATTATCGTTATTATTTGAGGTGATATTATGCTTCAAAAACACAGCAAACAGCGTGAGGCGATTTTGGCGGAGCTCTCCGCCCGAAAAGACCATCCGACTGCGGACGACATCTATACTGTTCTTCGGAAATCGCATCCAAACATCAGCTTGGGAACGGTCTATCGCAACCTTTCAGCATTGGCGGACAGCGGAAAAATTCTGCGGCTTCATAACGGAAAGGGGTCGGACCGTTTTGACGCAGATATATCGCAGCACTGTCATTTCAAGTGCACCGTCTGCGGCTGCGTATCAGATTTTTCGGCGGATGCCGGCAGTGTGCTGCCGCCGCTTGACCGGGAGTGTTTTGAGGGCAGGATTGACGGCTATTCATTGATGTTTTATGGTGTTTGTGAAAAATGTCTTCAAAAATAAAAAATTTAAGGAGGAAAAGCAATGAAAAAGTTTGTTTGCAGCGTATGCGGTTATGTGCATGAGGGGGATGAGCCGCCGGAAAAGTGTCCTGTCTGTCGCGCGCCTAAGGAAAAGTTTAATGAAATGACGGGGGATATGGCATGGGCTGACGAGCATGTCATCGGCGTCGCCGCAGGTGTTGAGGAGGATATTGTCGAGCATTTGCGCGCCAACTTTATGGGTGAGTGCACAGAAGTCGGCATGTATCTTGCGATGAGCCGTCAAGCGGACAGGGAAGGCTTTCCCGAGATTGCCGAGGCGTACAAGCGGATTGCGTTTGAGGAAGCGGAGCACGCCGCAAAGTTTGCGGAGCTTTTGGGCGAGGTCGTCCATGCGGACACCAAGCACAACCTGAAAGTCAGGGTGGAGGCGGAGTATGGCGCATGTGACGGCAAAAAGCAGCTGGCGACAAGGGCAAAAGCGCTTGGATACGACGCCATCCACGATACTGTCCATGAAATGTGCAAGGACGAGGCAAGGCATGGCAAAGCGTTCAAGGGTCTGCTTGAAAGACATTTTAGATAGAGCGTGTCCGTACGTAAAAAAGTGCCTTACGGCACTTTTTGGTGCGCTAGCGCAAGCCTTTGCCAAGGAATGAATTCATTGCTTTTATCTAATAGGAAATTCAAGAAATTTTCTATTAGATAAAGAAGCGTTCGAGCGCGTATGCGCTTTCTCGAACGCCTCTGATTTTGCGTAATTTTCTATGAGTGAACAAAACGCCCGTCCTTTGCTGGATTTTCCGGTAAAGGACGGGCGTTGACATTTAGGCATCATTTCACTTTTTTGAAATTTAATATAATTTTTTGTTGAATTTTGGGCGGCAATACAGTATAATGTTAGTTAGAATGGCGCAGAATTTAACAATTCATGGAATAAATGGACATCACAGGGGCTTTCACGTAAATATTAAGTGAAATGGGGCAATAGAATGGATATCCCGAGCATCATTATCCAATTTTTCATTAACATTATTCCGATTGTATCAGCCATCTATATTGTTGCGGGATGCAAATTTGTGAAAAATAAAAAGGCGGACAGGTTCGACTACTTTTCACTGTTTATGTTTGCCGTTGCGCTTTATTCCTTTGGTTATTATCTTGAAATCACGGTGCAGGATTCCGATACGGCTTTTTTTCTGCGTAACTTTCAATATTTGGGCGTTTGCCTGATCCCTGCCACAGCATTTTTATTTTCCTTTCAAATTACGAAGGTTGCACGGGTGTCAATGAAGCTGGCGATTCCGTTCATTTTGTTATCAATGGGTTTTTGGCTGCTGTTTGTCACGGACCCGCTGCATCACTTGTTCTATAAAAATATTGTCTATTTTATCGGCAAATACGGCGGTACGATGGTTTCCACAAAAGGACCGGTGTACAGGCTGCTTTTGGCATATTTTGGGGCAGCGCTATTTTCGGGCTCCCTCATGCTTTTGTCTGCGTGGCTTAAAGCGACCAAAACCAAGCGCCGCAGCAGTATGCGCTTTATGTTCCTGTCTTATCAGATCGCCTGGATTCCGCTTTCCCTCATCACCTTTGGGATGGACCGCTATGTTGATCCGACGCCCATGACTATTATGATCATATGCCTTTTGTTTGTCATCAATGAGATGCACAACGGTGTGTTTGAGCTGCAGCTGGGCAGATGGGAGAATATTTTCAAGGATGTCGGCGAGGCAGCTGTCCTGGTGGACGAGGATGGCGACATCATATGCCGCAACACCTCCGCAAGCCGTCTGCTTGCCGAGGCAAAGAACGACATGGAGGCGTGTATCGAACAGGTCAGAAGCAACGGCGCCACGCATGAAACTGTCTTTTTCCCTGTCAACAAAAGCATCAGATGGTATGAGGTCAGAAAAAGCGTCTTTGACGAAAAGAAGGGATTGGTCACCTGTCTGCTTGTAGACCTGACTGGTGAGGTCAAGTCTTCGCTGGTTGCGGAATCGTTTTTCAATTCCATTGAGGATTTCATCTTCATTGCCGCGCGCAGCGGCGAGGTGCTCTTCGTCAATGACGAGGTCAAAAAGCGGCTGTTTTATAGCGATGAAGAGATCGCGAAGATGAGCGTGCTGGATTTTCGCTTTGCCGAAAATCGTGAGGAAATGGCATGTAAATTCGACGACATCCAAGCGGTGAGCGAAATTGAATGCGCCTATCCGCTTATAACGAAATACGGCGAGATCATTCCGGTAGAAACAAGGGTTTGGACAGGGCAGTGGAACGGCAAGCCTGTTATATACTGCATGTCGAGGGACGTTACCGAGCGTGAGATTGCCAACGAGAAGATCCGAAACAGCGAGGAGCAGTTCAGAAGGCTGATTTCCCAAATGCAGCAGGGGCTTGCCGTGCATGAGATTATTTTGGATGAGGACGGTACCCCGGTTGATTACCGTTTCATCAGCGCCAACAAGAGCTTTGAGCGTATCACGTTGATGAAGGTTGATGAGATCATCGGGAAAACCGTCAGGGAGGTCATACCGGATATCGACAGCAAGTGGATCGCCATATACGGCAGGGTCGCCTTAACGGGCGAGCCTGTTCAGCTTGAAGACTATATCCCTGCGATCGACAAGTATTACAGCATATCCGCCTACTCTCCGAGGGAAAATCAGTTTGCGGTCATCGTCAGCGACATCACTGACAAGAAAAGGAAGGAAGCGGAAATCGAATACCTCAGCTACCACGACCAGCTGACAGGGCTTAATAACCGCAGGTATTACGAGCTCCTCATCCGGGACATAGACGACCGGCAGTATTATCCGCTGACGCTTGTGATGGCGGACGTCAACGGATTAAAGCTGACCAATGACGCATTCGGTCATGTGGCAGGCGATGCGCTGCTGAGTGCGTTTGCGAATTTATTAAAGCGTGAGTGCAGGGCGAGCGACCATATTTTCAGGATCGGCGGCGACGAGTTTATTATCCTGCTGCCGTACACCAACGGCGACAGGGCGGCAAAGTTTATCGACAGGATTACAAAAGCCATATCGAAAATTGTGGTGGAAAATGTCATTCTGTCCGTATCCATCGGCTATGCGGTCAAGCATGACGACAAATGCAAGATCGACGAGATCTTCAAGCAGGCGGAGGACAATATGTACCGCCACAAGCTGTCCGAAAGCTCCAGTATGCGCAGCAAGACCATCAGCCTCATCATGAACTCCCTGTATGAGAACAACAACAGGGAAATGCTGCACTCCCAAAGGGTCAGCGCGCTTTGCGAGTCTATCGCCAAAAGCATGGGCTATGACAAGGACGACGTCAACCAAATGCGCATAGCGGGTCTGATGCACGACATCGGGAAAATAGGCATCAGTGATACCATCCTGAATTTCCCCGGCAAGCTAAACAGCGACGAGTGGAGCGAGATCCACAGGCACAGTGAGATCGGCTACCGCATACTGAGTTCAGTCAACGAATTTTCCGAAATCGCCGAATATGTCTTGCAGCACCATGAAAGATGGGACGGTAAAGGCTATCCCAAAAAGCTCAGGGGTGACGAGATCTCGGTACAGGCAAGGATCATCGCCGTGGCTGACGCATTTGATGCGATGACGACTGACAGGGCTTATCGCACTGCCATGAGCGAGGAAGATGCCGTCGTCGAGATCGAGCGGCAGTCCGGCAAACAGTTTGATCCGCAGATCGTCGAGGTCTTTTTGGATAAAATCAGGTGTCAGCCGCAAATGAAATAGTAATAATTTACAATGTTTTTTCAATAATTCCTATAAAATTTGTTGACATTACAAGAAAAATATAGTATTATTTATTATGAATTGCTGTTTGCTTAATAGTACCTGCTTTGCATACGTTAATGAGGTGATTCTATGTGGCAGCAAAATAATTCTAATCTGCGTATTTCTTCCACCCGTTTTGTTCTCGGGCGTTTGCTTTCGTGTGTTTTTACTCCAAGTACATATCATAAATCATGTTTTTGTTATCGTGCCTGTTTCCGCAGAATTCAATTTTCAAGCTGTTGTGACACCTAAGATAATGACGTGCCTGTTCCGTCAGTCATATCTGAAAAACCAATGACCGTATGATGTTGCACAATAAGCCAAACCACTTTACCGATGTTTATCAAGGAGGAAATTGTTATGTGGGAACAAGATTTTGTTGAATTATTTACGACGATCATACCGCAGAGCTTTGCCATTATGCTGTTGTTCTTTTCGTTTGTAAGAATTAGGGTCAGGTTTGGCTCATGGGCATTGTTCAGCCTTGTGATTTCCGTTGTACTGTTTTTTGTTAAACCCTATGTGAATTTCGGCGTACATTCTACGATTACCATGTTTATGCTGGTTGTCATAGCGGTTCTATGGGGAAAAGCCAATCTGCTGGCTTCGGTCATATTCAGCGTTCTGACCTTTGTTGTTGCGTTTTTGTGTGAAATGCTCGCATTTTTGTACTTCGGCGCTTTAAATCTTGACATGAAGCTGTTTGAAACGGACACACAGATAAGAGCTATTGCCGGTATCCTGCCGTTAGTATTACTGTTCGCAGTGAGCCTGATTGTTTTCTTCGCAATGAAAAACAAGGTGAAAGAGGTTATACCGGATGCTGCTGATGGAAAAGTTGTCGAATAACATTGCCGATGGGATTGCGGCAAGGATAGAATGTGATGATAACCAGCGGGAAGTCATCGCCTATGGGGCATATGTTCTGTTTGATATGCTGCTTTCGATAGGCATGGTCATGATGTTCGGCGCCCTGCTTGGCGTTTTCCTGCCCGCACTCGTCATTTCATTTGTATCGGCAATGTTACGCAGGAGCTCGGGCGGCGCCCATGCGGAAACGTCGCTGAGGTGTGCGGCGATCGGCACCTTGATTTCCGTTGGCTTTGCCGTCGTGATTGAGCGCATGTCTGTGCATTTTTGTGTGCATTATATATCCGCCTATTTTATGGTAGCGTTTTTGATATCCTATATGATATTGTACAAGCTTGCGCCGGTAGATTCGCCCAACAAACGCATCGTTAAGGAGCATAAGATTCGGGAGCTTAAACAAAATGCGATCCGGTTGCTTGTGATATACTCTGTCATTTGTGTACTGGCGATCATAGCAGGCGGTCTTTATAATATAAACGTGCTTTTGAAATATGCGGCGCTGATCTGTACAGGCTTTTTTTGGCAGTCCTTTACATTGACATCTTTAGGGCATACCGTATCCAATATCCTGGAAATGCCCTTTGGATATAAAAAGCTATTGGGAGGTGAAAAAGGATGAAAAAGTACGCTTATTTACTCGCTACTGCATGTGCAACAGTATTGACGCTGGTTGCAACTGCAATTTCGGCAGGTGCTTGCTGCTGGGGACACCACCAGCCGAAGGAGCCAAGTATTCTTGGCTAATTCGTCTTTACAAGGGGGGGATTTTCCCCTCCTTGTATAACGCTTAAGCAGAGCAAGCTGTTTGGGGTTTCGCGAGTTTTTTTACCGACATAAGGGAGTACTTATGATGCAGCCACTCGATAAAGAACGAAAATTCAGAATTGCAGAGCTTGTTATTACAATTAAGCTCATGTCGCTTGTGTTTTTTTGCATTGCCATTTTTATTGAAATACCTAAGATTTTCACACAAAGAACACGCATCCTCAACATGGACTTATCAATGATTCAATACCAATCGCTTATTGCGGGTATATTTTTAGTCGTCTTGTTCTCCTTTTCACTGATTATCATCCGGTATTATAAAAGAAGATATTTAAGTACGACCGGTGAAGAGCGGAAACAGACGGTGTTTGATATTGTCGAGATTTGTCTGTTTATTATGTTATATTCGAGCTTGATCGTTGTTTCCGGACTCAGTGCCAGCCCATACAAATTCATCTATTTCTTCATTATGATTTCCGCGACCATACAGCATGGCTTGAAGAAGGGGATGGTTGTCAGCTCGGTCTGTGCATTCATCCTGCTTGCCATAGACATCATCGCTGACCCCGACAAACCGAATATGTCTTTCCAGATTGACCTGATACTGGCGGGGGTATTTTTGATGATCACGTGGCTGGTGGGCTATTATCGCAGCGTTGAGGCGCATTACAGCGAAAGGATGGCAAACCTTGCAAAGCTGGACGATTTAACGGGGCTGTATTCGCACGGCTACTTTCAAATCAATTTGTCGGATCAAATCAAGTCGGCAAAGCGGAACGGGAAAAACCTTTCGCTGATGTTTGTCGACATCGACAGTTTCAAGTATTTTAACGACCTGTACGGACATCAGGAGGGTGACAGGGTATTAAAGCACATCGGTGCGATTATCAAGAACCTCATTCACGAGCCGAATTCTGCGGCACGGTACGGCGGTGAGGAATTTACGGTTTTGATGTATGACGCCCCGGAAGAGGTTGCCTTGAATTTGGCGGAGCTGTTAAGGAGCAAAATAGAAGAAGCCTTTGAGGACAAATATATCGAGTACGGAAAGCTCAGCGTCTCGATCGGCGTTGCGACCTATCCCAAAACTGCCAAGAGCAAGGACGAGCTGATCAAATATGCCGACGACGCATTATATAGGGCGAAGAGCTTCCACAAAAACAAGGTTGAATACTACCAGTCTATTTTAGAGGAGATCAAGGCTGAAATAGACGAGGACGACATAGCGATTATCAGCTCGATCAAAACGCTGATTAGCATCATCAACGCCAAGGACAAGTATACATACCGTCATGTCGAGCGTGTCGTTATTTTGTGCGGTCTGCTGGCGGACGAGCTGGGACTCAGCGAATACGACAAAAAAATATTAAAGTACAGCGCATATCTGCATGACATCGGCAAAATCAACATTCCAAAGGACATTTTGGTCAAAAAGATGAGACTGACGGAGGAGGAGTGGAACCTCTTAAAGCAGCATCCTGCGGATGGCGTAGAAATCATTGCGCCGGTCAGCTCTTTGGAGGACACCATCCCCATTATTCTGCATCACCATGAACGCTACGGCGGAGGCGGTTATCCAGCGGGCTTAAAGGGAGAGGAAATTCCCTATCTTGCGCGGGTGCTGACGGTGGTGGACAGCTTCGATGCTATGACCTCCAACCGCCCGTATTCCATTGGCAAAACCTATGACGAAGGGATCAAAGAGCTTGCCGACTGTTCGGGCACCCAGTTTGATTCAGATATTGCCGCTGCGTTTACTAAGGTCATTTCCCAAAATAGAGAGATATTCGGATAAGCAGGCGTTACTTTGCCGGGAAATTGCTCCACGTTTTATTTCACCGGAAATTCAAAAGATTTTTGATGAAATAAAAAGTGCTTTCCGGCACTTTTTTTGTTTATTTATGCGGACGCGTTCGAGAAAGCGCCGCAAAGGTTTTTGTCAGCGCACCAAAAAAAGCGCCGAAAGGCGCTTTTTCATATGGCAGGATAAATTATTTCGGTATTCTCACGATATACTCAATATAGTCGTCGCTTTCGTTTTTCTCTGTCACGGCGTCGATTCCTGACTGCTTCATCATGTCCACCGCTTGCTTGATGGTATTGACGAAAATGCGGATGTCCTTAAACACCCGAACCGTCCTGCCGTGGGCTCTGCTGCGCTGCTTGGGGAGCAGCATCGCATCAATCAGCTCGTCAGTCTGCTTGACGTTCAGACCACGCATACAAATCACGCTCAGCGCCCGTGCCTGGTCATCTTCGGTATCAAGCCGCAAAAGCGCCCGTGCGTGGCGTTCGGTCAGGTCGTTGTCCCGGATGACCTTTTTGATCCTCGGGCTCAGCCTTAAAATCCTCAGCTTGTTTGCAATCGTCGCCTGCGTCTTTCCGACCTTTTGCGCCAGCTCCTCCTGGGTCAACCCAAAATCCACGATCAGATTGCTGTAACCTTCCGCTTCGTCTATGTAGTTTAGGTTTTCCCGCTGCAAATTTTCAATCAGCGCGAGCGCCGCGCTGTCACAATTAGAAGCCTCGATGACGATGGCGGGAATGCTTTTTAGATCTGCCAAAATGCTGGCGCGCAGCCTGCGCTCGCCTGCGATCAGCTCATATTTTCCGCCGGCTGTGGTCAGGCGCACGGTGATCGGCTGAATCAGCCCGTACTGCTTGATGGACTCCGACAGCTCGATAATCGAGTCGCTGTCAAAAACCTTCCTCGGCTGATGCGGATTGGTGAGGATGTCCTTGATCGGGACTTGCAACAGCCTATTTTTCTTTTCGTTGTTTTTAAACAGCGATAAAACTTCCACAGAGAAACACGCTCCTCATCATATGTATAATCCTTGCTATATGTATTATAACACAAAATAGTAAATTATGGAAATTAAATCGTTCCAATAATTGTGACAAATAATCGGAGCGTTCGACCATCAATATCCGAGCGTGTCGGTGAGCGAATCGTCCTGGTCTACCCAGCTCTGGACCTCGACGACCGTGTATTTGTCCGGTGCATTCCGAATAACCAGCTTGTCAATACCGGCGTTGATGATCAGGCGTTTGCACATGGCGCAGCTTGACGCATCTTCAACGACCGTATTTGTTTTCATATCCCTGCCGACCAGATACATCACGCCGCCGAGCATACTCATGCGGGAGGCGCTGATGATACAGTTGGCTTCGGCGTGGACGGAGCGGCAAAGCTCATAGCGCTCACCCCTCGGCACGCCGAGCTGCTCACGTCTGCAATAGCCGAGATCCAGGCAGTTTTTCCTCCGCCTCGGCGCGCCCGAATACCCGGTGGCGATGATCTCGTCGTTTTTGACGATGATCGCCCCGAAATTGCGCCTGAGGCATGTGCCCCTTTCCAGTACGGTCTCTGCAATGTCCAGATAATAATTGTGCTTGTCACGTCTTTTTACCATCGCATCCAGTCTCCCCGTCATCCATTTTTAGTTTTGCTCCTGTGCAGCCATGATTTTACCGACCCTGACGGCGTGACGCCCGCCCTCAAACTTTGCGCTCATGAAAGCGTCTAGCATCTCACGGCACTGCTCAAAGGTTGTCGTCCTGCTGCCGAAGCAGATAATGTTGGCGTCGTTGTGCTCCCGTGCCATTTGTGCGGAAAAGGTGTTGCAAAGCAGCGCCGCCCGAATACCGTTTACCTTGTTTGCCGCCATGCTGACGCCGATGCCCGTGCCGCAAAAGAGGATTCCGAATTCCGCGTTCTCCTCCAAAACCTTTTGACACACCACCGACGCAAAGTCGGGATAGTCTACCGACTCACCGTTGTACGTGCCGCAGTCGGTCAGCTGGACGCCCTTTTGTTTGAGGTATTCAACCACCTTATTTTTCAGTTCCAAACCGCCGTGATCGCTTCCGAGAAATATCATCCTTCCCCACTCCTTTCAAGATATTCACGTTCCGCCTGTGACAACCGAAGGTACATCGGCATCAGCGCATGGACGTCACAGACGTCGTTTACCGCAATTTTGCGCAGTGCAAGCTCGGCAACGCTGCCCGCCCGCAAATGCAGAAGGTGCGCCGGCGCGAAGTGCGCGAACGTGCCTAAGCGCTCAGCGATGACGCTTCGGAACACCGGCACGCCGTCGCCTAAAAATATTGTATCCTTGCCGTCCTGCTCCGAAAGCAGCTCGGACAGTGCGATTGCCCTGTCGTTTTCGAGATATTGCCCGTCCCTAAAGGTGGCGGTGTAGACCTGCTCCCGCCGTGCGTCCATGATCGGACAGACAAAATAGGAGGAGGTCAGGTTGTGCGCCAAAGCCTGTAAAGACGAAACGGCAACGCAAGGCTTGTTTGACGCATGTGCCAGCCCCTTGACCGTCGCGATGCCGATGCGCTGACCCGTGAACGAGCCGGGACCCACTGTGACGGCAAAGTAATCAATGCCGCCGATGCCGGTGTCGGCAAAGCAAAGCATCTGTTCGATTAAGGGAAGTAGCTTGACGGAGTGCGTCTTTTTGTCATTTAGCGACACCTCGGCGGCAAGCCTGCCGTCCTTCATCAGGGCGCAGGTCGCCACATTGCTGCAACTGTCGACCGCCAATATGTTCAAAATCCCTCACCCTCAATCGTTATCGTTCTGAAATCGTCGCCGCCGCCTCGGCTGATATGAACCCATACGGTGTTTTCAGGCAGTATGCCGCCGACGTTGTCTGCCCATTCGATGATGCAGACGCCGTCGCCGAACAGGTACTCGTCAAAGCCGCTGTCCGTCCAGCCCTGCGTGTCGATGCGGTAGGCGTCAAAATGGTAGATACTCATTTCGCCATGGTATTCGTTGACCAGCGTAAAGGTCGGGCTGTGCACGCCGCCGATACCGAATGCGGCGGCGATGCCCTTTGACAGCACCGTCTTGCCGCTGCCCAGCTCGCCGCAGACGGCGACCACGCCGCCGGCTTTCAAGACTCTGCCGATGTCAGAGCCTATCTCAAACGTGTCTTTTTCAGACTGTGAAATCAAGTGCTTCATCAGAACAACCCCGTAATCTCGCCGCAGCTTTTGATGTCGATGTTACATGCGGACGGCTTTTTCGGCAGCCCCGGCATGGTCATAATATCCCCCGCGACCGCCACGATAAAGCCGGCGCCCGCCGACACACGCACCTCGCGCACCGTCACGGCAAAGCCGCTCGGTCTGCCGAGCAGGGATGGGTCGTCGCTGAGGGAATACTGGGTCTTTGCCATGCAAACCGGCATATGCGAAAAGCCAAGCTCGGTCAGTCTTGTGATAGACTTTTCCGCCGCCGCCGTATATACCACATTATCACCGCCGTAGATGCCGGTGACGATTTTTTTGATTTTGTCCTTGATGGAAAGGTCGTCGGGATAAAGGACTGTAAAGTTCCCGCCCTTGTCAGCGACCTCGGCAACGATTTTTGCAAGCGCAACGCCGCCGTCGCCGCCCTCGGCAAACACCCTCGACATCGCAAACGCCACGCCCGCCTCGGCGCAGCATCCGGCAATAAAGTCCAGCTCCGCCTCGGTATCGGTGTCGAACGCATTGATGGCAACCACGCATGGCACCTGGTATTTTTTGATGTTGTCGATGTGCGCCGTCAGGTTGACGATACCCTTTTTGAGGGCGTCGATGTTCTCGGCGCAAAGCTCGGCTTTGGGCACGCCGCCGTTGTATTTGAGCGCCCGCACCGTCGCTACCAGCACGACCGCATCGGGCTTCAAGCCGCCGAGACGGCATTTGATGTCAAAGAATTTCTGTGCGCCGAGGTCTGCGCCGAAGCCTGCTTCGGTGATGCAGTAGTCTGCAAGTTTCAACGCCATTTTTGTTGCCCGTAGGCTGTTACACCCGTGCGCAATGTTCGCAAACGGACCGCCATGCATGATGCAGGGCGTGTTCTCTAAGGTCTGCACAAGGTTTGGCTTGATGGCGTCCTTCATCAAAAGCGCCATGGCGCAGTTCGCCTGCAAATCCCGTGCGGTGACGGGGTTGCCGTCCGTATCGTATGCGGCAATGATATCGCCGAGCCGCTCTTTGAGGTCGTCCAAATCCTTTGCGAGGCATAAAACCGCCATGACCTCCGACGCCACGGTGATCATGAAGCCGTCCTCGCGGGGGACGCCGTTCGTCCTGCCGCCCAGACCCACGACGATGCTTCTCAAAGCCCGGTCATTCATATCGACCACACGCTTGAAAGGGATGCTGCGCAGGTCAATTTTCAGGCAGTTGCCCTGCTGGATGTGGTTGTCAAGCATGGCGCACAGCAAGTTGTTTGCCGAGGATATAGCGTGCATATCGCCGGTGAAATGGAGGTTGATGTCCTCCATGGGCAGCACTTGGGCGTAGCCGCCTCCCGCCGCTCCGCCCTTGACGCCCATGACGGGACCGAGCGAAGGTTCGCGCAAAGCGATGACGGCTTTTTTGCCGATTTTCGCAAACGCCTGCCCAAGCCCGACGGTGGTGGTGGTCTTACCCTCGCCCGCAGGGGTGGGGTTGATGGCGGTCACCAAAATCAGTTTGCCGTTCTTGTTGCCCTTGATGCGGTTTTCAAGGTCGTCGCTCAGCTTCGCTTTATATTTGCCGTAAAGCTCAAGCTCGTCCGGCAAAATGCCGAGCGAGTCCGCCACCTCGGTGATCGGCTTCATAACGGCGCTTTGCGCAATTTCAATATCGCTTCGCATTGATGTAGCTCCCCTCAATCGCTTTATTTATGGTGACCTGCCCGCAGGCTGCGTCGATGAGCTTTTCCTCAAAGCCGCAGACAAAATGCGGTACAAAGATTTTCAGCGCAACACTATCGGAATATTCAGTATCGCCCAAAATGCAGCCCAGCTCCGCCGCTATACTTTGTATCCTGCCAAGCATGGTGTAATCTGCCCGTACGGTATATTCAAAGCAAAAGATTTTCTGCAAAATGCCCGCAGCGTCCACGCCGTGTTTTGCCGATTTGGTGTAGGCTCTCACCAGCCCGCCCGCACCCAGCAGCGTGCCGCCGAAGTAGCGTGTCGTCACGATGCAAAGGTCGAAAAGCCCCTCCTTGCGGATGACCTCCAAGGTCGGCAGCCCCGCCGTTCCCGACGGCTCGCCGTCGTCCGAGAACCGTGCGATATTGTCCTCACGCAGCGCATAGGCGTAGACGTTGTGCGCCGCATCATAGTGCTTGGTTTTTATATGACCGATAAACGCGATAGCGTCCGCCTCGCAGGAAACCGGCGTCACATACGAGGTGAAGCGTGACTTTTTCTCGATGATTTCGGCGCTTTGCGTTTTTGCAGGCGTCCTATATTCAAATAACATAATCGCTTACCAGTGACAGCCCCTTGCCGTCGATCACAATGTCCAGCACCGTGCCGTTTTCGGTGTGATCTTCGGACATCACCTGCGCCATTTCATACAGCTTTGACACAAGCCTACCCTGGCTGTACGGGATCAGCACCCGCACCCGCCTGCGCTTTTCGGGCAGGATCTCGCAAAGCCGTATCAGCATCCTGTCGATACCCTCGCCGGTCTTTGCGCTGATGGCGATGTGGTTGCCCGACGGCGGAAGGATATGCTTTTCGGTCAGTACGTCGGATTTGTTATAGACGGTCAGCATCGGCTTGTCGCCTGCGCCGAGCTGTCCGAGCAGCTCCTCGACGATCATGATGTTTTCAAGCAAGTATGGGGAGGCGGCGTCCGCCACATGGATGAGCGCATCGGAATTCGACGCTTCCTCCAAGGTGGACTTAAACGCCTTGATCAGATGGTGCGGCAGCTTCCGGATAAAGCCGACGGTGTCGATAAGCAGGGCGTTTGCGCCGTCCGGCAGCGTCAGCCGTCTGGCGGTGGGGTCGAGGGTCGCGAACAGCTTGTCCTCGGCAAGCACGCCCGCATCGGTCAAAAAGTTTAAAAGGGTCGACTTGCCCGCGTTGGTATAGCCGACGATAGCGATCTGGTAAATGCCTTCCTTTTCGCGCTGTCTGCGCTGGGTGGCACGCTGCTTTTCGACCTCACGCAGTTGCCCGTCGATCACATGGATACGGCGCCGGATGTGCCGCCTGTCGGTTTCGAGCTTGGTTTCGCCCGGACCTCGCCGTGCGCCGCCGATCCCGCCGCCGCCCGCCTGACGCGACATCCCGGTGAACGAACCGGTCAGCCTCGGCAGAAAATAGCGCAGCTGTGCAAGCTCCACCTGTAATTGCCCCTCACGGGTCTTTGCACGCTGCGCAAAGATGTCCATGATCAGCGAGCTTCGGTCGATCACCCGCACGCCGAGGGCTTTTTCGAGGTTCTTCACCTGCGTCCCCGAAAGCTCGTCGTCACAGATGACAAGCTCCGCCCCGTTTGCCTCGCAAAGCATGCGCATCTCGTCGACCTTGCCCTCGCCGAAGTAGGTAGCGTTGTCGGGCGACGTCCTGTTCTGGACGATTTCGCCCACAACCTCGGCGCCTGCCGTATCCGCCAGCAGGCGTAATTCCTTCATAGACTCCTCGGTGCAGTCATTGATGTAATCCCTGCTGCCCTTGTGGACACCGAAAAGCACCGCTTTTTCAATTGTTTCGGTCGTGTCATGCAAATCCATACTACATTTCTCTCCGTCCCTCGATGGCACGTGACAGCGTCATTTCGTCGGCATATTCCAGGTCGCCGCCGACCGGCACGCCGTGCGCGATCCGTGTCACCTTGATACCCAATGGCTTGATCAGCCGTGAAATATACATGGCGGTCGCCTCGCCCTCGATGTTGGGGTTGGTCGCCATGATCACCTCTTGAACGCTGCCGTCTGAAAGACGCAAAAGCAGCTCTGCGATCCGGATGTCCTCGGGACCGACGTCGTCCATCGGCGAAATCGCCCCGTGCAGCACGTGGTACAGCCCGAAGTATTCCCGTGTTTTTTCAAGGGAAATGACGTCCTTGGGGCTTTCCATCACGCAAATGACGGATTTGTCCCGCCGCCCGTCGCCGCACACCGCGCAGATTTCGCTGTCGGTGATATTCTGACAAACGGTACAGTATCTGACGAGGTTTTTCGCCGACACGATGGCGTCGGCAAAGTCCTCTGCTTCGTTTTGCGGGCGGTCCAGCACATAAAAAGCAAGCCGCCTTGCGGTCTTGTGACCGATACCCGGCAGCTTTTCAAACTGCTCTATCAGCCTTGCGAGCGGTGCGACATAATAATCCATAGCCTTTAAAATAACCCCGGGATGCTCAGACCACCGGTGATTTTACCCATTTCGGACGACATCATCTGCTCGGCTTTGGACAGCGCGTCGTTCACCGCAACCAGCAGCAGATCCTCGAGCATTTCCACATCGTCCGCGTCGATGACGTCGGGGCTGATCTTGATTGCTTTCAGCTCCTTTTTGCCGGTGACTGTTACGGTCACAGCGCCGCCGCCGGAGGATGCTTCGACGGTTTTCTGTTCAAGCGCCGTCTGCATTTCCTCCATTTGCTGCTGCATTTTCTGTGCCTGACGCAGCATGTTGTTCATGTTGCCGCCGCCCATCCCTGAAAACTTGTTCTTCGCCATAAAAGTGTCATACCTTTCCGAATCATATTTAATTAAACCTGTCATGCAGGATGTGTTATATCCATAACAAAGTGCCGTTAATGCGCTTGGTGTGCTGACATTACCCATTGCCAAGGAATGAATTAATTTTTTAATATGATGAAAAATTCAAGAAATTTTCCATCATATTAAAATAATGTCATTTGATCGCCCAGCTCGTCCTTTTTTGCGATCAGCTCGTCAAACGGGTCAGCCTGCACCGTGTCCTTTGCATCAAGCTCCGCCCGTGTCACCAGCTTAATCGTCCGCCCGCCGGCAGTTTTTTTCAGCAAATCCTTGATGCCCTGATTGCTTTTGACCATATCCCTTATCGCATCGTTTTGAAATATCACGTAAAAAGCGTCGCCGTGTTTAAGGCTCTTGGTGTCCGTCAGCAGTGCGGCGGCGCCCGGGTCAACCGTCTTTATCGCATGTACCGCAGCCTGCCAGTCGTCGTTGCCGTCAGTAGTCGGCATTTCGTCAGCCGCAGGCGCTTCAACCGCAGGCACGTCATCTGCATCGGACGGCGGCGCTTCGTCGGGCAGAGGGGCTTCCTCCGCAGGCTTTGCGGCGGGCTGTTTTTGTTTGACAGGCGGTGCTTTGGCGACCGGCACGCCAAGCGTCACGGCGGCTTCAAGCTGTTTGAGCCTTGCGGCAAACGCACTGCTCGCGCTGTCTGTCTCAGGCTTACAAATCTTGATCAGCGCTGTTTCGAGAATGACTCTCGGGTTTGCCGCCCATTTGCACACCGAAACGGCATCCGACAGCGCATAAGCGGCATGAATGAGCGTCTCCTCGCTTACCTTGCCCGCAAGTGTTTTCAAGCGTGCGACGGTTTCTTCGGATTTATCTAAAATCTCTGTGGCTGCCGCAGGGGATACCTTGCAGATTAAAAGCTCACGTACAAAGCCCAAAAGGCTCTCAGCAAGGCTTCCGACGTCCTGCCCCGCCGACACGGCTTTGTCACAGCCTGATACGGCGCTTGCGACATCGCCGCCGATGAGCGCGTCCGCCAGCTCAAACAGCAGGTCGCCGCTTGCGACGCCTGCGACGTTCTCAATGTCCGCCTTGGTAATCTCGCCGCCGATGCCGCTGCAAAGGTCGAGGATGCTGAGCGCATCGCGCATAGATCCGTCGCCGAGCGCGGCGACCAGCGCAATGGCGTCCTGGGTGATGGCAATGCCGTCCTTGCGTGTGATCTCGCCGATCCTGCCGACGATGTGGCGGCTGGATATGCGTCTGAAATCAAACCGCTGACAGCGCGACTGGATGGTTGCGGGGATCTTGTGCGGCTCGGTCGTCGCCAAAATGAAGATAGCATGCGAGGGCGGCTCTTCCAGTGTTTTTAAAAGTGCATTAAAAGCTCCGCCGGACAGCATATGTACCTCGTCTATGATATAAACCTTGTATTTGACGTTCGCAGGGGTATAGACAATTTCATCACGCAGCTCACGGATGTTGTCGACGCCGTTGTTGGACGCCGCATCAATTTCAATGACGTCCATGACCGTGCCGTTTAAAATACCCAAGCAGCTTGGGCAGGCGTTGCAGGGGTTGCCGCTTTGGGTGAGGCTCTCACAGTTGACCGCCCGGCTTAAAATCTTTGCCGTCGAGGTCTTGCCCGTCCCCCGTGTACCACAAAAAAGGTAGGCGTGCGCTACCTTGTCCGTAATCAATTCTGTTTTAAGTGTGTCGGTGATGTGCGCCTGACCGACAACGTCCTCGAACGTCAGCGGCCGCCATTTGCGGTAAATCGCACGGTATGCCATGCAGATAAGCCCTCCATAGAGTTATGAGTTGTTAGTTATGTATATTGATAGTTGTTGCCATGGGATAAGTCATAAGTTCATCGCCTTGACCCTTTGCCAAGGAATGAATTAATTTTTATTTATGATAAATGAACTTCGTTCATTTATCATAAATAAATACCGCACAGCTCTCAGTCGTTATGCACATACAGGCGATACCTGCCGCCAAGGCTCAAACACGGCAGCCCTGCGGCACACAAAACCTCTGCTTATCGCTGCTTCGTTCCCGACCTGACGAGGTTCGACAGCGTTTTGTTGCACAGGACCGTATTCTCATAACCAAAGAGGGCAGTTCAGACCCTACATATACATACCTCAAAGAGCATTCATCCCCATTATAGCGGATTATGGGTACAGGGTGCCGCTAACTCCCCGACTAGTGCGGTATGTAAACATTATAATATATTTTGCCGCTAAGTTCAAGGAATTATTTCAAAAAGTTGCAATTTTAATGAAACTGGGATATAATTTAGGCATAGGGGGAGTCGAACACACACAGCCCCTGCCGTGTAATTTTTGCGTATTTTATCGTTGTCGTCCTTGCCTTGCGTCAGCAAGGCATCGTCCTTCGCCGAAAAAATCCATCCAAAATTCCGGCGGCAGGGGTGCTTCGCAGTTTTGGGAAAGTGGATTTTTGTTTGGGCAAGCAAAATCACGCGGGTAATACTGACGTATTGCCAAGGGATTTTGCGCCGCACAGGCACAAACCCACCACCCAAAACCTATGCGGGTTCAACTCCCCTATGCCTAAGCATTTGGGAGGAGAATACAAATGATATTGACCGTAACCATCAACCCATCGGTGGACAAAACATACATCCTCAAAAAGTTTGAGCCGTTTGCGGTCAACCGCTCCCAAAGGGTGATGATGAACGCCGGCAGCAAGGGCATCAATGTGTCAAGGGTGGCGTGCATTTTAGGACAGCAAACCTGTGCGCTGGGATTTGTGGGCGGCACGACCGGCGACGTTCTGCTCGAAAAGCTGCAAGCGGAGGGGATCAACCACCAGCTGGTTCATGCCAAGAATTTTCAAACACGTTTAAACGTCAAGATCATGGACGTGTCGCGCAAAAAGGTCACCGACTTAAACGAGCTGGGCGACCCTGTCAGCGAAAAGGACTATAACAAGCTGGTTGAGCTGTATAAAGAAGAAGTACCCCGTTGCAGCGTGGTTGCGCTGTGCGGCAGCCTGCTGCCCAGGATGTCTAAGCGTACATATTACGAGCTGACCAAGATAGCGGCAGGCTATAACAAGCCTGTTTTTGTCGACTGCGGCGGCGTTGTGCTGCGTGAAACGCTGCGTGCCGCACCGTACTGTATCAAGCCAAACATCCACGAATTCGAGGATATGCTGGGCAAAAGCGGGTTGAGCGATGAGGAGATCGTATCGGAATGTAAAAGGATAATTGAGACCTACGGCGTCAAATGCGTCGTCGTCACCCTCGGCTCAGCGGGCGCCGTGTGTGTTGACGGCAATCAGGCGTTCAAAATCGTGCCGCCCAACGTGGTGGTGACGTCCACGGTGGGGGCGGGGGACGCCTTTTTGGCGGGGATGTGCCATGCTTATCTCAACGGTATGGACTTTGCAAAGCAGATGATCCTTGCGACCAGCTGCGCCAATGCCAAGGTCACCAAGGAGGGCAACGACGTGCCTTCCGTTATCGAGCTGATGGGCTACACCGACGGGTGCCGGATTATAAATTTCTAACATATAACAATAGGCCCATCTGGATCCAGGTGGGCCTATTGTTATATAATCCCGTGGGATTTTACATAATCTACAAAATACGGCATAGCGACCTCCGCCTCGGCAATGTGGGGATACCACATTTTCTCCCACTTAAAGGTCAGCCATTCGATGTTTGCGCCTTCAGACAGCCTGTGGTAGAGGGGGATAAGCGGCACGTCGCCGTTTCCGGGAAGGATTTCCTCAAAGCCGTCCGGCACGAGCTTAATGTCTGCCAGATACATCCGGTCGGCATATTGCTTTGCCGCGTCACATGCCTTTTCGACGTCCTCGCCGATGATCAGGCAGTGGTCGGGCGAAAAAATCATCCCCAGCTTTGGGTGGGCGGCGGTGTCGAGCATACTGACCGTGTCACCGACACTGCTGTTTAGCCTGTGGTTTTGTATCAGCAGTCTGACGCCGGAGCCCGACTTATCCGCAACGCGTGCAAGCGTCTCGGCGGTGCGTTTGCAAAAGTCTGCACTGTCCGCACGCTTTTGCGGGTTGCCGGTAAAGACTCTGATGACGTCCGAATTAAGCTTTTCGGCAATCTCAATATGCCGAAGCAGTGACTGCTCCATCGTCTGCCACGAGGACGCCTCGTCGCTACCGATAGGGTTGTAGCAAAGCACAGACGAGCATACCACGCCTTCGCCCTTTAATGCGCCGACGATCTCCCGAAATCGTGAATCGGGCGTATCGAGCCAAACGTCTCCGCGCTTTTCCGTTACTCTGAAATCCACGCCGTCAAAACCATACCTTCTCGCCAGGACAGCCGCTTCCTCGCAGCTTCGCCCCGGTATCGCCAGCGTTGTATAGCTGAGCTTCATACCACCACTCCTTTTATTATAACATACATTTCTCAATATGTAAAAACCGCTTGAAAGCCATGTTTCAAGCGGTTTCCGTTTGGTCTGAGTGGGGAGACTCGAACTCCCGGCCTCTTGAACCCCATTCAAGCACGCTACCAAACTGCGCCACACCCAGAAGTATTTGTTGCAGAAATTATTATAGCCTATCTGCCGGCATATGTCAAGGATTTTATCTTTTTTTCAAAGGAACGCGATACATATTCGGCTTTTGCTGCGGACAAAATAACAGCATTACACAAGGAGGATGGATGATGAAAGCTCTGTATTTAAAAACACCGGGCGGCGCTGTGCCCATTGACCCGTCGCAGGTTGAAAAATATCATTTGGAGGTCGGCGCAATTTCGCCCTTGAGCGGCTGTGTGGTGGTGGACGACCACGGCAATGCGGACAAAAAGCCTGATAAGCACAGGCTGTCCGACCTTTTTTCGGCGGACGACCTGATGACGGACGGTGTTATCTTTACCACGTCGGAGGTGCTCGACCTTGCACGCGGCGCCGATTCGGGCGACACGGGCAGCCTGATGCCTGAATAACTGTATAAGGGCTTGATTTGGCGGACAAAGTGTTATAGAATGGTACAATAATGTTTTAAGGATTGACCCTATGTTAAAGCTGGCAAGGTTCTTGGGAAAATTTAAGAAACAGGTGATCTTCGGACCGGTATTCAAGCTGATCGAAGCGGTTTTTGAGCTGATCGTGCCGCTCATCATGGCTCGGATGATCGATGTCGGCATCACCTCAAAGGATGTCCCGTACGTCACGGCGATGGGGCTTTTTATGCTGCTGCTCGGGGTATTGGGGATCGCCTCGTCGGTGGTCTGCCAGCGCTTTGCCGCCGAGGCGTCGCAGGGCTTTGGCACCGAGCTTCGCAGCGCCATGTTCCTACATATCAACCGCCTGTCACATGCCCAAACCGAAAAATTCGGCGTATCCTCGCTGACCACGAGGCTCATCAGCGACGTCAATACGCTCCAGCTTGCCGTTGCGATGCTGATCCGGCTGGTTGTGCGTGCGCCGTTTTTGGCGGTGGGTGCGGTGATCATGGCGTTTTTCATCGACCGTCAGCTGTCGGTGGTGTTTTTGGTGTCCATTCCGATCATCGCCGTGATACTCTTTGTGATCATGAAAAAGACCGTACCGTTTTATCGCCGGATACAAGAGCGCCTTGACCGCCTGTCGCTGCTGACAGGGGAGAGCCTGTCGGGCGCGCGTGTGATACGGGCGTTCTCACGCCGGCAAAGCGTGCGTGAGCGCTTTGCCGAGGCAAGCGACGCGCTATGTGAGTCGGCGCTTTCTGCGGGCAGGCTGTCGTCGCTTTTAAACCCGCTGACGTATCTGGTGATGAACGCCGCCATCCTTGCCATACTGTGGTTTGGCGGCATCCGTGTCAGCATGGGTGAGCTGACCACAGGCGAGGTCATCGCCTTTGTCAACTATATGATCCAAATCCTGTTTGCGCTGATCGTCATCGCCAACCTGGTCGCCCTGTTCACCAGGGCGTCGGCGTCTGCCGTGCGTGTGGGCGAGGTGCTTGATGAAATGCCCGGCGTCATGGGCGGCGGTGTGCTCCCCCGCGACGGCGGCGACGCGGTCGTGGCGTTTGACCGTGTCAACTTTTCCTACGGAGAGGGTGAGCTGGCGTTAAAGGAAATTACCTTTACAGTAAAAAGGGGCGAGAAAATCGGCGTCATCGGTACGACAGGCTCGGGTAAGACCACACTCATGAACCTCATTCCCCGCTTTTATGACGCCACAGGCGGCAGCGTGTCGGTGTGCGGCACGGATGTTAGGGCGCTGAACATCAAAGCCCTGCGCAAGCGTGTCGGGCTTGCGGGGCAGCGACCCGAGCTGTTTGGCGGAACCATTCGTGACAATTTGAAAATTGCCAACCCCGATGCGGACGACATTCAGATAAAAAACGCCCTCGACATTGCGGCGGCGAGCGAGTTTGTGGACAAGCTGCCCGACAAATACGACCATGTGGTGGCACGGGGGGGCATGAACCTCTCGGGTGGTCAAAAGCAAAGGCTGTGCATTGCGCGCGCGGTGCTTGCCCGACCGGATATTCTGATTTTAGACGACGCCACCTCGGCGCTCGACCGCGTGACCGAAGCGGCGCTTTGGCGGCGGCTGTTTGCCCGCATAGGCAACACCGCCGTGTTTGTGGTATCCCAAAGGGTGCATTCGGTCAGGGACGCCGACAAAATCATCGTGCTTGCCGAAGGCGAGGTCGCGGGCATGGGCAGCCACGAGGCGCTGTATGACGGTTGTGAGGAGTACCGCAGCATCTGTATTTCACAGGAGGTGGGCAAATGAACGCTGTCCGGAGAATACTGCAATTTGCCGCGCCGTACAGCGTGCGGGTGGTCTTTGCGCTTTTATGCCATGCGGCGGGTGCGGTGCTGGCGCTTTTCGTGCCGATCGTCATCGGCAGAGCGGTAGACGACATCATCGGCGCGGGCAACGTCAATTTTGCGGGGCTTGGCAAAACGGGCGCGCTGCTCCTGGCGGCGGTGGTTTTTGCGGCTGTCTTTCAGTGGATTGCGGCGCTGCTGACGAATGATGCCGCCTATAAAACTGCCGCTTCCTTACGCAAATCCGCCTTCGCAAGGCTGAGCGCCGCCGCGCAAAAATACTTGGATGCTAATACAAGCGGCGACCTTTCCGCAAGGATGACCAACGACGCCGAGATGGTCACGGACGGGCTGTTGCAGGGCATCATGCAAGGCTTTGCGGGCGCGGTCACGATTGCCGGCACGTTGATTTTCATGCTTTCCATCAACGCTTATATCGCACTGGCGGTGGTGGCGCTCACGCCGCTTTCGGCGCTGACCGCGGCGGTAATCGCACGCCGTTCCCACAAGCACTTTACACGCTCAGCGGCGGCGTCGGGCGAGCTGAGCGGATTTGCGGCGGAGGTCATCTGCAGCCACGAGGCGGTCAAAGCGTTCGGCTATGAGCAAAAGGCGCAGCAGCGTTTTGATGAAGTGAACGGCAGGCTGCGTGAGAGCGGCACAAAGTCGCAGTTCTATTCCTCGCTCACCAATCCCGCCACACGCTTTGTCAACGGCATCATCTTTGCGGCGGTCGGCACGTTCGGGGCGTTGGCGGCGATCAAGGGCGTACTGACAGTCGGTCAGCTCACCAGCTTTCTGACCTATGCGGGTCAGTATTCCAAGCCGTTCAACGACATTTCCGCCATTGCGACCCAGCTGCAATCGGCATTGGCGGGGGCAAGGCGGCTGTTTGAGGTTTTGGACGCCCCCGGGGAGCCGGACGCAGGTACTAAAACGCTTGCCGGCTGCCACGGCGAGATCACTTTCCAAAACGTCTGTTTTTCCTATGACAAAAAAAGCCCCCTGATCCGGGACTTCAACCTGAATGTCCGGGCGGGCGACCGGATCGCCATCGTGGGACCCACCGGCAGCGGAAAGACCACGCTGATCAATCTGCTGATGCGCTTTTACGACGTCGATTCGGGTAAAATCACGGTGGATGGGATCGGGATAAACGATTTGACGAAAGAGAGTTTAAGAAGCCATTTCGGGATGGTGCTGCAAGACACCTGGCTGTCCGCAGCGACCGTCAGGGAAAACATCGCCTACGCAAAGCCCAGCGCGACGGAGGAAGAGGTGGTCGCCGCCGCTAAGGCGGCAAACGCGCACAGCTTCATCATGCGTCTGCCGAAGGGTTACGACACTGTCTTAAATGAGGAGGGCGGCAGCATTTCCGCAGGCGAAAAGCAGCTTTTGTGCATCGCAAGGGTCATGCTTGCCGACCCGCCGATGCTGATACTCGACGAGGCGACAAGCAACATCGACACGCTCACCGAGGCAAGGATCCAAAACGCCTTTAAAAAAATGATGCAAGGAAGGACGAGCTTTGTGGTGGCGCACAGGCTGTCGACCATCCATGAGGCGGACGTGATCGTCGTGATGAAGGACGGAAGGATAGAGGAGGTCGGCAGCCACGACGAGCTTATTGCCGCCCGCCGTTTTTATTACGCGCTGAGCGGTGCAGTATAGGCGACAGCGGCTTGTAAATAAATAGTGTGATAATGGATATGATCACGCCCTTGATGGCGTTGAAAGGCGTGATGCCGTACAGGATAAGTGACAGCTTGGCGGCAGGCTCCTTGATGTTGTAAAAGGGCAGCAGGATAAAATAATTTGTCAGGATCCCAAAGACGGTCATGCAGACCGTCCCCATAGCAAGCGCCATGACCGCACCCTTTCGGGTGTGATTTTTTTTGTAAATCAGCCCCGCCGTCAGAACGAAGGAGGCGCCGACCAAAAAGTTTGCCGCCTCGCCGACGTACCCTGTGGCAGACACAGACATGTGGAAGAGGTTTTTGACAAGCTCGACCGCAACGCCCCAAACCGGTCCTGCCGAAAATGCGATGATCACCGCCGGCAGGTCGCTGGGATCCATTTTCAGAAATTGCGGCAAAAACGGCAGCGGAAACTCAATAAACATCAAAACCGCTGCCATAGCAGACATGATCGCCGTCACCGTCATTTTTTGTGTACTGACTTTTTTCATTTTTAAAGACCCCTTTTTATTGGTATCCTTCAAGGAAACTTAGCATAAAACACACTAAAACACCTTCGGCGTTTTAGGTGCATAGCCGAAACCCTTTGCCAAGGAATGAATTGTTTTTATTTTAGTAGGAAATTCGGGGAATTTCCTATAAAACAAAAATCCCTGACATAAAATGTCAGGGTAGCATCAATAAAGCTATGCCTTCTTTCATCCAGACTGTACTGTCGGCTTCGGAATTGATAGGAATATCACGTTCCCACCACGCAATGCCCCCGCCGCCATAGGCGGGCGGGATGCAGGCGTGGTAGGTCACCTGATAAGGGCGACCAACCATCAGCGGCGGGGCTAACCCCCCCGCTGATGGGGTCTTCTTTATCTCACCGAATCTGCCAAGGGAAATCATCGCCGAGGCTCGTGGGCTGTACCACCGGTAGGGAATTTCACCCGTCCCTGAAGTTCTGATAACATTTTAACTTATTTTAACGATGATGTCAATAATTATTTGCAGTTTGGCAAATACTATCATCGGTGAGTGAAATGGAGAAAATCAGCGGTTTTATCGACAAGCCTGTCTTTGGCGAAAAGGAAAGGAAGCAGATCGGCGTTGTGAGCGACATTTTGTTTGACGAAAAAACGCTCATCCCGTCGGCGTACGTCGTCAGCTGCGGCAGCGTGCTGCGCACATCGCACATACTGGACATCAAGGACATACGGAAGTCTGCGCCGGAGGGGCTGTGGACGGCGGCAAAAAGCGCATTGAAGCCTATCCGGAGCGCAGGCTTTGCGGCAGGCAGCAAAAGCTTCCGGAAGGACGCCAAGGGGGCAAAGATCGTCAGCGGCGGCAAGACGCTCGGCAGGGTCAGCGATATGCTGTTCAACACCGAAACGGGTGAAATCATGCAGATTGAGGTGTCGTCGGGCTTTGCGGAGGACATTTTGCACGGCAGAAAAAGCATTTTAACTCATAATACGCTTGTTTTTGGCAATAATAATCTTGAAATCAAAGGAAAAGGGGAATCGCAATGAACACAGGTTCTTTTGTAAAGGGTATGGTTACGGGCGCCGTCGTCGGTATGGGCGTTGCAATGCTGGCAAACCCGATGGACAACCGTGACAAAAAGCGGATCGCACGCAGGACGTCCCGTATTTTTACAACCATCGGAAGCATGGCGGACAACCTGCTGGATGTGATGAAGTAGAAACGGAAAGCCGTTGCAGGGCTTTGCGCCGCCGCAGCTGCGGCGGATACATACCGATTGAAAAGACTTCGACGGAGTGACTATGAAAAGACTTGTATTGCTTTGCGCCATCGCCTCCGCATCACTGATAGCCTTATATTTTGCCCGTTCCGCTCTGACGCCGCTTTTTATCGGCGGCATTTTTTCTTATCTGCTGGTCTACCCTGTCCGAGAGCTCGAAAAAAAAGGTGTTAGCCGCCTGTTTGCGCTCTCTTGCGTGTATCTCATGGTCACGGCGGTCATCGTGGCGGCCTTCTGGATAGGCGTACCCTATCTGATTACGGGGCTAAAATCGCTGCAAAGGACTGCCTTTGACTACATCGGCGGAGTCAACCTGCCGTTTGATATGCCGCACAGCCTTGACGCTGTGCTTGCACAGCTCGGCGATAAGGCGCTCGGCTATGTGGGCAATGCCGCCGCCGCACTGACGGCGACGGTCGGCGCACTGATTAACATTGCGGTGGGGCTTGTTATCAGCTTTTATCTTATTTTAGACAGGGAAACCATTCGTGACGCCCTTTTGGGACTTATCCCAAAGGGCGGGCATCGGTTTACGGCTAACGTCACCAAAAGCATCGGCAGGATCCTCAATCAGTTTTTACTGGGTCAGCTCGGGGTGGCGCTGGTGGTCAGCGGTCTTTTGTTTGCGGGTCTGACGCTTCTTCGGGTCAAAAATGCACTGCTTTTAGCGGTGTTTGCGGGGGTGTGCGAGATCATCCCCTATTTCGGCGCGGTTTTGGGGGCGGTACCCGCCGTGATGACCGCCGCCGCGGTCTCCCCCCAAAAAGCAATCTGGACAGCGATATTGTTTATCGCTGTCCAGCAGTTAGAAGGCGCTTATATTTCGCCGAAAATCCTCGGCAACTATGTGGGGCTTCATCCCATCATCACCATTATGGCGGTCATCGTGGGCGGAAACCTGTTCGGGTTTGCGGGAATGCTCTTTGCCGTTCCCGCCTGCGGCATCATCAAAAGCATCGCCGGCGAAATCATCGACACGCTGGGCAGGGATTGAGTTACTCTGCCAGGCAGCATGCCGTCACAAACATTTCAAATACGCTGCGTCTGCTCTCGACGCAGATCTCCGCGATCGATGCCGAAACAAAGCACGATGCTTTGCACGCCATCATAATATCATGCTCAAAGCCCGGCTCCGCAGATTGGTATTCATCCAGCCAGGTATCCAATTGTTTTATAATCCCTGCGCAGTCCTCCGCTGTTCGGAAGCCGGAGACGTCCGCAAACTTTAACCGCTTATAATGCTTTTCCAAATGATTACGCAGCCCGAACTCGTATTGAATGTGTTCCTTGGGGTTCCCCTTATTTACGCCCTGATGCGCCCTGCAAAAAAAGTCGGTAATATAGTGGGTAATGATCCCCAGTCTGAAATAATAGAGGTCGCCAAAGCTGTTCCCGCTGCCGGGGATGTATTCGCAAAGGCGGCTTATTTCGTCATATACATAATCCAGTGATCTCGCCTTATAATGCGGATGTAAAACCGGCAGAGCCGACAGGTCCGCAAACACGTTTCCGAAGCACAGGGCGTTGATGCCCGTATCTGTCTGATATGCTTCGTCCAAATAATCCTTGACCTTATGCCCGATAAAAAGATGTGTGCTGAGTTTCAAGCCATGACCTCCGCTCACGCAAATTATACACCAATTATAATCATACTGCACAATCGCCGTGGAAGTGTGAACAAAATGTAAACTTTTCGGGATATGTGTATACGAATTGCTGGCAGCGCTGCCAGAAATCGTGCTTTGACATATTGGCAGGCGTGGTTTATAATGGACGCAGGAGGTTGTATTTCTCGGAGGGATAACCATGAGAAAGATGACTAAACGGCTGACGGCGCTTGCCGCGGCGGCTTTCATGCTTTTTGCGGCAGGCGCGTTTCCGGCCGCGGCGGCGGCAGACTACCCCGTGATCAAAAGCGGAAGCAAGGGTGCAGACGCTCTGGCGACCCAGCACCTGTTGAACTACCGGGGGTACCCCGTCTTAGAGGACGGTATCGCCGGAAGCAAAACGGTCAGCGCAATCAAGGCGTTTCAAAGTGCGAACGGTCTTACGCCGGACGGCATTGCCGGAAAAAAGACCTTTGAGGCTTTGATTGGCACAGCAAAAAGCGGCGACAAAAACAGTGCGGTCTTTGCTGTGCAGCACCTGCTCAGAGTGAAGTTCGGTGCATCAGTGACGGAAAACGGAACCTTTGACGCCGCGACCGTGTCGGCGGTCAAGGCGTTCCAGACCTTTACGGGATTGAAAAGCGACGGTATCGTCGGGGCGGCGACCTGGCAGTACCTTTTTGGATGCAGCGGCTTTACGATTGGCTCTGTCGTGAAGACTGCGACCAAGGCGGATACGGCGATCGCCAAGGCAAAGACGCTGCTCGGCTCGACTGCCTACAACGGTTACTGCCAGCGTTTCGTCAGGATTTCCTATGAGGCGGCAGGTATCACCGGCTATGCGTCGACCGCCATCGAGGCGTGGAAGCAGTGGGGGGTATCCGCCTCTGCGACCAACGTGCCGAAGGGCGCGACGGTTTATTTTGAAACGTCCTCAGGCAACGGGCATGCCGGCATTTATATGGGCGACGGCAACGTCATCCATGCCGTGCAGACCGTCAGGATAGAAACGCTTTCGGCGCTGCGCGCCAAATACCGCTATCTCGGTTGGGGCTGGCAGGGCGGCGTGAATCCCAATTAAAGCAAGCATCAGAGAAGGACTGCGAATTTTTTTCGCAGTTCTTCTTGTTTTTTGAAAATTTCATGATATAATAAGTGCAGACACTTATGATCCTTTACATTGATTGCGCCGCCGGAAATTTCCTTGCAGCCGACCCGGAAACGGCGAGACGCAATGATACCATTTTATGATGGGGGTACGGACATGTTCGACCACGAGATCTCTGAGCTTTTGGCGCAGCTTAACATTGTTGAGAGGCTTTATGAAATTGCGAGGATCGTTGATCCGATCGAGAAGAAGGTCATCAGCTACCGGAGCAAGGAAGTTGTAAAGTCCGACGTGCTGTGCTTTGACTTTTGGGAAAGGAACACCTATTGCAACAACTGCATATCCATCCGTGCCTACAATGAGGGCAAGGCGTTTTTTAAGGTAGAATACATCCATGAGAAGATATACATGATCACCGCCATACCCGTGCAGCTTGAATCGGGGCTGGTGGTCGTCGAGCTTTTGAAGGACGCCACCAGCAGCATGATTTTTTCGGACAACGAGGACGGCGTGCATGTCGAGCTGTATAAAATCATTGACACCATCAATGAGATTGCGTTGAAAGACTCGCTGACCGAGGTTTACAACAGGCGCTACATCAACGAGCGTCTGCCGATGGACGTACTGACGGCGGCGCTTTCAAAGGGGAGCATTGCCATTGTGATGGCGGATATCGACTTTTTCAAAAAAGTCAATGACGAGCACGGTCATCTGATCGGCGACGGTGTTTTGAAGGCTGTTGCTACAAGGCTGACAGGCGCCGTGCGGGGGGATGACTGGGTGGCGCGCTACGGCGGTGAGGAATTTTTGATATGCCTGCCGGGTGCGGATGAAGCGAGCGCCCATGCGATTGCCGAAAGGATGCGCGTGCTGATACAGGAGCCGATTCTGTTGGCGGGTGGCAGGCATCTGAACATCACCGCCAGCTTCGGCGTATGCGCCGTAATGCCGGCTGCCGAAACGACGGCGGAGCAGTTGATCGAAAAGGCGGACGACATGCTGTACAAGGCAAAGCAAAACGGCAGGAACCGGGTAGAAAAGTAAAGGTTAATGGATTTCTGTTTGATATGGCACTTGTTTTTTTCTGTCAGAAATGATATAATCGGAGTTGTCTTGATATGCCAAGATTTTTTGTTTCGCCAAGCCAAATCAGCGCCGATACGGTATGCATTACCGGCGAGGATGTTGTCCACATTACCCGGGTGCTGAGGATGAAAGCGGGCGACCCGCTGGAAATTTGCGACGGGTGCGGGAATGATTATGACGCCGTCATTCAAAGCGTCGGCAAAGCGCAGGTCGTGTCAAAAATCATCGGCAAACAGCGGAGCGAAGCGGAAAGCGGCACGGAGGTCATCTTGTTTCAGGCGCTCCCAAAGCAGGGCAAAATGGAGTATATCATCCAAAAGAATACGGAGCTCGGGGTCGCGAAAATCGTCCCCGTGTATACAAAGCGCTGCGTGACAAAGCCCACCGACAAGTCGGCGCGCTGGCAAAAGGTGTCGCTTGAAGCGGCAAAGCAGAGCGGCAGGGGTATCGTGCCACAGGTTTTAGAAACCGTGACTTTTAACGAAGCGGTTATGCGGATGAAGGACTTGGAAGCGGCGATCATGCTGTACGAGTGTGAGGACACGACAAAGCTGCATGATGTGCTGGGCGGCAAGCGCTTCGGGCAAATTGGTCTGCTGATCGGCAGCGAGGGTGGTTTTGAGCCTGCCGAGGCGGACTTCGCAAGGCAAAACGGTATCCCGACGGTATCGCTCGGCAAACGCATACTGCGCACCGAAACGGCGGGTGCGGCGGTGACAGCGGTCGTGATGTATGCGATGGGCGAGTTTTGACAGGCATTTTTTTATTATCATTGGGAAATTACGCAAAACCGGCGCAATTTCCACGCTTTGGCGGAAATCAATTCCGCCTGCGCTTACGCTCGCGCGGCGAGCGGATGCGTCCGGGAGGGTGCTGCGCACCCGAACGCTTTTTCAACTAATGAAGGGAATGGTTTTTTCAATGACGGACAAGAATACTAAAATCAGCAGAGCTGAAAAAATTGCAAACGACTTTTTGCTGCAATTTGCGTATGCGATTGCATCTTCGATATTTTTGCTGTTCATCTATAACGCGACCCTGTTTACATACGGCGGGAAAATCGGTCTCGCCATGCCCAGGGTGCTTTGGGTATTGTTCGGGCTGTTTGCCGTCAGCGCCGCTGTGATGAGCGTCTTATGGCGGGTCAGAGGCAGGAACGGCTTTAAAATCGCTGCAATCTATTTGGCTGCGACGGCGGTGGGTTTGTTTTGGTGTGTCGGGGTTCAGGGGATTGCGGCGGTTTTGTCGAGGTTTATCCCCATTCCTCCCTATTTCGTCAACACCAAGCGGCTGATGGATATGCTGTTTATCCTCATCGGTCTTTCGGTGGTGGTCGAAATCGGCGTCTATTTTTACAGAATGAAGCGGCTGAGAGAGCCTGCCGCCAAACCGTCCAAAATCAAAAAGAAGGCGTAAACACGCTGACATGTTTTGTGTAATTTCCTATAAGTTAAAATCATAGTCCGATTATATCGGATAAGTTAAAATCATAGTCCGATTATATCGGATAAGTTAAAATCATAGTCCGATTATATCGGACTATATTTTTGGAAATACTACCGTTGTTTGGAGGAGATATTATCAACATACAATCAATACAAATCAAAAACGGCATCAAAGCGCACCATATCCGGACGGATAAATTCAAGACGACCACCCTCGGCGTGTATTTTCACCGCCCGCTGTGCAAGGAGGAGGCGACGAAGAACGCCCTGCTTGCCAATGTGTTAAAGCGGGGCTGCCCGCTGTTCCCGACCACCATCGGCTTGTCCGGCAGGCTCGACAGCCTCTATGGCGCAAAGCTTGTCAGCGGCGTGCGCAAAAAGGGTGAATCGCAGATCATCCATATCAACCTTGAATTTGCGAATGAGCGCTTCCTGCCCGGCAGCCAGCCAGTGCTTGCGCAGGTATTGGACCTTGTGAGGAGCATGGTTTTTGCCCAAACGGGCTTTGACGCCGAGTACGTGTCGCAGGAGAAGGAAAACCTGCGCCAAAACATCCTGTCACAAATCAACGACAAGCGCAGCTATGCCATCAACCGCTGCATACAACTGATGTGCGAGGGCGAGGCGTATGGGCTGAGCGAGCTGGGCTGCACGGAGGATATTGATCCCATCGACGCCGACGCGCTTTTTGCGCACTATCAAAAGGTGCTGCAAACCAGCCCGATCGACATATTCATCGTCGGCGGCGTGGATTTCCCGGCGGCAAAGGACGGCGTCGCCGATATGCTCGCGTCGCTTCCCGAGCGGGCGGCGCAGTACCCGAACACGCAGATCGTCACGTCGGTCGGCGAGGTCAAACGCGTCACCGAAACGGAAAACATCTTGCAGGGCAAATTGAGCCTTGGTTTTCGCACAAAGGTGTCTATGGCGGACGGGGGCTATGCCGCTATGATGCTGTATAACGCCGTGCTGGGCGGCGGACCGTCCTCCAAGCTGTTCAACAACGTGCGTGAAAAGCTGTCGCTTGCCTATTACGCCATGTCGAGGACGGACAGCTTCAAGGGCGTCATGACGGTCAACTGCGGTATTGAGGTGTCAAATTTCGACAAAGCGTATGACGAGATCCTGGTGCAAATCGCAGCCATCAAAGACGGCGGCATTACCGATGAAGAATTCCATGCGGCGCTTTTGTCGACGGTGAACAATATCAAGTCCATTGCCGACAGCGCCCTTTCCACCGAGGACTACTTTTTGGGCCGCCTGATCATCGGCAGCCCCCTGACGTTTGAACAGCTCACGGAGGCTTTGCAGTCGGTGACCAAGCGGCAGGTCGTGGACATTGCCAACAATATTGAACTGGATACGGTGTATTTTTTAAGGGGGAATGAATGACATGGAATTTGAAAAAATACACAGTGAACTGTTGCAGGAAACCTTGTATAAAGGAAAGCATAAAAGCGGTCTGTCGGTCTATGTTCTGCCCAAGCAGGGGCACAGCAAAAGCTATGCCAGCTTTGCGGCGCGGGTCGGCTCGATTGACAACGCGTTTGTTGCCGCGGGTGAGACGGGTGTGACGGAAATCCCCGACGGTGTCGCCCACTTTTTGGAGCACAAGCTGTTTGAGCAGCCCGACGGCACCAACGCCTTTGACCAATACAACACCACCGGCGCATCGGCGAACGCCTTTACGAGCTTTAATACCACCGCCTACCTGTTTTCGTCCACCGACAATTTTTACGGCAATTTGGAAATCCTTTTGGATTTTGTCGGCAAGCCGCACTTTACCGATGAAAACGTCGCCAAGGAGCAGGGCATCATCGGTCAGGAGATCCGGATGTACGAGGACGACCCCAACTGGCGGGTATTTTTCAACCTGCTGGGCGCGCTGTACCAAAACCACCCCGTCCGCAACGACATCGCCGGCACGGTCGAGAGCATTTCACGCATCGACAGGGACGTCCTGTATAAATGCTACCACAGCTTCTACAACCCGTCCAACATGGCGCTGTTTACCTGCGGCGATGTGGACTGCGGGCGTGTGGCGGAGCTTGTGGACAAATATGTCACGGCAAGTCCCATCGGCAGCATCGGCAGGTTCTATCCGGTAGAGCCGCCGCAGGTGCGTCAAAGCGAGGTCATCCAAAAGCTCAGCGTGGCAAGCCCGATTTTCCTGCTCGGCTTTAAGGACAACGATTTGAATGTCGAGGGCAGCCTGCTGCTGAGGAAGCAGATCGTGACCGAGATCCTGCTGGAAATGCTGGCGGGCAAGAGCAGCGCCACCTATAACAGCCTGTACGAACAGGGGCTGATCAACCAGACCTTCGACATCGACTTCACCGCCGAGGGCAATTACGCCTTCTCGACGCTCGGGGGCGAAAGCTGCGACCCGCTTGCGGCGAGGGATGCGCTGCTGGAAAAAATCGGCAAAGCGACCCTGACGCAGGAGGCGTTCGACCAGTGCAAAAAGGTCGTTATCGGCAGGCACCTGCGCCTGTTCAACAGCGTCGAAAAGCTGTCCAACAGCTTTGTGTCCGCCATCTTCCGGGGTACCGATTTGTTTGAATATTTGGGCGTCTGCGACAGCATTGCGCTCGAAGAGGTGCAAAGCCGCAAGGACAAACACTTTACACCCCAAAACAGCGCCGTGTCTATCATAGAGCCGTTCTAACGCAAACAGCACCCGAAAGGGTGCTGTTTTGCAAATCGTGTGTCATTCGCCTTTTAAAATAAGGGTGTTGTTTTACAAAGTCGTTTTGTCATTCGTCTTTCAAAACAAAGGTGTCAAGGATACAGCTTGCGCCGAAGCGAAAGCCGCGTGTAAAGGTTTCACGCTCGGTCTGCCGGGCATACGCCACGTACGCATCGACGTATGCTTCGAGCAGCGCCTGCTGCTCGCCGCTCAGCGCGGCGGTCAGAGTCTTTTTTGCACCGATGACCTCATCCAGCATGGGATCCAGCGCCTCGCTGCGCGTTTCAAAACGGTCGAGGGCATGGACGTTGCTTTCAAACAGCCTTTCGATAAAGCTGAAACTTTCCATTTGTCCCACCTCATGTTTCGATAATCCCGAGGTCACAGCGCCCGCCGCAAGCGGCGGACGCCACGCCCCGGTTTACCGAAAACACTTCCAAACATAAAAAAGCATGCAGGTTTTGCCCCTTACGGCAATTGCCTACACGCTTTGCATTTTTCTTAAATCCGAATTCCGACAGCAACAAGACCCCGTTTAAATGAAACCGCCACTTGAAAAGTTGGGCGCAATGTGCTATAATGAGTCTGGTGCCGGTCATCCGGTTGCGTATAGGTGTGTGCTCACCCTTATTGCAGGGGCAATGTGGTTTCGACACATTGTCCTGCCACTTTTTTAATTTTTCCATGCTTCCGTTGATATTATTTTATCATATCGAGGAAAATTATGCAACAGTTTTTTTAAAATGCGGATGTTCAAGAAAAAGCCCGGCAATATTCAATGATATTGCCGGGCTTTTTTTGGATTTCCTCAATTAAACTATTGTGCCATTATGCGCTTTTGAGCGGCAAGGTTATTGATAGATCAACAACTGCGGAGGATTTGCAGCATTGTCCTTGCTGTTGAAGGCAACAAGCTGGTTTTCGTTTAAATCGGAATAAACGATGATCGTTAGGAGCGACGCCGTGAGTTTTCTTTTTCTTACATAATCGCTTACGTCAAACTCATAATATTGCGCCGTGCCGTTTACTATTACCGTGTCAAGCGGACCAGTGGAGGATGGCGGATAATTACTTTCCGCCATATTCCAAGTCAGCGTGTTCTCGTCCCACATATTGTCACCGTTTGCGCCGATGACCTTAATGGTCACATTAGCGGGACCTGAGGTATTTTTCCCATAAATTCTCAATTTGGCGCTTTCTACCGTCTGTACGCTGTTCACATTGAATTTAATATATGCCTTTCTGTCATTAGCTATTGTGGGGTCATCTTTGATTGTCAACAGAGCATTAGTGCCGCCCTGATTTTCACTGTTATACTTTATCGTTACATCGTGGTCCCATGGCGCCAATGTGGTGGCAACGGGCTTTAATATCACGGAATAAAAGGCTCTTCCTGTTGCGCCGTTTACCCCCAGGGTCACCATCTGCCCTGCATCAAATGTCTTTTTAAACAGGCTATAAGTCGTCGTAGCGCTGTTTACCAAATCCTCGTTTGTGTCAACCCAACCGCCATTTACTATCCAATCCGGGCGGGGCGTGATCAAATCATTGTGCGCAATATATACATCTGTTGCCTGTGTCACCCTAAATTTAGCAAGCGGACTGGTTGTGTATAATCTTGAATCGTTTGCCGTCTGGATCCAGGCATAGCCCTTTACGCTGTTAGGAACAGTGACAAAAGTACCGTCCTTGTCGCCATACTGGGTATCGCCCGCTTGAAGATTGGATCTGAAACTCCAATCAGCCGCACTATCCGTGTCGTTGACTATAATATCCGTTGCGATCACCTTCATAGACACCTTCACAAGATAATTATTGCCGCCTGCATTATTATTGTGAATAAACAGCTTTGTAACACCTGCGTTGGCGCTTTGCTCCGGAGGGTTGGGAGAGCCGTTAATCGGAACAGCAGGCATTTCCCCAAAGGTATGCGTATTATCTAAAATACTGACTTTTAAGGCTTTGCCATTTTTGTTTAAAATTGCACTCTTGCCGTCCGCTGCCAACTTGATTAACGCGTCGGTATGCATAAACCAGTAAAGATCATTCCCGTTTGGGGTGTTAAAAGTGATTTTATCTGTAATAATTAAATCACCGCTGGTTTTATTAAATTCAAATTTTCTTTCCGCATTGCTTACATAATTGGTATATGCATTCGTCATATCAATGGTTGCCGTTCCGTTCGAGTCCATAGACATTATAGGAATTTCGTTGAGAAGCTCTTGATCCGCCGGAGCGTTTGGTATCCTGTTGGGATTAACAACAAACGTGTTGTGTCCTTCCGCCCTGCATCTGTAATAATCCCAGCGGCTGCGCGTGCCCCCGTTATTATTATTATCATAACGCCAATAACCCGGTACACTATAATTTTCCCTGCCCAACTCAACCGACCATCTTTCGCCTGCGGCTTCATAAACAAAGCTTCCCGCGTCAATCTGACCGTGGTTGAACCTATTTTTACCGGCGCTGATCCCCAAATAGTTCTTGCTGTTTTCGAAAAAGCCGCTTCTGAAAACAACGTCTCCGGAATTGTCGGACCTAAATGTTGTATCCAGTTGGTTGAAAATAGTCTCGTAGCTGCCCGCAGACGGAGGCGTATACCATAAAAGATCCTTTACCGTACTCGATTGCTTTGGCTGCTGTATTTGCATGTACCGGTAAGCCGAAAGCTTTTCATCCTTAAAATAATTCCCGTAGAAAAACAGTTCCGGAAAGTTTGAAAGTGCCTGGTCATTCAGCGCGCAATCCTGCGTATTATTCCAGCCGTTCGGGGTCAGCATATAAATGCCGTAATACCCTGTTTTGCGGATACCCTCGTAATCCATTATGCCGTAATGCGTCCCGAGCGCCGTTTTCATAGAGGAAAGATACATCGGCATCATATCCATCATAAACGCCCAGTATCCCGGACCCTCTTTCCAGCCTCCGTCGTCCGGTGAAAAGGTGGGGAACGCATATTCCATGGAGTCAATACCGGATTTGATCAGACCTGCGTAAGACTCATACCCTGTTTCATCCGCAACCGCCAGCGCCCCGATGCCGACACCGCTGTTGCATATAATATTCCAGTTGTGGTTCCATTGTGTCCAAGGAGCTTGGTTGGCATATGCCGCCTGCGCTATTTCCAGCCCTCTGGTTACCAGCGCATTTCTGATTCTGGTTCTTTCAGCAACGGTCCAGTTATGATACAACCAGTCATATGCGATTGCATAAGCTGTGATCATATTTGCGGTCTTTAAGAATGATTGGTCCGGATTTTCAAACCAATTCGGGAATTTATTCGGATCTGCGGCGTTGTCCAATTCCTCCAACAGCTTCTCCTTGTAAGTATTTCTTATGACGTCATATTTTACAATGTGATAAGCTATAGACAGACTAAACACACGCGCCAACAATTGCGCTGACGGGTCATCATAGCCGTCCGTTTCCCTCGTGGCATCATACTTTACAACAGGTTTCGTCTTTGCGGTATTCGCATCGTTTCTTGCCTTGTTTGCCCAAGTGTAATAAGGCTCTATAGTATTTTGGAAGCCGTCGATGATCAGGGTAAGCCTGTCTTGGTCCATCATAATCCTCGGATGCACGCCGCCGGAAGTCTTTTTAAGGTCGTTTAATATTTTCCCTTCCGTGGGCAGCCCCGATACACTAAAATCATCTATATAGAAAATAACTTCGTCATTCAACACCTTGTTAACTGACATATGATGACGGATGATACCGCTTGCAAATGAACAGCCTGCAAACCGACCGCCTAGTCTTTCCCTTAAATCGGTTATCTCGTCCTTTTTTTCCCCGTCAAGATAGATGACTATTTTTCCGTTTGGTATATCACAAAACAATTCAACCGTATACCATTGCCCGCTGGAAATATTATTATCGGATTTTGCAGTTTGTTCCGCCGGAACAGCGGAAGCTGCGTCGTACATATCCGGCAGGTATGTAATCGTGTTTCCTTCAACCTTTGTAAGGCGAATCGTGACGCCATCGCCCGACAGTAAGCGGAATTGAAGCGAAAGGACTCCGGCGTTTTTCACATCGGGTTTGAACCTGTAACTCGTTACAAAACGGCCGTCAAGATTATTTGCAGATGTTGCAGCCAAACAAGTGTTTTTACCGTCAGGGGTGCCGTTTTGGTATTTATGACGCATTCTAAGATGTTTACCCGATGCGTCGGAAGCAACCGTAATGCTGCCGCCGTAATCAGCGTTTTCGGTTATAGTGCCCCAACCAGCGCCGCCTGTAAATGGAGTCCCCGGCGTATAGCCTTCAAAGTCAGCGAAAAAACTTGTGGCTATCGGTGCGCTCATTGCCGCGGATACTGTTGTGATATTTGCCATTGGCACTGCTGCCAACACCATTGCCACAGCGATGAGCATAGAAAGATATTTTTTAAAGGATTTGCCGCTTTGCTTATTCACAAATAAACCTCCTTCAAATTTTACATCAATAATTATTTCAGATATCCTGTAATGGCTTCCCATTGATGTGAGCATTGAAGTCGGTAAAAATGCCATATTTGTATTTAGTTAAAACAGCAAGGCAGCCCTCCTTTTACACATGAGTGTTAGAACCCTGAAAACTAAAAAATACAGCATAAATTTGTGCGCTTTACACATACTTTTTGCGCGCACCATGCTGTATTATGTATATATTAAATCATGATAATTCACAATAGTCAATAGTTTTTTATATAAAAAATGATAATATTCGACATTAAACGACTTTTTTCGCGTGTAAAGGGGCTGTTATTTACAAGACCAGGGAAATTTAACCATAAAAAGGGTTTGGACGATAATTTGCGTCCAAACCCGGCGACTATAAGACAAAGCTTTGTTCATTTACTGCTGTTCTTTCCGGCTGTTGATCAACCCGTTCAAATAATCGAACGCCTTGGACACGCCGCCCACCTCGTCGATGATACCGTGGTGCACCGCTTCCTCGCCGAACAGGATAGTGCCGACGTCGTTGGCGATGACGCCCGTCTGATGCACCAGTGCGGTGAAATCCTCAAACGAGATCCTGGAATTCTTTGAAATAAAGGACACCACACGCTCCTGCACCTTGTTGAAGTGGTCGTATGTTTGGGACGTACCGATGACGACGCCGCTCATGCGGATGGGGTGTATGGTCATGGTCGCACTCGGCACAATGAACGAATAGTTCGCCGCCACCGCCAGTGGCACGCCGATGCTGTGCCCGCCGCCGAGCACCAGCGATACCGTCGGCTTGGACATGCTGGCGATCATCTCGGCAATGGCAAGCCCAGCCTCGACGTCGCCGCCCACGGTGTTTAAAATGACGAGCAGCCCCTCGATGGTGTTGTCCTCCTGGATGTTCACCAGCTGGGGGATAACATGCTCATACTTGGTGGTTTTGTTTTGCGGCGGCAAAACCACATGCCCCTCGATTTGACCGATGATCGTCAGGCAGTGAATCTTGTGTGTGGCGTTCTGCGGCTCCACCACAACGCTTTCCTTGACGCCGCCCTCCGGTTTTTCCGTGCAATCATCAACATTGTCGAATATCACTTTGCTTTCCAATTCATCACTACCTTCCAAAATATATTATTATATTCTTGTAAAATATCTATTCATCTGATATAATATATTGCAAAAGCATGTGAAGGGGATGAGAAAAAATGCCTATCAAAATTGCCAACAATCTGCCGGCAAGAAAAACGCTCGAAGCCGAGAACATCTTTGCAATGACCGAAAAGAGGGCGCTGACACAGGACATACGACCGCTTAAAATTGCTGTGGTGAACCTGATGCCCACCAAAATCACGACCGAATCCCAGCTTCTGCGTTTGCTGGGCAACTCGCCGCTTCAAGTGGACATTGAGCTGGTCAAGACCCAAAGCTATCAAAGCAAAAACACGCCCGAGGAGCATCTTTTGGCGTTTTATAAAACTTTTGACGATATTAAGCACAGCAAATTTGACGGCATGATCATCACGGGTGCGCCGGTCGAAATGATGCCGTTTGAAGAGGTAGACTACTGGGCGGAGCTTTCCGAGATCATGGCGTGGTCCAAGACGCATGTTACTTCGACGCTGCACATCTGCTGGGGCGCGCAGGCGGGGCTTTATTACCATTACGGCGTCAAAAAATATCCCCTCGAAAAGAAGCTGTTCGGGGTGTTCGCGCACAAGCCGCTGCGCAAGAACAAGATGCTCATGCGGGGCTTTGACGATGTGTTCTATGTGCCCCATTCAAGGTATACCGAGGTCAAGCGGGCTGACATCGAGGCGGTGCCCGGGCTTGAAGTGCTGTCCGTGTCGGACGAGGCGGGCGTCTATCTTGTCACGTCAAAGGGCGGCAAGCACATCTTTGCGATGGGACATTCGGAGTACGACGATGTGACGCTCAGTCAGGAATACTACCGGGACGTCGACCGGGGGCTTGATATTGACGTGCCGGAAAACTATTTTCCTGATAACGACCCGAAGCAGACGCCGCACGTAACGTGGCGCGCGCATGCGAACCTGCTGTTTTCAAACTGGCTGAACTACCATGTCTATCAGACGACCCCGTATGACCTGAACAACATCAAATAGGAGTGATTTCCATGACTTCTTCAAAAAAAATATCCTTTGAGGTGATCAAACGACTGCCCCGTTACTACCGCTACTTAGGCGAGCTTTTGGCAAACGGCACTGCACGCATATCTTCAAAAGATTTAAGCAGCCGAATGAACGTGACGGCGTCACAGATCCGTCAGGACCTCAACTGCTTCGGCGGCTTCGGTCAGCAGGGATACGGCTACAACGTCGAAAGTCTCTACCGCTCGATCGGCGAGATTTTGGGGCTGTACAACGGGCACAACACCATCATCATCGGCGCGGGCAACCTCGGCAGGGCGCTGGCGTCCTACCGCTCGTTTGAAAAGCGGGGCTTTAAGCTCGTCGGCGTCTTTGATAATAATCCGTCAAAAATCGGACAATATATAGAAGAGTTTGAAATTTTAGACATCGACACCATCGAAGCGTTCATGCAGACGCACAAGCCCGACATCGCCGTCATCGCCGTGCCGAAAGCGGCGGCGGCGGACGTTGCCAAACGCCTGGCAAAGCTGGGCATCAAGGGGCTTTTGAACTTTTCCTACACCGACATTGACGCATACGAGGGTGTTGAAATCGAAAACGTCCATTTGAGCGACAGCCTGATGACGCTGTCATACAAGATCGAGAACGCCAAAGCGCAGGATTGAATCAGCCAAATGCAAAGGAGGTGCCGAAGGTGCCTGGAAAACCGCCTGAAATCGAAGGGCTTTTAAGACGACATATGATCAAGGTGCCGGAGAGTATCTCGGCGGCAAGCGGGATCAGGATATTCGGCAGACTGCTCAAATCCCTGGTGTTCACAACCGATGTAGCGATCATCAAAAACTGCAACGCCAATGCGGTGATTGCGGTCTATCCCTTTACGCCGCAGCCGGCGATCACCCACGCCATCATACAGGTGTCGGACATCCCCGTGTTCTGCGGGGTCGGCGGCGGCATCACGGGCGGCAAGCGCTCGATCAACCTGGCGCTCGACGCCGAAAACCAGGGTGCGATCGGCGTTGTTTTGAACGCCCCTGCGCCCAACGAAACCATATCCGAAATGCGCGACAGGATCGACATACCGATCGTCGTGACCGTCGTTTCCGAAAAGACAGATTTTGTGCAGCGGCACCGGGCAGGCGTGTCGATATTCAATGTGTCGGGTGCGTCCCATACCATCGAGATCATCAGCCGTATCCGTGACGTGCTGCCCGAGGTGCCGATCATCGCCACGGGCGGACCGACCGACGAAACCATCGCCAAAACCATCGAGGCGGGCGCGAACGCCATCACCTACACGCCGCCTCCCCCCGCCGAAATACTGAAAAAAATCATGCTGTCCTACCGTAAAAGCGACGACATTATATAGCACATTAGCTTGCAATAGACGGGCTTTTGTGGTAGAATAGGCTTTAATTGGAGTGGATTATATTGAGAAAATTCTTAGAAAAGGTTTTAGGCTCGTACAGCGACCGCGAGCTAAAACGTGTCTTTCCGATTGCGGATAAAATCGAGGCGTTGGAATCCGAAACCAAGCAGCTGACGGACGCACAGCTCAAAGCAAAAACGGGTGAGTTCAAAAACCGCCTGTCGCAAGGTGAAACGGTGGACGACATACTGCCCGAGGCATTTGCCGTCGCACGTGAGGCATCCTGGCGTGTTTTGGGTATGCGGCATTTTTATGTCCAGCTCATTGGCGGCATCGTGCTGCATCAGGGCAGGATCGCCGAGATGAAAACCGGTGAGGGCAAGACGCTTGTCGCCACCTTGCCGGCATACCTCAACGCCCTGACGGGAAACGGCGTGCACATCGTTACGGTCAATGACTATCTGGCAAAGCGTGACAGCGAGTGGATGGGCAAGCTTTACACGTTCCTCGGACTGTCGGTCGGTCTGATCGTGCACGGGCTGGATAACGACCAGCGCAGGGCAGCTTACCATGCGGACATCACCTACGGCACGAATAACGAGCTTGGCTTTGACTATCTGCGTGACAACATGGTCATCTATAAAGAGCAAAGGGTCCAAAGGGGACACACCTTTGCCATCGTCGACGAGGTGGACAGCATCCTGATCGACGAGGCGAGGACTCCGCTCATCATTTCAGGCATCGGCGACAAATCCACCATCCTCTATGAAACGGCGGACAAATTTGCCCGCACCTTAAAGCTTTTGCGTATCGTCGAGAGCAACGACAAGGAGCATGACGACAATGTCGAGGCAGACTACATTGTGGACGAAAAGGCACATACCGCCACGCTGACCGAGCGGGGCATCAAAAAAGCGGAGGCATTTTTCGGGCTTGAAAACCTTTCCGACCCTGAAAATCTCACCGTATCCCACCACATCAACCAGGCGATCCGCGCGCACGGCATCATGCACAGGGACAAGGACTATGTCGTCAAGGACGGAGAGGTCATCATCGTCGACGAATTTACGGGGCGTCTGATGCTGGGCAGACGGTACAGCGACGGTCTGCATCAGGCGATCGAGGCGAAGGAAAAGGTCACAGTCGAGCGCGAGAGCAAAACACTGGCGACCATCACCTTCCAGAACTATTTCAGGCTCTATAAAAAGCTGTCGGGCATGACGGGTACGGCGCAGACCGAGGAAGCGGAGTTTCAGGCGATCTACAAGCTGGACGTCATCGCCATCCCCACCAACAAGCCGATGACCCGCATGGACCTGTCCGACGCGGTGTATAAGAACGAAAAGGGTAAGTACGACGCGGTCATCAGCCAAATTGTCCAGTGCCACCAAAAGGGTCAGCCCGTGCTGGTCGGCACGATCACCATCGAAAAATCCGAGGAGCTTTCCCATGCGCTCAAAAAGCAGGGGATCGCTCACGTTGTATTAAATGCCAAGTTCCACGAAAAAGAGGCGGAGATCATTGCCCAGGCGGGCAAAAAGGGCGCCGTCACTATCGCTACCAACATGGCGGGCAGAGGTACCGACATCATTCTCGGCGGCAATGTGGAGTATTTGGCAAAGCACGAGATGTCCAAAATGGACTTTTCTCCCGACCTCATCAGCGAAGCCACCAGCTTTGCGGACACTGAGGACGAGGAGATCCTCCGTGCACGCAGAACCTATAAGGAGCTCTACAACAAATTCAAACCCTCTGTCGACGCCGAGCATGAGGAGGTCATTGCGGCAGGCGGGCTGTTTATCATCGGTACGGAACGCCACGAAAGCAGGCGTATCGACAATCAGCTCAGGGGTCGAAGCGGACGTCAGGGCGACATCGGTGCGTCCAAGTTTTTCATCTCGTTGCAGGACGATTTGATGCGGCTTTTCGGCTCCGACCGCTTAATGAATATGGTCGAAGCGCTCGGGCTGGAGGACGACCAGCCGATTGAAGCCAAAATCCTGACCAACGCCATCGAAAACGCCCAGAAAAAGGTCGAGGGCAGGAATTTTGACATCCGAAAGCACGTCTTGCAGTATGACGATGTGATGAACCAGCAGCGTGAGCTGATCTATGCGCAGCGGGGCAAGGTGTTGGAGGGTGAGAACCTGCGCGGCAACATCCTGTCCATGATCGACGGCGTTATCGAAAGGATTGTCGCCGAAACGGCGGGCGAGGCAAATTACGGCGAGGATTTCCACTGGGAAATCTGCTTTGCGCAGCTGCTTGAAAAGCTGGGGATCAACCTCAATATCGACGAGCAAAAGCGCCACGGCGTCACAAAAGACGAGCTTTTGGAATACCTCACCGATGCGGCGCACCAAGTGTATGAAAAAAAGGAGCAGGATTTCGGCGAGGAGTCCATGCGTGATCTGGAGCGTGTGATCATGCTCCAAATGGTCGACCAAAAGTGGATGGATCATATCGACGCAATGGATCAGCTCCGCGCGGGCATCGGTCTGCGTGCGTATGCGCAGCGTGATCCGGTCATCGAGTTTAAATTTGAAGGTATGGATATGTTTGAAGAAATGATAAACACCATCAAGGAGGACACCGTTAAGCATATCTTCCACGCACGCCTGAATACGGAGATCAAACGTGAGCAGGTCGCACAGCCGACCGGAGCGTCGCACGGCGGCGACGGTGAGCCGCAAAAGAAGCAGCCGGTCAAAAAAGGCGAAAAGGTTGGTAGGAACGACCCCTGCCCCTGCGGCAGCGGAAAAAAATACAAAAAATGCTGCGGACAATAATCTTGATAAATACCATAAGGATGTGATTTTGTTGCTGGAATTTGAAGAATACCGCTTGTCATTGGACGGGCTTGAAAAGGACATCAATGAATTGAGGGATTCACTTTGACATCGCAGGGACGAACGCCCAGATAGCCGAGCTTGACGGGCAGACCACCGCCGCGGACTTTTATGCCGACATGGACAATGCACAAAAAATCATGCAAAAGTCCAAGCAGTTAAAGGACAAGGTGGCACGCTTTGAGGCGCTCAGCAGGCACTGGGAGGACCTTGTTACACTGGTGTCGCTCGGTATTGAGATGGAGGACGTCAGCGTTTTGGACGAGGTGAAGCAGGGATACCAGAGCTTTACCCTTGCGCTTGAAAATATGCGCCTTGAAACGCTGTTGTTTGGCACATATGATAAAAACAACGCCATCATGACGCTCCATTCGGGGGCGGGCGGCACCGAGGCGCAGGACTGGGTCGAAATGCTGCTGCGCATGTTCACACGCTGGGCGGAGCGCAGAGGCTTTAAGGTCGAAACGCTCGACCTGCTTGCGGGTGAGGAAGCAGGCGTCAAAAGCGCGACCATTTTGATTGAGGGACTGAACGCCTACGGCTACGCAAAGTCCGAGATGGGCGTCCACAGGCTGGTGCGTATTTCCCCGTTTGACGCCTCGGGGCGCAGGCACACCTCCTTTGCGTCGGTCGAGGTCATGCCCGAAATCAATGACGACATCCAGATCGACATCAGTGCGGAGGATCTGCGTGTTGACACTTACCGTGCGAGCGGGGCGGGCGGGCAGCACGTCAACAAGACGGACAGCGCCATCCGGATAACCCACATCCCGACAGGGGTGGTCGTATCCTGCCAAAGCGAGCGCTCACAGCATAAAAACCGTGACACCGCCATGAAGATGTTAAAGTCCAAGCTGATGCAGCTTGCCGAGCAGGAGCACAAGGATAAAATCGAGGACTTAAAAGGCGTGCAGAAGGATATTGCGTGGGGCAGCCAAATACGCTCGTATGTGTTCCACCCGTATAATTTGGTCAAGGATCACCGCACGGGCTTTGAAATGGGTAACATCGGCGCCGTTATGGACGGCGAGCTTGACGGCTTTATCAACGCCTACTTAAAGGCTGCGTCACTGGGGCAGCTGAACTTGAAATAAAGGGCGGCGGCTAAGCGCCGACGCCCGTATTTGCGATACTTGGAGGAATCACTATTGTTTGATAAACTGTCATTTTTGGAGCAGCGGTACGACGAGCTGTGCGGTGCGGTCAGCGACCCTGAGGTCATCGCCGACCAAAATAAATTCAGGCAGCTGTGCAAGGAGCAGTCCGACATCACGCCGATCGTCGAAAAATACCGTGAATACAAAGCGGCAAAGCAGGCGGTGGAGGAAGCGCGAGAGATGCTGGGTGAATCGCTTGACAAGGACTTTCGGGAACTGGTGCAGGCGGAGTTTGACGAGGGACGTGAAAAAATCGTCCTACTTGAAGATGCGCTGCGTATCCTGCTGCTGCCCAAAGATCCCAACGACGACAAAAATGTCATCGTTGAGATTCGGGGCGGAGCGGGCGGCGACGAGGCGGCGCTTTTTGCCGCAAATCTTTTGCGCATGTATTCGATGTACGCCGAAACCAAGCGCTGGCGTGTCGAGGTCTTGAATATGAACGCCACCGAGCTGGGGGGCATCAAGGAAGTATCCTTTGAAATCAACGGTCAGGGCGCATACAGCAGGCTCAAATACGAGAGCGGCGTCCACCGTGTCCAAAGGATACCGTCCACCGAGAGCGGCGGGCGCATACATACCTCGACCGTGACGGTGGCGGTGCTGCCCGAGGTGGAGGAGGTCGAAGTCGACATTGCTGCCAACGACCTGCGCATCGACGTTTTCAGGGCGGGCGGTCCGGGTGGGCAGTGCGTCAACACCACCGACTCCGCCGTGCGCATCACCCATGTCCCGACGGGGCTTGTCGTGTCCTGTCAGGATGAAAAATCCCAGCTGAAAAACAAGGACAAAGCGATGAAGATCCTGCGCTCACGCCTGTATGAGCTGATGCAGAGCAGGCAGAACGCCGAGATCGCCGAGCAGCGTAAAAGTCAGGTCGGCACGGGTGACAGGAGCGAGCGTATCCGAACCTATAACTATCCGCAGGGGCGTGTCAGCGACCACCGGATCGGGCTGACTATCCATAGGCTCGACGCCGTTTTGAACGGCGACCTGGACGAAATTATCGACGCGCTGAACACGCATTATCAGTCTGAGAAACTCAAAGGCGAACTATAATCAAAAATTTTGTCGCATCCCGCACTTTTATGCGCCCTTGTGTACCCGGTTACACGGGGACACCTAAAACATGCGATTCGCACACAAAATTTTTGATCACCATAGCATGATTCTTTGTACGATACACCGAGGAATGTATATGAACACACAGATTTTGACAACCACAGATACCGACATAGCCCGTGCCGCAGCGTTGCTGAAAGGCGGCGGGCTTGTTGCGTTTCCGACCGAAACGGTTTATGGGATAGGGGCAAACGCGTTGGACGGGGATGCCGTGCAAAAAATCTTTGCGGCAAAGGGCAGACCGTCCGACAACCCGTTGATCGTCCACATTGCCGATGCGGCGCAGCTTGCGCCGCTCGTTCGTGAAATCCCCGAAAACGCCCAAAAGCTGATGGACGCCTTTTGGCCCGGACCGCTGACGATCGTGATGAAAAAAAGCAGTCTCATTCCTGAGTTCGTCAGTGCAGGGCTTGATACCGTGGGCATACGCATCCCCAAAAGCGAAACGGCGCTTCGGCTGCTGCGTGCGTGCGCCATGCCGGTCGCCGCTCCCAGCGCCAACACCTCGGGCAAGCCAAGCCCCACCAATGCAAAGCGTGTGTCGGACGACCTCTCGGGCAGGATCGACGCCATTATTGACGGCGGAAGCTGCGACGTCGGGGTGGAATCCACCGTGATCGATTGCAGCACGGCGGTGCCGCATCTGCTGCGTCCCGGCGGCGTCACCTATGAACAGCTGACGGAGGTTTTGGGCACGGTCGTGCAAAGCTTCGGTGGACACAGCGAGGGGCAAACCCCAAAAAGCCCGGGCATGAAGTATAAGCATTATGCGCCAAGCGCACAGGTCGTCGTCGTGACGGATGATTTTGAAGGATACGTTTTGAAAAACGCGCCCAAATATCAAAAGGCCGGCGTGATCACAAGGTCGTTAGGAGCCTTTCCCGTCAACTGCGAGGTCAGGCTTTTCGGCAGCTCGCCCAAGGAATACGCCGCCAATCTGTTTGAGCACCTGCGCAGCCTTGACGATGCGGGTGCAGAGATCATCTTTGCCGAGGACATCGACTGTAAAGGTCTAAACCTTGCCACCCGCAACCGCCTGCACAGGGCGGCGGGTCTGAATAGCGTAAAGGAGTAAGACATATGAACATCCTGCTGGTCTGCACAGGAAACACCTGCCGAAGCCCGATGGCGGAGGGTATATTAAAACAGTTGCTGCCAAACCACGGCATATCCTCTGCGGGGCTGATGACGTCTGACGGGTTGCCGGCTTCGGCAAATGCCATCGAGGCATCGGTGCAGGCGGGCGTCGACATCGCCGGACACAAATCCCGCCGGATCACCCCTGCCCTCATCGAACACAGCGACCTCATCCTGTGCATGACGGCTGCGCACAAGGCTGCGCTGTCTGATGTAAAGGAAAAATACTTTACACTCGGTGAATATGCGGGTACGTCGGAGGAGGTTCCCGACCCCTACGGCAGCACGCTTGATGACTATATCGCTTGTTTTAACCGGCTTGACGGGCTGCTCAAAAAAATTGCGGAGCGGATAGAACATGAAGATTATACCCTTTGACAACACCCATATCGAAGACATCGCCGCCTTGGAGCAGCAGTGCTTTGCCATCCCGTGGTCAAGGGATATGTTCTTGGAGGAGCTTGCAAACGATATGGCGGTGTACTTTGTGGCGCAAACAGACGGCGAGGTGGTCGGCTATGCCGGCATGTGGCATGTGTGCGGCGAGGGGCATATCACAAACATTGCGGTTTCACCGTCGCACCGCCGGAGCGGGATCGGCCGCCTGCTGCTCGGCAGGCTGATCGACTCAGCACGCATACAGGACATGCATGTGATGTTTTTGGAGGTGCGCGCGTCCAACGCCGCCGCCATCGCCTTATATGAAAATCACGGCTTTATCAGGGCCGGTCTGCGCAAGGGCTACTATGCCGACAACGGCGAGGACGCGGTGCTGATGAGCCTGCCGCTCCGATGACGGCTTGAAAGGAATGAATACCGATATGACACATATACTTGCAATAGAGTCGTCCTGTGACGAAACAGCGGCTGCGGTTGTCGCCTGCGGCGGCGGTTTCGACGTCAAATCCAATGTCATCGCCTCGCAGATCGATCTGCACAGGCGATACGGCGGCGTGGTGCCCGAGATCGCCTCACGTATGCACATTGAGGCGGTGACGGGCGTGACGGAGCAGGCATTGAAAGAGGCGTGCCTGACGTTTGATGGCATCGACGCGGTTGCGGTCACCTACGCGCCGGGTTTGGTCGGCGCGCTGTTGGTGGGCGTCGGCTATGCCAAGTCGCTCGCCTTTGCGCTCAAAAAGCCGCTGCTGGCGGTGCACCACATCGAGGCGCACATTGCGGCGAACTATATCGCATCACCCGAATTAAAGCCGCCCTTTGTCTGTCTTGTGGCGTCGGGCGGTCACGCAACCGTTGCGCTTGCCAGGGACTATGCGGAATATGACGTGCTGGCAGTCACACGCGATGACGCGCCCGGTGAGGCGTTTGACAAAATCGCGCGGGTTTTGGGACTGGGTTACCCCGGCGGTCCTGCGGTGCAGGAGGCGGCGAAAAACGGGCGTACGGACGCTTTCGTCTTTCCGAGGGTATATTTTGACGGCGCAATGGATTTCAGCTTCAGCGGCGTTAAGACCGCCGTCATCAATACCATCCATAACTACGCGCAAAAGAATCTGCCGATACCGCTTCCGGACATTGCCGCATCCTTCCAGTATGCGGTTTGCGATGTGTTATCGGAGCGCCTGGTCGCCTGCGCTGTGCGTGCGGGCGTCAAAAGCATTGCCTTAGCGGGCGGCGTTGCGTCCAATCACCTGTTGCGTGAGCTGTCTCAGGTAAGGGCGAAGGAGGCAGGGCTGAATTTTTACTGTCCGCCCCCTGTTTTGTGCACCGATAATGCCGCTATGACGGCGGTCAGGGGTTACTTTGAGTTTGTGGCAAAAAAGTTTGCAAAAACCGACTTAAACGCAGTCGCCACACTGAGTATCAGCGTTTGAAAATGACATGGATTTTGCACTGAAAATGCGTTATGTCAACCTTAAATACTGAATTAGGATTTTATTCCAACCCCGCAAACCGCATTGTGATTTTTGTGGATAAATCGTGAACTTCAACGGTGGTATGCTTGTCTGCCTGTGGATAACTTTGTGGAAGATGTGGAATAGTCTTGAATTTGTCGCAATATGTTACAGAATTATGTCAAGCAATATGCATAAAAATGTCATTTATTGAAGAAGGGGAGTCGGAACTTTGGGTCAGCAAAAAAGACAAACATTTCTCCATGGCGCCTTTATTCTGGTTGTCGGCAGCATCATGGTAAAGCTGATAGGCGCAGGGTTTAAAATACCGCTTGCCAATCTGATCGACAAGGAGGGCATGGGATATTTCAGCACGGCATATACGCTGTATGCTTTTTTTGTGCTGACCGCAAAAGGGCTCTCGGTCGCCGTATCAAAAATGGTCAGCGAAAGTGCGTCACTTGGCAGAAGCCGTGAGTCGGACAGGATTTTTTATGTGGCGTCTGCGATTTTAGGAATGGTTGGCATAAGCGGGACGGCGGTTTTGTATTTCGGCGCAGCCGGGTTTTCGGGTGCATTTGGCAACCCGATGGCTGAGTTGTGTATAAAATCCATATCGCCTGCGGTACTCTTTGTTGCGTTGCTTTCGGCATTCAGAGGTTATTTTCAAGGCAAGCAGAACATGTATCCTACCGCAATATCTGAGGTAATCGAAGCGCTCGGCAAGCTGGTTGTGGGCATATTGCTTGCGCTTTTATACATCAAGGTCAGTATTGTATATGCTGCCGCCGGTGCGGTGCTGGGGGTGTCGATCGGTACGTTCGCCGCATTTTTGCTTGTGGCTGCATTTTTTATTGTCCATAAGCGGCGCAGTCTGTCAGCGGTCGGCGGGCATATCCGAAGTATCCGCAGCATAGCCAGGGAGCTTGTCGTCATTGCCTTTCCCATTACGATCGGGGCGTCCATATCGAGCCTGACCGGTGTTGTCGATATGGTGACGATCATCAACCGGTTAAAGCTGATCGTGCATGTGTCGCCGCAGTTTATACAAAAGTTTGGTGCGATGATAGATTCTGCAAAATTCACAGGCGGTATCTATGAGGAGCTTGCAAATGCGCTTTACGGGCTTTACACGGGGTATGCCATCACCCTCTTTAACCTGCCGCTGACGTTAATCGTAGCGCTGTCCATCAGCGTGCTGCCGGCGATTTCGGCTGCGCTTGCCCGCCGGGATGAGCGGTCGGCGCAAAAGCTGATACAAAGTGTTTTGCGGATTACGATGATGTTTGCGCTGCCGTGCGCAGCAGGGCTTTATGCTTTGTCCGCGCCGATACTGAAAATGCTCTATAACGATGCGCTCGCCGATACGCTGCTGCAAATCACGGCGTTTTCGGTGGTCTTTGTCAGCTTCGTCCAGGTGACGAGCGCTGTTTTGCAAGCCTACGGCAAGATGCACATCCCGCTGATCAATATGCTGATCGGCTGCGCCGTCAAAATCGTGCTCAACTTTCTGTTGATCGGTATGCCGTCGGTGCATATCAACGGCGCGCCGATCGGAACCGCTGCGTGTTATCTGATCATTTCCGTTTTGAATTTGATATGCATCATAAGAATTACGGGCTTTAAGCCGAGCGTTTCGGAGCTGCTCATCAAGCCGCTGATTGCCTCCGCCGGTATGGCGGCGGTGTCCGTGCTTGTCCTCCATGCGGTCGGCGGCGTCGGATTTTTGAGCGGCAGGTTTGCCGTACTCGGCAGGATTGCCGTGCTGCCGGCGATTGCGGCGGGCGGCGCAGTTTACGTCCTGCTGATACTTTTGGTCGGCGCCGTCAAGGAGAGCGACCTTGCCATGCTGCCGATGGGCGCAAAAGCGGCAAAAATTTTAGGCAGGCTGCACCTGCTGAGATAGAGAGGAAACCTTATGCGGCTGGATAAATTTTTAAAGGTGTCACGTATCATCAAAAGACGCACCGTCGCCAACGAGGCGTGCGATGCGGGAAGAGTTTCGATCAACGGCAAGACCGCCAAAGCGTCCGCCGAGGTCAAGGCGGGCGACGTCATCGAGATCCGTTTCGGCGAGCGTCTTTTCAAGGCGGAAGTCCTGAATGTTACCGAGCATGTGGCAAAGGGCGACGCGTCGGAGCTCTACAAGGTCATTCTGTAATAAAAATTTTAACACCTCATATACATTACTATACTAAATGTAAGGGGTGTTAACATGATGGAGGACAGAATGCAGGGCAGCCTCACCGTTGAGGACAGGTCACGCCTCACCGCAACAGGGGTCATTGACGTCGAGAGCTTTGACAACGAAACGGTAATACTCATCACGCAGCTCGGTACGCTTTTTATCAAGGGCTCGAATTTCCGCATCAACAGACTGAATGTCGACATCGGCGAAATCATGATTGAGGGCGACCTTGACAGCTTTCAATACAGCGACAGCTATGGCGGGAAAGCAAGGGGCAGCCTGTTGTCGAGAATGTTCAAGTAGGTGATTGATTGGAAACGACGGTCATCAGTCAAACCACTGTGTTCGCAGCGTCCGTCCTTTGCGGAAGCGCAATGGCGCTGGCGTTTGATGTTTTCAGGATCCTTCGGCGGCTTATGCGTACAAGCAGCCTTGCGGCGTTTATCGAGGACATTGCCTATTGGCTTGCCGCCTGTATTTTGTTTTTTCTGTTTATTTTAAAAGCCAACGGCGGCGAGCTGCGGGGCTATGTGTTTATCGGGGCAGGCGTTGGGATGTCGCTGTATTTCTCGCTGGTCAGCCGCTTTGTGGTCGGCGCCACCGTAGCGGTCGCACGCTTTGCCGGCAAGGTCCTTGCCAAAGTCCTCTCGGTCGTTGCCTATCCGCTTGTTTTGGTGCTTTCCTTTCTGAAAAAGCCGCTGTTTTTGGTTTTAAGCTTCGGCAGGCGAAGGGGACGCACGCTGAAACGGAAAATATCGCTCAGTGCAAGGCATTTTTACAAATTCTATAAAAAAATTTAAGAAAATAGTCTTTACAATTCAATAAAGATGCGATATAATGACTGTGACTATTTATTTTTGGAGGCTTTCGATGGCTGTGTCATCAGGCGTGAAAAATAAATCGAAGCAGAAAAAGAACAGACCTTTCATATTTGTTCTTGTTCTTGTTATGTTTGGATACTTTGCGTGGGTGTTCACCATGCAGCAGATCGAGTTTTACAGCCGAAACAAGGCGCTGGCACAAATTGAGCGGCGGATTTCCGCCCAGCAGCAGCTTTCCGAAGAACTTGCCCGAAAATATGAGATGGTGAATTCCCCCGAATATATCGAGAAAATGGCGAGGGAGCAGCTTGGCTACGCACGGTCTGACGAAACCATTTATTATGACGCCACAATGAAGCGTTAGGGTAATTACTTTTTAGGCATAGGGGAGTCGAACCCGCATAGGTTTTGGGTGGTGGATTTGTGCTCGTGCGGCGCAAAATCTTTTGGCAATACGTCAGTATTACCTGCGTGATTTTGCTTGCCCAAACAAAAATCCACTCATCCACAACTGCGTAGCACCCCTGCCGTCGGAATTTTGGATGGATTTTTTGGGCGGAGGACGAAGCCTTGCTGACGCAAGGCAAGGACGACAACGGCAAAATACGCAAAAATTATACGGCAGGGGCTGTGTGTGTTTGACTCCCCTATGCCTAAGACAAGCTTTAAGGAGGATTCGGGTAAAGTATGGAAGTTGAAATCGGCAAAATCATTGAGGGAAAGGTGACAGGCATTACGAATTTCGGCGCATTTGTTCAGCTCAGCGTCGGCAAGACCGGTCTGGTACACATTTCCGAAGTAGCGCTTGCATATGTCAAGGATATCAACGAACACCTTAAAGTGAACGATGTGGTAAAAGTCAAGGTCATTTCGATTGACGACAAGGGGAAGGTCAGTCTTTCGATCAAAAAAGCGCTGGAAGACGAGCAAAGGAAAGCTGCCCGCAAGCCTGCGAACGTCGAGTTCGGACAAAAGGGTGCGCCTACGGAGCTTTCGTTTGAAGATAAGATGAAGCAGTTTATGCAAAATAGCGACGAGAAGATGACCGACCTGCGCAGAAACATGGACTCCAAGCGCAGCGGCGGCGGATACAGACGCTCCGCGCATTAGTATCGGAACAAAGCGTCCGGGTCGCAGCGGTTTTTTGAATACATCCGCTCGCAGCCCTTACGCGGGGCTTGCGTGGTTTTCTATCAACAACAAAAAGCTGTGTTCTGCCAATGCAGAATACAGCTTTTTTTGACTTATAGGAAATCCTTTCCTATAAGTCAAAAACATTTAATTGATTCCTTGGCAAAGGGTCATGTCAGCGTACCAAAAAGTGCCGTAAGGCACTTTTTGACTTATAGGAAATAGGGATTTCCTATAAGTCAAAAACATTTAATTGATTCCTTGGCAAAGGGTCATGTCAGCGTACCAAAAAGTGCCGCAAGGCACTTTTTGACTTATAGGCAATTACGCAAAACCGGCGCAATTTCTGCGCTCCGGCGAAGTAAATTCCGCCTGTGCTTTCGCCTGCTGTGTCCGCTTATTGCTCCATCTGCTTGCCGAGGAAGCCGGACGCCGCCTGTGCGAGCTTTTCCTCGACCTCGCCCATGGTCTCACCGTTCTCACCCGACACGAAAATGACCGAACCGATAGAGTCGCCTTCCGAAATGATCGGGCTGACGATGCTTGCGATATATTTGTCGATGCCGTCGATGATCGGGATGCGCTTGCTGTCACCGGGTTTTAACGAAAAGGTTGTCTTTTCGTCCATCACCTTTTCAAGCTCAATCGAGATCTTCTTTTCCACAAGGTCCTTTTTCGATACGCCCGACACTGCAATGATGTTGTCCTTGTCCGTTATGGCGATGGGATACCCCGAGGTTTTCGACAGCGTTTCCGCATATTGCAGCGCAAAGTTGCCCAGCTCTCCGATCGGCGAATACTTCTTAAAAATGACCTCTCCGTCCCTGTCGGTATATATTTCGAGCGGATCGCCCTCCCTGATCCGCATGGTACGGCGTATTTCTTTCGGAATGACCACACGACCCAAATCATCTATTCTTCGTACTATACCAGTAGCCTTCACTTAAAACAACCTCCGTTATTTTATTTTTACACCGTTAGTATGGTAAAAATGGAAAGCAATTATGTATGCAAACACAAATTTCGACATCAAGAAAATTTATCCCGCAGTACGCAGCGGTACGTTGAATTGATTGCGCCGCCGAAATTTTTCTTGCAAAGAGCGCTTGGAAACGGCGATCAATTATACCATTATCTTAGCATATCTTAAAAGGGTATATAAAATGATTGCCTGAGAAAGCAAAAAAACACGCTTAAAATTTTGTTTGAGAACAACGCAGAAGCCATCCTGTTATATATGCCCGGCACTGATTCAGGCAGGCAAGGCAATTCAAAAACGGGTTCATATTTGAATTGCCTTGCTTAGGCATAGAGGAGTCGAACACACACAGCCCTTTGCTATTTCTTTTTGTACAGCTGTGTCACAGCTCCCAGTATCACGCCCACGCCGGCGCCGCAGCAAAGCCACAGCACCACGTTATTCAGCAGTGCGCCCAACAGAATCCCCACTGCTGCGCAAAGTCCGATAGCGGTACCAAGATTCCAGTAATCCGTCATATGCCGCTTTTTGTTTTTTGACATAGTTTCACTCCTTAGATTTATGATTGGTCATGGCGGATTTGCTTAACACCATCACCATTTATTCGGCTTTGCAAGTACAGAAACGTGGCGGACAATCGTTTGATTGTGCTCGGACAAATGAGGTGACTGTATGAAATATCTGGAATACGCTTTGTTCATCGGAGCCGCCTGTCAAGGCGGCATGCTCGTGTTAGATACACCGAACGACGGCGACCTGCGGATGCAAGAAATATCTAAAAGCGTATTTGAATAAGCAGGTCAGGTGAAAAACAAGCGCTGGGCGGTATACAGCAAAAGCAGATGCAGCGGATAGAACAGATAAAAGGTGTAGGATGGGATGTGCATTTTGGGTTCAAGCGGTTTTAGCAGGAAGATAAGAGAGGCAAGCGAAAACATCTGGATATAATCCTGATGCAGATAACAATAGGCAAAGCCGAGTATGGCAAGCGCCGAAAATAGCCCCTGTTTGCGGTTTTTGTTGATATGGAGCAGCAGTATCAGGGCGACGCCGTAGATGCCGTAGTCAATATCGAGGTAAGCCGATATGATAAAAACCGCCAACAAAAACACATACCGTCTGTTTTGATAAAAATGGATTGTCGCCAAACCAAGCGTCAGGGTGAAAAAGATGTTCAGCGTACCGCTGTCATATTCGGGCGCAAGCAACTTTGTACCGACCGCATAGGCGGTTTGTATGACCAGTCCGAAAGCGAAAAGCCTTGTGAGGTATTTTGAGAAATTCCCGGTATGGTCATAGCCAATGCCAAGCTGGAAGGCAAAAAGCGGGAAGGAAATCCGCCCGATGACCCGCAAAATCACGGCGTCGGGAAACAGCACCACGCCGATATGGTCAATCAGCATCGTAAGCATGGCAATGAGCTTGATGTAGTTGCTTTGGCGCAAGGTCATTTTAAATTTCTCCTAACGGTATTTGGCAGCCGACCGAATACCTGCGCAGTACCCGTCTATCATCGCCGTCCTAAACACGCCAAAACCATTCACAGTTTGATTTTGACGAAACGCAGCGTAAAATTGTTCCTCATAAAACATATTATACCATAGATTTTGAAAAAATCTATGGTATAATTGCGCGTTGCCGTTTCCGAGCGGTTTTTGCGGAAAAGGAGGGGCAAGGTAAGGAATCAGGCGGAGGTTTTTATGCAACAAAACGGAACAAAGCGAACTTTGCTCCGACGTGTGTAAGGCTGACGAAATAGATGCCACTTTCCCCCTAAAATTTGCAAATATGGCAACGCTCCTCCTATGAGTATTTTAGTTATCAGCCGAAGTCAATAAGGCAAAGGCTTCTGCTCGTGTAATAGCGTTAGTAGGTCTAAATGTACCATCAGGGTATCCGCAAATACGGTTTTTGTATTGCGCCCCCAGCATATAACTTTTCGCCCAATCAGGGCAATCACTCCAATCCGAAAAATTATCACCCCAATATCTGATTACATCTATCAGTCGCATTATGTTGTTATACCCTCCTGCTCCTGAATAAGAGAAAAAGGCTGTTTCATTATCAGTTTGCTCAAAATAACCAGCATAAAATCCTAACGGAAATGGTGCGTTTAATTGGTACACCCAATTACCTATTGAAAAATCATCCGGCAGGTTATCAAAATATATCTTTATTTTTTCCTTTCCCACTTCGGTTGGATATATTCGCAAACCATTATTTTCAACTCTCATATATTGAATTTCATCTGCCGATAAAATATTTTGTTGGTTAATTCCTCTCAAAATGTATGCGTTATCGGGCGATTCAGTTTCAAAAAAATAATTAACAACATCATCGCCATACATAAGTATTTTTACAGCTTCCGCACGGGTAATAAACGCATTTGGTCGAGATAGCCCGTTTTCATCCCCTTGAATATAACCTGCAAATTTGGCGATTAACATATCGTTTGCATACCAAGCATTCTCATCAACATCATTAAAATTCTCTATCGGTCGGTTAAATACATCTTTATATAAATTATATCTATTTACTATTGCTATAAATTCGGCACGGGTTATATCATAATCAGGATTAATATTGCCTTGTTCATCGCCATAAAGAATTCCTTGCGACATCAGTGTGTCAATATCGCGCTGTGCCCAATGCCCCTCATAATCGGATGAACACGCAGGATAAACTGAAATGAGCAAGGTGAAGATAGTTGTCACCAATGTCCTTTTCATAAAACATTTATTCAATTCATCCGACCGCCTTTTTGAGAAACAACGCGGACGTTTCTCGTTGTTCTTTATCTAATGCATTTAGTAATCATTGCTTATAGTATAAAAATTACATTTTGTCAAATTTAATGAAGTATCGTATTTCATGCGATATGAAGTTGCTTCGTAATGAAGTATTTGCCTTTGGCAAATATGAAGTGAATTTCTCCCTATGATATTTGTAATTATGCGCATCATCTCATCAATAAATTGGAATTTATCAGCGTCCCATTATGTTAATAAAGGAAAATTCAAAATTATTCTTTTTCATGTAAATGTTGTCACTGAAAACAGACAAATCTCAGCATAGCGGTTAAACTAAAATCAGCCGAATAGAGACAGCAGGATACCCGCAGCAACTGCTGAACCAATCACACCAGCTATATTAGGTCCTATCGCATGCATTAGCAGGAAATTAGCAGGGTTTGCTTTTTGCCCTTCAAGGTGAGATATTCTTGCGGCCATCGGAACAGCCGACACTCCGGCAGACCCAATCAAAGGATTTACTTTCCCCTTTGTAATCCAATACATTAGTTTACCTAAGAGCAACCCGCCAACAGTGCTGAAAATAAATGCCAGTAAACCAAGTCCGATAATCATTAATGTTTGTGGACGCAAAAAGGTTTCTGCCGCTGCGGTAGCGCCGACTGTAACACCAAGAAATATTGTAACAATATTGATTAAAGCATTTTGCACGGTTTCAGACAAGCGTTCAACAACACCCGACTCCTTAAACAAATTCCCAAGCATTAACATTCCAATCAAAGGTGCTACGGAAGGTAACAAAAGCACGCATAGGATTGTAACGATAATTGGGAAACATACCTTTTCCAGTTTTGATACGCTGCGAAGCTGGGTCATTCCAGTTTCTCTTTCTTTTTTTGTAGTCAGCGCACGCATAATGGGCGGTTGAATCATAGGGATAAGGGCCATGTATGAATAGGCTGCAATCGCAATAGCGGGCAGTAATTCAGGCGCTAACTTTGACGTCAGAAAAATTGCGGTAGGTCCATCAGCACCTCCGATAATCGCAATAGAAGATGCTTCTCCGGGCTGAAACCCTAAAGCAGTTGCAATAACAAATGCAACACAAATTCCAAACTGCGCACCCGCACCTAAAAACAAACTGCTTGGCCGCGCGATCAATGGACCGAAATCGGTCATTGCTCCTATCCCAAGAAATATAAGGGACGGGTATATTCCCTTTTTCACGCCCAAATACAGATAATAAAGCAAGCCGCCCGATTCAGAAGCGTTTGCGGGTTCACCCATCAATCCGGTTAATGGAAGATTTACGAGTAATATCCCAAAAGCGATTGGAAGCAGCAAAAGCGGTTCGAATTTCCGAACAACAGCCAAATAAATCAATATGCAAGCAATAACAATCATGATTAAGTGCTGCCAAGTAAGCACAATAAAACCCGATGACTCCCATAGCCCCTGTAATGCATCAATAAACATACTGTACCTCCCTCATAGAATAAAAACCTGCTTGTATCAGGTATCTAATTTTGTGTTCTTTTAATTTTTTCTATCAAAAAGGAAAACAGCTTGATACATAAATACAAACAAACTAAAACAAAAAAGACGATTGCGATTAAAAACAAAGCAACAGATACACTTTCAGAAAATAACATATGAATAAACTCCTTCCATTTAATAATAAAGCTGTGTATTTTTATATATCAAAAAGGGCAGGGGCTTCTCTCGAAGCCTCCACCCTTAAAGCTACAAATCTTGAAAGCAGATACCAGACTATAACATGAACATCTGCCCAACCGAAAATAAGGTATTTAATTATTTTAATTATACAACATTACTCTTGCATTGTCAATGTTATTGGCGCAGTTAGAAGTATAATCTTTCATTTTACCATTATATGCGTAATCGGCAATTCAAAACCACTCGATAAATTCCTGTTTATCTGCTATCATATACAAATGCTTATCAACTTCGCTTTTACTGTATGAAATAAAGAAATCAATCACTTTTACAAGCAATTGACTTCTTTCGACAAACATTTTGCCTTTGTTGCTCAAAAAAGATGCAGGTTGTTTTCGGGCATAAAAATTCGCCCATAGCAATTACTATGAGCGAAATAAACGGACAATGTCCGTGGTAGAGACAGCGGGATTCGAACCTGCGACCTCTCGCATGTGAAGCGAGCACTCTAACCAGCTGAGCTATGCCTCCAAATACTATTCTATTATATATCACAATAGGACAAAAAGCAATAGTACAGGAGAAAAGTTAAGGATTTTTTATCTGATAGGAAATTTTTTAAATTTCCTATCAGATAAAAACATTTAATTCATACCTTGATAAAGGGGTTCGTTTGGCATCAAAAGCGACGAAAGCGCTTTGTTCCCCCGCCATGCAAAAATCATACAAACTGGTTTTTATCCGCCCAAAGTCCTAAGGCGGGGTTGCTGATATAAAAGATTTCCTCCCCGTCAGCCATGGTGTTCCAGCCGTCCGTAAGCTTTTTAGGGTCATAGCGCTTCAGCATTTCCGTTAGGGGCGCATAGTTGAAATTCACCTGCTCGACTTCTTCTCTTGACAGCTTGTCCACCGCATAGGTGATGGAAAACTTACCGTCCGAAGAGCCATGGATCAGATGCGCCGCCACGGACAGATTGCATTGCAGGTCTGCATTGCTTTCGCACAGCTTCAAAACTTCCAGTCTGCCCGCATAGCCGTATTTTCTGATGAGGGCGTCGTTGGCGTCGTCCTCCCCGAACTTTTTCACCCCGGGAGCCAGCACGATCAGTGCGCCCCCTTGGGCAATCGCCATCCTGGTGCGATAGATTGCCTTGTTCCCCAGCCAGGTGCTTTTGAACTCACGCTCGTCTAAGTAGACCACCACTTTTTTTGGCGCCCTGTCCACAAAGCTGATGTTTTTCTCCTGGCTGAGGGCGACGGCTTCCTCAAAAACCGTCCGCTCCCTGCCGATAAACAGTCCGTGCAAATCTATGCCGTCTCCGTTTTGGGTGGTGACCGTCAAAATATACAGCAAGGGCACATTTTGCATAAAATGCCGCTCTGCGTAATCAAAAACCTTTCTCACAGGGGAGTGGTCTCTGCCCATCACACGCTCCATGCCGTAAAAAGCGCCCAGCATGTGGGACTGGCTGATCATGCTGCATCCGCCGCAGCCCACAAAGATGTTTTTGCTGTAATTCGCCATGCCCACCACCTCATGGGGAACCACCTGCCCGATGGAAATCACCAGATCATAGGAGGGATCCAGCAGCACCTTGTTCACCTCAACGTCAATGGCGTTTTTTACCAAACCTTCAGAGACCTCCTCCACAAACGCTTTGGGGATCTCTCCGATTTTCACAATATCCGTCCGCCATCGGTGTTCAATCATGCGTTCCATGGGCACTTCGTCTCCGAAAAACGCCCGCCATTCGCTTTCGCACATGGGCTCGTGGGTACCCAGCGCCGGAATAATATCCACTTCACAGCGATCCTTTAACAGGCTGTAAAGCATGGCGGTGATTTTGCCCGCGCCCGAATGCATCCGAGTAAAATCCGGCGGGATCAGCAGCACTTTGTTCAGGGCTTTGCTTTCCAGCGCCTGCCGCAATGCCGCAAGAACGACGCTGTCCGAAATGCCGGCGGCTTCTTTTATCACAATATTATTCATCATAAACCCCATCGTTAAACAATATAGGTTGATGCGGAGGTGGTACCTCCCCGTCCCGTCCAGTTGGTGTGGAACAGCTCGCCTCTGGGCTTGTCTATCCGTTCATAGGTGTGTGCGCCGAAATAATCCCGCTGCGCCTGCAATAAGTTAGCGGGCAGCCGCTCGCTTCTGTAACCGTCGAAATAGCAGAGGGCGGAAGAAAACGCCGGAACCGGTATACCGCTGAGCATCGCGGCGGACACCACCCTGCGCCAGCCCGCCTGTGCGTTTTGCACCGCTTCCATAAAGAAAGGGTCCAAAAGCAGATTGTCCAAAGCGGGATTTTTGTCAAATGCCTCCTTGATGTTGCCCAGGAAAGTGGACCGGATGATGCACCCGCCCCGCCACATCAGGGCGATCTCTCCGTATTTCAGGTCCCAGCCGTAGGTCTGCGCCGCAGCCCGCAGCAAGGTATAGCCCTGTGCGTAGGATACGATCTTGGACGCAAACAGCGCATTTTTAATATCTTCAATAAAAGCCTTTTTATCCCCTGTAAACTTCGTTTCCGGTCCGCTGAGGATTATGGAAGCCCTGACCCGCTCCGCTTTTATAGCGGACAGGCAGCGTGCATAAACTGCTTCTCCGATCAGGGTGAGAGGAATACCCTCATCAAGGGAGGCGACGGAGGTCCATTTCCCTGTTCCCTTTTGTCCGGCGGTGTCTAAGATTTTGTCCACAATAGGCGCTCCGTCGGTATCCTTATACGCCAGTATATCACGGGTAATTTCAATCAAATAGCTATCCAGCACGCCCTGGTTCCACTCCGCAAACACCTGATGCATCTCGTCGGCGGACATCCCCAAGTATTCCCGCATCAGATGATACGCCTCGCAGATCAACTGCATATCGCCGTATTCGATGCCGTTGTGCACCATTTTTACGAAATGCCCCGCACCGTCGTTGCCCACCCAGTCACAGCAGGGGATGTCGCCCTCCACCTTGGCGGCGATCGCCTGGAAGACGGGCTTCACAGCCGGCCATGCCTGAGGCGAGCCTCCGGGCATGATGCTCGGTCCTTTGAGCGCGCCCTCTTCGCCGCCGGAAACGCCCGTGCCGATATACAAAAGCCCCTTGTCCTCCACATATTTCGTGCGGCGAATGGTGTCGGGGAAATGGGAATTCCCCCCGTCGATCAAAATATCGCCCTCATCCAAATAGGGGATGATCAGATCGATAAAATCGTCTACCGGCTTGCCTGCCTTTACCATCATCATGATCTTGCGGGGTTTTTTCAGGCTGTCCACCAGCTCCTGTACCGTGGTCGCACCGATGATATTTTTGCCCTTTGCCCTGCCGTTTACAAAAGCGGTGACCTTGTCTGCGGTGCGATTATAAACCGCCACGGTAAAACCCTTGCTTTCCATATTCATGACCAGGTTTTCCCCCATAACCGCCAACCCAATCAACCCAATATCCGCCTTATTCATAACAAACAATTCCTCTCATTCATAGAATAAAAACCTTATCTCTTTACCCTTGCATTTCCCTCGTAGATGCTCCAAATCTGTCCTTCGTCCGCAGGCAGCGCATAATCCGTCAGGAAGGTGGTGGCAAGCGCACCGCTTGCCCAGCCGAACTGGTTACATTTTTCTGCGCCCCACTCTTTTAATATGGCATAAAGCATACCGCCCACAAAGCCGTCCCCGCCTCCGATACGGTCAAGCACATGGATCTCCCGAGGCTCGATCACATGCCATTCATCCCCTGCCAGCAGGATGGAGCCCCACATATGGGTGTTGGCGGAAATGACCTGCCGCAGGGTGGTGGCATAAACGCTTGCGCCCGGAAACGCCTTCTTCACATTTCCGATCATCTCCTGGAAGCTGCTGATCTTGGAGGCAAGATCCTTGCCGCCATGCTCCGGTCCGGCAATGCCGAGGCAGAGCTGGAAATCCTCCTCGTTGCCCACTAAAATGTCCGTAACCGCTGCGATCTGGGTAAACTTGTCCCGCAGTTCCGCCTCCCGACCTTTCCAGAAGGTGGCACGGTAGTTTAGGTCGAAGGAGATGCAGGTGCCGTATTGCCTTGCCGCTTTGGCAAGCTGGAGGCAGAACTCACTGGTCTCGGGTGAGAGCGCAGCGATGAGCCCCGAAAGGTGCAGGATCTGAACGCCCTCCTTCCCAAACAGCCTGTCCAGGTCAAAATCTTTCACGTTCAGCGTCCGACCGACCTCGCCCGCCCTGTCATTTTGCACGATGGGACCCCGTGAGCCGTATCCGCTGTCGGCAATATTAAACTGGTGACGGTATCCCCACGGTCCGCCCTGGGGCACATCAACCCCTTCATACATCAGGTTGCGGCTTCTCAGATTGCTTTTGATAAACTGTGCGATCGGGCTGTCCTTCACGAAGGTGGTCAGCACCTTCACAGGCAGTCCCAAGGACGCAGGAACGGTAGCCACATTGGTTTCTGCGCTGGTGGCTTGCATGGTGAAGGTATCGCTGCAATGCGCCGGCTGACCGTTGGCAGGTGTGATGCGTACGCCCATGCTCGTTGGAACAACCAGCGAATAGGCAAACTCCTTTTTCAACTTTAAATCCATATCTTTCTCCTTTTCCGCCGCGCTGTACCGGCATTGATTATCTATCAAAAATAAATTGATCTATCACATGGGCGACCCCGTCCTCATCGTTGGAACGGGTGATAAAATCCGCCCTGTCTTTCACGGCTTGGGGCGCATTTGCCATAGCCACCCCCAGCCCGGCATATTCGATCATGGAAAGGTCGTTGAACCCGTCTCCTACGGCGATCATCTCGCTCGGTCGGATGCCATAGTGCTGCCCCAGCTTCTCCATGGCGATTGCCTTGGATGCTTTGCAGTCCACAAATTCCAGGAACATGGGTCTGGAAGCATGGCAGTTGACCCTCCCTGCAAATCGGGCGCCCAGCTCAGACTGATACCGCTGGATTTTAGTTATGTCGTCATACCATAAAATTTTTGTGATCCCCCTTTGGATCAAATCCTCAAAATCCTCAACAACCGCAGGCTCCACGCCGGATATTTTCTTATAATCCTCGGTCTTGTCGTTAACTGCCTCGATGAACAGCATGCCCCCGGACCAAATCATCATGGTCATGCCGCACCGCTGTCCCTCCGCAATGATCTCCCCGGCGTCCTCCGGCGAAAGGGTTTGCTCAAACAGCTTTCGTCCCGATTTGCCCATGACCACTTCGGCGCCATTGAAGGTGATAAAGGGCAGATCCACCGAAAACAGCCGGTTGATGCTCTCCACACCGCACATAGGTCTGCCGGTGGAGACGGTAAAAACGACCCCCTTGTCCACCGCCCGCAAAATGGCGGCTCTGTTCCGTTCAGTCAGCTGCGATTCACTGTTGAGAAGCGTTCCGTCAATATCTACCGCAATCAATTTATAAGCCATATCCCATCCATTCCAAACCCCTGAGGGTTTTCCCTGATAAAAATTTCCCCGCACACTTTTACTGTCATTTTATGCGATCGCATCTATTTTACATCAGAAGCAATCCCTTGTCAATTATGGTTTACCGTAAAATTTGTTTAATTTTTATTTTTATATAAAAAACACGGCGGGCATTCATGCCCGCCGTGCCGCAGGGATTAAAGTATGGCGTGCCGTCGGGGACTCCCCTTCGGACCGGTCGTCGCCCCTGCATCTGCCACCGGCAGCGGGGCGCCGCCTTCAATTCCCTTGAATGAAACGTTCCCAAGAAAAAAACACCCCCGATGGGGATGCTTTTTTCATGGTGCGCCATCGGGGACTCGAACCCAGGACCCATTGATTAAGAGTCAATTGCTCTACCAACTGAGCTAATGGCGCCTATACAGTCAACGAAAAACATTATACAACAACAGTATGGCTTTGTCAATAGGTAAAATGAAGTTTTAATAACCCAAATTTTCCCCGACCATAATCACCTTGATTCTGTCTTTTTGCCGCTGATAGGAAGTCAAAACATAGTTGCAGCATATGCGCTCAATGCTTTTACAGCCGTTGCCCGAACGCTCATCAGAGCATGCGCCTTCGGTATAACAGTAGGTGCCTGTGATCAGGCGCATATTGTTTTTAGGTGCAGCAATGGTTTTGACCCTGTGAATCGCCTCTTCAAAATCCCTGACAATTTTGTTCCAGCCTACAATAACGATCACCGACTTGGGACCATAGCACAAGGCGGCGACACGATTAGAGTTCCCATCGACGTTGAACAGCATACCGTCCTCCGTAATGGCGTTGGAGCTGGACAGGTAGACATCCGCCCGAAACGACTCCAAAAAGATGTGCTGGATTTGCTTGGGGTTAAGGTCCGGCGCATATCTATCGAGAAAATTGTATTTTCCGCATCTTAAATGGTCGATAACGCCGCACTCAAACAGCGACACCGAGCCGCCGACTGCAACGGTGCTCCCCTCGGCTATCAAGGTGTCGATTAAGGGGACGACATCATTTTTGCTGTCGACATAATAGCCGCACATATTGTTTTTCGCTAGGTTTGCAATGACTTTTTCAATGCGGTTCATAACGGACCCCTCACATTTACTTATAAATATTGCGTCCGAACCATTTGAGCGACAGGGCTTCAAGCTGCCCCTTTTCTTTAAGATAGCTGAGTGCAGAATCAATTTCTAACATCAAAGCGGTTTTCCCCTGGTATGTCGCCGCAGCATACGCCGTCTCTTTCACATAACCGCTCAGGATGTTATATTTTTGACCGCTGATGTGCGTGTAATAGTCATAGGACGCCTCGTCACAAATTACGGCGTCCAGCTTGCCGTCCCACAAAGCCTGAAACATCTTTGGATAATCGGTGAATTTAACAATGGTGCTCTTTTTATTATAATATACATTTGCGTTATCTGCCGGCGCAAAAACCCCGATGCGCCTGTCGTCAAGCTCATCAATGTCTTTCAGCTCGGATTGCAAAGGCGTAACGGCGATGGTGTTGTTATTGATATACGGCTTTGACAGCAAGACTTTGCTCTCATTTTCAGGCGCGACCGCTATGCCGCTCCATGCCACGTCGATGCTTCCAACGCTCAGCTTGTCAAGCAGCACATCACGACCTGAAAGTACAAACTCTGCCTTTACGCCGAGCTTTTCCGCAACGGCGTTTGCCAGGTCGATTTCAAAGCCGGCAAGCGACCCGTCCGTATTGCGGAAGCACATCGGAGCGACCCCTGTGCTGACCCCGACGGTCAGTACGTCTTTGTCTGATACAAGCTGCATCGAATCGTCTTCGATCGTGTTGACGACAGCGGTATCGGACTTACGCAGAACCTCGGCCGTATTTTTGTTGGGAGCACAGCCCGTGAGGCAAGTGGTCAATGCTATGCTCAGCAGCAAGAGAAAACGTATCTTTTTCATGGCACCACGTTCCTTTCGACAGCGTAAATTATTTTATCACAAATTTGATTAAAAGTAAACCACACAAAATCATACAGGCGATTTTTCGGCAGAATTACCGATTATGCGCCGGCTTTTTATAGAATTAGTCAATGTCATGGCGGAAAAAAGACGGAGGCGGGCATAGGGAGAATAGGCAATCTGACAAAAAACTGTATAACGCTTGACTTTTTGTGCAATTAAAAATATAATGAAAAGGTATATTAATATTTTTAAGGTGATGATATTCCAATGGAACTGAAAGCCACTGAAAGCGGCAGCTTTAACGGTATGGTAAAGTCGCCCGAAGTGCTGGTCGATCGTCTGGTATCCCTGATTGAGTACCGGGGCGTCAGCGATTCTTCGCACGTTAAGCGGATTTGCGCTTATACCGAGGTCTTGATGGCGCACATTTACAAGAGCTTGAAGGACAAGTATGCTCTGACGAAAAACGATGTCGAGGTCTATGCGAAGGCTGCGGTTTTTCATGACATCGGCAAGGTCACCATTACCGATGACGTTCTGCTCAAAAAAGGTCGTTATACGCACTTTGAGCATGAGACCATCAAGTTGCACAGCATTAAGGGTGCGGAAATCATCGAAAGCTTTACGGATTTTTTCGACCCGTATTTTTATAAAGTCTGTTATGAGATCGTGAAATACCACCACGAAAGATGGGACGGCAGCGGTTATCCCGACGGACTTGCGGGTGAGGACATCCCGCTTGCGGCAAGGGTCGTCGCCATTGCGGACGTCTATGACGCACTGACCAGCGTGAAGGAGTACAAACCCCGCTTGCCGCACAAAACGGCAGTTGAAATGATTGCAAACGGCGACTGCGGACTTTTTGACCCCGAGATTCTTGACTGTTTCAGGAAGGTCAAGGGCAAGTTTGAACGTATCAACAAAGAGTTTTTTGGCAAATTCGAATAATATTGGGCGTGCCTTGGCACACCTCAGACTGTCAAAAAAGCCAGCCAATCCGCAAGCGGTTTGACGGCTTTTTTGACAGTTTGGGATATTTTAAATGGTATGTTATACAAACAAGGATGCAAGCGGGTTTCGGGCATAAAAATTCGCTCACAGCAATTGCTGTGAGCGAATTAAACGGACAATGTCCGTGGTGCTGGTGACCGGAATCGAACCGGTACGGGGTATTAGCCCGCAGGATTTTAAGTCCTGTGCGTCTGCCAGTTCCGCCACACCAGCGCGTATCAGCGACTAAAACATCATAACACGATAATAAATATCTGTCAAGATTTTTTCGGCGGATGTGCAGGTCTGTTCCCGGGCATACCGCAGCTTTGCAGACAGGAGGAAACACAAATGTTTGATGAAAAAACACTCAAATCCGAGGTCAAGTTTGAAGGCAGGATCATCCGCCTCAAAGTGGACACCGTCCTGCTGCCAAACGGCAACGAGGGGACGCGTGAGATCATAGAGCATCCGGGGGGCGTCGCCATATTGCCCGTAGACAGTGATAATAACGCCTACCTTGTCAGGCAGTACCGCAAACCGTTGGAGCAGATGCTGCTCGAAGCGCCGGCAGGTAAACTGGCGTACGGCGAGTCGCATTATGACTGCGGTGTCCGTGAGCTGAAAGAGGAAACAGGCTTTGATGCCGGCAAGATGACCTATTTGGGCTACATCGTCCCGTCGCCCGGCTATGCGAATGAGCGCATACACCTCTATCTGGCGCAGGGGCTGACGTCGGGCGAGCAAAATCCCGATGAGGATGAATTCGTCAACGTCGAAAAGTACTGCTTTGAAGAGGTCTACGCGATGTGCGTCAGCGGTGAGATTACCGACGCCAAAACCATTGCCGCCGTTTTGAGGGCGAAATCCGCCATGGAGTAATATAATGCCGTCCCCTTCAATATCTTATTATTGGAGGGGATTTAAGTTTGAAACTTGTTTCAAACCTGCCCCCGGCGGCAGATGTACCTGTTTTAGATGCGGAATCGTATTAAACGCCTTATCCGGCTCACGATAAGTGCGCGGTCAAATTTTTATCAAATTTGGTGAGCCGGAAAGGCCAATGGTTATATTTTATGAAGCCGAAATTTTGGGTGGTTAAACCAAAGGATATTATTTATGTGCTGGCGGTGGCGGTCGCTGCCATTACGGCAATCGCCGTGCTGTTTGACTTTATTGCCAAGACCTGTTTTTTAACGATTTAGGGCGTGTTGACACTAAGTAAATGTGCCAAAAATGGGTGCGTTTGGCTTAGTGTCAACACGCCCTATATAATGCCCCTGTCAAAAAATGAATGTTTATATTGAAATTTTTGTTCATTTGGTATATAATGACCTTTAAGGAGTGATTGTATGTCAAAGAACAAAATTACGGTTTCAATAGCCGGCAAAGATTTTACGATTTTGAGCTCGGAGCCTGAGGAGTATATCCGTAAGGTTGCCCAGCATCTTGACAGAAAAATTACCGAGATTGTTTATTCAAACAATCAAATCACCTTACAGATGGGAACGGTGCTTGCCGCCATCAACATTGCGGACGAATATTACAAGAGTCTCGAAGCGTCGGACAACCTTCGTCAGCAGATCGGTCAGTACATCGACGACGTGACCAAGGAGCGGTCGGAGCTGACCTCACTGCGTGCTGAAAACCAGCGCCTTAAAGAGCAGCTCAAACGCTTTCAGGGAACCGGCGGCGATGATATTCAACAGACGATGCTATGACAAGACCCGATAAGCCGCTGCTCTTAGCGCCCGCAGGCAGCAAGGAAGCGCTGATTGCGGCTGTTGAAGGCGGGGCGGACGCCGTGTACATCGGTGGTGGCAGCTTCAGCGCCAGAGCGTTTGCCAAGAATTTTTCGGACGAGGATATCGCGTGGGCGGTCGACTATTGCCACCTGCGGCAGGCTTTGCTGTACGTTGCGGTCAATACGCTTGTGACAGACCGTGAGCTCGGCGAGGTCGCCCGATTCATCGCCTTTTTGTATCAAATCGGGGCGGACGCCCTGATTATTCAGGATATCGGTGTGGCGCTGATGGCTCGAGAGATTGCTCCCGAGCTTTCTTTGCACATCAGCACCCAGGCGACCGTTACGGATGCGGGCGGAGCGCTTTTCTTCAAGCGGCTCGGCTTTTCCTGCGCCATCGTGTCGAGGGAGCTGTCCAAGGGGCAGATTGCCGACATCGTCCGTGCCGCTGGCATACCGGTCGAAATCTTTGTGCACGGCGCCATCTGTGTCTGCTATTCGGGTCAGTGCCTGATGAGCAGCCATATCGGCGGCAGAAGCGGTAACCGGGGCAAATGTGCCCAGCCGTGCAGGCTGCCTTACAAAATCGGTGATCAGGAGGGCTTTTTGCTCAGCCCCAAGGACATGAACCTTATTAAAAGACTGGACGAAATCAAGGAAATCGGTGTGTCCGCCCTAAAAATCGAGGGCAGGATGAAGGGAGCGGAATACGTTGCCGAAACAGTGGGCATATACCGCAAATACTTAGACACCCCCCAGGCTGTCACACAGGAGGACGCCCAAAGACTTGAACGCATATTTTACCGGGGCGGCTTTACCGACGCTTATTTCACGGGACAAAAGGGTGCGGACATGCTGTGCCGCAGCAAGCCCGACAACCCCTATCAAATGCAGGTTGGCGGCGCTTCGCCGTATAAGTCTGAGCGCAAACGCCGTATCGCCTTTCGTTGCATTGCAAGGCTCGGGAAGCCGCTGGTCATTACAGCAATTGACAACCTGGGTCATACGGCACAGGCAACGGGCAGCGTAAGCTGCGAAAAAGCCGTCAACACGCCGTTGACCTGTGAGCGACTGCGTCAGCAGCTTTCAAAGCTGGGGGATACGGTGTTCATGCTGTCCGAAGTGCAGGCGGACATCGACGCCGGCATCTCTTTGCCGGTGTCCGAAATCAATGCAGTCAGAAGACAGGCGGTCATGCTGCTTGCCATGCAAATCACGGACAGCTATAAGCGCCGTCAGGCAAATGCCTTTACACTTACAAAAACTGTCCGACCGCCGTCAGATGCGCTGAAATTCGCCGTGCAAATTACCAACGAGGACCAGCTTGGCGCATTCTCAGATGACGATTATGACTGCCTTTACCTGCCGCTGGACATTGCTGTAAAGCAAAACACCTTTACAGATAAAACTGTGGTCGTGCTGCCGAGGGTATCTCCGCCAAGCCTTGAAGAAACGCTTGTGGGGTTGGGCATCCGCAAAGCGCTGATGACCAACATTGGGCAGTATCTGACCCTGCAAAAGCTCGGGTTTGAGATTTATATCGACCACAGCATCAATGTGTTCAATTCGCTCAGCGCAGGGCACTTCACAGACGCAAAGCTGCTGACGCCGTCCACCGAGCTGATGTTGTCGCAAATCCGCTGTATCGGCGGCTCAGTGCCGATTGAGGTCATCGCTTACGGACGGCTGCCGCTGATGCTGACCGAAAACTGCCTGATCAAAAGCAGCGCCGGCTGCAAGGGCGGCGATGCGCTGACCGACAGAACGGGGGCAAGGTTTCCGGTTTTATGCCGGGAGGGTTGCCGGAACGAGATTTTCAATTCCAAGCCGCTGGTGATGAGCGATAAGCTTGGCGACATCAAAAGCAGCGGCATATCGTCCGTCAGGCTGTATTTTACGGTTGAATCGCCGTCCGAGTGCGCTGAGATCCTGCGGCGCTACAAAAATAGGCAGGCAATCGACACGGAATTTACAAGAGGGAAATTTTATAAGGGTGTGTGAGTGCGTTGGAGCTTAAAGTAAAATTTTTATCCGACAAAATCGGCGGCGAGATTCCCGCCCCGTTTTATGCGACCGAGGGCTCGGCGGGGATGGACCTGCCCGCCTGTATTGACGAGCCGCTGACCCTCGCTCCGGGCGACAGGGTCGCCGTACCGACAGGCATCGCGATTGCGCTGCCGGACAGCGGCTATGTCGGTCTGGTATTTGCCCGCAGCTCACTGGGGCTCAAAAAGGGCGTCACTCTACCCAATGCGGTGGGCGTGATCGACAGCGACTACCGCGGCGAGATTTTGGTCGCGCTGACCAATATATCGGACGAGCCGTATACTATAGCAAAGGGAGAGCGTATCGCCCAGTTGGTGATCATGCCTGTCTGTGTGGCGGATATCAGCGTCGTGGAGGAATTGCCGGACACTGATAGGGGGGATGGCGGCTTTGGCTCGACGGGAAGGTAAGCCATCGGGAGCGGATTTGGTCATTATCGGCGTTTTTTTAGCGGCCGGCGTTTTGTCGCTGATTTACGTGACCTTTTTTTTGTGGAGCGGCAAACCGAGCGGCGTTATCATTGAAAGCGACGGCAAAATATTTGCCCAATATGAATTTAATACCATTTCCGGTAAAAAATCGGTTGAAATAAAATCCGATTACGGGTATAATGTAGTAGAGCTCGAAAATCGGCGGATAAGGATCGTACATTCGGACTGCGCCGACCAAATTTGCACCGGCGCAGGCTGGATAGACAGGCCCAACCAAGTCATCGTCTGCCTGCCCGCACGCCTTGTCGTCAGACTTACCGGCGGTGAGGGCGTGGACTATGTATCTTATTAGAGGTCGCCAAAGGTGAATTATGCGAAGAAATTACAAGCTTATTTTAATTGCCGTGATGACGGCGGTCGGCGTGGCGCTGCAAGTCTTTGAGGCGCAGCTGCCGATACCCGTCAGCCTCCCGGGCGGGAAAATCGGGCTTGCCAACATTGTTGGGCTGGTGCTGATTCCTACGCTCGGGGGCGGTATTGCGCTGGCGGTTTCGGTGCTGCGCGCCCTGCTCGGCTCGTTGATGTTCGGCGGCTTTACCGGCGGACTTTACAGCGTCGGCGGTGCGGTTTTGTCGGCATGCGCCATGATTTTGGCGTATAAGCTTTGGTATCCGAGGGTGACGCTGATTGGTATAGGCGTGATCGGCGCTGCGGCGCACAACACGGCGCAGGTCACCGTGGCGGCGGTTTTGCTCGGCAATGCGGGCGTCCTATCGTACCTGCCCATACTCATCATCATTGCGGTGGCTTCGGGCAGCTTTACAGGGTTTACGGCGGAACTTATAGGCAGGAGGCGGTTTTGGTGATCAGGCGAACAAAAAGGCTGTGGATTTTGATCCTGCTGATTGCTTTTGGCATGCTCATCGGCAATGTGGTTGCGGATATGTCACGGGGGTCACGGTATTTTTACTGGCTCGCATACGGACGCAGCTTCGGCGTCAGCACGGACAGTCCGTTTGTGCTGGACCTCGGTATGCTGACCTTAAAATTAGGGCTGATGGTTCACCTGACCATTTCGTCCATCGTCGGGATTATTGCGGCGCTCATGGTTTACAGAAGGATATAGGTGGGAATAATGAAAAGGATCATATTAGCGTCCGCCTCGCCCAGGCGCAGGGAGCTTTTGACTCAACTGGGGCTTCAATTTGATGTGGCGGTGTCGGATGCGGACGAAGCTTTTGACAAGCATCTATCGGCGGAGCAAAACGTGATGCGCATTGCCTCCGGCAAGGCAAAAGCGGTGGCGTCACAAATAGACGGCGACTGTCTCATCATCGGCGCCGATACGGTGGTCTGCTGCGGCGAAACGGTGCTGACCAAGCCGCCTGACGAGCAGTCAGCCTTTGGGATGCTGCGGATGCTCAGCGGCAGGACGCATACCGTTTATACGGGCTTTGCGGTGCTGAGGACAAGCGACTTTCAGCTGGAAACCGGCTGTGAACAGACGCAGGTCACCTTTCGTGATTTAACGGACGAGGACATCGCAGGCTATATCAAAACGGGAGAGCCGATGGATAAGGCGGGCGGCTACGGCGTTCAGGGCATCGGCGCGGTGCTGGTGCGCGCTATCTGCGGCGATTACAGCAATGTGGTCGGGCTTCCTCTCGGCAGCCTTGCGCAGACGCTCGGCAAATTCGGGATAAAAATCTTATCATCAAAATGAAGCGTTCTGGCGCATAGCGCTTTCCCGAACGCATCCGCTCGCCGCGCGAGCGTGAGCGCAGGTAAATTCATTTTACCGCAGTGCAGAAATTGCGCCGGTTTTGCGCAATTTCCAATAAATAAAAAGGAGACAGATAAATGGCAAGCAAGGACGTCGGAATTGATTTGGGCACGGCAAACACATTGGTACATGTCAAGGGCAGAGGTATCGTCGTCAGGGAGCCGTCGGTCGTGGCGGTGAACAAGGAAACCAGGCAGGTGCTTGCCGTCGGCGACGCCGCAAAGGATATGCTTGGCAGAACGCCGGGGAATATTACAGCGATACGCCCGATGAAGGACGGCGTCATCGCCGATTACGATATTACACAAAAGATGATCAAATATTTCATCAGCAAAGCCTGTCCGAAATCAGGGTTTTTCAAACCCCGTGTCATCGTCTGCATACCGTCGGGCGTGACGGAGGTTGAAAAACGCGCGGTGGAGGAAGCGGTCATGCAGGCGGGCGCAAGGGAAGCGTACCTGATAGAGGAGCCTATGGCGGCGTCCATTGGCGCGGGTCTGCCGGTCGACGAGCCGATGGGCAGCATGGTGGTCGACATTGGCGGCGGCACGACCGAAGTAGCGGTCATATCGCTCGGCGGTATTGTCACCAGCGTGTCCCTGCGCAAGGCAGGCGACGCGCTCGACGATGCGATCGTGCAGTACATCAAAAAGAACAACAATCTGATGATTGGCGAGCGCACGGCGGAGGAAATTAAAATGGTGCTCGGCAGCGCATACCCTATTGAAGAAAACAATGAGATCGAGGTCAGGGGTAGGGACCTTATTACGGGACTGCCCAAGACCATTCTGCTGACGACGGCAGAGGTGCGGGAAGCGCTGAGCGAGCCGGTCGAGGCAATCGTTGAGGCGATTAAAACAACGCTGGAAAAAACACCGCCGGAGCTTGCGGCGGATATCATTGAAAGAGGCATCATGCTGACAGGCGGCGGAGCGCTTTTGAAGGGGCTTGACAGGCTGATCACTGCGGAAACGGGTATGCCCGTGATGATTGCCGAAGCGCCGCTTGACTGTGTCGCCATCGGAACGGGAACGGTCTTGAATGAAATCTCCACCCTCCGTAAGGTGCTGATGTCGTCTAAGCGATAGCGTGAGGTGCTTTGTGAGGTGCTTTGATTGAGAGATTTGTTTACAAATAAATATGTCATACTGCTGCTGGTCGTCACGGTGGTATTGCTGATCATGACGGCGATGTTCACGCTTGACCGCCAAAGCGTTACTTTCGGCGAGGACCTTGTCGCAACGGTCGTGACGCCGTTTCAGGCGTTGTTTGACACCGTGGCGGACGGTGTTGAACACTTCTTTGGCTATTTCGGCGATATTGACGCTGTTCGGCAGCAAAACGGCTTGCTCAAAACTGAGGTCAATACGCTCAGCGACACCGTGCGTCAGCTCGAACAGTATAAGCTGGAAAATGAGCGGCTGAGGTCGCTCCTCGGCTTAAAGGAACGCATGGCGGGGTATACCATGGTCAGCGCCGAGGTAATCGCCAAGGACACCGGCAGCTGGTACAGCGCGTTCACCATAGACAAAGGCGCAAAAGACGGGTTGGCGATGCGTCAGGCGGTCGTCACCGGCGACGGTCTGGTCGGTCACATATACGAAATCGGGACAGGCTATGCCAAGGTGCTGTCGATCATCGACGCCAACAGTAGCACGGGGGCAATCGTCGCCCGCACGCGCGATGTGGCGGTTGTCGAAAGCGACGTAGAGCTTCAGCAGCAGGGGCTGTGCAAGATGACGTATATCGGCAAGAGCGCCAGCGTCATTCCGGGCGACATCATCGAAACGTCGGGGCTTGGCGGCATCTATCCCAAAGGGCTTTTGGTGGGCAAGGTGCGTGAGATCAGACCTGCGACCGCCGCGATCTCGCAGTATGCGATCGTTGAGCCTGCGGCGGATTTTGAACGCATTTCCGAGGTGCTTGTCATCACAGGCTATCCTGCGGAATAAATGGAGGTCAGCGTGAAGGGAGTCATTAATGTTATTGTCGCGGTGCTGCTTTGTGCGGTACAGACAACCATATTCGCCAAAATCACGTTCTTCGGGACGGCGCCCAATCTGCTGTTGGCGTTTGCCGTGTGTGTTGCCCTGTCACGGGGCGGTGTCGAGGGCGGCGCTACCGGGCTTTTGTGCGGCATTTTGACCGATGTTATGGGCTATGGCAGGTTCGGCGCCAACGCCTTGTTCTATATGTACATTGCCGTCGGGATCGGGCTGGTCAGCAGACGCATTTACCGTGCGGGCAGTCTTGTCGCCTTTATGTTCTGCCTTGCCGTCACGTTTACATACGGCTTTTTGTATTTTTTCTTCGCGCTTTTTATCTGGAAGGGCGGCAGCCTTTGGTTTGCGGTTTGGCACGGGCTCATACCTGAAAGCCTGTATACCGCCCTTGCTGCTGCGCTGCTGATGAAACTCGTGCGGTATCTAAATAAACGTTTTGCACCAAGGGAGGCGTAGCCAGTATGTTTTTTCACCGCCTTAAAGACCGCTACACCATATTGTTCATCATCATCGCCGCAATGACGGTTTCGATTGTCGGACGGCTTTTTTACCTGCAAATCGTCAAGGGCGAGTATTATAAAATCCAGTCGGAGAACCGGCTGATCCGCAACATGCCCATCAAAGCGCCGAGGGGCGAGATCTTAGACCGCTACGGCAGACCGCTGATCACCAACCGTCAGGGTTTTTCGGTGGTTTTCTATAAGGAATACATAAAGTCCGGAGCGTTAAACGCCCTGATACTGCGGATGATCAACGTGATGGCAATTCACGGCGAGGCGTATATCGACACGCTGCCTGTCACGCCGTCGGAGCCGTTTGACTTTGATTTCCCCGGCGTGTCCGGCGATACGTTGACGGAAAAGCTGGCGGCGTTCAGAATCGCCTGTAAAGCAGCGCCTGATACCGATGCTCGTGCGGTACTGTATGCGCTGAAAGACAAGTACAAAATCGAGGACGGCTATTCGGATGCCGACCTGCGCAAAATCATCGGCGTCCGGTACGAGATGGAAAGCCGTCTGTTTTCCGACAGCACGCCTTATACCTTTGCGACGGACGTCAGCATCTCCTGCGTGACCTATATCAAGGAGCAGGGCGATGATTTCCAGGGCATCGGCATATCGGTCGAGCCTATCAGGGAATATACGGGCGGCACGCTTGCGGCGCACATCCTCGGCAGAGTCGGCGTGATGTATAAGGAGGACTACGAGAAGCTCAAAAGCAAAAATTACAGCATGAACGATAAGGTCGGCAAGGACGGCATTGAAAAGGTGTTGGAGGAGTATCTGCGGGGCGTCGACGGCGTGTCGAGCGTCGAGCAGAATTTGGGCGGCAGGATGTCGAAAATCATCGACAGCCAGCCAGCCGTTCCTGGGAATTATGCCGTCCTGACGCTGGACGCTAAGCTGCAAAAGACCCTGGAAGACTCTCTCGAACGTGTTATCAAAGAGCTTCAAGGCAGAGGCGAGTCACGGGGGGCGAACGCAGGCTCCGCCGTCGTGCTGGACGTCAACTCGGGCGAGGTGCTCGCCATGGCGTCGTACCCGACCTTCGACCCGTCAAAATTCAACGAGCTTTGGGGCACACTCAGCAAGGACTCCACACGTCCGATGTGGAACAGGGCGATTTCGGGACAGTATGCGCCCGGCTCGACCTTTAAACCGATGACGGCGGTCGCCGCACTCGAATCGGGCGCAGTTACGCCGACCGAAACGCTCCTTTGCGACGGCGTCTACAAATACTACGCAAGCTCGGGCTATTCGCCCGTCTGCTGGCTTTACTCATCCTCGGGGCACGGGCACGGTTACCAAAACGTCACGCAAGCGATTGAAAACTCCTGTAACCTCTATTTTTACGAGGCGGGCAGGCGTGTCGACATCGACAAGCTTGCGGAGTACGGGGCGCAGTTCGGGCTCGGTGAATATACCGGCATCGAGTTGTCCGGCGAGGCGCAGGGGATTTTCGCCTCACGCGAATATCGCAAAAAACTGGGCAAACCCTGGTATCCCGGCGATACGGTGCAGGCGGCGATCGGTCAGTCAGATCATCTGTTCACACCCGTCCAGCTTGCCAACTACATCGCCACCATTGCCAACGGCGGCAAGCGCTATGGCGTCCACCTCGTCAAGAGCGTCAAGTCCTATGGCGACGCCAGTACGGTATTTGAAAATACCCCGACCGTGGTCAATACGCTCGACATGGACAGCAAAAATTATAAGGCGGTCATGGACGGGCTTCGAAAGGTCAACGAGACAGGCACGGCAAGCAGCACCTTTGCAAATTTTGAAATCGCCGTCGGCGGCAAGACGGGTACTGCCTCGGTGCCGAGCGGTGCGGCAAACGGCTTGTTTGTGGCGTTCGCACCCTTTGACGACCCGCAGATCGCCATCGCCGTCGTGGTGGAACATGCTGCGCACGGCAACTGGATCGCATCGGTCGCAAAGGATGTTATTGCGGAATATATGGCGGTGGATGCGGTCGAGGACCAAATAAGACCGCACAACGAATTGCTGAGGTGAAGGTATGACAGAGGTCATTGCGGTGGTATCAGGCAAGGGCGGAGTCGGCAAGACCACAACAACGGCGAATATCGGTACGGCGCTTGCCTCTATGGGGCATAAGGTGCTGCTCATCGACGGAGATGTGGGGCTTCGCAACCTCGACATTTCGCTGGGCATGCAGGACAGGGTGGTCTACCACTTTTTGGACGTGATGCAGGGCGTCTGCAAATTTTCCGATGCGGTCATCGTCGACGACCGTTATGCGGGGCTAAACTTTTTGTCCGCACCGCACAACGCAAACGGCGCCGACATCGACAAGGAAGGGTTCAGGTCGCTTGTCGACAGTCTGCGCAGCCACTATGACTACATTATCATCGACTGTGCCGCCGGCATTGACGACAGCTTTGTGATGGCGTCTCTTGCGGCGGACAGGGCGATCATCGTGTCCACACCCGAGTTGATCTCCATCCGTGACGCTGACTGTGTCGCCGCACGTCTTGAAGGCATGGGGCTGACCAATGTTTTTTTAATAATTAACAGAATAAATATTGACATGATTAAAAAAGGTGATATGATAGATATTGATACCATTATGAACACAGTGGCGGTTCCGCTCATCGGCGCAGTGCCTGACGACAGCGCCGTCACGGTATCTAACAACCGGGGAAGACCTGTCGTCCTGTCGACCAAGCTGCGGTGCGGCATGGCGTTTTTGAACATCGCCAAGCGTATTTTGGGCAAAAAGGTGCCGATATTGAAGGACGAGAAGAAGGGTCTTTTTGGACTGTTCAAACGATAAATAAAGCGAGGTAGAGGGTATGAACATAGCACTGATTGCGCACGACAAAAAGAAGGAGCTTATGGTGGAATTTTGCATCGCCTACTGCGGGATCCTCAGCAAGCACAATTTAGTCGCCACGGGCACGACCGGTTCTTTGATCATTGAAGCGACGGGGCTGAATGTTCATCGGTTTCTGTCGGGACCGCAGGGCGGCGACCAGCAGATTGGGGCAAGGATCGCCTATAACGAAATTGATTTGGTGCTGTTCTTCCGTGACCCGCTGACCGCACAGCCGCACGAACCGGACGTTAATGCGCTGCTGCGCCTTTGCGACGTACATAACATTCCGCTTGCGACCAACGTGGCGACCGCCGAGGTTTTGATCCAGGGTCTTGCGCGGGGCGACCTCGACTGGCGCAACATCGTCAACCCCAAAAGCACTACGGGGCTGTGAGATGCGGGCTGTATTAAGGATTGCAGCATTTTTTAGGTGCACAGCCGAAAGACATTGCCAGGGAAACAATTAAATGCTTTTGTGTTGCGGGAAATTTAGCAATTTCCCACAACACAAAATATAAACAGCCGTCTTGTCAAAAGGCGGCTTTTATTGTATAATAAGGTAATCTACCATGGGTGACATCTAAAATTGTTTGGAGGAACAAAGATGAAATTCACAAAAATGCACGGCATAGGAAACGATTACATTTATATAAACGGCTTTGAGGAGCAGGTCGCCGACCCTTCGACGCTTGCCATTCAGATGAGCGACAGGCATTTCGGTGTCGGATCCGACGGGCTGGTGCTGATTATGCCGTCCGAGCGTGCGGACTTCCGTATGCGGATGTTCAATTCCGACGGTAGCGAGTCGGAGATGTGCGGCAATGCCACACGCTGTATCGGCAAATATGTTTATGATAAGGGACTGACCGACAAGACGGAGGTCTCGCTCGAAACGCTTGCAGGCGTCAAGTACCTGACGCTGCATCTGACGGACGGTATGGTCGAGCGGGTGCGTGTCGACATGGGCGAGCCTGTCCTGACGCCCCAGCTTATTCCCGTGGATTACACCGGCGACGGTGAGTTCGTCGACAAAATCATCTCCGTCGGCGGCGAGGAATATGCCGTCACCTGTGTGTCGATGGGCAACCCCCATGCTGTGACCTATATGGACGATTTGAAGGACCTTGAAATTGAAAAAATCGGACCGAAGTTTGAAAACCACTCAATTTTCCCAAAGCGCACCAACACCGAGTTTGTCCAAGTCATCAGCCGCAGCGTTCTGCGTATGCGTGTGTGGGAGCGCGGTGCGGGCGAAACGCTTGCCTGCGGCACGGGCGCGTGCGCCGTTTTGGTAGCGTCGGTTTTAAACGGACTGGCTGACCGTACCGCCACGGTGCAGCTTTTGGGCGGCGACTTGCAGATTTCATGGGACGAAGCGGACAATCACGTCTATATGACCGGACCCGCAACCACGGTGTTCGAGGGTGTTTGGGGCGATTAATCTAAGAAAAAATCAGCGCAGACGGATTCACTTCGCCGGAGCGCAATTAAATTCAAAGGACTGGTATATTTGACACTGGTAAACGAAAATTACTTAAAGCTTCAAGGGAGCTATCTGTTCTCGGAAATCGCAAAACGTGTGAACGCCTTTGCGTCGGCACATCCCGACAAAAAGGTCATCCGACTGGGCATCGGCGACGTGACGCTGCCGCTGCCGCAGGCGTGCATCGACGCCATGCACAAGGCGGTCGACGAGATGGCGGAACAATCAACCTTTCGGGGCTACGGTCCGGAGCAGGGCTATGACTTTCTGATTGAGAAAATCATCGCGAACGACTATGCGCCCAAGGGCATTGACATCGGCATTGATGAGGTGTTCATCAGCGACGGCTCCAAAAGCGACACCGGCAACATCGGCGACATCTTTGGCGCCGACAACATCGTTGCGGTGACCGACCCGGTCTATCCCGTGTATGTCGACACGAACATCATGGGCGGGCGCAGCGGCGACCTTCTGCCCGGTGGCAAGTGGAGCAAAATCGTCTATATCCCCTGCACGGCGGAGAACAATTTTGTGCCGTCCATCCCGACCGAAAAGGTCGACATCATCTACCTGTGCTTTCCGAACAACCCGACGGGCACGACCATTACGAGGGATGAGCTAAAAAAATGGGTAGATTATGCCAGAGAAAACAAGGTCGTCATTTTGTATGACGCCGCATATGAGGCGTATATTTCAGAGCCTGACGTCGCAAGGAGCATCTATGAAATCGCCGGTGCAAAGGAAGTCGCCATTGAATTCCGCAGCTTTTCAAAGAACGCCGGCTTTACGGGAACACGCTGCGCATTTGCGGTCGTGCCCAAGGCGCTCTGCGCCTACACTAAGGGCGGCGAGAAGGTTCAGGTCAATCCGCTGTGGAACAGAAGGCACTCGACCAAGTTCAACGGCACGCCGTATATTATCCAGAGGGGCGCCGAGGCGGCATATTCCGATATGGGAAAAGCACAAATTGCCGGTATGATCGCATATTATATGGAAAATGCCAAAATCATACGTGAGGGCGTCCGTGAAATGGGCATTTCGGTGTTCGGAGGCGTCAATGCGCCTTATATCTGGCTCAAAACCCCGAGCGGACTTTCGTCGTGGGCATTTTTTGATAAGCTGCTCAGCGAAGCGAACGTCGTGGGAACGCCAGGCGTCGGCTTTGGACCGAGCGGCGAAGGATATTTTCGACTCACTGCTTTTGGCAGCCGTGAGAACACCGCCGAGGCGGTATCCCGGCTTAAAACGCTAAAATTCTGATTCGGGCGGGGGCTTTATATGCTGTTTAAAAGAATACGTGAGGATATCAAGGTCATCATGGAACGCGACCCTGCGGCGAGAAGTGCGTGGGAGGTCTATTTTTTGTACCCCGGGCTGCGTGCGGTCATCAGCCACAGGCGTGCCAGCTGGTTTTACCGGCACAATATGCACTTTATCGCGCGCTATATTTCGCAGCGGTGCAGGGATAAGACCGGTATTGAGATCCACCCTGCTGCGACCATTGGCAAGGGACTTTTCATCGACCACGGCACCGGCGTCGTCATCGGCGAAACGGCAGTCGTCGGCGACAACTGCACCATCTATCAGGGCGTCACGCTGGGCGGTACCGGTAAGGATACCGGCAAACGCCATCCGACCATCGGCAACAACGTCACCATCGGCAGCGGCGCAAAGGTTTTGGGTCCGTTCACCGTGGGCGACAACTCCAAGATTGCGGCAAATGCGGTTGTTTTATCCGAGGTGCCGCCGAACAGCACCTGCGTCGGCGTGCCGGGCAGGATCGTCAAGATTGACGACAAGCGTGTCAATTCCATCTGCGATCTTGACCAGATCCACATCCCCGACCCGATTTCCATGGAGCTTTGCAAGCTGTTGCTCAGGATCGAAAAGCTTGAAAACAAGGGAGAAGCAAAAGATGAGACTGTATAATACGCTGACCAGACGAAAAGAGGAATTTAAGCCGCTGTGCAGCGGCGAGGTGAAGATGTACTCGTGCGGTCCGACGGTGTATAACTATTTCCACATCGGCAACGCCCGCCCGTTCATCGTTTTTGACACCCTCCGCCGGTATTTTGAATACTGCGGCTATAAGGTGACCTTTGTCCAGAACTTTACCGATATTGACGATAAGATGATCAGCCGTGCCAACGACGAGGGCATCACGGTTAAGGCGCTTGGCGAGCGTTTCATTGCGGAATATTTTAAAGACGCTGACGCTCTGGGCATCCGGCGTGCGACCGTCCACCCCAGGGCGACCGAAAACATCGACGCCATCATCGGCATCATCAAAACGCTGATCGAAAAAGGCAGCGCCTATGGGTCAGACGGCGACGTATATTTTTCCACACGCTCCTTTGAGGGCTACGGCAAGCTATCGCACCAGCCGCTCGAAGAGCTCGAAGCGGGTGCAAGGATCGACGTCAACGAGCAAAAGCAGGACGTCATGGACTTTGCGCTGTGGAAAAAGCAAAAGCCGGGAGAGCCTGCGTGGGAAAGCCCGTGGGGGCTTGGCAGACCGGGCTGGCACATTGAATGCTCCGCCATGGCGAACAAATACCTCGGTGAAACGATCGACATCCACAGCGGCGGACAGGATCTCATTTTCCCCCACCACGAAAACGAGATCGCCCAAAGCGAATGCGCCAACTGCAAGCCGTTCGCACGTTACTGGCTGCACAACGGCTACATCAATATTGACAATCAAAAAATGTCCAAATCGCTCGGCAATTTCTTTACCGTGCGTGATATATTGGCGGAATTCGACCCCGAAACCGTTCGGTTCTTCATGCTGTCGGCGCATTACAGAAGCCCCGTGAACTTTTCCAAGGACCTGATGGTTCAGGCGCAGACAGGGCTTGACAGGCTCTATACCTGCATATATAATTTGGAATTTCTGCTTGAAAGCGCCGCCGAAGGTGAGGCGGACGAGGGTGTCGCCGCCCTGCTGGACGGCTATAAAAAGGCGTTTTCCGAGGCGATGGACGACGACCTCAACACGGCGCTTGCCATATCGGCGCTGTTTGATTTGGTCAGGGATGTCAACAGCTTGGTGGGTGCGGACGCAGGCAAGGACACGGTGGTTTTAGCCATCGACACCATTAAAACGCTCGGCGGCGTTTTGGGTATCCTGCAAAAGCCGCAGGACAAAGGCGTTGACGCCGAAGTCGAAAAGCTGATCGCCGAGCGTCAGCAGGCGCGCAAAGATAAAAATTTTGCATTGGCGGATGCCATTCGGGATAAACTAAACGCACAGGGGATTATTTTGGAAGATACGCCAAGCGGCGTGAAATGGCGAAAGCAATAGCCGGAGCTTTCGGTTACTTTGTCCATCCCCTGCGAAAGGGGAGGTTTGTTTGGATACCGTGCAAATCAACAAGCTGCGCCATCCGTGCGAGCGCGGCATATACTTTATCTGCGCGCTCATCAACACGCTTGTCGCCGCATTTTTGGTTGCGGGCGTCTTCCTGATGTGGCGGACGATTGCCTCCGGCGGGGTCATCCAGAACATCTACTATGCGGCGGCTTCGCTGTATGCGGTTGCCTTTTTCAGCATGGGTACGACCTTTGCCAGCACACGGGTCTACTCGGTACGGGTCAGCGAGGACCAGTTCCCGCAGCTTTATGAGGTCGCACGGGACTATGCCCGAAAGCTCGGGCTCAAAAGGGTGCCCGCCATCTATATCAAGCACGAAAACGGTCTGCTGAACGCCTTTGCCGCATACTTTTGGGGCAGAAATTATGTGCACCTGAATACCGAAATCTTTGAAATCGCCTACTTAGAGCATAAGGACCTCTCAGCGGTATCGTTCATTTTGGCGCATGAGATGGCGCACATCAAGCTGCTGCACACCCGCTTTTGGTACAACGCCAGCATCCTGCTTGCCAAGTTCATCCCCGTCCTGGGAACGGCGATGACGAGGGCGCAGGAATACAGCTGCGACAGGATCGCTTTACAGCTTTGCCCTGAGGGCAAGCACGGCATATTCCTGCTGTTGCTTGGTCGGCATCTGTATAAGAACGTCAACGTCGACGCCTACCTTGCCCAGGCGGAGCGCACAAAGGGCTGGTTTGAGTTTTTCATCAATTTAAACGCAACGCATCCCGTGAACACACGGCGGGTGCTTGCCATCTATAAGCCCGAAATGCGGGGGAGGTTATTGTTTTGAAGAAACAGTTCAGGTTCCGGACGGGTGGTAGGATGCATGGGTAATCTAAACAGGGCGGACGAATACTCGCCGCTTGTGCTGGCATATATCGGCGATGCGGTTTACGAGCTTTATGTGCGTGAGATGCTGGTGCGCAGGGGCAATATGCCGGTCGACAAGCTGCACAAGGCGGCGACGATGACGGTCAACGCCTCGGCGCAGAGCGAAAGCTTCAAGCGCATAGAGGACAGGCTGACCGGCGACGAGATCGCCGTGTTCAAGCGGGGCAGGAACGCGAAGTCCGCCGTCCCGAAGAATGCGGACATGGCGGATTACCGCAGTGCGACGGGGTTAGAGGCACTCATCGGATACATATATCTTTCGGGCGGCAAGGTGCGCCTTGACGAGATTATGTCACTGATTTTGGATTCCTAATATCCAATTAAACGCCCAATATCCTTTGCGGCGATTTTGCCGTGATACTTTGTTGGCAGAACCCGCCGATAAACAAATTATTGCCGGAACCTGCCGCCTCGTCTGACGGTAAAATCACGCGCAATTATATCGTGTCTTTAATTGGATATTCGTATCAAATCAGTGAATATTTTTGTGCGGATGATGATGCGTGAAAAAAATCTTTTCAATTGCTGTAAACTATGCTATAATAATATTCGGTGTTTTGGCGGCGGCTCTTGCAGTCACGCTGTTTCTTTCGCCTAACAGGCTTGCGGGCGGGGGGATCAGCGGCCTGGCAATCGTGCTGCATTATATCACCGGCTTTCCCATCGGCGTGATCGCCATTGCGTTTAACATCCCGCTTTTTTTGCTGGGTATGCGAAACGACGGCAGGGCATTTGCGATAAAATCCATTGCCGCAACCGTGCTACTGTCGGTGTTCATCGACCTTTTTTCCGGCTTGCCGGCGCTGACGGACGACTTGCTGCTCGCCTCGGTGTTCGGCGGCGTCATGATGGGTCTAGGACTTGGGCTGGTGTTTGTGTCGGATTCCACAACGGGCGGCACGGACATCGTGGCAAAGCTTTTGCAGCGCATATTCCGGCATATACCGATTGGGCGTCTTTTGCTGTTTGCGGACGTTTCGGTCATTTTGTTTGCGACCGTGGTTTTCGGGGACATCACAATCGGGCTTTATTCGACGATATCGCTCTATGCGTCAACATATATGATCGACACCATCATCGACGGCGGCAAGTTCGCCAAGACCGTTTTTGTCATTTCAAACCGCCACAGGGAAATTGCGGCAGCCATTAACCGGGATTTGAAACGGGGCGTCACGGGGCTTTACGGCTGCGGCATGTACAGCGGGCAGGATAAGGTCGTCCTGATGTGCACCGTCAAACGCAACCAGATACCGGTACTCAAAGACATGGTCAAAAAGCTCGACAGCTCGGCTTTTGTGATTCTGACCGACGTCAGAGAGGTGCTGGGCGAAGGCTTCATCAATAACAAGGGAGGAAACCAGTTTGAACAACCATGAATTGAAACTCATCGCCGCTAAGGTGAGGCGTCACGTTTTGGACGCAGTACATAGCGCCGCCTCGGGGCATCCGGGAGGATCGCTGTCCATCAGCGACATTTTGACATTGCTCTATTTTGAGGAGATGCAAAACCTCGACACCCAAACCCCCAAAAACCCTGACCGTGACAGGTTTGTGCTGTCAAAGGGTCATTGTTCGCCAGCACTGTACGGCATCCTTGCCGAAAGGGGCTTTTTCGACAAGTCGCTCATCACCGGCTTTCGTCAGACTGACTGCTGCCTGCAAGGACATCCGAGCCTCAAAGACGTTGCCGGCGTCGATATGTCGACCGGCTCGCTCGGTCAGGGCATTTCAGCGGCAAACGGTATGGCACTGTCGGCAAAGCTCGACGGCAAAGACTACCGTGTCTACACCATCCTCGGCGATGGCGAGTGCGAGGAAGGGCAGGTTTGGGAGGCGGCGATGTTTGCCGCACATTATAAGCTGGACAACCTTTGCGCCGTCCTCGACTTCAACGGCTTGCAGATAGACGGCAACATCGCCGACGTGATGTCGCCGCTCCCTCTGGACGAAAAGTTTAAAGCGTTCAATTGGAACGTCATTTTGGTCGACGCACATGATTTCGACTCGCTCCGCAGCGGCTTTGCTCAGGCAAGGGTGTGCAAGGGCAAGCCTTCGATCCTGATTGCCAAAAGCGTCAAGGGCAAGGGCGTGTCGTTTATGGAAAACAACGCAGGCTGGCACGGCAACGCGCCCAACGACGAGCAATATGCGCAGGCGGTCAGCGAGATTGATGCGGTCATCAAAGAACTGGGGGGCGAAATATAATGGCTGATAAGAAAGCGACGAGAGAAGCATACGGCGAGGCGCTTGCCGAGTTCGGCGGACAATATGACATCGTGGTGTTGGACGCCGACCTTTCCAAGTCGACAAAAACCGAAACCTTTAAGAAAAAATATCCCGAGCGTTTTATAAACGTCGGCATTGCCGAGGGCAACATGATGTCGACTGCTGCGGGTATCGCCACAACCGGCAAGGTCGTTTTTGCCAGCAGCTTTGCGATGTTTGCGGCGGGCAGGGCGTTTGAACAGGTCAGAAACTCCATCGCCTATCCGAACCTGAATGTCAAGATCGGCGCCACCCATGCCGGCGTATCGGTCGGCGAGGACGGCGCGTCGCACCAGGCGGTCGAGGACATCTCATTGATGCGCACCGTGCCGAACATGGTGGTCATCAACCCTGCCGACGCCTATGAGGCAAGGGGCGCCGTTGAGGCGGCGATCAAGCATGAAGGTCCCGTGTATCTGCGCTTCGGGCGCTTGGCTGTGCCGTATGTCTATGACAGCGGCTATCAGTTCGAGCTGGGCAAGGGCGTGCAGCTCAAAGATGGCGGCGACGTAACGATCATCGCGACGGGTCTGATGGTGCAGGAAGCCGTCAAAGCGGCTCAGACATTGGCGGACGAGGGCATTTCGGCACGGGTGGTAAACATCCACACGATCAAGCCGATCGATAAGGACATCATCATCAAAGCGGCAAAGGAGACCGGCGCAATCGTCACGGCAGAGGAGCACAGCATCATCGGCGGGCTCGGCAGTGCGGTGGCGGAGGTGCTTTCGGAAAACTACCCGGCTAAGATGGTGCGTGTCGGCATCAATGACGTGTTCGGTAAGTCGGGCAAGCCTCAGTGCCTGCTCGAAGAGTACGGGCTGACCGCCTGCAATATTGCAAAGCAGACAAAGAAGTTATTAGGCAAATAAAAATTAAGGAGACATATGGATAATTCTACATTTAGTAACATCGGCATCACAGAGAAGGTCATCAAAGCAATCACTGAAATGGGCTATGAAGAACCGACCCAAATACAGACGGAAACCATCCCGCTGATCATGCAGGGTTCGGATGTCATTGGGCTGTCGCAGACCGGCTCGGGCAAAACCGCCGCCTTTGGCATTCCGGCGATTCAAAACATCAACATCGCCGACAGGGGCATACAGGTGCTCGTGCTCTGCCCGACGAGGGAGCTTGCGGTGCAGGCATGCGACGAGATCCGAAAGTTCGCCAAGTTCATGCACGGCGTCAAAACCATCCCGATTTACGGCGGACAGCCCATCGACCGTCAAATCAAGGCGTTAAAGCTTGGGGCACAGATCGTCATCGGCACGCCGGGGCGTGTAATTGACCACATCAACCGCAAGACCGTCAGGCTGGGGAGTATCAAGCTGGTGGTGCTTGATGAGGCGGACGAAATGCTCAACATGGGCTTTCGTGAGGACATCGAAAGGATTTTGCAACATACTACCACCGACCGGCAGACGGTGCTGTTTTCGGCGACAATGTCCAAGGGCATCCTGGACATCACGCATAAATACCAAAAAGAACCCCAAATAGTCAACGTCTCCAAAAAGCAAATGACCGTGCCCAGCATCACGCAGTATTACTATGACGTGCCGAGGGGCAAAAAGAACGAGGCGCTGTGCCGTTTGATCGACCTCAGCAACTCGGGGCGCTCGATTATTTTCTGCAACACCAAAAAAATGGTGGATGAGCTGGTTTCATACCTCGTTGACCGGCATTACAGCGTGCAGGGACTGCACGGCGACATGAAGCAGCAGGCGAGGAATCTCGTAATGGCGGGCTTTAAAAACGGCAGCGTCAATGTTCTGGTCGCAACAGATGTCGCCGCAAGGGGCATCGACGTCGATGACATTGAGTGCGTCTATAACTACGATCTGCCGCAGGACATCGAATACTACGTCCACCGTATCGGCAGAACGGGGCGGGCGGGCAAGGACGGCATCTCCCACACCTTTATGACGGGCAGGCGGCAGCAGCTGTTCCTGCGCGAGATACAGCACTTCACCAAAAGCAAAATCGTCCAGCGTGCCATTCCGTCGGCGGTGGAGGTCGAGGGCAGAAAAACCCGCAAATTTATTGACCAAATCACGGCAATATTAAAGGAAAAGGATCTGACCCATGAGCTTAAAACGGTAGACGATCTGCTGGACGGGGGATATACTTCATCGGAGGTTGCCGCCGCACTGGTGCACTATATTTTAGGCGACCAAAAGCCCCAAAAGCAGTATTTGGCAGACGAATACACCGAGCACACCGCGCCCGAGGCGGGGATGTCCCGCATCAAGCTGCACATCGGCAGGGCGGATAAAATCGCACCTAAGCACATCGTCGGCGCCGTTGCAGGTGAAGGCGGTATCCCGGGCAGCGACATCGGCAAGATCGAAATCTTTGACCATTTCAGCATCGTCGATGTGCCGGACGGAAAGGCAAAGCAAATCGTTGCCGCCATGAAGAGCACCAAGATCAGCGGCAAGCCGACAAAGGTGGAGCTTTTATAATAAGGCGGAGCTTTTATCATTAAGAACGGGAGGTGATCATTATGCAGCCAAAAACACCGCAGGAAACCGAGGTCGTGATGTCGGAGCTTGTGCTCCCCAACGACACCAACCTTTTGGGGAACCTCATGGGCGGACGTTTGATGTACTGGATGGACATCGCCGGCGCATTGGTCGCTTCACGCCATTCGGGCAGGGTCGTCGCCACCGTTTCGATTGACAATATTTCCTTCCGTCATCCCGTCAGGATGGGCGAAATGCTGATGATCAAGGCAAAGCTGGTCTATGTCGGCACCACGTCGATGAGCATCGCCATCAAGGTCTATGCCGAGAATATGCGAAACGGCAGCCAGGTTTTGTCCAACAAGGCGCGCATGATTTTCGTCGCGCTCGACGAGGCGGGCAACCCCACTCCTGTGCCGCCGCTCTCGCCGCAGACGGAGGAGGAAATCATGGACTTTGAAAAGGAAAAAATGCGCAGAGTGGGAAAAAGCTGCTGAGGTTAATAATTTTTTGAACATTTGAAAAAGTGTTTCGGCGCGTAGCGCTTTCCGAAACGCATCTTATCGCCCCGCGAGGGTAAGCGCAGGCGAATTTATTTCGCCGAAGCGTGGAAATTACAACATAAATGTTGTAATTTCCTAAATTAAATAAAAAACACTTGCAAGTTGACAGAATATATGTTAAAATATGCTTTGTGTTTAATAACGGGCAATCCGCTGCATCCATCGTCGGTGTATGACTGTCTTAGAAGAAAGGGAGAACATTCATGGATTTGGTAAAACAGATAGGTGCCGATCAAATCAGAACGGACCTGCCGCAGCTTAATGTCGGCGACTCTGCCCGTGTTTACATTAAGGTCAAAGAGGGCGCAAGAGAGAGGATACAGATGTTTGAAGGCATCATCATCAAAAAGAACCATGGCGGAATCAGCGCAACCTTTACGGTTCGCCGTGTCTCCTATGGTGTCGGCGTTGAAAAGACCTTCCCGGTGAACTCGCCGAACATCGACCGCATCGAAATTATCCGCAAGGGTAAGGTCAGGCGTGCGAAGCTCTATTACCTGCGTGACAGAGTCGGCAAGGCTGCCAAGGTCAAGCAAAGGCTGTAACAATCAAAGGATGAAAGGCGTGGCTGCCCGACATACGCCGCTTAGCTGCGTTTGTGTCGGAGGTTGCGCCTTTTTCGTTTCAAGCGTGACCGCTTGAAACGAAAAGATATAAGCTATTTTGGAGGATGATCGCATGGACAACAACGAAATTAATAACGAAATAACCCATACAGAAGATACTGTGAATGAAACGGCGGAGCTGACCGGACAACCGTCCGGACAACCGTCCGGACCCAAAACCGGTTGGAAAAAGGAAGCATTCGAGTGGGCGGAGGCAATTGTCGTTGCGGTGGTCATTGCGCTGATCATCAAGGCGTTTTTGTTCACCTTGGTTACGGTCGAGGGCGAATCCATGCAAAATACCCTGCACACGGGTGACCGCCTGTTTGTGTGGCGGCTCGGCTACACGCCCCAAAACGGCGACATTGTGGTTTTCAGACCCGAGCGTGACAAAACCAAGCCGTATATCAAGCGTGTCATCGCCACCGCGGGACAGACGATCGACATTGACTTTGCCAAGGGCATTGTCATCGTCGACGGCAAGGTGATCGACGAGGACTATATCAAGATGCCCACGACCGCACCGGGCGACGTGAAGTTTCCCGTGACGGTGCCGGAAGGTTATTTCTTCGCGATGGGCGACAACAGGGGACACAGTAAGGACAGCAGATATTCCGTTGTGGGCAGCGCCGACAACAGCAGCGGGCTGATTAAAAACAAGTCGCTTTTGGGACACGCACTGTTCAGGCTGTGGCCGTTTTCACAGTTTGGCGGTTTGGAATAACGCTATGGTGATCAACTGGTACCCCGGGCATATGGCAAAGACTCGCCGTCTGATTTTGGAGAACATCAAGATCGTCGACGTGGTGGTCGAGCTTGTCGATGCCCGCATTCCGTATTCCTCACGCAACCCGGATGTGGATGAGATGACCGCTTCAAGACCGAAGGTTATGGTGCTCAACAAATGCGATATGGCGGACCCCGCCGCAACCGAGGCGTGGGTCGCATACTATAAAAGCCGGGGAAAGACGGCGGTTGCGGTGGACGCTATCAGCGGCAAAGGTCTGGGTCAGTTCAAGGCTGCCGTTGATCTTGTGATGCGGGACAAGTATCAAAAGGACGCCGAAAAGGGCATGAAAAAACGTCCGCCGAAGCTGATGATTGTCGGGATACCGAACGTAGGCAAGTCCGCGTTTATCAACAAGCTCGCCGGCAGGGCGGGCGCAAAGGCGGAGGACAAGCCCGGCGTCACCCGCACCAAGCAGTGGATCCGGGTGAGCGGCGGGTTTGAGCTTTTGGATACGCCCGGTATTTTATGGCCGAGGTTTGATGACGAAAAAACCGGTCTGCATTTAGCGTTCACGGGCGCCATCCGTGACGAGGTCTATGATATCGTCGAGGCAGGCTGCCTGCTTTGTGCGTTCTTTGCGCAAAACCACCCCGAGCTTTTGCAGACGCGCTATAAGCTCGACGATCTTGCGGGCAAGCAGGGGCATGAGATCCTTGCCGAAATCGGTAAGCGCAGGGGCTGCTTAGTATCCGGCGGTGAGGTGGATACCGGGCGTGCGGCGCGGATACTGTTTGACGAGTTCAGGGGCTGCAAGCTTGGCAAGATCACACTTGAAATGCCGTGATTGTGGGGTTATTGTGATGAATGATACAGAGAGGGTCGCAGGGCTTTGGGAAATTGAGCATGGTCTGATGCAATGCGGATACCGGCATATCGCAGGGGTAGACGAGGCGGGGAGAGGTCCGCTTGCGGGACCCGTTTGCGTTGCCGCCGTCATACTGCCTGCCGATTGTTATTTGGCGGGCATCGACGACTCCAAAAAGCTGACCGATAAAAAGAAGGATAGGCTTTATGACGAGATCATCGCAAACGCCCTCGCGTACAGCGTTGTGTTTGTTGACAGCGATGAAATCGACAGGGTGAACATATTAAACGCTACCTTTAAAGGAATGCGCAATGCTGTAAAGGCGTTGTCCTTTACACCTGACTATGTGCTGATCGACGGCAACCAAATCAAAGACATGGACATTCCCCATGCATGCGTGGTCAAGGGCGACAGCAAAAGCATCTCCATCGCCGCCGCCTCGGTGCTTGCCAAGGTGAGCCGTGACCGGTACATGCAGACGCTCGACGAACAGTACCCGCAATACGGCTTTGCTAAGCACAAGGGTTACGGCACCAAGGCGCATTACGAGGCGCTGAAAGCTTTCGGCGCAAGCCTCGTCCACAGGAAATCCTTTGACTTGAAGCTAAGGTGATGAAATGGAAAAATACCGCAAGACTATCGGCAGACACGGCGAGGATGCGGCGGAAAAATATTTGAAGAAAAAACGGTACAAAATCCTTGAGCGCAACTTCTTGATCCGTGGCGGCGAGATAGACATCATTGCGCAAAAGGGCGAATACATTGTCTTTATAGAGGTCAAAACACGGTGTGATATGGCGTTCGGCACGCCCGCCGAGGCGGTGACCTTCCGCAAAATCCGCAGCATGAAAAAGACGGCGGAGGTCTACATGCAGCAGTACGGCGAGGCATATGTACGCTTTGACGTCATCGAGGTACATATGGCGGTGACGGCGGATAAGCCCCGGTTGATACAGATAAACCATATCGAAAACGCATTTATGTGAGGTGATGATGTGTTCAGCGACGCGCACTGCGATACGATTTCACGGATACTTGACGCAGGTCAGGACCTGTATGAGAACGACGGGCACGTGGATTACCGGCGGCTCAAACGGCAGGTCAGCCAAATACAGTTTTATGCCGCATGGATCGACCCGAAGTATGAGCCGGGCGGATGCCTGACACGCTGTCTTGACATCATTGATAAGTTTTACATAGAGTGTGAAAAAAATCAAATCCCCGTCATCACCAAACCGCAGGACGTTGACGGCGGCGGTGCGGTGCTGTCCGTCGAGGGCGGCAGCGCCCTGTGCGGCAGGCTGTCGGCGCTGCGTATGCTGCATAAGCTCGGCGTGCGTGCGCTGACCCTCACCTGGAACGGCAGGAACGCGCTGGGCGACGGCGTCGGCGAGGGGGCGTCCGCGGGCGGACTTTCGACCTTTGGCAAAAGTGTAGTCGCCGAGATGAACAGGCTGGGTATGCTGGTGGACGTATCGCACCTTTCTGAAAAAGGTTTTTGGGATGTTGCACAAGCCTCGGATGCGGCGTTCATCGCATCGCATTCGAACGCCAAGCGCATTTGCGCGCATCAGCGCAATCTGACCGATGAGCAGATCGGCGAAATCGTTCGCCGGAGCGGCTTTATCGGTATCAACCTTTGCAGCGACTTTTTGCGTGAGGGCGGCGCTTCCATTGACGATATACTGCGGCACATCGAGCATATGCTGTCGCTGGGCGGCAGGGAAACCGTCGGCTTCGGTGCCGACTTTGACGGCGTGGACGACCTGCCAAACGGCGTTGGCGGTGTAGAGGACATGGGCAAGATCGCCGATGCACTGCTGCACAATAACTATGACGAGGGCTTGGTCCGGCAAATCATGTTTGGCAACCTCCATAGGGCGTTGAAACAAATTTTGAAAAATTAAAATTAATTATTGCATTTTCTTGTCTTTTGGTATATGATATAATCTATATATCATATACAATTTTTGAAGGGATGGACCTTAAAATGAAATTATCTCAGAAATCTTTGTCAATCAGCCCCTCACCGACGCTGTCGATTGACGCAAAATACAAGGAAATGCTTACAAACGGTGAGGATGTCGTCGGCTTCGGCGCAGGCGAACCGGATTGCGATACCCCCGACCACATCAAGGCGGCTGCCATCGAGGCGATCAACAAAGGCTTCACGAAATATACGCCCGCTTCGGGTACGCTTGAGCTCAAAAAAGCGATATGCAAAAAGCTGCAAGACGACAACGGTCTTACATATAAGCCAAGCGACATCGTCGTGTCAAACGGTGCGAAGCATTCGCTGGTCAACGTGTTCTGCGCCATCCTCAATCCGGGCGACGAGGTCATTATCCCCTCGCCGTTTTGGGTGAGCTATCCCGAGATGGTCAAGCTTGCCGACGGCGTCCCCGTGACGCTTGAAACTACCGAATCGACGGGCTTCAAGTTCACTGCGGCACAGCTGAAAGCCGCCATTACGCCGAAAACCAAAGCGATTGTGCTCAACAGCCCCAGCAACCCTACGGGTATGCTGTATTCTAAGCAAGAGCTTGCCGGGATCGCAAGTATTGCGGTTGCAAACGGCATCTTCGTGGTGTCAGATGAGATCTATGAAAAGCTAATTTACGGCGGCGAACAGCACGTGAGCATCGCATCGCTCGGCGACGACATCAAGGCGCTGACGATCGTTGTCAACGGCGTGTCAAAGAGCTATTCCATGACCGGCTGGCGCATCGGCTACACCGCCAGCACGGGTGAGATCGCGGCGATTATGGGCAACGTCCAAAGCCACGCCGCATCAAATCCCTGTTCGATTTCGCAGGCGGCTGCGGTCGCCGCTTTGCTGGGACCGCAGGACAGCGTCAAAATTATGCGGGAGGCGTTCTTAAAGCGCCGTGACTATATGGTGAAGCGCATCAACAGCATCCCCGGGCTCTCCTGCCTGACCCCCCAAGGGGCGTTTTATGTGATGATGAACATCAAGGGCGTGCTTGGCAGGGAGATCAAGGGCAAGGTGATCAACAGCTGCGACGAATTCTGTGCGCATGCGCTGGAAGCCGCCGGGGTCGCGCTCGTACCGGGCAGCGGCTTTGGCGCGAACGGCTATGTGCGCTGGTCCTATGCGACGAGCATGGAAAACATCAAAAACGGTCTTGACCGCATTGAAGCATTCTTGAAATAATAATTTGCGTCCGTGAAGGAATGAACCTATGATGAAAAACATTTACGAAAGCCCGCTCAACTCCCGGTATGCGAGCGACGAGATGAAGGAGATCTTCTCCCCCGACAAAAAGTTCCGCACATGGCGCAGGCTGTGGATTGCGCTTGCCGAGGCGGAGCGTGAGCTGGGCGTCAACATCACGCAGGCGCAGATCGACCAGCTTAAAGCCTATGCGGACGACATCAACTATGACGTTGCCGAGGCGCAGGAAAAAAAGGTGCGCCACGACGTCATGGCGCATGTCCATGCCTATGGTGTGCAGTGCCCGGATGCGAAGGGCATCATCCACTTAGGGGCGACATCCTGCTATGTGGGCGACAATACGGATATTATCATCATGCACGAGGGGCTGCGGATCGTCCGTGACAAGCTGGTCACGGTGATCGCGCTGCTGTCGGATTTTGCAGAGCAGTACAAATCCCTGCCCACGCTGGCGTTTACGCACTTCCAGCCCGCACAGCTGACCACGGTCGGCAAGCGTGCGACGCTTTGGATACAGGATTTATTGATGGACTTGGAGGATGTCGACCATCAGCTGAGCAAAGCAAAGCTGCTCGGCTCCAAGGGGACGACCGGCACACAGGCGAGTTTTTTGACGCTGTTTGACGGCGACCACGAAAAGGTCAAACAGGCGGAACGGCTTATCTGCGAAAAGATGGGCTATGACGAGGTGTTTGCCGTTTCGGGACAAACCTATCCGCGAAAGCTCGACAGTCAGATGCTGAGCGTTCTCAGCAGCGTTGCGCAGTCGGCGTATAAATTCAGCAACGACATCCGTCTTTTGCAGCACTTAAAAGAGGTAGAGGAACCGTTTGAAAAGGGACAGATCGGCTCGTCCGCCATGGCGTACAAGCGCAACCCGATGCGCACGGAGCGTATGTCGTCGCTGGCACGCTATGTGATCGTCGACGCCTTAAATCCTGCAATTACCGCCTCCACCCAGTGGTTCGAGCGGACGCTCGACGACTCCGCCAACAAACGTATCAGTATCCCTGAGGCGTTCCTGGCGGTCGATGCGATCTTGAATCTGTACATCAACGTCACCAAAGGGCTTGTCGTCTATCCGATGGTCATCCGCCGGCGGATTATGGCGGAGCTGCCGTTTATGGCGACCGAAAATATCATGATGGATGCCGTCAAGCGAGGCGGGGACAGGCAGGCGCTCCATGAGCGCATCCGTGTCCATTCGATTGAGGCAGCAAGGGTCGTGAAGGAGCAGGGCGAGCCGAACGATTTGGTCAGCAGGATCGCCGCCGACCCGATGTTTAACATCACTGAGGAAGAAATTTATGAAATCCTGCTGCCCGAAAACTTCATCGGCAGGTCGGTAGAGCAGGTCACCGAGTTTTTGGCGGGCATCCCTGTCGACAAAAGCGCCGTCGCAGGCGATGTCGAAATCAACGTATAAGTAGGTGGGAGAATGATAGACAAGAAAATCGGCTTTATCGGCGCAGGCAACATGGGCGGTGCCATTGCAAGCGGACTGATCGGCTCGGGCGTCATTGACCCCAAGCATATTTTTGTCGCCGATTTGGACGTGTCAAAGACCGAAACCTTCGCTAAGATGGGCTGCACGGTCTGCGAAAACGCCCGCGCACTGGCAAGCCTTGCGGACGTGGTAATTTTAGCGGTCAAGCCCGTGGCTTTCCCCCATGTGCTCGGCGAGCTATCGGACGTGGGCGTACCGCTTTATATCTCGATTGCCGCCGGTATCACGATCGCACACATCAAAAGCTACTTCAAACAGGACGTCAGGGTGGTGAGGGTCATGCCCAACACCCCGGCGCTGATTGGCGAGGGTGTGACGGTCGTATCCTCCGCGCTGCCCGCAACCGCCGCGGACGAAGCGCTTGCCTGTGAAATATTCAGCAGCGTCGGCAGGGTCGAGCGGATGAACGAGCATTATATGAATGCGGTCGTTTCCGTAAGCGGAAGCAGTCCCGCCTATGTCTATATGATGATCGAAGCAATGGCTGACGCCGCCGTTGCAGACGGGATCCCCCGTGAGATGGCATACCGTTTGGCTGCGCAGTCCGTTGCCGGCAGCGCAAGGATGGTGCTCGAAACAGGACTCCATCCGGGCGACTTAAAGGACCAGGTCTGTTCGCCCGGCGGTACGACCATCAAGGCGGTCGCCGAGTTGGAGGCGAACGGTTTCAGAAACGCCATCATAAAAGCGATGAAAGCCTGTACCAAGCGTGCGAACGAGATTACGAAATAGCCTTATAACACTTTATTAAAAATAACAGTGACGTCAGGCACTGTTATTTTTCTTACGCGTTTGGACCTTATATGTTGTCCTTGCTTTTTTTGTATTTCTGACGGACTATAACCCTTTTCGAAAAATTGACCGTCGTATACCCATTCACTCCATAAAGTATTTTTTCACAATATCACTTGTCTCATTTTCGTTAACTAAATAGGTCGAAAGCTGTCCGAAGGATGTCTCCGTCATTTTATTTTCCCCGGGCAGCGTGAATTGATTTATGGCGTCGGCAGTATTGATGTTTGCTAAGGTTTTCATATCCTTTTGTAAATCATTTAACGAGTAGTTTGTTTTTATTGATGAAGAGATTTGATGAAAAATTTTTGCTGCTTTATCCATATTCTTTGAATTAAATGTCTGTTTAATAAGTTCTTTAATCAAACTTTGCTGCATTTGTATTCTGGCAATATCTCCTTCACGGTAACCGATCCTGTATTGACAAATTTTTCTGAATTGTTCACCGTTTAATCTTTGCATACCCTTATCAATATCTATATGCAAATTCTGGTAAGGATCTTCATACGCCATTTTTACAGGCACATCAAAATCAATTCCGCCTAATATATCAACAACCTTTTCTAAAACATTCAAATCCACTTCGGCATAATAGTGAACCTTAACAGATAATGTGTCTTGAATGATATTCATTGTTTTTTGGCTGCCGTTTTCGGCAGAATACAGCTCTGAAATCCTAATGTTTTCATTATCCGTTTTTATCAAAGTATTTCTTGGAATGGATAATGTTGAAATAGCATTATCGTTTTTGTCAAGCGAAACCAATAATATGCTGTCAGCCCTTTCGCCCTCATCTTTTCCTATTAAAAGGAAATTGGTTTTATGACCTGTCACTTCATCCCCACTATACGGTAATTTATTGCTGTTTACAAATTTGGCATTGTATAAACCGCTTACAAATACAGCAGCGCACAATATCATAATTGCCGCACAAACACCTGTGATCGCAAAATATTTTTTTGATTTAGACATATTTTTAATCATGGTAAATCTCCTCTTCAATATTCCTTTATTGCTTGCCATTTGTGTTGTAAGTAAGCGTTGCTGATTTTCTGAATTTAAAAGCATATCCAAAATCATTTCCATATAACTGTTTTTTCCCTGTTCGGATAAATTGGCTGCGACCTCAAAATCACAGGATATTTCACATGCTTCGTCGATCTGCTTCGATACAATATACACCAGGGGATTAAACCAGTGTACACTTGATACCAGCATTGCAAACCATTTGTATAAAAGGTCGTGCCGCCTGTAATGTGTCAATTCGTGCATCAGTATATAATTTAAATGGTCCTCTTTTATTTCGGTATCAGGCAGAAATAATACAGGCTTAAATAAGCCGACGATTAAAGGTGCGTCAAGCATTTTTGTTCTGCGGACAGTCAGTCTTTTACGTATATTTTTAAGCGCTGTGTCTGCCCTTGAATTTTTGTTTATCACTTTCAGGAATAGTAAGTATTTTATAATTTTATGTGTTAAAACCAGTATGGCACCTAAAATCCACAATGCACTTAAATAAAAGATCATATTTCTTGGGATTTGTATATCCGGAGCAGTCTTTACTTTCGGCATGACATTTTGAACAACAGTGGCTTCCGATTGTTCTTGATGTGTCATATTGTCTGTTACCTCATTTGTTGCCTGGATACCGTGCCGACCTGTAAGCTCAGATGGTTTTGGCGGCAAGCTAAATGATACGGGGAGTATCATCACGATTAAAACCGTAATCCAAATATAATACTGCCATTTCGGGCTGAATATCCTTTTGGTAACCGGCTTTAAAAGTAAAAGCAGTAATGATAGAACGCTTCCTGCCGCCGACATAAGGAGTATGCTGCTAAAAACCTCTGTTATCATAAAAGTCGCCCCCTTATAAATCAAACATTTTACGTATCTCGTCTATATCGTCCGCTGTCATATTCCCGCTCTTGAAAAGTGATACGGCAAGCTCTTTTATCGAGCCGTTATATAGCTTTTGTATAAGACTTTTAGTCTGTAACGTTTTATATGCCTCCTCGTTTAAGACAGGCGTATAATAAATTGTTCTGTTGATTTTTTCAGAGGAAACCGCACCCTTATCACTCATGCGAAGCAGCAGCGTGCCAACGGTGTTGTATTTCCATGCGCTGTTTTTCAACGCATCACACACCTGCTGTATTTTCATTGGCTTGCCGGCTTTCCAAAGGACTTGCATTACTTCAAGCTCCGCTCCGCTGATATTGGGTAACGCCTTCATTGTAAATCGACCCCTCTCCATGCTCCTACATTTGTAGGTTGTATATATCTTACACCCGTAAGAGAAGGTTTGTCAATACCTTTTAAAAATAATTTTAAAAACCTTTAATGATTCCTTGGCAAAGGGTTACGTTAGCGCTTTTCATTTTATCGGTCATATTTTCCTCAGGACAAGCATAGATTCTTGTATAAGGTCTAAAACGGAGGATGATACCGATGCCAAGGGGATTGAAGGGGATAGTTTCCGAGCATATTGCGGAAAACTCGGCGAAGTATATTGTGTTGATTTTGTGCTTTGTGACCGGTATTATATGCGGTGCGCTGTTTGTGCGTTCGCTGCCCGCCGAAAAATCAGACGAGCTTATGGCGGTCATCAGCGGCTTTTGCAACGGCATCAGCGATGGCGAGATCCGTGCCGACGAAACCTTTCGCCAGTCGATGATGAACAACCTGCGGATGGTCATATTGCTGTATCTTTGCGGGATGTCGGTCTATACCGTCGCAGTCATCTACCTGCATATGGCGGTCAAGGGCTTTGTCATCGGGTTTACGGTCGGGTTTATGGCGCTGTTCTTCGGAGGAAAGGGCTTCCTGTTCGTGCTGGTGTCGGTGCTGCCGCAAAGCACCATCCTGCTGCCGGCGGTGGCGGTGATGTCGGTGGTTTCGCACAACTTCGCCTGCGAAAAGCGCCACGGCGACCGAAACGTGCTGCACAGGGAGGTCAAACGCAAGAACATCCGTAAATACACCGCGGTGTATATGCTGCTGCTTGCCGTCACATTTGTCTCGGCGCTGGTCGACACCTTCGTCATTCCTGTATTTGTCAAAAACATTAGTGGTCTATTTTAGTTCGGCATACAACATCTTGTGTTTTACATAATTTTTCGACAAAAATCCGAAAAATTTTAAATAAATTGCATAAAAACACTGTACAAAACGCTTTTTTTAGCGTATGATATTGGTTAGGACGTTTACATAATGACAGGTTGTCGGGAAGGAGTATTCATTATGATGGAAGCCAATCTGAACGGTTTTGTGGACTATATGGAGCATACCAAGCGCTTGTCCGCAAATACGCTGCAATCTTACAGACGGGATATTGAGCAGTATTTTACATATATCAAAAAGTGCAGCATCGAAGATTATAAGGACATCAGCCCTTCCGCTATCCTCAGCTACATGCTTCATCTGCAAAACGAGGGCAGGGCGGTTGCGACGGTTTCGAGGAGCCTTGCGTCCATCCGGGCGTTCTATCAGTTTATGTTCAAGCAAAAAATCTGCGCCTGCGACCCGACCGGCGAGCTGCACTCCCTCAAAAGCGAGCGCAAGCTGCCCCAGGTGCTGTCGAGCCAGGAGGTCAACACGCTTTTGGAGCAGCCTGCGGGCGTCGATTTCAAGGGCATGCGCGACAAGGCGATGTTAGAGGTGCTGTACGCGACGGGCATCAGGGTTTCCGAGCTGATTTCGCTCGATATCGACAGCATCAACACCGACGTCGGCTACATCGTTTGCAAAAGCAATAATAAGGAAAGAATCATCCCGCTCTACACCGAGGCAGTCAACGCCTTGAAGAAATACATACACACCGCCCGCCCGACGATGGTCAAGGGCGGCGACGACAAGGCGCTGTTCATCAATTCCAACGGCGGCAGGCTGACCCGGCAGGGCTTTTGGAAAATCATCAAGGCCTACACCTCGCAGGCGGGCATCAAAAAAGACATCACGCCCCACACCCTGCGCCATTCGTTTGCCGTGCATCTGCTGGAAAACGGTGCGGATTTGAAGTCTATACAGGAAATGCTCGGACACTCCGATATTTCCTCGACGCAAATCTATGCCAGCGTCGTCAACAACAAGATCAAGAACGTCTACAATAACGCCCACCCCCGGGCGAAGGTCAGCAAATAACGTATATTTCTAAAAATCGACGCATACCATTTATTAGAACAGGAGGTCGTTCTATATGAAAAATGGTATGCGTTATCTGTTTTTTATCCTGATATTATTGCTGACTTTCAATACGGCATATGCCGAGCAGGCGCCGAAGGTCTTGGAGCTTGAAGCGAAGTCCGCCGTCCTGATGGATGTGCAGTCGGGCGAGGTGCTGTATTCGGAAAACCCGGGCGAACACCTGCAAATCGCCAGCGTCACCAAGATTATGACCATGCTGCTAATCATGGAAGCGATAGATACCGGCAAAATCACCATGGACGAAATCGTGACCGCCAGCGAGTATGCGTGCAGCATGGGGGGCTCCCAGGTCTACCTTGAACCGGGGGAACAGATGAGCGTGGCGGAGATGTTAAAGGCGATAGCGGTGGCTTCGGGCAACGACGCCTCCGTGGCGATGGCGGAGCATATCTTAGGCAGCGCGCCCGCGTTTGTGAATGCCATGAACACGAGGGCAAAGGCGCTGGGCATGAAAGACACCGTGTTCATCAATTGCACGGGGCTCGACGGCGAGAACCAGTACAGCAGCGCCCATGACGTCGCGCTGATGTCACGGGAGCTTTTAAAGCACGACAAAATCATCCCCTACCTCACCATATGGATGGACACCCTGCGAGACGGCAAGTTCGGGCTTGCCAACACCAACAAGCTGGTCCGCTTTTACAGCGGCTGCATCGGCATCAAGACCGGCTCGACCTCACAGGCGCTCTACTGCCTGTCGGCGGCGGCAAATAAGAATGACCTGACACTGATTGCGGTGGTGCTGGGCGCGCCCAGCTCTACGGTCAGGTTTAATAACGCCTCAAAGCTGCTCGACTACGGCTTTGCCAACTACTCCATGGCGACGGGCGCATCAAAGGGCGACAGCTACGGAAGCGTCAATGTGTCAAAGGGCAGGGCGCAGCAGGTCGAGGTCACCGCAGGGGCGGACCTGAAAAAGCTGGTGTCCAAGGATAAGAAGGGCAAGGCGGAGGTAACGCCGGTTCTGCCCGACGCGGTCATTGCGCCGGTTGCTGAGAACCAGCAGGTCGGCGAACTGATTCTGACCATAGACGGTCAGGAGGTCGCGAGGGTCAGCCTTGTGGCGAAGCAGTCGGTGCAGCGCATCAACGCGTGGCATATGTTCATGAATGTCATGAAGAAATGGACGATGATTTAGCGCAAATTCCATAGAATTTTTGGAAATATTCGGATAGCATTTGCTGTTCGAATATTTTTATATGATAGGGAATTTTTATTCCCTATCATATAAAAATATTTAATTAATTCCTTGGCAAAAGCTTGCGGCTACGCACCTAAAATGCCGTTAGGCATTTTTTTTTGAAAAAAAAGAATAAAAGTGTTGACATTGCCCGAAGTTCCTGTTATAATAACTCTTGCGGCTCGGGAAACAGAGCGTTTTGCGAGAAGCAACCGGAGTTTGAAAAGTGAATAGCGTAGAGAACAGAAGTACAAGTATGTACAAAGAGTTCTCGTCAATTTTAAGAGTACTAAACGTACTTTTTACAAGTCAGATTTATTTTGAGCTACT